>NZ_CP084032.1:0-614002 GCF_020181655.1 Pectobacterium colocasium
TTGCAGGATGAGTTACCTGCCACAGAATTCAGTATGTGGATACGCCCGTTGCAGGCGGAGCTGAGTGATAACACTCTGGCGCTCTACGCCCCCAATCGCTTTGTGCTGGATTGGGTTCGTGATAAATACTTAAATAATATCAATGGCCTGCTGAATGATTTCTGCGGGATGGATGCCCCTTTGCTGCGTTTTGAGGTGGGGAGTAAACCGCTGGTTCAGGCTCTCAGCCAGCCTGCACAGCCGCATCACAAGCAGGTCAGTGCTGCGCCTGCGCAGCAGGTACGCTCGGCACCGGTACGTCCAAGCTGGGATAACTCACCGGCACAGGCAGAGCATACCTACCGTTCCAATGTGAATCCCAAGCATACGTTTGATAACTTCGTTGAGGGTAAATCGAACCAGTTAGCACGTGCGGCGGCGCGTCAGGTGGCCGATAACCCCGGTGGCGCCTATAACCCGCTGTTTCTTTATGGCGGTACAGGTTTGGGTAAAACGCACCTGTTGCACGCGGTAGGGAATGGCATCATTGCCCGTAAACCCAACGCGAAGGTGGTCTACATGCACTCCGAGCGTTTTGTGCAGGATATGGTGAAGGCGTTGCAGAACAATGCGATTGAAGAGTTCAAACGCTACTACCGTTCTGTTGATGCACTGCTCATCGATGATATTCAATTCTTTGCTAATAAAGAGCGTTCGCAGGAAGAGTTCTTCCATACCTTCAACGCGCTGCTGGAAGGCAACCAGCAAATCATTCTGACGTCTGACCGTTACCCGAAAGAGATCAACGGTGTGGAAGATCGCCTGAAATCCCGCTTCGGCTGGGGCTTAACGGTCGCGATTGAACCGCCAGAGCTGGAAACCCGCGTGGCGATTCTGATGAAGAAGGCAGATGAAAACGATATTCGCCTACCTGGTGAAGTGGCCTTCTTTATTGCTAAGCGCCTGCGTTCTAACGTGCGTGAGCTGGAAGGCGCACTGAACCGTGTTATCGCTAACGCCAATTTTACCGGCCGCTCCATCACCATTGATTTTGTGCGTGAAGCGCTGCGCGATTTGCTGGCGTTGCAGGAAAAACTGGTTACTATCGACAATATTCAAAAGACGGTGGCGGAATACTATAAAATCAAGGTAGCCGACCTGCTGTCTAAACGTCGTTCCCGCTCGGTGGCGCGTCCGCGCCAGATGGCGATGGCGTTGGCGAAAGAACTGACGAATCACAGCCTGCCGGAAATCGGCGATGCCTTTGGCGGGCGTGACCATACGACGGTGTTGCATGCCTGCCGCAAGATTGAGCAGTTGCGTGAAGAAAGCCACGACATCAAAGAAGATTTTTCCAATTTAATCAGAACTCTATCGTCATAACACTATGAAATTTATTGTTGAACGCGAACGTCTGTTAAAGCCATTACAACAGGTCAGCAGCCCGCTGGGCGGCCGGCCGACTTTACCGATTCTGGGCAACCTGCTGGTTCAGGTGACGGAAGGCGCGCTGTCGCTGACCGGTACCGATCTGGAAATGGAAATGGTGGCGAAGGTTGCGCTGACGCAGCCGCATGAGCCAGGTGCCACGACCGTCCCTGCCCGCAAACTGTTTGATATTTGCCGGGGTTTGCCGGAAGGCGCTGAAATTACCATCATGCTGGATGGCGATCGCATGCTGGTGCGCTCTGGCCGCAGCCGTTTCTCGCTGTCTACGCTACCCGCGGCGGATTTCCCTAATCTGGATGACTGGCAGAGCGATGTTGAATTTTCTCTGCCGCAGGCGACGATGAAGCGTTTGATCGAAGCAACACAGTTTTCGATGGCGCATCAGGATGTTCGCTACTACCTCAACGGTATGTTGTTTGAAACCGAAGGTGAAGAGTTGCGCACAGTCGCGACTGATGGCCACCGTCTGGCGGTCTGCTCCATGCCAGTTGGCCAACCTTTACCGTCACATTCGGTGATCGTGCCGCGTAAAGGTGTGATGGAGCTGGTGCGTTTGCTGGATGGCGGCGATACGCCGTTACAGCTGCAAATCGGTAGCAACAATATTCGCGCGCATGTCGGCGACTTCATTTTTACGTCGAAGCTGGTCGATGGGCGTTTCCCTGATTATCGCCGCGTATTGCCGAAGAACCCGGATAAAACGTTGGAAGCCAGCTGTGATTTGCTCAAGCAGGCCTTCTCTCGTGCGGCGATTTTATCGAATGAGAAATTCCGCGGCGTACGCCTGCACCTGATTCAGAATCAGCTCAAAATTACTGCCAACAACCCAGAGCAGGAAGAAGCGGAAGAGATTCTGGATGTGCAGTACGACGGCACTGAGATGGAAATCGGCTTTAACGTTAGCTATGTGCTGGATGTGCTGAACGCGCTGAAGTGCGACGGTGTTCGTTTGTTGCTGACCGACTCCGTTTCCAGCGTGCAGATCGAAGATAGCGCCAGCCGGGCGGCGGCCTATGTCGTCATGCCAATGCGGTTGTAGAATTATCGGGCAAGTCTACTTGCCCTCCCATATAAGATATCTGCAACATGGCTCTCACTCGTCTTCTCATCAAAGATTTCCGCAATATCGAAGCGGCCGATCTGGCGCTGGTTCCCGGTTTCAATTTTTTAGTGGGTGCCAACGGCAGCGGTAAAACCAGCGTACTGGAAGCGATTTATACGCTAGGGCACGGACGGGCGTTTCGTAGCATTCAGGCGGGGCGTGTCATCCGTCATGACCAGCCTGAGTTTGTGCTGCATGGCCGTATTGATGGCACAGAAACGGAGCGCTCCGTCGGGTTAAGCAAAAACCGTCAGGGCGACAGCAAGGTGCGGATTGACGGCAGCGACGGCCATAAAGTCGCTGAACTGGCGCAACTGCTGCCGATACAGCTGATCACCCCGGAAGGATTTACCCTGCTCAACGGTGGGCCGAAGTTTCGTCGCGCCTTTCTCGACTGGGGGTGTTTCCATAACGAACCCGGTTTTTTCGCGGCCTGGAGCAACATGAAGCGTTTGTTGCGCCAGCGTAATGCGGCGCTGCGTCAGGTGAGTCACTATGGGCAGCTCAGAGCCTGGGATCAGGAACTGGTGCCACTGGCGGAACGTATCAGCGAATGGCGTGCGCAATACAGTGCGGCGATTGCCAATGATATCGCCACGACCTGTACGCAATTTCTGCCTGAATTTTCTCTCAGTTTCTCTTTCCAGCGCGGCTGGGATAAAGAAAGTGAGTATGCAGAACTGCTGGAACGGCAGTTCGAACGCGACCGTATGTTAGGTTATACGGCGCTGGGGCCGCATAAAGCCGACTTCCGCATCCGCGCCAGCGGCGTGGCGGTCGAGGATATGCTGTCCCGTGGTCAGCTCAAGCTGCTGATGTGTGCGCTGAGGCTGGCTCAGGGTGAATTTCTCACCCGTCAGAACGGACTCCGCTGTCTGTATCTGATTGATGATTTTGCTTCCGAACTGGATAGTACCCGCCGCCGTTTGCTGGCTGAACGGTTGAAAGCCACCCATGCACAGGTTTTTGTCAGCGCGGTCAGCGCTGAGCAGATAGAAGACATGGTTGGTGAAAAGGGCAAGATGTTCCGCGTGGAACAGGGTAAAATAACGGTTCAATCACAGGACTAAAATGAGCGAGAAACGTTGATGTCGAATTCTTATGACTCCTCAAGTATCAAGGTATTGAAAGGGCTGGATGCGGTACGTAAACGCCCAGGTATGTATATCGGCGATACGGACGACGGTACCGGCCTGCATCACATGGTATTCGAGGTTGTGGACAACGCTATCGACGAAGCACTCGCTGGCTATTGTAAAGACATTATCATCACCATCCATGCTGATAACTCAGTATCGGTGCAGGATGATGGTCGTGGTATTCCGACGGGGATTCACCCGGAAGAGGGCGTGTCTGCGGCTGAAGTGATCATGACCGTGCTGCACGCTGGCGGTAAGTTCGATGATAACTCGTATAAAGTCTCCGGCGGCTTGCACGGCGTAGGGGTTTCCGTGGTTAACGCTCTGTCAGAAAAACTGACGCTGGTTATTCACCGCGATGGAAAACTTCACGAGCAGACCTATAAACACGGCGTGCCACAGGCACCGCTGGCCGTGACGGGCGACACTAACAGAACCGGTACCACGGTGCGCTTCTGGCCGAGCCATGAGACGTTCACCAACGTGGTGGAGTTCGAGTATGAAATTCTGGCTAAGCGTCTGCGCGAGCTGTCGTTCCTGAACTCCGGTGTTTCCATTCGCTTGATCGACGAGCGTGAGAAAGATAAAGCCGATCACTACCATTATGACGGCGGTATCAAGGCCTTCGTTGATTACCTGAACCGCAACAAAACGCCAATTCACCCGAATGTGTTTTATTTTTCGACGGTGAAAGATGACATCGGCGTGGAAGTAGCATTGCAGTGGAACGATGGTTTCCAGGAAAACATTTACTGCTTTACCAACAACATTCCACAGCGCGACGGTGGTACGCACCTGGCCGGTTTCCGTGCCGCGATGACCCGTACGCTGAATACTTACATGGATAAAGAAGGCTACAGCAAGAAAGCCAAAGTCAGCGCCACCGGTGACGATGCGCGTGAAGGGCTGATTGCCGTGGTTTCCGTGAAAGTGCCGGATCCGAAATTCTCCTCTCAGACCAAAGACAAGCTGGTTTCTTCCGAAGTGAAAACCGCGGTTGAATCCCTGATGAACGAGAAGCTGGTGGATTATCTGATGGAAAACCCGTCAGACGCCAAAATCGTGGTCGGCAAAATTATTGATGCTGCACGTGCTCGCGAAGCGGCGCGTAAAGCCCGTGATATGACACGCCGTAAAGGTGCGCTCGATTTGGCTGGCCTGCCGGGCAAACTGGCGGACTGTCAGGAACGTGATCCGGCGCTGTCTGAACTGTACCTGGTGGAAGGGGACTCAGCGGGCGGCTCTGCCAAGCAGGGGCGTAACCGTAAGAATCAGGCGATTCTGCCGTTGAAGGGTAAAATCCTGAACGTTGAGAAAGCGCGCTTTGACAAGATGCTGTCCTCGCAGGAAGTGGCGACGCTGATCACCGCGCTGGGTTGCGGTATTGGCCGCGATGAGTACAACCCGGACAAACTGCGCTATCACAACATCATTATCATGACCGATGCGGACGTGGATGGTTCGCACATCCGTACTTTGCTGTTGACCTTCTTCTACCGTCAGTTGCCTGAAATCGTTGAGCGTGGTCACGTTTATATTGCGCAGCCGCCGCTGTACAAGGTGAAAAAAGGCAAACAGGAACAGTACATTAAAGATGATGAAGCGATGGATCAGTACCAGATTATGCTGGCACTGGACGGCGCAACGCTGCACACCAATGCACAGGCTCCTGCGCTGGCGGGTGAACCGCTGGAGAAACTGGTTGCTGAACACTATGCCGTACAAAAGCAAATCGGTCGTATGGAGCGCCGCTTCCCACGTGCATTACTGAACCGTCTGATCTATCAACCGACGCTGTCCGAAGCGGATTTGAGCGAGCGTGAGAAGGTGCAGGCGTGGGCGGAATCGCTGGTTAGCAGCCTGAACGAAAACGAAGTGCACGGCAGCACCTACAGCTTTGTCATTCACCATGATGAAGAACGTGGCGTATTTGAACCGGCGCTGCGTGTACGTACGCACGGTGTGGATACCGATTATCCGCTGGGCGCAGGCTTCGTCGCGGGTAGCGAATATCGCAAATTGAATCAGCTGGGTGAAAAACTGCGCGGCCTAATCGAAGAAGATGCGTACATCGAACGTGGTGAGCGTCGTCAACCGGTTGCCAGCTTTGAGCAGGCGCTGGAGTGGCTGGTGAAAGAGTCCCGCCGTGGTCTGACCGTACAGCGTTATAAAGGTCTGGGTGAAATGAACCCGGATCAGCTGTGGGAAACCACGATGGATCCGACCAGCCGCCGCATGCTGCGCGTGACGGTGAAAGACGCCATTGCTGCCGATGAACTGTTCACGACCCTGATGGGCGATGCGGTTGAACCACGTCGTGCATTTATCGAAGAGAACGCCCTGAAAGCGATGAATATCGATATCTGATTTAGATAAATTCTGACCGTTGATAAGTCTTTCTGAAGAGTGAAAACGGTGATAATGGAATAGAAGAGTAAAGCGTTTGCGCCATGGACAAAAGCGTCAGGAGCGCTTTTGAACGTCGCTTGCGACGGCCCTGTAAGGGTGAATCTCAGGGATGAGATTCATATCTGCGCAATCCGAGCGCACAGGGATGTGTTTACAGCGTCTTTACGATCTATCCATTATCACCGCTCGATCGGTTTATCAGCAACCTGAGCCAGCTCCCTGCGAAGCTGGCTTTTTTTATGACGAGCTTCCTGCCCGCCACCCTTTGGGCCGTCGCGAGCGACGTTGAAAAACGCTCCCTACGTTTTTTTATATCTTTTCATCAGGCCGGCGCACGCCGTTTGGCGCTGCGCATTTCCTGTAGCAGAGTGATAAACGCCGTGATCAGCATAAAGATGACGGCAGACCAGAAAATGGCGTGAGGGTGACCGTGATCCAGCAGCCAGCCGAATAGCACCGGCCCCGCCGCCCCGCCGATGTTGAAGCCAGTAGAAACAATCCCAAATACCCGTCCTTCCGCGCCCGGCGGTGAGGCGGCACGCACCAGCATATCCCGAGAGGGCGCGATCATACCGGAGAGGAAACCGGCAGCAGCCAGCAACGGCACCAGCACGAGAGTCGGTAAGGAATACAGGGCAACAATACTGACCAGCACGGCGGTCACGGCCAGCGCCGCTGTCGCTACCAGCCCATGACGCCTGGTTTTATCCGCCAATGCGCCGCCAGCCAGTACGCCAAAGGCGCTGGCGAACAGGAATGCGGTAAGCGCCACGTTAGCCTGTGATAGCGACAAATCGTAGCCCGTAACTAGCGCCGTCACCGAGAAGTTCTGGATTGACCCCGTACTTAAATTCAGCAGCAGGAACAGAATCAACAGCGCCAGAATCGGCAGTGTGAACACAGGCGCACGCACTTTGCCTGGCTGGGTGCTTGTCACCGCAGGCTTCACTCGGCTAGGTTCATCGCGATCGGTCAGAAGCAGTGGTATCGTCAGTAAGCCGATGATGCCAGAAACGATGAAGGCGCTATTGATGCCGGAAAAGGCGGCGATGGACAGCAAAATGCCGGGCGCAATGGCCGTACCCAGAAAGCCGGAGAAGGTATGCACCGAGAAGGCGCGGCCCATACGTTTTTCATCAATACCGCGCGACAGTAAGGCGTAATCCGCCGGGTGATAAACCGCGTTTGCCACGCCAGCCAGCCCCATCGCGGCGACCAGCCAAACATAGCTGCCTGAGAAACCGAGCGAGAGAAAACAGAGGCTTCCGAGCGCTAAGCCTGCGGTTAATGTGCGGCGCGCACCGATGCGGTCCACCATAAAACCAATCGGCGTCTGTACACAGGCGGAGACAATGTTGAATACGCTGAGCGCAAACCCAAGTTCAACAAAACTGATATCGCGCTGGGCTGATAGCAGCGGAATAAGTGCAGGTAGCACCATCATATGGAAGTGACTCACCAAATGCGCTGATGAGATTTGCGCCAGTAGCGGTAATTTTATGAATTTCATATATATTTGTAGCTTACGGGTCTGTAGATTTTATTATCGTGAGAGCTGGCGCAAGGACTGGGCGTCACTCCCTGGCAAAGGGATCATAAGGTTAGCATATTACTTATATCATCTATGGTGAATATTGATACCCGCCTTTTCGGCAGAATAGGGAGAGAGTAGCGTGATGATCAAATCATATTTGGGTGGGTGTTTATGTGGGCAGATTCGGTTCAGAGCAACGGGTGAACCGGGCAATCCCCATGCCTGCTCCTGTACTTATTGCCAGCAGCATTCCGGTGCGCCAACGCTGTTGTGGGTTGAGTTTCCCCGGTCAGCGGTTGAGTGGATTGGTGAAGGCGGAGAGCCCGCGCGCTATCGGTCGTCTGATTACTCCAGCCGGGCTTTTTGCCCGCACTGCGGCAGCACGCTGGGAGCGATTGATGATGAGCCAACCATTGCGCTGACAATTGGAAATTTTGATGAGAAAAACAGCCCGGAGCTGAAGCCAACGTCACATTCGTTCGAGGACGGCTGCCCACGTTGGGAATAATGCACGGGCCGTTTCCGGCCCGTGTGGGGAGTGGGTGAAGAAGGAGGATTACGAGAGCTTGAAGACCAGCACTGTCTGGGCGAGCTGTCTGGCCTGTTCTTCCAGCGACGCGGCCGCAGCCGTGGCTTCCTGCACCAGTGCTGCGTTCTGCTGGGTGACGCCGTCCATCTCATGAACGGCCTGTGTCACCTGGCTGATCCCACGCGATTGTTCGTCCGATGCGGAGACGATCTCATCCATGATGTCTTTTACCGACGTGACGGCACGCAGCATGTCCTGCATGGTCTCACCGGCGCTCTGAACCAGCGTGACGCCGCTGTCGACGCGGCTGGCGGATTCCGTAATCAGCGCGGTGATATCTTTTACGGCACTGGCGCTGCGCTGCGCGAGGTTACGCACCTCGTTGGCAACAACGGCAAAACCGCGCCCTTGTTCGCCCGCTCTGGCGGCTTCCACCGCCGCGTTGAGTGCCAGAATATTGGTTTGGAACGCGATACCATTGATGATGCTGGTAATGTCGGCAATTTTCTTCGAACTGTCGTCGATTTCACTCATAATGTGAACAACCTGACCGACTATCTTGTCACCTTTCTGAGCGATGTGGGCCGCGTTCTGCGCCAGTGTGGTGGCGTTATGGGCGTTATCCGCATTCTGTTTTACCGTCGCCGTAATCTGCTCCATGCTGGCGGCAGTTTCTTCCAGAGCCGCCGCCTGTTGCTCGGTACGGGAAGCCAGATCGGTGTTGCCTGCCGCAATTTCCGTCGCGCCGTGGCTGACGGATTCGCTGGTGCTAATCAGCTGCTCGGCGATACCCCTCAACTGTGCCTGCATGGCGTTCATGGCGTAAAAAATACTGCTGTCGTCCTTCGGTTGTACGGGGATGGTTTGCGTTAAATCCCCCTGCGCGACGGACAGGGCGATCTGCGCCGCCTGAGAAGGTTCCCCACCGATAGGACGAGCGACCTTGCGGTTAAATATGATGCCCAGTACGCCGGAAACCACCACGATACTCAGTACCATCAGCAGCAGCCCCAGGTTCCGCTGCTGCACCGTTTTCGCCATCACCACATTGACCGGAGCTGACAGGCCGAGTATCCAAGGCGTGCCGGTATTGCCGATGGTGACTGGCACATACACGTTAAACGCTGGCGTGTTCAGCACAGCATTGTCACGTTCAATCTGATAAGGCTGCCCTGTCGTGACATGCTCAAGCAGCGTTGGGTCGTTTTCAATTTTTTTGGTCACCCGGGCTTTGTCTGGGTGAGAAATGTAGGCGCCAGTGTGGGACAGCAGTTGGGCGTAGCCCGTTCCCTCATAGGGTTTTATGTTGTTGGTCAGCTGTTGCAGCGTATCCAGCGAGAAATCCGCGGTAACGGAGCCGTAAAATTTGTTGTTGATGATGATGGGCACGGCAATGGAGGTCAGCAGGACATCGACGCCTTTGTAAGGGTAGCTATACGGTTCCAGAATCACTTCTTTCTGGAGTTTCTTCGGCAGCAGATAGTAATCGCCGCTGCCGGGCGTTTCATAATCCACCAGATTATGCAGCGCAACGTTGCCTGCGGTATCGCGGTCGACATAACGGACGAAGCGGCCTTGCGGATCCTGATCGGGCTGGCCAGCGTACTCTCGATCTTTGCCGTCGAACGCATCTGGTTCCCATGCCAGCGACATCGAAAGGAAATCAGGGTGGCTCTTCAGCGCATTCTTCAGCAGTGTTTCTGCGGTTTTCCGATCGGCGTTGCCTGCTTCTTGCAGGCTGACAACGCTCTGCACCAGATTGCGCGCTGCATGGAGTGCGACATCCAGTTTTTGCTGAATCAGGTAGCTGTTGGTATACGCCGTTTGCTCAAGATACTGCTGTGCGATGGTCTTTTGCTGCTGGCCGGATTGCCAGATCAGCAGGCCGATAGTGAGAATAAAACCGAGTGCGATAGTGGTAACGCCTGCCAGTAGCATCAGCGTCCGTGTGCTGAGTTTTCTTTTTGACGCGTCTGGTGAGGCGTGGATGTATGGGGTGCTGTGATTAACCGGTAACAGTGTTGTAGACATATGCGTAATATCCCCTGGGATATAAGCGCCTATACCCGTCAATTTAGGGTATATGGGTGCTTTTTTCATAAAAGAATCAGTGCATTACTGTCCTTTGTTTTTTATGGGCATTCCCTTATATGACTCGTATTTTTGTGATGAAAATCACAATTGTATTATCGGCGGGAAGCAATATCCCTTTAGGCTATTCACGAAAATGTCACAAATCAGCGCAGCCATAAACGGGCATTAATGTGATGACGGAGGCAAGGTGAGGCATGACACCTCACCGAGTGAGCGATGGGTTAAGCGGCGGGGCCTTTGCTGATGGAGTCGCGGATAATCAATTCGCCTTTGAAGTCTGGCGCAGGCAGGATGGTTTCACCTTCCAGCCGACACAGCAGCTTCTCAAGGGTATAGTTAATCATCTCTGCGACGGGGACGTGCACGGTAGTGAGCGGCGGGTAGAACCATGAGGCCATCGGCAAATCGTCGAACCCCAACAGCGAAACGTCCTGCGGAATCGTCAGGCCGTGTTCGCGCAACGCTTTTGCCGCGCCAATCGCCATATCGTCATTGCTGGCGACCAGTGCACTGAAGGTGGCCGCCTGTTGCAGCAGGATTTTTGCTGCCGTATAGCCGCTATCATGGGTCCAGTCGCCGGGTGCAACCCGCTTGTCGCTATAGGGAATCCCATTTTCCTCCAGCGCTTGCCGGTAGCCCGCTAGTCGGCTCGCGCCAGTGGGAGAATTCGCCGATCCGCAGATAAACGCAATATCACGGTGACCCTGCGCAATCAGGTAGTTGACGGCATTATGGCCGTGTTGTTGGTGGTCGGCGCAGATACTGTTGTCACCGTGCCGATGCAGCGTACGGTTGACGACCATGATCGGCTGTTCATGCTGTTCGATGATGCTTTCCAGTGCATCGATAGAAAGAAAGCGCGGATAGATAATGACGGCATCGCAGCGTAAATCGAGCAGAAACTGAATCGCTTCCCGTTCTTCTTCGGCGCTGTGTTTGCCGTCCGCCATGATGAGCTGCCGCCCGTATTTTTCCGTCATCGTCGCCGTTTGGAACAGCAATTCACTGAAATAGGGGCCGCTGTATAGCGTGTTGGTCACGACCAAACCAATGATTTGCGATTTGCTCGTGGCGAGCTGGCGCGCCAGCAGGTTGGGCCGGTAGCCAATCTCTTCGATCGCCCGGAATACCCGATCCCGCGTGGTTTTACTGACGTAGTTATTTCCCGTCAGCACGCGTGATACGGTGGCCTTGGAGACACCGGCTTTTTTCGCTACATCGAGCATGGTTACCATCGTACTTTCCCGTTCTCCTTTTGCGCAGCTTGATGCCGTCATTATAGGGAAAAATCCTCCTTTTTTATCATCAATGGCGAATGTAGGGATAAAAATATTCTCCACTTGCGCTATTTATGATCGCCTTCAAAAAACAGTAAAAACAATATGAAACCGGTTGCATATTATTTTTCGTCTTGCTTGAATAATAAAAAAACGGACGGTGAGGTGCAGTATGAATAAGATTTTACTCTGTTGCGCAGCAGGAATGTCTACCAGCATGCTGGTACAGCGAATGGAAAAGGTCGCCGAGCAAAAAGCGATCGCTGTTGAGATAAAAGCCGTAGGTTTTGAAGAGTTTAATGAACTCATTGAGCAATATGATTGCTGCCTTCTTGGTCCGCAGATTAAGTATAAACTTCCTGAATTCAAAGCAATAGCTGACGAAAAAGCGAAGCCGATTGCGGTTATTAATATGGTTGATTACGGCATGATGAATGGGGAGAAAGTCCTTAACGATGCCCTGGCGATGATCGCGTAATATAACGGGAGGAATAATGAGTAAATTAACTGAGTCATTATTCAGCGTTATCGAAAACCGTATTAGCCCGATTGCGGCGAAACTTTCCAGCCAGCGTCATGTTGTGGCAATTAAGGATGGATTCATTGCCTCCATGCCTTTCTTAATTGTCGGCTCTTTTATGATGTTATTTGCTCATCCGCCTTTTAGCCCGAACAGTGAATGGGCGTTTGCGCAGTGGTGGTTGGGGATGGTGGAACGCCACGGCGAACAGATCATGATGCCCTACAATATGACGATGGGCATTATGGCGGTGTATATCACCAGCGCCATCGCTTATAACCTGGCGCAGAGCTATAAAATGAACGGTTTTATGGCGGCCAGCCTGGCGCTGATGTCGTTTATGGTCGTGGCGGCGCCGCAAATCGACAAAAGCCTGCCGGTTGGGTCGCTGGGCGGCGAGGGGATTTTCACCGCGATTATCGTGGCGATCTATTCGACGGAACTGATGCATTTTTTGCAGAAGCACAATATTGGCATTCGCCTGCCGGAACAAGTACCGCCGAAAATCCGCCAGTCTTTCGATCTGCTGATCCCGATTCTTGCTATCTTCCTGACGCTTTTCCCGCTTAGCCTGTTTATGCAGAGCCAGTTCGGCATGCTGCTACCGCAGGCGATCATGGCCGTCTTTGCGCCGATTATTTCGGCATCTGACTCGTTACCCGCCATCCTGATCGCGGTACTGCTCTGTCACCTGCTGTGGTTTGCCGGGATTCACGGTGCTGTTATTGTTGGCGGCATTTTGCAGGCGTTCTGGCTGACCAACTTAGGGATCAATCAGGAAGCATTTAACGCGGGCGCACCGATCACCAAAATCTTTATTGAACCCTTCTGGCAGTTTTTCATCACGATAGGCGGCTCGGGAGCGACCATGGGGCTGGTCTTTCTCTATCTGCGCAGCCGTTCTGCTCACCTGCGATCCATCGGCAAACTGGCTGTGGTGCCGAGCATGTTCAACATCAACGAACCGGTGATTTTTGGTTCACCCGTCGTGATGAACCCGCTGCTGTTCATCCCGTTTATTACTGCGCCGTTGGTGAACGCCACCCTTGCCTATATCGCGTTAAAAACCGATTTAGTGCATCGCGTCATTTCTCTTGCGCCCTGGACAACGCCAGGCCCGATTGGCGCAGCCTGGTCTACGGGGTGGGACTGGCGTGCGGTCGTGCTGGTGGGGGTACTGATTGTCGTTTCGTCCTTAATCTATTACCCCTTCTTCAAAATGTATGAACGTCAGTTGGTCGAACAAGAAGTGGGTACAGCAGAGGAGGTAGTTAGCGATGCTCGATAAAACCATGCTCGATGAAACGACAGTCATGGAACTGATTATCTATGCGGGAGAGGCGCGATCCTGCTCAATGGAGGCGCTGAGCGCCGCCAGAAAATATGATTGGAACAAGGCTGAAGAACTGTTGAACACGGCTTCCGTTGCGGCGCGCAAAGCCCATCAAATCCAGACGGCCTTGATTGGTGCCGATGAGGGCAGCGGGAAAATCCCGGTCAACCTGATTCTGGTTCACGCGCAAGATCACCTGATGAACGCCATGCTATGCCGTGAATTGGTGGAGGAGCTGATTCAACTGCATCGGGAAATCGCCACCCTGAAGCAGTCTATTTATTAAACAGTCTATTCATTAAACACGCTATCCATTAAACCGCTTATAAATTAATAACATGTAAATCTGAACTAACGAAAAGGAAACAAGATGTCTGCTGAACAATTACCGAAAGACTTTCTGTGGGGCGGCGCGGTTGCGGCGCATCAAGTTGAAGGTGGTTGGGATCAAGGCGGCAAAGGCGTCAGCATCTGCGATGTTCTGTCCGGCGGTGCCCACGGCGTTGACCGTGTGATTACCGATGGCGTACAGCCTGGTGTCAGTTATCCGAATCATCAGGCGGTGGAGTTCTATTCCCACTATAAGCAGGATGTTGCCCTGTTTGCCGAAATGGGCTTCAAATGCTTCCGTACCTCGATTGCCTGGACGCGTATTTTCCCCAATGGTGATGAGCTGGAGCCGAATGAAGCGGGTCTGCAATTCTATGACGATCTGTTCGATGAACTACTGAAATACAACATCGAGCCCGTGATTACGCTGTCCCACTTTGAGATGCCGCATCATCTGGTTAAGCAGTACGGCGGCTGGCTGAACCGTAAAGTGGTGGATTTCTTTGTTCGCTATAGCGAAGTGGTCATGAAGCGTTACCAGTCCAAAGTGAAATACTGGATGACCTTCAATGAGATCAACAACCAGCGTAACTGGCAGTATCCGCTGTTTGGCTACTGCTGTTCCGGCGTGATTTTTACCGATCACGACAAGCCGGAGCAGGCGATGTACCAAACGCTGCACCATCAGTTTGTCGCCAGTGCGAAAGTGGTGAAGCTGGGTCATGAGATTAACCCGAACTTCAAAATTGGCTGCATGCTGGCGCTGGTACCGATCTATCCGTGGTCATGCCACCCGGATGACGTGATGTTTGCACAGGAAGCGATGCGTGAACGCCACCTGTTCGGTGACGTGCAATTGCGCGGTTACTACCCGTCTTACATCCTGAAAGAGTGGGCGCGCAAAGGCTATCAGATTGATATGCAGCCGGAAGACGAACAGACGCTGCGTGAAGGCTGCACGGATTATCTGGGCTTCAGCTACTACATGAGTAGCGCGGTACAGCTGGCGGCAAAAGGCCAGAAAAAAGAAGATGCGATTACGGGCTTTGACGGCGGCGTGAAAAACCCGCATGTGAAGGCATCGGAGTGGGGCTGGCAGATCGATCCGGTTGGTCTGCGCTATACGCTGAACAGCTTCTACGAGCGTTATCAGAAACCGATGTTCATTGTCGAAAACGGCTTTGGCGCGGTGGACAAGGTGGAAGCCGACGGCAGCATTAACGACGATTACCGCATCGAATATCTCAAAGCGCATATCGAGCAGATGAAAAAAGCCGTCGTGGAAGATGGCGTGGAGCTGATGGGCTATACCCCGTGGGGCTGCATCGACTGCGTGTCGTTCACCACCGGTCAGTACAGCAAACGCTATGGTTTCATTTACGTGGATAAACACGACGATGGCACCGGTACGTTCAAGCGCTCGAAGAAAAAGAGCTTTGACTGGTATAAGACAGTGATCTCCAGCAACGGCGCAGAACTATAACGGCGATTGCAGAACATGTTTGCCATATAGCCGTGCTTAACCGCACGGCTTTTTGCGTTGTGCGTCATACGCCTGTCACCCTGCCGTATTTCACTAACGACTTCATCGCTGAATCGCGTTAGCATGAAAACAGATAACTTGATGCTGGAAAAACTATGTCTGTAAAACTGATCGCTATTGATATGGACGGGACGTTGCTGACGCCCCAAAATCAAATTTCACCTGCGGTAAAAGCCGCGATTGCCGCCGCCAGAGAGAAAGGGGTGCAGGTGGTGCTGGCTACCGGCCGCCCCTATATCGGCGTTGAGCGTTATTTGATGGAGCTGGATTTACAGCAGGAAGGCTGTTACTGCATCACCAACAACGGTGCGCTGGTGCAGCGTACGGTCAACGGTGACTGCGTAGCGCAAACCGCGTTGAGCTTCGACGATTATCTCTATTTCGAAGCGCTGGCTTGCAAACTCGGCGTCCATTTCCACGCGTTGGACTTCAATTTCGTCTATACCGCCAATAAAGACATCAGCCCTTACACCATTCATGAATCTCACCTGACCGGGATGCCGTTGAAGTATCGTGCGGTTGAGGAAATGGATCGCAGCCTGACGTTCCCGAAAGTGATGATGATTGATGAACCAGAGATATTGGATCGCGCCATCAGCCAGATTCCACCGGAAGCGTTTGAACGCTACACCATCATGAAGAGTGCCGAATACTATCTGGAAATTTTGGATAAGCGCGTCAACAAAGGCGAAGGCGTGAAGATGCTGGCGGAGCACCTCGGCATTCCACGCGAAAGCGTCATGACGCTGGGCGACCAGCAGAACGATCTGGCGATGATTCGCTATGCGGGTATCGGTGTTGCGATGGGCAATGCCATCGACGAAGTGAAAGAAGCCAGCCAGTTTGTCACTAGAACCAATACGGAAGACGGCGTCGCTTATGCGATCGAGAAATTTGTGCTGAATTCTTAGAGGTGATAGGAATATCGAAGAACTATAAGGCTACTTTTAATGTAGGCTGTGTCCCTTAATTGCATAACTTCTTGTAAAAGAGTCGGATGCAGCCCAGTTTCACCATCGACAGATAATTTCTCGCCGTTTTGTCGTAGCGTGTGGCGATACGCCGGTACTCTTTTAACCGACCAAAACATCTCTCCACTACGTTGCGGCGGCGGTAAACGTCACTGGCGAACCGTGAGCGTCCGTCAGAAGCCATTTTTTCATTAGATTTTCGCGGGATAACTACTTTTATCCCTTTTCGTTTCAGTTCGTTACGAAGCGCATGCCCTGAATAAGCTTTGTCAGCCAAAACCGCATAACCACGGCGCTTCATGCTGCCGTTCTGACGCTGAACACCAATACCATCCAGCAGGCGTAATGCGAACTGGCTCTCGTGAGCCTGTCCGGGACTCAGCACAATGTTTAGCGGGAGACCGCCTGCATCTGTCGCCAGATGGATTTTGGTGCCAAAACCACCGCGAGAGCGACCCAGCCCATTATCTCCGGTGATATCGGGATGTTTTTTTGAGCACCGGCAGCACATTTCAGCGCACGGATATTACTGCCATCCAGCGCAGTAGCAGACCAATCAACAAGGCCATGTGCATCAAGCAATGAAAGTAACCTGTTGAAAATAATGTTAATGACACCAGATTTAGACCACCGATTAAAGCGATTATAAACCGTTTTCCAGGAGCCATATCGCTCAGGTAAATCGCGCCATGGCGCACCAGAACACAACACCCAGAACATACCGTTGATGACTTTACGATGCTCAGCCCATGGGCGTCCGGCTCGTGGGGATGTAGGTTCAGCAGGCAGTAGGGGCTGGATGATGCTCCATGCTTCATCGGGAAGATCGTATCGGGCCATATCTCAAAGTGTTGTGGAAATAAGTAGTTACTATAGCTCAGATTATTAAGGGACACAGCCTAGCCTTACAGGATGGTTATTATTTCAATTCATTGCTTGAATGTTTTTTACTTCAGCAATGAAATCTACAACACTTTGCAAATCGCTAATGAATGACACTGGATATACTGACTGAACAGAATAAGGAACAACTAACTGAAGTGATTTATTCTTCATTTCTGTCAACTGTTGCTCACTAATTCCTGGTTGTATAGTAATTAGATGCTTACGTCCGATCTTATCCCCTTCGGCCAGAACTTGTCTCCATCTATCCTTGCATGTTGTTTTAGCGCCAAGCAGTCTTAGTTTTTCCTGAGGGAAAAGTGGATCATGGTAAGCAGAAAAATCAGGAAAGAGAAAGTCTGGTTTAGATTTATTTTCAGTCGTATTTTTTGACGAACCTTGCTGAAATTTTAACCCATGCAGACTAAATAAATAGTTCAAATGGTTTTCAAACGCAAAGCCAACACGGGACTTGCGTCTATTTTGTACACTTAGGGAAAAATCAATAAAATCATCAACATTATCGCCATTTTCACCAAACCCCTGAGCAAGTTTTTTAGCTACCTCAAAACGTTCGTATGTTCTGAACAATTTTTCTTCTTGCTCCAGCCATAACATTAAGGTTTCATCAGGTCCATATAATGGTTCTCCTGGCGTTTGCTCCCTTGCAAAAGAAGAGAATTCTTTTGATTTTGGAAAGCCATTAGGAAAACGCCTCAGCAATATTTCGAGTAAGTTATCATTCTTGCTTTCTGACTCTTCAAGCTCTATTCCCAAATCTTCAAATAGCATTCTTACTGGAAGAATAAGAGACTTGCCTTCGATAGACGATTGAGAAAATTCACTACTAATATTATTAATTCCAAATAAAGTTTTTAGCTGGAATTCTATAGCAGAACCTGACGGAGTAATAATTATTAACAAATCTCCGTTAATTTTTTTGATAATAAGAAAGAAGTCCCCTTCATTCATCATTGAAGATACGGGATTGGTTTTATAATACATTCTATATTCTGGTTTTCTATTCTTTTGATTATGGCGAGTATCATACCATGTCAGCGTATCCTCGTAAGAAATAGGATCGATTTCTTCACCTGATATATAAATAAGGTTGGCATTAAATAATATCTTTTCACCATTTTGGGGAACGGGAAGGTACCTGGCAAACCCTGCTTTTACTAACCCACCAATTTCGTGCTGATTAGATTTTTTAGAGTCAACATCGACAGCAGAAAGGTATTTAGCAACAGCGACTTCAAAATGGTTAGATAATTTTTCAAGCATTTTTATTATGTATCCCTTTAGTATCGATTTCTACTGAGCTACTTCCAGCACAAACCCACTCTTCTATCCTTTCTGAGAGATCTTGAATAGACAGTCTGTGTTTACCTTTTATAGCACATTCCCAAATAGTCATAATATGCCAGTTTTCATTCTTGAGTTCTTTGTGGATATTATTATCTCTGGTAACATTTTTTCCAATTTTCCCCATCCAAAATTCAGTTCTCGTTGCTGGGATTTTGAAAAGATAACATTCATGATGATGCCAAAAACATCCATGCGTAAAGATAATTTTTTTATACTCATCAATAACAAAGTCAGGCCTTCCAGGTAAATCCTTTACCTGTTTTCGAAACTTTAAGCCTAAGTCCTCAAGGATTTTTTCCAGTTTAACTTCAATGGCTGTATCACAGTTGCGAATCGCCTTCATATTTTTACTACGAATCGCAGGGTTATGAACATCAGCCATTTTTATACCTTACGCGACTTTTTTGCTGTTTTTTGACTTAATTGCATTCGCAATATAAGGCTTTAGCAGTTTTGCAACGGCTGAAAAAACAGGAACAACGACCGAATTCCCAAACTGCCGATATGCCTGGGTATCTGATACAGGAATACAGAATGATTTTTCACCAGGAGACTCGAATCCCATTAAGCGAGCACATTCACGAGGAGTTAACCTTCTTGGCCTATTTTCCAGATTTTTTTCATTATCGAAATCTTCTTCTCCTAGCTCCCGATCCCATCCGCGGTCTATCAGTATTTCTGAGCCATCTTTGTGGTAACGGGCTGACAAAGTACGGGCGACACTATCTGGATTACCAGGTGATACCAAGCCAAACCCAAATCCATTTCCCTTGGCCTGATGTTTTTTTGCGTAATTATATAAATATTTCCACAAAGTAGGAGTAAGGATATATTTTTTATCAACATTATCGTCGAGTAATTCTTTGATAGTTAATTTTTTATCTGGAAAGAATTGGTTAATTTCTTTCAGAGAAAATCCTTTGTGAATGTTGAGATCACGTCTAAATCCCACAAGAACAATGCGTTCTCTATGTTGGGGTAAGAAGTTCTTACCATCAATAACTTTAGGATCATTCGCTCCTGAATGTTCAGCGTCAGCAACCACATATCCCAGTTCATCCAGTGTTTGCATGATGACCCGAAATGTTTTTCCCTTATCATGGCTTTTCAGGTTTTTCACATTTTCTAATAAGAAAATAGGGGGTTTTTTGGCCGCAATAATTCTTGCAACATCAAAAAATAAAGTCCCTTGTGTGTCACATTCAAATCCATGGGCACGGCCTAAAGCGTTTTTCTTTGATACACCAGCAAGCGAAAAAGGCTGGCAAGGGAAACCCGCCAGCAATACATCATGGTCTGGGATTTCTCTATCTATGTTTTCATATGCTTCTTTTTCACTAACTGAAGAAGCATTGCTCAGTGTAATGTCTCTGATATCAGAGTTAAAAATATGACTTTTGGGGTCACAGTACCAATTCGCTTTGTAAGTTCTGGCTGCATTTTTGTCCCATTCACTGGTAAAAACACATTGCCCGCCAATATCTTCAAATCCTTTTCTTATCCCGCCTATACCAGCAAATAGATCGATAAACTGGAACGAATAGTCAGGATGATGGGCTGGGGGGGATGGGAGCAAACTGTTAAGCATTTTTACTTCCAGATCGGTCAATGGCTTTTGTGGCATTTTCCCGTTCAGCCAGCGATTTAGGGTTTCACGAGTCCATTCACTGTGACTAATAGCACGAAGCGCTTCAGAGACATGTTTTTGATCATAAATATCAACAAGTTTTTTGACCAGGTCTTTATCTTCCTTTCTTTTATGAAGCTGATCTTGCTCATTATCTTTAATTAATTTTTGTGCAATCAGTTCAACATTTTTCATTTTTAACACCATTTAAAAGGGAGATACTAGTGATAGAATATCACTAAATGGCACCATTATGAATGAAAAGTTTAAAGAAAATTACATCATGTTTGAAACTAGCTTTGTGCCTTAAAGTCATTTTCAAGCTAAACTCAATGGCAGATCGCATTAATGAAAAATTATTCTATTATTTCTTGATGTTAGTTTATTCGCAGTTACTATAATTCCTTTTCTTAATGCCAGTTTTTACGGGTTTTATAAGAGGTTATATATGTCAAAATCCCCTTTTTCTCTTGAAAGATCGTGCATCAAAACATTGTCAGCAGTAGAAGCAGAAAGAAATCGCTCAAATCAGCATGAATTTAATGGTGTTAGAGCATTGAAGAATCTTTTTGGATTAGAAAAATTTAAGCAAGATGCTTATTTTTCTATCCGAGGGGAGCGTATAAGTTGTATTAAACCAATAACTTGGTATGATGCCAGAGAAGAACACAGTACAAGAACGGAACATCGATTATATTTTAGCGGAAACATTGTAATGAACGAGGCTCAGGAAGGGGATAACATTGTAATCGGTTTTGATAATAGTGATAAAATCCATATAGTATTAATTAAAAGAAATACTCCCGAGCATAAGAGAACTATATCCAATTGGGAAGGGAAATAATTTTCTCTTTTGAATTAATTAAATCTTATGGCGCTATTTCTATTTTAAATAGAAACTCCGCTTTTTATTTTTTATAAATCCAATCCCCATCGTCATTATTCAATAAATACATTAATAAAAATAACGGCTTTGGCTAAAAATTATTTCAACGCCAGACTATCCGTTATTTTTTCTTTCATAACCTGAGTGATGTGATTAACCACCTGGCTGCGGGGAATTTGGGGAGGATAAACCGCGCAATACGCCATTTTTATATTCGGATTAAAAGGCTTAACGATAACCGGCGAAGGGCTGTTTAGCGCGGTAATAAAGTCCACCACGCCGATGCCGACGTTTCTTGACGCCAGCACGCAGCAGTTAGCCATTGAGGTTTCGATGGGGTTATGCAAATAGATTTGTTCTTTTCTGGCGGAGATATCGATCTGTGCCCGCAGCGGTGTAGTTCTGCCGGGCAAAATAGCGCGCGTACCGGCCAGATCGGCGAGTGTAATTTCATCCACCGTCGCAAGCGGGTGATCCATCGCTAACACCGCGACAGCGCTTGCGTCTGCCAGCGGTTCGGCTTCCAGCCCTTTAATGCCGGGCTGGCCAAAAATAAAACCCACGTCATAGTGATTTTCCGCAATCGCGTCCGTAATACGACTGCTGCTCTCGATGTCCAGAAACAGGGACAGATCGGGGTATTTCTTGAGTAAGGTCGGGAGAACCTGGTCGGAACAAAGAAACGAGAGCGCCTGAACGGCCGCAATACGCAGTATGCTGCCTTTGGCGTGGCGAATTTCATCGGCAATCAGCCCGATGTGATCCAACCCTAAGTAAAGGCGCTCGACTTCCCGGTATAGCTTCATCGCCTCGGCGCGTGGAATCAGGCCGCGCCCGTCTCTATCAAATAATTTCAGATTCAGCGCGTCTTCAAAATCTTTAATGAGCCGACTGACCGCGGGCTGGGTGATGTACATCATGTTGGCGGCGGCAGTGATGCCTCCGGTGAGGATGACTTTATGAAAGGCTTCAACCTGACGGGGATTGATACGCATGCTCGTCACCTTAAAACATAACATTTAGTTATCAATTTAACACAAAATGCAATTTTTCATTATCCAATCTGGCGCATAGACTCACAATCATAAGATTTAATACACTTCATCAGTACTCAATCATGGAATAGAGGGTTAGTGAATGAAGAAATCAACGCTGGCGTTATTGTTTACCGTTTTATTTTCATCTTCACCTTTGGTTTATAGCGCGGACCTGAATATCGGTTTGGCTTCCTCCACCACATCAATGGATCCGCAGTTTTATGTGAGTGGGGCGAATAGCGCAATGGCGCGCAATATTTTTGACGGTTTGGTTGTACAGGATGAAAAACAGCAGATTGCACCTGCCCTGGCAACCAGTTGGAAAGTGATTGACGACAAGACGTGGGAATTTGTATTGCGTCCTGGCGTTAAGTTTCACGACGGCAGTGATTTTACGGCTAAAGATGTGATTGCCAGCATTAAGCGTGTTGCGCTGGCATCAAAAAACAGCCCCAGCTCTTACGCACCTTACGTCAGCGACATTACTGAAGTAATAGAAGTTAATCCACTAACGGTGCGGATTAAGACAAAAGAGGCTTCGCCGCTGCTGCTGAATAATTTAAGTCGGATTTCCATTTTACCGGCCCGACTTGAAAACGTCCCGACGGAAACGTTGAATTCAGGAAAAGATGTGATTGGTACAGGGCCATTCAAATTTGTTTCCTGGGTGCCGGACGACCGGGTAGTCCTTAGTCGTAATGATGATTACTGGGGAGGAAAAGCAGAGTGGGACAACGTTACTGTCCGTGTATTTAAGAACAGTAGTGCACGTGTAGCAGCCGTATTATCCGGTGATGTGGACATGATCGAAAACGTTCCAACAGCCGACAGCAGTAATATTGAAAAAAATCAGCAGTTAAAAACGATTTCAACACCAGGGAATCGTGTTATTTACCTTCACATGGACCAGCAGCGAGAGGAATCACCGTTCGCCAAAGGTCCTGATGGTAAAAACCCATTACTAAAAAAAGAAGTACGCCAGGCGATGTCTTTAGCTATTAATCGTCAGGCAATCGTCGACCGTGTGATGGAGGGGCAGGCTGTTGTTGCCTCTCAGCTTGTACCGAAGGGGTACCCAGGCTATTCCGCTTCCATTCCTGCGCCGGTTTATAATCCGGAGAAAGCCAAACAGGAACTGGCGGCGGCGGGTTACCCCGACGGCTTCACGCTGACCTTCCACGCGTCGAACGATCGTTATCCTAATGATTCTAAAATTGCTCAGGCCATTGGCCAAATGTTCACGCGCGCCGGCATCAAAACCGAAGTCGTTACGATGCCCGGCAGTGTGTACTTCTCACGTGCGTCTCGTCTCGAATTCAGTTTGATTATGGGCGGGGCCGCGATTGAAACCGGGGAAGCTTCTGGCGTATTGGGGCCATTGTTGGAAACCTTTGGCCCCAATGCAGGACAGGGGAATCGTGGTCGCTATTCCAATCCTGTCTTTGATAAAACGCTGAACGAAGCACGCGTCACGCTGGATGAAACCAAACGTGATGCGCTGCTGGCTGAGGCTATGAACATTGGCATGAACGATCTGGGGGTCATTCCGGTCATGTTCCTGTCCAACACCTGGGCGATGAAAAAGCAGTATACCTATGTGGGCCGTTCCGATGCCTACACGCTGCCGTACTTCGTCCGTACTGCCAAATAGTCACCTGTCATTTATGGTTCAAATAAGGGGTGAATATTCACCCCTTATTTATCTCGTGATAAGGAGAACGGTGTGAATACATTTAGCCGTGTTTTTCCTTCCCTTATTACCGTTAGCATTACTTCTTTTGCCCCGTCATGGCGTGGTTTTCTGCACCCTGAAATCTGTTATGAATAACCTTAAAAGAAAAAAGGAATCATCGAAGGATGAGCGCGTTACCTATTATTATTGATTGTGATCCGGGGATAGATGACGCGATTGCGTTATTAAGTGCATTTGTGGCACCCGAGTTGGATATTCGCGGTATTTGCACGGTGTGCGGTAATCAATCGTTGGACAAGACGGTGCATAACGCGCTGCAAATTGTTGAACTGGGCCAGCGCACGGATATTCCCGTTTTCGCTGGCTGCCATCGGCCGCTGTTGCGTGAACCGATCCACGGTCAGTTCCACGGGGAAAGCGGACTGGGCCAGACGGTGCTGCCTGAGCCACAAAAACAGGCCGAAGTGCAGCATGCCGTGAGTTTTATTATTGCGCAGTGCAAGCAGGCAATCGCTGACGGCACGCCGATTACGCTCTGTACGTTAGGGCCGTTAACTAATGTGGCCATGGCGCTGCGTATGGCTCCTGAGATTGCTGACGGTATTGCGCGCATTGTGATGATGGGCGGCGCCTACCGTGAAGCAGGCAACCGCAGCCTGACGTCTGAATTTAATATGCTCGCCGACCCACAGGCGGCGAAGATAGTGTTTGATTCATCGATTGCCCTTGTCGCGCTACCGCTGGATGTTACGCATCAGGTGATTTTGACGCCGGAATTGGTGGCGCGTTTCATCGCGCTATCCGGGCGGATTTCCGCGCCGTTGGGTGAAATGATGGCGTTTTGGGATCGCAATGACATCCGTCGCTATGGTTCACGCGGCGGCCCGCTGCACGATCCACTGGTTATCGCCTGGGTGCTGGCGCCACACTGTTTCACGACGGAAAAAGCCAGCGTTTACATTGAGCAGGAAAGCGAGCTGTGCATGGGGCAGACCGTTGCCGACTGGTACGGAAAAACTGACCGTCAGCCGAATGTGGATGTGGTGACGGGGGTTGATGCCAAACAGGTTGTCGAGCTGTTTGCTGACCTATTGAGCCGCTATGGAGAGGGTGTCTGACATGGTTCAAGAACGCATTATTATTGATACCGATCCCGGCGTTGACGATGCGATAGCCATCTGGCTGGCATTGGCTTCACCCGAGCTAGACGTACTGGGGATTACCGTTGTGGCAGGCAATGTGCCGCTTGCTGCCACGCTACCGAATGCGTGCAACGTAGTGGGTGTGACGGGCAGAACCGATGTGCCCATTTTTGCCGGTGCTTCACGCCCGCTCATCCGCGATCAGGTTTTCGGTAAATACGCCCATATCGGCAAATTCTCTGCTGACTGGGTACCGGAGAGCACGCTGTCGCCGGAACAGGAACACGCTGTTGATTTTCTGGTGCGGATGACGCGTCAGGCGGCGGCCGACAATAATCCCATCACCATTTGCGCACTTGGTCCGCTGACGAATCTGGCGTTGGCGCTGTGCTTCCATCCTGATGTCGCACGTGGCATCAAACAGATTGTTTCCATGAGCTGTGCCTTTACCGCGATGGGGAATCGCGTACCGTGGGCGGATTTTAACGTCTATGCCGATCCGCATGCGGCGGAAATCGTTTTTTCTTCCGGTGTTCCCCTCGTCATCATGCCATTGGATGTGACCTTTCAGGCATTAATTCAGACGGAACAGGTTGAGGACATCGAACGCAGCGGCGGCGCGCCAGGTAAGGCGATGGCCGCGCTGTTGCGCATGTTTGATCGTAGTGAAGTTGAGCGCTTTGGTCGCGAAGGTGGACCGATTCATGATGCGACCGTCATTGCGTGGCTGTTAAAACCGGAGCTGTTCAAATCAAAACGCGCGCGCATTGGGGTAGAAGTTGCCGGTAAAACTGCGGGTTATGCGTTTGCCGATTTTTATCACAAACTGGGTGAGCCTGAGAATGCGCTGGTCGCGCGGGAAATCGACGAACAAGGGTTCCTCGGGCTGGTTGCCGATCGCCTACGCCGCTATTCTCCTGATGAAACAAATGCTTCTGAAGAACTAAACGGTTCCAGGGGGCGCTAATGATAGCCTACCTGCTGAGCCGAATCGGACAAACGCTGCTGACGCTGGCTGTGATGTCGGTGCTGGTGTTTGTGGGTGTCTATCTGGTTGGTAATCCGGTCGATATGCTGTTGGGCGCGACGGCCACGCCAGCGGAACGGCTGGCGGTGATTCAGTCCTTCGGTCTGGATAAGCCCGTCTGGGAACAGTACGGGCTATTTGTCTGGAACGCCTTTCAGGGCGACATGGGCAACTCGTTTATCTTTAATCAACCCGCGCTGACGCTGATTTTTCAGCGCATGCCTGCCACGCTCGAACTGGCGATGGTGGCGTTCGTGATGGCGCTGATTGTCGGCATCCCGCTGGGGATTTACGCTGGCCTGAAGCCGGACAGCGCGGTGTCCAAATCCATCATGACCTTCTCCATCCTCGGCTTTAGCCTGCCCACGTTCTGGATTGGGCTGGTGATGATCATGCTGTTCAGCGTGAAGCTGGGCTGGCTGCCTTCCTCTGGCCGGGGCGATGTCCATGAACTGTTCGGTATTCCATTCAGTTTTCTGACCCGCGATGGTCTCGAACACCTGCTTTTGCCCGCGTTTAACCTCGCGCTGTTTAAAATCTCGCTGGTTATCCGCCTGATGCGTGCGGGTGTGATGGAGTGTCTGCAGCAGGATTATGTGCAGTTTGCCCGCGCGAAAGGGCTGTCGGAAACCCGTATCGTACTGGTTCATGTGCTGCGCAACACGCTGATTCCGCTGATTACCGTGTTGGGGCTGGAACTGGGGTCGCTGATCGCGTTCGCGGTGGTGACGGAAACCATTTATGCCTGGCCGGGCATGGGTAAGCTGATTATCGACTCGATCGCCGTGCTCGACCGTCCGGTTATCCTGGCTTATCTGATGATTACCGTTGTGATGTTCAGCGTGATCAACCTGCTGGTCGATTTGCTGTATGTGCTGGTCGATCCGCGCGTGCGACTGGGAGGAGACAAGGTATGACAGGGAATACGATACACCAGCCCGCTGCCGTGCAAAAAAACGCTCACCCGGTAATGCGCGTGGTGATGGCGCTGCTCAACGATCGGCTGGCGCTGTGCGGACTGATTATGCTGGCGGTTTTCGTGCTGCTGGCACTGCTTGCCCCGCTGCTGTCGCCGCAGAATCCCTACGATCTGATGCAGCTCGACATCATGGATGGCCGACTCGCACCGGGTGCGCAGAGCATGGCGGGCATGACGTATTGGCTGGGGACGGACGATCAAGGGCGCGACCTGTTCAGCGCCATTCTGTACGGCACTCGCATCAGCCTGATGGTGGGCTTCTCCAGTGCGGTGTTTGCGCTGCTGATTGGTGCCTCGCTGGGGCTGATTAGCGCCTACGTCGGCGGAAAAACGGACGCGACGATCATGCGTATCGTCGATATCCAGCTCAGTTTCCCGCCTATCCTGATCGCGCTGATTCTGCTGGCGGTGCTGGGGCAAGGGGTTGATAAGATCATCATGGCGCTGGTGGTGACGCAGTGGGCTTACTACGCCCGGACGATTCGCGGTTCGGCGCTGGTGGAACGTCGCCGCAGCTACGTGGATGCGGCGCGCAGCATGGCGTTGTCCAACCGCCGTATCCTGTTTCGCCATATTTTACCCAACTGTCTGGCACCGCTGATCGTGGTGGCAACGATGCGCATTGCCTATGCCATCATGCTGGAAGCCACACTTTCATTTCTGGGGATCGGGTTGCCCGTGACGGAACCGTCACTGGGGCTGCTGATCTCTAACGGTTTTGAATACCTGATGTCGGGCGACTATTGGATCAGCTTCTTTCCGGGGCTGACACTACTGCTGCTGATTGTGGCGATCAATCTGGTCGGGGATGCGCTACGCGACATCCTCAACCCGCGGAACTAAGCCGTGGGAACGCCCATAGGAATGAGGGGTAACGAACACATGACAGCGCCGATTATGTCCGTTTCGCATCTGACCACCGCCTTTCAGGTGAACGGCGAGTGGATGAACGTGGTGCGGGATTTATCTTTCACGATTGGCGAGAAAGAGACAGTCGCCGTGGTGGGGGAATCTGGTTCAGGGAAAAGCGTGATGGCGAAATCCATCATGCGCTTGCTGCCACCCGGCCAAAGCCGAATTGAGGGGCATATTCATTTTGGCGACACCGAACTGCTCTCGCTCCCCAATAAGGCGATGCAGGATGTGCGTGGCAACCGTATCGGCATGATTTTTCAGGAGCCGATGACCAGCCTGAATCCGGTCTTGCCGATTGGCTACCAGATTACGGAAGTGCTGCGCCGCCATCGCGGCATGGGCAAAGCCGAAGCGCGCGCCGAAGCGGTGCGCCTGCTGGAGAAAGTACGCATTCCGGCGGCCAAATCGCGGCTGAACGAGTACCCACAGAGCTTCTCTGGCGGGATGCGTCAGCGCGTGGTGATTGCGATTGCGCTGGCCTGCCATCCAAAGCTGTTGATTGCCGATGAACCGACGACGGCGCTGGACGTCACGATTCAGGCACAAATTCTGACGCTGATAAAAACCCTTCAGGAAGAAGAAGGGATGTCGGTGCTGTTTATCACCCACGACATGGGCGTGGTGGCGGAAGTGTCCGACCGCACGCTGGTGATGTATCAGGGTGAAATGGTAGAAAACGCCGTCACGCGAGAGATCTTTCATCATCCGCAACAGCCCTATACCCGTATGTTGCTGTCTGCGGTACCCAAATTAGGCTCGATGTCTGGCAGCGCATGGCCACAGCGTTTCCCGCTGATCGATCTCAAAACGGGCGAACGCCAGCCGGTGCCGGAGGCGGTGAATACCGTGTCGGGTGAGGAACCGGTGCTGACGGTAAAAAATCTGGTCACCCGATTTGATATCCGATCAGGTTTTTTCCGTCGGCTGTCCGGGCGGGTTCATGCGGTGGAAAATATCTCGTTCGATCTCTGGCCGGGCGAAACGCTTGCGCTGGTTGGGGAATCGGGCTGCGGTAAATCCACCACCGGACGGTCGATTATTCGCCTCAACGACGCCGTCAGCGGCGACATTCAGCTGCTGGGAAAAAATATCCTGACGGCGGATAAGCGTGAGCTGACCGAGTCGCGGCGGCAGATTCAAATGGTGTTTCAGGATCCGTATGAAAGCCTGAATCCGCGTATGCGGATAGGGGAAGCCATCGCCGAACCGATGCTGCTGCACGGTCTGGCGACCCGCCAGAATGTGAGTGCGCGAGTGAGCGAACTGCTGGAACAGGTAGGGTTATCTGGCGATATGGCTTCGCGTTTCCCGCACCAGTTCTCCGGCGGGCAGCGGCAGCGAGTGTGTATTGCGCGCGCGCTGGCGTTGGAGCCGAAAGTGATTATTGCCGATGAATCGGTATCGGCGCTGGATGTGTCCGTCAAAGCGCAGGTGATCAACCTGATGCTGGATCTCCAGCAGAAGCTGGGGCTGTCATTCCTGTTTATCTCGCACGATATGGCGGTTGTCGAGCGTATCAGTCATCGTGTGGCGGTGATGTATCTCGGTGAAATTGTGGAGATCGGCCCACGTTCGGCGATCTTCGACAATCCGCAGCATGATTACACCCGGCGTCTGATTTCTGCGGTGCCCGTGCCTGACCCGGATACCCGTCCGGTGCGCAATATCACCAATGATGAATTGCGCAGTCCGGTGCGTGCCCCTGATTTCCATCCTCCTGCACGCCGCTATAAACAGGTTGGCGAAGGGCATTTCGTTCTGGAGTGAACGAATCGCGTTTACTGAAAATCCAGAACGACTTAATTACAAAGTAAGCGCGATACGCTTACCATCAGGCAAGGTCACATCTAGCGTAAGCTTGCCGCCTAGGGCAGTGACATAGCGTTTCAGCGTTGACAGTTTTGGGTCATTCTCGACCTTCTCCATCTTAACAATAGATGGCTGCTTGACGCCCAGAGCTAATGCAAGCTGAGTCTGCGACATGTTCAGCTCTTCGCGTAGTTTCGCTAAAGTGATTTCCTGACGGATCTCAGCCGTGCGCGCTTCAATGCGGGCGCGGCTCTCCGGTGAACGTTTAGCCATCATTTCTTTAAATGTCGCCATCTTCTTTTACCTCCGGTGATATCAGATGCGATGTAAACTCAGCGTCTGCGATCTTAATCATACGTTCGTAGAACAATTTTTCATTTTCGCCTTTCTTATCTCCCGCACATAAAACAATCGCTTTACGTGTCCGATCAAACGCGAAGAATGTTCGGAATGGGTGGCCGCCAACCTGAACTCGAAGCTCCTTCATATTTTTGTATTGTGAGCCTTTAATCTGATCAACCTGTGGTCGCCCTAGCTGTGGGCCATCTTCTTCGAGTATACCGAGGTGTGCCAAAACCTCTTCCTGTACCGTTTCGGTTTGCTCATCAAACCACGTATCGAATAGTGCCCGTGTGACTATTTCCCATGCCAATCTGTAAACCTCCATGTCCTGCACTCTGCAAGTACAATATAACCTTAAGGCTATATTAGCAAGCGTTCCTCGTTAGCAATAGTGGGTATATGACTAGGTGAGCTATCCCTAGCTTGGACGAAAAATATTATCTGGTGGACGGCATGGACAACGATGATTTTAAGCTAACGTTGTATTTTACAACGCAATAGTATTATGGGTCTTTTCAAGGTGGCAGGAGGGCTGTAGGAATGGCGACTTTTGCAGTACGTCGTATAAACAATAGCGATCTAGACGAGTTCAGGCGAGTAAGGCTCGAAGCACTTAAGCTTCATCCAGAAGCATTCGGTGCGTCTTTTGAAGAAGAAAGCCAGAAACCAGAAACATTCTTTGCTGAACGCCTCCGCCTAAACTCGATTTTTGGAGGATATGACCTCGAAAACAGGTTGCAGGGTATCGTGGGTGTAAGCGTCAACACTGCACCAAAACTGAGTCATGTGGTCATGATTTGGGGAATGTATGTTCGAGCTGAAATGAGAGGGACTGGCCTGTCTCGATCGCTTTTGGAAGCGGCATTACAGGCATCTTGCAATGCGAAAACAGTGAAACTTTCAGTCGCTGCAACCAACAAATTGGCACAAGCCCTTTATTGTTCTTTTGGATTTAGAGAGTGGGCAATAGATACCGCTGCACTGTACATTGATGGTAAATATCATGACGAAATCTTGATGAGGCTTGATATTAATTAGATAAGTCGTAATCCCAGACTTTTTTGCACTGGCTACTACGTACTTGCTAAAACACTCACGGAGACACTTCGTGCTGCGCCACCGAATGGCCTACGGGATCGTCTCAAAGTGAATTTGGCATTATTATCCCATAAAAAAACGGACTTTCCTCTTGAGTGAGGAAAGTCCGTTTAATTTTTTGATTGTTTATCAGCAGCCATTATTTGTAGATAACGGCGACGCCGCGCAGTTGGTTGTCACCTGTTGCAGACGTGATAGTGAAGGCGCTGGCACCGGCTTTTTCTGCTTTCTGAGCCAGCTGTGCTTGCAGTGAATCCAGGCTACGGGCGGTAGCGCTAACGACACCCACTTTTTCCAAGCCTTGTGCCTGTTGTGAAGAGACCTGATCGGCAGCGAAAGCACCGAAAGACAGGGTAGAAAGTACGACAGCAGCGGCGAAGAATTTTACGTTTTTCATGTGATGTATCCTGTTCAATGTTGTTTGGAGTGAAAGGTCATTTCCTTTCGATGAAGAGGATATTACGCCGATGCAGGTGGAAGGAAAAACGGAGTGTTTTGAGAATATATGTCAATATTTTTGATGGTAAATCTGGCGATAAGATGCACAGTCTCGATCGCCAGAATGAAGGTTATATTGCCGCCTGCTGGGGCAGAGGAGACGAGGTTGGGGCCAGCACGCGTTCCAGTACGCGGGCTTCCAGCTCCGCCAGCTTTGCCGATCCGCGACGCCGCGGCCGGGGTAAATCGACCGTAATATCCAGCCCCACGCGCCCTTCTTCAATCAGAATAACCCGGTCGGCCAGCGCAATGGCTTCGGAGACATCGTGCGTCACCAGCAAGACGGTGAACCCGTGCTGGCGCCACAGATTTTCGATCAGACTTTGCATCTCGATGCGGGTTAAAGCATCCAGCGCGCCCAGCGGTTCATCCAACAGCAGCAGACGCGGATGGTGAATGAGCGCGCGTGCCAGCGCGACGCGCTGTTTCTGACCGCCGGACAGCGCTGCCGGCCAGTCGTTCGCGCGATCCGCCAGCCCGACGGAGGCCAGCGCCTCCTGCGCTTTCTCACGCCAGTTACCGCGCAGCCCCAGCCCGACATTATCGATCACCTTTTTCCATGGCAGCAGGCGCGCTTCCTGAAACATCAGTCGCGTGTCGTCTTTTGCGCTGCTGAGCGGTGCGGTGCCAGTCAGCAGTTCGCCGCTGCTGGCGGCTTCCAACCCGGCGAGCAGACGCAGCAGGGTACTTTTTCCGCAGCCGCTGCGGCCGACAATGGCAACAAACTGCCCGGACGGAATGCGCAACTGTACGTCATTCAGCACGGTGCGGTGGCCGTAGTGTTTGGTGATGGCATCCAGCGCCAGCGGCGTTCCTTTGGTGAGCGGCGACGGTGAATGCGCGTGCGTTGCAGAATCGGTAAAAGCGGTCATGATGCGTCCCCCGATGAGGTTTGATAAGCCGGATTCCAGCGCAGCCAAATACGTTCCAGCCCCTGCGCGCTGATATCAGCCAGTTTGCCGAGCAGTGCGTAAAGAATGATGGCAACCACCACCACGTCCGTTTGCAGGAACTCGCGGGCGTTCATAGCGAGGTAGCCGATGCCGGAGTTGGCAGAGATGGTCTCCGCGACAATGAGCGTCAGCCACATAAAACCCAGCGCAAAACGAATGCCGACCATGATGGATGGCAGTGCACCGGGCAACACCACCTGAGAGAACAGGCTCAGGCCGGACAGTCCGTAGCTGCGCGCCATCTCCAGCAGGCCGCGATCGATGTTTTTAATGCCGTGATAGGTGTTGAGATACACCGGGAATAGCGTGCCCAACGCCACCAGAAAGATCTTGGCCGCCTCATCAATGCCGAACCACAGAATGACCAGTGGAATCAGCGCCAGATGAGGAACGTTGCGGATCATCTGCACTGAGCTGTCCAGCAGCCGCTCGCCCCAGCGCGACAGCCCGGTGATAAAACCGAGCACCAATCCGATACTGCCGCCGATAGCAAACCCGATCAGGGCGCGCCAGCCGCTAATCGCCAGGTGTTGCCACAGCTCGCCGCTGGAGATGAGCGACCAGCCTGCGGTAATCACCGAACTGGGCGCAGGCAGAATCCGGTTGGATAACCAGCCGAATTCGACGGATATCTGCCACGCGACCAGCAGCGTTACGGGGAGTAAGAAGGGCGCAAACCGCTGTGCCAGTGAAGAGAGCGTTCTTGCCATGATCGGTTCCTCAGCTTTGCGAGACTTTGCGTGGCACATAGCGGTTTGCCACCACTTCTCCCACGTTGCTCACCGCATGCAGCGGCGTGGGCTGTTGCGCCAGATTGAGGTGTGGGAACAGCAGTTCACCCACGCGATACGCCTCTTCCAGATGCGGATAGCCGGACAGAATAAAGGTATCTATTCCGAGATCGGCGTATTCCTGAATACGTTCGGCCACCGTTGGGCCATCGCCAACCAGCGCGGTGCCGGCGCCGCCGCGTACCAGACCAATGCCTGCCCATAGATTCGGGCTGATCTCCAGCTTGTCCTTTTTGCCGCCGTGCAGGGCGGCCATGCGCTGCTGACCGACGGAATCGAAACGCGCCAGCGCCGCCTGTGCATCGGCGATGGTTTTGTCATCCAGATGGGAGATCAGCCGATCGGCAGCCTGCCAGGCTTCTTCGGTGGTTTCCCGCACGATAACGTGCAGGCGAATACCGAAGCGAACCTCACGCCCCTGTGCCGCTGCTTTGGCGCGGACTTCCGCCAGCTTTTCTTTAACTTGTTCAGGTGGTTCACCCCACGTCAGGTAGAGATCGACCTGTTCTGCCGCCAGATTCTGCGCGGCCTCGGAAGAACCGCCAAAATAGAGTGGCGGACGTGGCTGCTGCACGGGCGGGTAAAGCAGTTTGGCGTCTTTGACCTGAATGTGTTTTCCTGCGAAATCGACGGTTTCGCCTTCCAGCAGCCTGCGCCAGATGTGGGTAAATTCCGCCGAGGCTTCGTAGCGTTCTTCATGGCTGAGGAACAGCCCTTCGGCGGCCAATTCTTCCGGATCGCCGCCAGTCACCAGATTGAACAGCGCCCGACCATTGGACAACCTGTCCAGCGTAGCGGCCTGGCGTGCGGCGATAGTGGGGGAAATCACGCCGGGGCGCAGGGCAACGAGAAATTTTAGCCGCTGCGTCACTGGAATGAGCGAGGCGGCAACCAGCCAGGAATCCTCGCAGGAGCGGCCTGTCGGTAGCAACACGCCACCAAACCCTTGCCGCTCGGCGGCCTGTGCCACCTGTTGCAGATAGCTGTAGTCAACATGACGTGCGCCCTCAGTGCTACCAAGATAGCGACCGTCTCCGTGGGTGGGCAGAAACCAGAATACGTTAAGACTCATGGTGTGAACTCCTTGAACAGTCTTGTTTGGGGTAAGCAAAATGTGTGTGCGATAAGCGAATTAGTTCGCCTGAGGACGCCAGACGCGCTCTGCGATATTGACTTTCACCGGTACCAGACGGTTTTCATAGAACAGGTCGGCGGTGGATTGCTGCGCCTTGATCGTGGCGGCATCCAGTGGTTCGATGGTGGTTGGCGGGCGATGATCGAGTGCCGTTTCAATCACTTTTTCCGGTAGTCCTACCGCGTTGGCTAACAGAGTGACGCTTTGTGCCCGGTCGCTGATGGTTAACGCATCGGCTTTGGTCAGTTCGTCCAGCACCTGACGAATAAAGCTGCCGTGTGCTTCGGTATAAGGGCGGGATGCGAGGTAGAAAGAGCCGGTTTTCTCCAGCCCGCTGCTGTCAGCCAGCACACGGACGCCGCCTTCCAGCAGTGCGGCGGAATAGTAGGGATCCCAAATGGCCCATGCATCGACATTACCTTGCTGGAACGCCGCGCGGGCGTCAGCGGGAGTCAGGTAGGTCGGTTTGATATCGGTGAATTTCAGCCCGTCACGTTGCAGCGCGCGCAGCAGCGTATTGTGCGCGCTGGAGCCTTTCTGAAAGGCAACTTTACGGCCTTTTAAATCGGCGACGGTTTTCACCGGGCTGTCTTCCCGCACCAGAATCACTTCGGCCTGAGGTTTAGGCGGTTCCACACCGACATACAGCAGGTCAGCGCCAGCGGCCTGCGCAAAAATCGGCGGGATATCGCCGGTGCCGCCCAGATCGATGCTGCCAACGTTGAGCGCTTCCAGCATCTGTGGGCCGGCGGGGAACTCAACCCAGCTAATTTTGGTGTTGGGGAACTGTTTTTCCAGCAGCTGGTGTGATTTTGCCAGCACTAGGCTGACCGAACCTTTCTGATAGCCGACGCGTAGCTGCGTTGGCACGCTGTCCTGCGCATAGGCGGCGGACATGAGCAGCAGGGCGCCAGCAGCCAGAATCGCGGGGAGTTGGCGCAGTCGCGTCGTCACGTTTTTCCATAATGGCACGCTTTCTCCACGCCTTTCCATGACCGATTTTTTCATCATCAATGACATGCTTATGACCTCTCCCTTATAACGAAAAATTAAAATTCAGCGAGAAAATTCAACATCAGGTGATAAACATAACAGGGGGACGGTGGGCTTTTTAAATCTCAATTTGTCGTTTTTATAGCCAAAAGTAGAAAATGCCTGAAATCAAAACACTTAGCATAATAAGCACAGCAATAGTGGGTTTTACCTGTCCTTCACGTCTGAAACACGTTTTCCATGACCTGCCTCACATTGTTTCCAGCAATGCCTACCATTTCGTGAACCTATTCTCATATATTGGTTTTTTTCATGGAAAACGGTTTCCGTTATGTTTCCATAGATGTGTTTCCAATGGCCGTGTTGATTCACGATGCTTTTATTGATGACGTTTTTTTTATTCGTAACGCTTTTTATTCATAACGCTTTTTATTCGTAACGTAATGCGACGGGGTATTGAAAATGAAAAGGATCATGCTTTGTTGTTCCGCTGGGATGTCTACCAGCCTTTTAGTGAGAAAGATGAAGGAGGCGGCCAGCACACGTGGTCTGGACGTTGAGATTGCCGCCTACGCCGCCCATGAATTTGATGAGCAGGTCGGGAAGTATGACGTTGTGCTGCTGGGGCCACAGGTGAAATATATGCTGGCGTCCTTTCAGGAGAAAGCTGAGGGAAAAGGCGTGCCTGTAGCAGCGATAGATATGATGGATTACGGTATGCAGCGCGGTGACAACGTGCTGGATTTTGCCTTTTCACTGATCGAAAAATCAGGACAACCGCTATGAGTGGCCTCTATCAGTCGATGGTGAATATCATCGAGCAAAAAATTACCCCGCTGGCGGGTGTGGTCGGGCAACAGCGTCACATCATCGCGATTCGTGATGGTTTTATCGCCGCGCTGCCTTTCATGATCATCGGTTCGTTTATGCTGGTGTTCATCTTCCCGCCGTTCGCGCCGGATACCACGCTGGGGTTTGCCCGCGCGTGGCTCGATTTCTCCGTTGCCTACCGTGAACAGCTGATGCTGCCGTACTACCTCAGTATGGGGGTCATGACCTTCTTTATCTCGGTGGGGATAGGGGCCAGCCTGGGTAAGCACTACAAGCTGGATCCGATCATGACCGGCCTGCTGGCGCTGATGGCATTCTTGCTGGTGGCCGCGCCTTATCACGACAAGCAAATTTCTACCCAGTACTTCTCCGGAGAGGGGATTTTTACCGCGATTCTGACGTCAATTTATGCCGGTGAAGTGTATGCCTGGCTGAAGAAACGCAATATCACCATTCGCCTGCCGAAAGAGGTGCCAACCGGCGTGGCGCGTTCGTTTGAGATTCTTATCCCCGTGCTGGTCATCGTTGCGACACTGCATCCGTTTAACCTGTTCATCCAGTCCGCGACCGGCATGATTATCCCGGAAGCCATCATGCACCTGCTGGCACCGCTGATTTCGGCGTCGGATTCGCTGCCTGCGATTCTGATTTCGGTGTTCATTTGTCAGATTCTATGGTTTGCCGGGATTCACGGTGCACTGATCGTTACCGGGATTATGAACCCGTTCTGGATGACCAACCTGGCGCTGAACCAGGCCGCGCTGTCAGCCGGGGCGCCGCTGCCGCATATTTATTTGCAGGGATTCTGGGATCACTACCTGCTGATCGGCGGGGTTGGCTCCACGCTGCCGTTGGCCTTTTTGCTGCTGCGTAGCCGCGCGGTTCATCTGCGTACGATTGGCCGTATGGGTGTCGTGCCGAGCTTTTTCAACATCAATGAACCGATTCTGTTTGGTGCACCGATCATCATGAACCCGCTGCTGTTCCTGCCGTTTATTTTCGTGCCGATGGTCAATGCCGTCATTGCCTATACGGCGACGAAGCTCGGTTGGATCGCGCAGGTGGTTTCCCTGACACCGTGGACGACGCCGGCGCCAATTGGCGCATCATGGGCGGCGAACTGGGCGTTCAGCCCGGTGATCATGTGTCTGCTCTGCATGGTGATGTCGGCCGCGATGTATTACCCGTTCCTGAAAGTGTATGAGCGCACGCTGCTTAAACAGGAGCAGGAGAAACAACAGCAGGCTGCGGGCGAAGCCAGCGCCAGCGCATAAACACGAGTGAAGCAGAGAGGAACGTATGCACGATCATCTTCAGAAGGATTTTCGCTTTCCGGCGAATTTTTGGTGGGGCAGCGCCAGTTCGGCACCGCAAACGGAAGGCGAAAGCCTTAACTATGGTAAAAGTGCCACCGTGTGGGACGAATGGTTTGCCACACAGCCCGGCCGCTTTCACCAGCAGGTTGGGCCAGCGGATACTTCCACGTTTTATCAGCACTGGCGTGAAGACATTGCGCTGCTGAAGACGCTGAATCACAACACGTTCCGCACGTCGATCTCGTGGGCGCGACTGATTCCCGATGGCGTCGGGGAACCGAACCCGCAGGCGGTGGCGTTTTATAATCAGATCATTGATGAAATGCTGGCGCAGGGCATCACGCCGTTTATCAATCTGTTCCATTTTGATATGCCGATGGTGATGCAGCGGCTGGGCGGCTGGGAAAATCGGGCGGTGGTGGTGGCCTATGCGGGCTATGCGGCGACCTGCTTCCGCCTGTTTGGCGACAGGGTCAAACACTGGTTTACCTTCAATGAGCCGGTGGTGCCGGTGGAAGGCGGGTATCTGTATGATTTCCACTACCCGAACGTGGTGGATTTCAAACGCGCTGCGACGGTGGCGTACCACACGATGCTGGCGCATGCGCTGGCGGTGAGGGCCTATCGCGAACAGTCGCAGGGCGGAGACATTGGCATTATCCTCAACCTGACGCCTTCCTACCCGCGCTCCCAGCATCCGGCTGATGTCAACGCGGCCAACATAGCCGACCTGATGTTTAACCGCAGTTTCCTCGACCCTGCACTGCGGGGCGAATACCCGCGGGAACTGGTTGATTTGCTGCATCGATACGGCCAACTGCCAAGTTGCCAGCCTGACGATCGTGCGCTGCTGGCCGATGGGATTGTCGATCTGCTGGGCATTAACTACTACCAGCCGCGCCGTATTCAGTGCCGCGACAGTCTGGTCAACCCTGATAGTCCGTTTATGCCCGAGTGGTTCTTTTCCAGCTATGAAATGCCGGGACGAAAAATGAATCCCTATCGTGGTTGGGAGATTTACGAACCGGGCATCTATGACATTCTGACCAATCTGCGGGTGAATTACGGCAATCCGCGCTGCTTTATTTCGGAAAATGGCATGGGGGTGGAGAACGAACAGCGTTTCGATGCCAACGGCCAGATTCAGGACGATTACCGCATCGATTTTGTCCGCGAGCACCTGAAATTTGTACACAAAGGTATCGCGGAAGGCAGCCATTGCCTCGGCTACCATATGTGGACGTTTATCGATAACTGGTCGTGGTCGAATGCCTACAAGAATCGCTATGGTTTTGTGCAGTTGGATTTGGCGACGCAAAAACGCACGGTGAAGAAAAGTGGGGAATGGTTCGCGGCGATAGCGGCCGAAAATGGTTTCCAAGGTACAACGTTGTAAGTCTATCCACATCGGTGTGGCAATCTGCCACACCGTATTCACCGTTCTTCCTACTTCCGCACGTTCTCACTTCCGTATCAATAAAAAACCAGCTTGCCCTGATGAGGAGGCAAGCCGGAAAGAGGGTAATACGTGATGTCTTACAGGATAGCTAACTGGGATAAAAACTCAGGGTAAACAACGATTAGTTGAAGATTACCGCAGAGCCACGCAGCTGATCGTTACCGGTCGCAGACGTGATGGTATAAGCTTTAGCGCCTGCTTTTTCTGCTTTCGCGGCGAGCTGAGCCTGTAGTGAGCTGAGGTCTTGAGCGGTAGCAGTAACGACGCCGATTTTTTCCAGGTTCTGTGTCTGTGAAGGAGCAACATATTCAGCAGCAGAAGCACCGAAAGTCATGGTAGCGAGAACAACAGCAGCGGCGATGGTTTTTACGTTTTTCATGGTGTCTTATCCTTTTCTGATTTGATAGGTGAAAGGGGGCTGCCCTTTCGATAGGAAGAATGTTACGCCGATGCTAATAAATTAAAAAACGGATGTTATTGAGAGATTTATTCTATTTTTTTGAATGACATTATTGATTGTTGTTTGTTTTTTTTAAATATAAAACAATGTGTTATACATAAAACTGAAATTTATTTACAAAAAATTGACTGATATTGAATAAGTGGGGTGATGTATTGTCTGTTGAGGTTCGAATAACGTTTAATGCTGCTGGTCATCAAATTACCAATATTAATTGCTGGTCATGTGATGGAAACTGGCTGGTTTATGACATAAGACCCTATGGATCTTCATTCACAGGGCTGACAATTGAGCGAGTACACCTGACAAGCCGGGAAACCGAGGTAATTTATCGGGCGACGGCGGGGGCGCACGTGGGCGTGGTGACCTGTAGCCCGCAGGAACCGCTACGCTATGTCTTTATTCACGGGCCGGAAAACCCAGACAGCGAGTGGCAGTATGATTTTCACCATCGCCGTGGAACGATAGTGGCGGATCGTCAGCGCGATGAGGCCATCACGCTTGATGCTTTCTCTATTACGCCGCCTTATCAGGCTGGCGCGCTGCGTGGTGGTACGCATGTCCACGTCTTCAGCCCGGATGCCAGCCGCCTGAGCTTTACCTATAACGACCATGTGCTGCATGAGCGCGATCCGGCATTGAACTTGCGCAATGTGGGCGTGGCGGTGCCGCTACAGGCTGTCGCCGTTGAGAAACGCCATCCGCGTGAATATGACGGTAGCCACTATTGTGTGCTGGTCAGCCAAACAACGCCGCAGCCTCAGCCCGGCAGCGATGAAATCAACCGTGCCTATGAAGAAGGCTGGGTAGGAACGGCCGGCTATATCCAGCAAGATGGCTCGCGGCAGCGCTGGGCGTTGGCGTTTATCGGCGATACGCGTGCGGCGGATGGGACGACGGTTCCGGAGATCTTTATCGTCGATTTGCCGAACGCGCTGGAAGATTACGCCAAAGAAGGGGAGGCGCCACTGGCAGGGACGGCAACGTCAATGCCTGCGCCGCCAGCAGGCGTGCAGCAGCGGCGTTTAACGTTTACGCACTCGCGGCGTTATCCTGGTCTGGTGAATCAGCCGCGCCATTGGCTACGTACCTCGCCCGACGGCAGTGAGATTGCTTTCCTGATGCGGGATGAGGCAGGCGTGGTGCAGCTGTGGATGATTTCTCCGAACGGCGGTGAACCAAGACAGGTAACGCGTACGGAACACGGCGTACAGTCTGCCTTTAACTGGCACCCGAGCGGACGTTCTCTGGCGTTTGTGTGTGACAACAGCATCATGCTGTGTGATGCGCAAAGCGGTGAGCTGGTTCGGCTAACGACACGGACGGACAGCCCACCCAGTGGGGATGCCGTGGTTTTTTCACCTGACGGGAAGCACATTGCGTATATGCGGGAGATTGACGGCTTTAATCAGCTTTTTGTGGTGACCACCGCGTAACGGGTACACGCGAGTTCATGGCGAGCACGGCTGTTATCAAAGCTGATCGTGCGGCGCGTTGTCATGAGAACTCGTGTCGCTATGAGAGATCGTATTGCTGTGGGATACCGTATTGCTATGCGGCATCGTGGCAAGCTGTGAACTGGCGGTTTGGTTTTGCTCTTCGCTGTGTAAAATGCGTTCGCGTGTTGACAGCGTGTTCTTATCGTTGCCCGCGCGGTAGTAGTCGTAGGGCAGCAGCAGCGTGTCAGCAACCGCCGAGAACGGCAGGTCAATCGCCACCAGCGGCATCATGGCCCAACTGGTGTCGTCGTCACGCAGCATATCCACACTGGCGCGCGTACCGGAATAGTAGCCCTGATCGTTTCCGGTGTGCGTCATCACGCTGGAGCAGCCGCTGGTCGCCACCGCGCCGCTACTGGTGATGATGAAAGAGAACAATGCGCTTTTCAGTAAGGTCATATTACTTGTCCATTAATAACCTGCTGCCAGAGCGGGTCGAAGCCTAATATTGGTCACTTAAGTCCGTTGTTAGGGGAAATACAGGGGGAGGTTCCCGCAGGGAGGCCTCACCCCTGTGGTCGCCCCGTGTATCTCGATGCTTAAACGATCGGCACTTGGCCAAATCTGCCTATTTTGAGTGTATGTGATAACGCCCGCAGTGCGAGTGAATATTGCATGAAACGTAGCGATTTTTCCTTTTTGCCTCTTGAAAGTCTGAGGGGGGTCACCATATTGATAATAAGCCGGAAGAAAATGATACGCCGTCAGGGTATCTGTCCCGGCTGTGAGCCTGTCCTTAGGGAAGGTAAAAATAAATCCTCGCTGCATGTTTAGGAGGCTGTTTTATGCGTAACCCCGATTTTTCTCCGCTGTACCGTTCCGCTATTGGTTTTGATCGCCTGTTCAATCTATTAGAAACCGGCCAGACCCAGAGTAACGGCGGCTATCCTCCCTACAACGTCGAGCTGGTTGACGAGAACCAATACCGTATTGCGATTGCCGTAGCGGGCTTCGCCGAGCAAGAACTGGACATCACAGCACACGATAACTTATTGATTGTAAAAGGCGCCCACGCCGGTGAGCAGGTTGCCCGCAACTACCTGTATCAAGGTATTGCCGAGCGCAACTTCGAGCGTAAATTCCAACTGGCCGAACATATTCAGGTAAAAGGCGCCAATCTGGAAAACGGGCTGCTGTACATCGATCTCGAGCGCATCGTGCCGGAAGCGATGAAGCCGCGCCGGATTGAAATCAAGTAAATCAACATTACGTTATTTGCACGAATCGCGCATTGCCTGAAAGGGCAGCGCCATAAATAAGCATATCGTCTGCCGAATGGGGACGACGTCAGCTATGGCATCGTGGCTGGCATAAGGTATGCCCGTATGGGCACTTAATCTCGCTTCTTAGAAGGAGTCATATCATGCGTAACTACGACTTATCACCTTTACTGCGTCAGTGGATCGGTTTCGACAAATTAGCCAGCTCAATGCAAGGCAGCCAGGAACCGATTGATTTTCCTCCGTATAACATCGAGAAGAAAGACGACAACCACTACCGCATCACGCTGGCGCTGGCGGGGTTCCGACAGAGCGATCTGGATATCGAAGTTGAAGGCCCGCGCCTGACCGTGAAAGGTTCTCCGGCACCGACTCAGAAAACCGTGGAGTATCTGCATCAGGGGCTGGTATTTAAGCCTTTCACGCTGAGCTTTACGCTGGCCGAGCATCTGCATGTGTCTGATGCACATTTTGAAAATGGCCTGCTGCACATCGATCTGGTGCGTGATGTACCGGAAGCCTTGCAGCCCCAGCGCATCGCCATCGGCGGTGGCCGTCCGGCATTGAACCAGCAGCCCGCTGAAGATGCGTCATAACGCGACATCCGCGTCATTAACCTGATGATTTCCCGCGCCCGTCTCATTACGGGCGCGGTTTTGTGTTGCCCGCCACGTTTCCTTACCCAGCATTCTGCCAGAATCAAAAATAGCAGCAGTGGCATTTCCCAATAAAAACGTCCGCAAAGGATACGGGTATGAGTGATATCGCACTTACCGTGAGTATGCTGGCGCTGGTTGCGGTTCTGGGGTTATGGATCGGCAATTGGCGGATTTATGGCGTCGGTTTAGGGATTGGCGGGGTCCTGTTCGGTGGGATCATCGTCGGGCATGTTGCCCATCAGTACCAGATTCAACTGAATGATGACATGTTGCACGTCATTCAGGAGTTCGGGCTGATTCTGTTTGTCTATACCATTGGCATTCAGGTCGGGCCAGGTTTCTTTTCCTCTCTGCGCGTATCGGGCCTGCGCCTGAACGCGTTCGCCCTGCTGACGGTTTTCCTCGGCTGTGTCGTGACCGTCCTGCTGCACAAACTGCTCAATATTCCTTTACCCATTATCCTCGGTATTTTTTCCGGTGCGGTGACTAACACGCCGTCGCTGGGCGCGGGTCAGCAGATTCTGACCGATCTCGGGTCGAGTTCGGCATTGGTTAACCTGATGGGGACGGGCTACGCGATGGCGTATCCGCTGGGGATCTGCGGAATTTTACTGGTGATGTGGCTGATGCGCGTGCTGTTCCGCGTGGCGGTGGAGAACGAGGCGAAGCAGTTTGAAGTCAGCAACGGCCAGCATCATGAACAACTGCACACCATGAATGTGTCGGTGACGAATACCAATCTGCAAGGGCTGGCGATTCAGGATGTGCCGATTCTGAATCGCGACACCATTGTCTGCTCCCGTTTAAAACGCGGCGATGAGCTGATGGTGCCGTCGCCGCAGACGCTCATTCAGCTGGGCGACTATCTGCATCTGGTTGGAGCGAAAAACGATCTTGAGCAGGCGCGGCTGGTCATCGGGCATGAAGTGGAGACATCGCTCTCGACGCGCGGTACGGATCTGCACGTTGAACGCGTGGTGGTGACGAATGAGAAGGTGCTGGGACGCAAGATTCGTGAACTTAATCTGAAGCAAAACTACGACGTGGTGATTTCGCGTCTGAACCGTGCGGGCGTTGAGCTGGTTGCCAGCAATCAGGCCAGCCTGCAATTTGGCGACATTCTGAATCTGGTCGGGCGAAAAGCGGCGATCGATGCCGTGGCGGATATCGTGGGAAACGCGCAGCAAAAACTCCAGCAGGTACAGATGCTGCCCGTCTTTATCGGCATCGGGCTGGGCGTACTGTTGGGCTCGGTGCCGCTGATGATTCCCGGCTTTCCCGTCGCGCTGCGGCTCGGGCTGGCTGGCGGGCCACTGGTAGTGGCGCTGGTTCTGGGGCGCATCGGCGGTATCGGTAAACTGTACTGGTTTATGCCGCCTAGTGCGAACCTGGCGCTGCGCGAGCTTGGCATTGTGCTGTTCCTATCGGTGGTGGGGTTGAAATCCGGCGGCGATTTCATCGATACGTTATTGAACGGCGACGGGGTGTGGTGGATTGGTTACGGTGCGCTGATTACCATTGTGCCGCTGTTGCTGGTCGGCATACTGGCGCGCACGCTGGGTAAGATGAACTATCTGACGCTGTGCGGCATGCTGGCCGGTTCCATGACCGATCCGCCCGCATTGGCATTTGCCAATGGGTTGCACTCAACCAGCGGTGCGGCAGCGCTGTCTTATGCCACGGTTTATCCGCTGGCGATGTTTCTGCGCATTATGTCGCCGCAGCTATTAGCTGTACTTTTTCTCACCCTCTAAATGTTATCAGCTGGATAAAAAATACTATTTTTTCGCCGGGAAAGGGGTATTTGTTTTTTTATTTATGAATAGAGGAATACCTGAGTAAATAAATAAGGAATGGATAACTCACTGTCTGGAAAAGAATTATATTATCATTATTAGGTATAAGGTTTTTTTATCATTTACTTATCGTTAATTACGTTAATTTTATGTTCCATTAATGTCAAATATTGTTGAATTTAAACGATTTTTTATCAGGAAATTAAAGCCGTGATAGTTTCTTAAATAAATTAATGAACCCCTTTAGTAACTAAAGTAACGCTATTTTACAGGCGCATTATAATACTATCTCTTCATTAATTACTTGATTTGATAAGACGAGAGAAGCACCCTGAACCCTTGTTTTCTCGTCTTTTTTTTCCGCAGATGATTCCTGTTGCGTTGTTTTCGGCAGGGTGACGAAGGAAGAATAACGAAATACCCACTCCTCCGCACGGGACATCCGTCGTGAATATCGCCTGAATAATTCGAGTACAGCACAAATTCGAATTATGACGGGGATATGCCCTAAATAATTCGAGTCGCAGGAAGGCGGCAACTGCACGAATCCCCAGGAGCTTACATCAGTAAGTGACTGGAGTGAGTAAAGGAAGCCAACGCATATGCGGCTTGAAGTATGACGGGGAATACAGAATCCGTTTTAATGAAGAGTGGTGTTCTTATGTCTGCGAATAATAGCAGGTTGTTAAAGCTTCTAGTTATCCTTTGTATTGCCGGTGGTTTATGGCTATTGCCGGTTCCCGATGGGGTTAAACCCGATGCCTGGCATCTGATGGCGATTTTCATTGCCACGGTTGTCGGTCTGATTCTCTCTCCTTACCCGCTTGGCGCGATGGCGATGTTCAGCCTGACCTCGGTCGCCATCTTAGGGTTATTATCCATTAAAGATGTGCTGGCGGGCTTTAGCGATCCCACCATTTGGATGATCGCCTGCGCCTTCTTTATCTCTCGTGGCTTTATCAAAACCGGCTTTGGTCGACGTATTGGCCTGCTCTTTATCAGCAAGCTGGGGAATAGCTCTCTCGGTCTGGCGTATGGTCTGGTGTTTACCGACCTGCTGTTCGCCCCAGCGATGCCTTCCACATCTGCACGCTGCGGTGGGATTATCACGCCGCTGTTTCGCTCTATTGCCGAAGCCTACGATTCCACGCCGGAGAAAGGCACACAGCGTCGCATTGGTGCGTTTTTGGTGCAGTCCATTTTCCAATGTAATGCCGTGACTTCCGCGATGTTCATGACCTCCATGGCGGGTAACCCGATGGTGGCGAAACTGGCTTCGCAGTTCGGCATTCACATCAGTTGGACGGATTGGGCATTGGCGACACTGCTGCCAGGCTTTCTGTCTCTGGCGCTGATTCCTTACCTGATCTACCGTTTCTACCCGCCTGAACTGAAGAAAACCTCAGAAATGCGTGCGATCGCCGTCGAAAGACTGCGTGAAATGGGCAAAATGACCCGCGACGAGTGGGTGGTGCTGGGCGTGTTCCTGGGGCTGGTGACCTTCTGGGTGCTGGGCTCCACGTTGAATATCGACGCGACCCTGACCGCACTGGCTGGCCTGAGTGTGCTGTTGCTCAGTCGTGCGCTGAGCTGGGACGACGTGGTGGGTGAGAAAGAAGCCTGGCACACCGTGGTGTGGTTTGCTGTGCTGATGACGCTGGCGGGCCAGCTTAACAAAATGGGCCTGATTGCCTGGCTGGGCGGTCTGGCTGGCAGCGCGGTGAGTGGTATGCACTGGCTGCCGATGCTGGGCCTGCTGCTGCTAGTTTACTACTATAGCCACTATCTGATGGCGAGTGCGATTGCCCACATCAGCGCCATGTATGCGATTTTCGTCTCTATCGCGCTGGCCGCTGGTGCACCGCCGATGCTCACCGTACTGGTGTTCGGTATCTTCAGTAACCTGTTTATGTCTACGACACACTACTCCAGTGGCCCGGCACCGATTCTGTTCGGCACAGGCTACATGCCGCTGGGCACCTGGTGGAAGATCGGTTTCTCCATCAGTCTGGTTATCATCCCTATCTGGCTGGGTGTTGGCAGTATGTGGTGGAAAGTCCTCGGTTTCTGGTAAAAACGTAGATACGTACTGGCTTTCCTGATGCGAGAAATACGCAGCAACACGTTAAGCCTGATTTCCTTTCTCTAAGCCTACACCCTGTCTCTGTGACGGGGCGTAGGCATCACGGCACGCGAAACGCGACGAAACAGTATAAGATAACGGTGTGATGATGTTTGTTTCGGAGAGTGACATGGGCAAAAAAAAGGCACCGCTAAAGCTGGGAACATCGGTGTTTCTGATGGTGTCAGTTGTGCTTGGCGCGGTGTTGCTGGTGGTCTATTCCTTGCTGTTTTTTCGCATTAATCAGCTATCAGAAGATCATCTGCGAGAAAAAGCCTTTGCTATTGCTCGCACATTTGCAGCCTCTCCCGTTGTTATTGATGAACTTAAAGGGATTGGTCGACCTGAAGAAGTGCAGCTCGCGGCGGAGACGATTCGCCAGCGTAATCAACTGCTCTTCGTCACGGTGACTGACATGGATACGGTGCGCCATAGCCACCCTGAACCGGAAAGAATTGGTGAGCATTTTGCTGGCCGGGATATCTACCCGGCGCTGTTGGGCATGGAAAATACCGCCATTAACCGCGGGACGCTCGATCCCGCGCTGCGGGTCTTTACGCCGGTTTTCGACAATAACCATAAGCAGGTTGGCGTCGTCGCGCTGGGGATTGCCTTAACCAGCGTGCAGAAAGTGATCAGTGATAACCGCTGGATGATTCCCTGGACGCTGCTGGCAGGGGCGCTGGTTGGCTGGTTGGGTACATTGATTTTGGTGAAGGTCCTCAAGCGCATTATGCTGGGATTCGAGCCGTTTGAAATCTCGAATCTGTTTGAACAGCGCAACGCGATGCTCAAACACATTAAAGAAGGCGTCATCGCGGTCGATCAACAGGGTCGGATTACGGTGATCAATGATGAGGCGCGACGGCTTTTCCGGCAGAATAAGCCGCAGGGCAGTGAAACGCCGGGCCTGAAGCCAGCCGAACGCGTCAGCGAACAGTGGCTTGAACATCTGCACCTGAAACAGGTGCTGGAGAGCGGTACGCCACGGCGCGATGAAGAGATTAACTTTAACGGCCACCTGCTGCTGACTAACACCGTGCCGGTCTTTGTGAAGGGCGATATTATCGGCGCGATTGCGACGTTCCGTGATAAAACAGAGATCAGCCAACTGCTGCAACGGTTGAGTGGGATGTCCTACTACGCGGATGCGCTGCGTGCGCAGTCGCACGAGTTTATGAACAAGCTGCACGTCATCCTGGGGATGTTGCACTTAAAGTATTACTCACAGCTGGAAGACTATATCCTTAAGACCGCCAATAATTATCAGGCGGAAATCGGTTCGATTATTCGTAAAGTGAAATCGCCAGTGATTGCCGGCTTCCTGTTGGGTAAAATCAACCGCGCGCGCGATCTCGGCATTACGCTCTCCATCAGCGAGGAGAGCCTGCTGCCGGATACCGATGATGTCGATGCCACTAATGAATTGATTACCGTATTGGGTAATCTGATTGAAAATGCGATGGACGCGATTGATGGGCAGGAAAACTGCGAAATCAGCGTGAGTTTCCATCATCAGAACGGCCGCCTTCACTGCACCGTGGGGGATGACGGCCCCGGCATTTCGCCGGAGAGTCAGGCGCGCATTTATGAACAGGGATTCTCTACCAAAGGCAGCGGGCGCGGTATCGGCCTGTACCTGACCAAACAGAGTCTGGAGAAGATTGGCGGCACTATCGAGTTTGAATCAGAACCTGAGGTGTACACCCAGTTTTTCGTTACTATTCCTTATCAAGCAAGGCTGTTTGACCATGATTAATGTACTGATTGTTGATGACGATGCCATGGTTGCAGAGCTTAACAAATCTTATCTGAACCAGGTTTCTGGATTTAGCTGCTATGCGACCGTCCCCACGTTGCAGCAGGCGCGAAACCTGTTGATGCAACCTGACTCGGAAATCGATTTGGTACTGCTGGACATTTATATGCAGCAGGATAATGGACTGGATCTGCTGCCGACTATCCGTGAGTTCAGTGAAAAGACGGACGTTATCATCATCTCTTCTGCCAGCGATGTGTATACCATCAAGAAAGCGCTGCACTACGGCGTTGTAGATTATCTGATTAAGCCGTTCCAGTTCTCGCGTTTCGAGCAGGCGCTGACCGCCTATCGCGAAGAAGCAAACTTGTTCAAGCACCGCGATTTTGTTGGGCAGTCGGATATTGATAACCTGATTCGCCGTACCAGCAGCAGCACGGTCAGCGAACGTAAGAAATTGCCGAAAGGGCTGACCAGCCTGACGCTGCGTACCGTCTGCGAGTGGATTGAAGGCAATCAGGGTATCGAGTTCTCAACCGAGATGCTGGCGAATGCGATTGGTATCTCCCGCGTCTCCTGCCGTAAATACCTGATCTACCTGTCTGACACCGGCATCCTGACCACCAATATCCTGTACGGCTCTACCGGCCGACCGGTTTACCTGTATCGTTTACTGCCGGAAAAGCAGGACTCGCTGCGCCAATACTGTGAATAAAAAGCGGTGAGTAAACAAAAACGCCACGGCAATGACCGTTAATACTGTTCACTTAAGCGTGGATTTAGGGGGAAACACGGTGATGAGGTTCCCGCAGGGATACCTCGCACCGTGGTAGCCCCCGGTATCTCGATTCTTAAACGATCGGCATTACGGCAATGACCGTGGCGTTTTTGTTATTGCGGAATCGTGGTTGGGTTAGGCAAACCAGCCCAGAAGCAGCGTGGCGGCGATGACGGTAGACGCGCCGCCGATACGCGTGGCGATCTGTGCGAACGGCATCAGGGACATGCGGTTAGAGGCAGACAGAATCGCAACATCACCTGTACCCCCCAGCCCGCTGTGACAGGTGGTGACGATGGAAGCCTCAATCGGGTACATATTCAGGTAAGGCGCAATCAGGAAACTCACCAGCGCCATGGACAGCACCACAGAACCGCAGACGATGACGTAGCCGACAGAGAAGACCGCCACGACGCTCTCCAGCGGGATATACAACATGCCAAGCCCGATCATCAGCGGCCATACCAGGGAGCTGGAGACGAATTTGTAAACGCTGTGTGCGCCCGTTTCCATGATGGCAGGAATAACACGTCCGTATTTACAGAAGACAGCAATCAGAATCATCAGTACCGGACCAGGGATGTGCACCAGTTTTTCAAACAGGCCACCGATGATGAAGAAGGCGCAAATCATCAACAAGCCACCGCCCATCAGGTGGAAATCGACGGGTTTTGGCGCGTCGTTTACGGCAAACATCGCGTTGTCTTCATCGCTGCGCACCAGACGGCCTTCGCCGTTCAGATCCTTGCGGCGCATACCCAGACGGGACAGCACGCCAGCACACAGAATGGCGAAGATGTTGCCAACAACGGCTGCCGGCGCTAACTGAGCCACATACACATCTGGTGCTTGCCCCAGAATGGCAGAATAGGCGAGAGACAACGGCAGGATGCCTTCCCCAATACCGCCGCCGATAATGGGCACGATAATGAAGAAGAAGGTGTGGTAGAAGCTGTAGCCGCACAGTTTACCGACCAGTAAACCGGTTGCCAGCGCGGTTGCCGTGCCGACGACCAGCGGAACGAACATACGTATCATCCCCTGAATCAGTATCTTGCGGTTCATACCCAGGATACTGCCAACCACCAGACAGGCGATGACGAAATACAGGAAGTTCGCCTCTTTCATCAGCAGGTGGACGGTTTTCATGGTGTTGTCGTTGAACAGCTCAAAATACACCATGACGGAAGGCACCATCAGGCACAGAATCGCCGGGCCACCGATATCTTTGAACACCGGGATGTTGCTGCCAATGTGTGCCAGTAAAAAGCCCATTGTCATGATGACGGCGAAACCGCCGATCATGTTTTTAGGCAGGTATCCTTCATAGGCCGCGATAGCGACAATGGCGGCAATCGCCATAAAAAGTGCAACGGGAACGGAGCCGATTTTCTTTTTAAACAAGCTGCCGATAAACGATGACTGTGTTTCCAGCGCGAGATCGTTCTCACATAGAATATCAGTTTCAATTTTTTTCATTATATTCACCCTGCTAGGACAGTTGGTACAGAAAGAAATGACATGCCTGCCGCGTCATGTTGTTTCGATATTTCTTGTGCGTCGTTATCGACGTTTTTGTCGTCGATATCGGTATGTTTATCGAACGTTATTAATGCCAATAGCGGCGGATGTTTATTATCAAAAAAGCAGCAAATACGTTTTTTTGTTTTTTATCAGTTAGTAACAAAAAGATAAGAAAGAGTGGATGTTATTTAACAATGAATCTTGTTGGAGGGTAATTTAGCATGAGGGAATGTTAAAAATAATACGTTAATTGCGTATTTGTGAACTTATCAGCAACTCCATTTTAAATAACTTATATTGTTTTTTTGTAATTAAAATAATTTATTGAGTGCATCGAAGGAGTTAAAAAAGGGGAGTGAGGTAAATCACAGAGTGAAAATACCACTTTATGGGAATAAGTAAATAGCGCACTTTCATTTTAGTGAAAATATTTATTTAACTAAAATAGCCAGTTAATTATTGAGTAATATCATTTTCTTGCGGGTCGCTACCCAGGCGATGCTACTGCGAACAGAATGCGTCCTCAACCCTACATCAGTTGCCTTTTTATCTATGCTTTATCTAACGGATGTCTTCAGCAACGGATCTCTGGTAACGACTATCCCACAGATAAACAATGCAGGAGAAGCCCAGTTGGAGGAGGGGGAAAAGGCGTTTCTTCCGTCGCACAAAGTTTTTTTCTGTAGCGTAGATAGTCCAGTTCCTGCTTATGGTGCCGCGGCAGATATCAGAATTTCTTATTATCTGTCAGGATTTTCACCTGCTGTTAACGTTTTTAACAAAAAATAGTGCTCAAATCTTGGACATGTAAGACCAGATGACTATAGTTTTTTTAATGGTGATAATTTCTTTATGTCGGCAATGTATCGGGTTTTATCGCTGTTTTTTAATAAAAAGACAAAACATCCACCTTTTGTAAGGTGATGGGCTTGTATTTTCTCTTTTAAGAAAATGTAAGGAAATTTTGTAAATCCCTACTGCTCATATTGACGTCACCGCCATCTGTTGAGAAATTGAGGGCGTCATAGGGATATAAGGAGGAAAGCAGCGGCTTGTCTGAATGATTCTACGTCTTCATCCAGCATCCGTGAGCGGGTTGTGGCGCGTCGAGGTGTAGGTTGTAGTTATTATGACTATATCCAACAGCGTGGCGGCCATCGGTTTTTGGTAACCCCTTTGCCTCTCCCCATTATTTTAACTTTGCCTTCGGGCGACAGGGTACAGACCACAGCTCGTAAAAAATACAGGTCTGGCCAACCATACCCAATTGATTTCGAGATGCAGAACGAAATATAGCGCTGTTAACCACTGTGCGTTTAACGACAGAATTAACGCGTATGCAGCTTGGAGTATGGCGGGTATAGCACACAACATCATCCACAATGGAGCACAAGTAATGGAAAAATCCCTGGTTAAATCAAGGGTGTTGAAGTTCGGCCTTGGCTTGCTCGCCATGTCCGTCGCCGCAGGCGTTCAGGCAAAAACGCTGGTTTACTGCTCAGAGGGTTCCCCGGAAGGTTTTAACCCACAGCTGTTCACCTCCGGTACGACATTTGATGCCAGCTCTATTCCTATTTATAACCGCCTGGTGGAATTTAAAGACGGCACCACGGACACCACTCCAGGGTTGGCTGAAAAATGGGATATTAGCGAAGATGGCAAAACCTATACTTTCCATCTGCGCAAAGGCGTGAAATGGCAAGACGGCAAAGATTTCAAACCTTCCCGCGAGTTCAATGCTGATGACGTGATTTTCTCCTTCATGCGTCAGCAGGATGCCAACCATCCGTACCACAAAGTGTCTGGCGGCAGCTATGAATACTATCAGGGTATGGGGATGCCAGAGCTGATCAGCAAAATTGAAAAAGTCGATGACTATACCGTCCGCTTTGTGCTGACTCGCCCTGAAGCGCCGTTCCTTGCCGATTTGGCGATGGATTTTGCTTCCATCCTGTCAGCGGAATACGCCGATAATATGCTGAAAGCCGGTACGCCGGAGAAAATCGACCTGAACCCAATCGGTACAGGTCCGTTCCAGCTACAGCAGTACCAAAAAGACTCCCGTATTCTGTACAAAGCCTTTGAAGGCTTCTGGGGCACCAAGCCGGGTATTGACCGTCTGGTCTTCTCCATCACGCCAGATGCTTCTGTACGTTACGCCAAGCTGCAAAAAGATGAATGCCAGATCATGCCGTATCCTAACCCGGCCGATCTCGCGAAGATGAAAGAAGATAAAAACATCACGTTGCTGGAGCAGCCGGGCCTGAACGTCGGCTATCTGTCTTACAACGTTGAGAAAAAACCGCTGGATAACGTCAAGATTCGCCAGGCGCTGAACTATGCGGTTAACAAGTCTGCCATCATCGAAGCGGTTTATCAGGGTGCTGGTCAGGCTGCGACCAACCTGATCCCGCCGACCATGTGGGGCTACAACAACGACGTTAAAGACTACAGCTACGATCCTGAAAAAGCGAAAGCACTGCTGAAAGAAGCAGGTATGGCTGACGGTTTCTCAATCGACCTGTGGGCAATGCCAGTACAGCGTCCGTACAACCCGAACGCACGTCGTATGGCGGAAATGATTCAGTCCGACTGGGCGAAAGTTGGCGTGAAAGCCAAAATCGTCACCTACGAGTGGGGCGAGTATCTGAAGCGTGCGAAAGACGGCGAACACCAGACCGTGCTAATGGGCTGGACGGGTGACAACGGGGATCCGGATAACTTCTTCGCGACCCTGTTCAGCTGCGATGCAGCTAAAAATGGCTCCAACTACTCCAAGTGGTGCTACAAGCCGTTTGAAGAGTTGATCCAACCCGCGCGCGCCGTTTCCGATCACGAAAAACGTATTGAGCTGTACAAACAAGCACAGGTGGTGATGCACGATCAGGCTCCGGCACTGATTGTTGCGCACTCCACCGTGTATGAACCAGTACGTAAAAATGTGAAAGGTTATGTGGTTCAGCCGCGTGGTGTGCATAGCTTCAACAACGTGACGTTGGATTAAGTCAGCCACTCGTTTTTCACGGACATTGAAAACCCCGACCTTGCGGTTTCTCGTTAGAGGAGCCGTGGAGGCGGGGTTTCTTGCCCGTTACGTTTTTATGGCAGATTTCCTGCCCGCCAGCCGGCGGGCCGTCGCACACGACGTTTAAAATCGTTTCTGACGATTTTTTAGCTGTGAGCAATGATAAGCCTGATGGCCAACGAGCCAGCGGGCATAAATAGAGAGTTCGGGATATGTTGCAGTTCATACTCCGGCGTTTGGGGCTCGTTATCCCAACGTTTATTGGTATCACCCTGTTGACCTTCGCATTCGTGCACATGATTCCGGGCGATCCGGTCATGATCATGGCGGGGGAACGTGGTATTTCCGCCGAGCGCCATGCGCAATTGCTGGCTGAAATGGGGCTGGACAAGCCGCTTTGGCAGCAATACATCCACTATATCGGCGGTGTGTTGCAGGGCGATCTGGGAATCTCCCTTAAGAGCCGTATCCCCGTGTGGGAAGAATTTGTGCCTCGCTTCAAAGCGACGCTGGAACTGGGTATCTGTGCGATGCTGTTTGCTATCGCGGTTGGGATCCCGGTTGGTGTGCTGGCTGCGGTTAAACGCGGTTCCATTTTCGATCATACCTCTGTTGGCCTGGCGCTGACGGGCTACTCCATGCCTATCTTCTGGTGGGGCATGATGCTGATTATGCTGGTCTCCGTTCAGCTCAACCTGACGCCTGTTTCGGGGCGCATCAGCGACACGATTTTCCTTGATGACAGTATGCCACTGACTGGCTTTATGCTGATCGACACCCTGTTCTGGGGCGAGAAAGGCGATTTTATCGACGCGGTTGAACACATGATTCTGCCTGCCATCGTGTTGGGCACCATCCCGCTGGCCGTGATTGTGCGTATGACGCGTTCCGCGATGCTGGAAGTGCTGGGCGAGGACTACATCCGTACCGCCCGCGCCAAAGGACTGAGCCGCCTGCGTGTCATTGTCGTGCATGCGTTGCGTAATGCGATGCTGCCAGTGGTGACGGTCATTGGCTTGCAGGTCGGCACCATGCTGGCCGGGGCGATCCTGACGGAAACCATTTTCTCCTGGCCGGGGCTGGGACGGTGGTTGATCGATGCGTTGCAGCGTCGTGACTATCCGGTGGTTCAGGGCGGCGTGCTGCTGGTAGCAACCATGATCATTCTGGTTAACCTGCTGGTGGATGTGCTCTACGGCGTGGTTAACCCACGCATCCGTCACAAGAAATAAGGGGAAGGCTAAGATGACAAATGTCACTGAACCTGTTGTAAACAGCGCACCGAAGCCGATGACCCCGCTACAGGAATTCTGGCACTATTTTAAACGTAACAAAGGGGCGGTCGTCGGCATGGTGTATGTCGTGCTGATGCTGATTATCGCCATTGGCGCCAACGTGTTGGCACCACATGCGCCCGCTGAGCAGTTCCGCGACGCGTTGCTTCGTCCGCCGGTCTGGCAAGAGGGCGGAAGCTGGCAGTTCATTCTGGGCACCGATGATGTCGGGCGTGATGTCCTGTCCCGCCTGATGTATGGCGCACGTCTGTCGCTGCTGGTCGGCTGTCTGGTGGTGGCGCTGTCGCTGGTGCTGGGGGTGATCTTCGGCCTGCTGGCCGGGTATTTTGGCGGTGTGGTCGATGCGCTCATCATGCGTATCGTCGATATCATGCTGGCACTGCCAAGCCTGCTGCTGGCGTTGGTGCTGGTGGCCGTTTTTGGGCCTTCGATTGTGAACGCCTCGTTGGCGCTGACCTTCGTGGCATTGCCGCACTATGTCCGTTTAACCCGTGCGGCAGTGCTGGTGGAGGTTAACCGCGATTACGTCACGGCTTCACGCGTGGCGGGAGCCGGTTCGGCGCGCCAGATGTTCGTCAACATTCTTCCTAACTGCCTGGCACCGCTGATTGTGCAGGCGTCTCTCGGTTTTTCTAACGCTATTCTTGATATGGCTGCTTTGGGTTTCCTCGGTATGGGTGCACAGCCGCCAACGCCAGAGTGGGGCACCATGCTCTCGGACGTTTTGCAGTTTGCGCAAAGCGCCTGGTGGGTGGTGACGTTCCCCGGTTTGGCAATTTTACTGACGGTATTGGCGTTTAACCTGATGGGGGACGGCTTGCGTGATGCTCTCGACCCCAAACTCAAGCAGTAACAGAGGTAGAGAGATGGCGTTGCTCAATGTAGATAAACTGTCGGTTCACTTTGGTGACGAGGATTTGCCGTTTCGGGCGGTCGATCGCATCAGTTATCAGGTGGAAGAAGGGCAGGTGGTCGGTATCGTCGGGGAATCCGGCTCCGGTAAATCCGTCAGCTCGCTGGCGATAATGGGGCTGATTGACTACCCCGGCAAAGTGATGGCCGACAAGCTGGAATTTAACCAGCGCGATTTAAAGCAAATTTCCGAGAAAGAACGGCGTAATCTGGTGGGCTCTGAGGTCGCGATGATCTTCCAGGACCCGATGACCAGTCTGAACCCGTGCTACACCGTGGGCTACCAGATCATGGAAGCCATCAAGGTGCATCAGGGCGGTAACCGCAAAACCCGTCGTCAGCGGGCGATTGACCTGCTGACGCTGGTCGGGATTCCCGATCCGGCTTCGCGCCTCGATGTCTATCCGCACCAGCTTTCCGGCGGGATGAGCCAGCGCGTGATGATTGCGATGGCGATTGCCTGCCGGCCGAAGCTGCTGATTGCCGATGAGCCAACCACGGCGCTGGACGTGACCATTCAGGCGCAGATTATTGAACTGCTGCTCGAACTGCAACAGCGCGAGAATATGGCGCTGATCCTGATCACGCACGATTTGGCGCTGGTGGCCGAAGCGGCACACCACATCATCGTGATGTATGCCGGGCAGGTCGTGGAATCAGGCAAAGCGGCGGACATTTTCAGTGCGCCCCGCCATCCGTATACCCAGGCGCTGCTGCGTGCGCTGCCTGAGTTTGCGGCGGACAAGTCCCGACTGGCATCGCTGCCGGGCGTGGTGCCGGGCAAGTACGATCGCCCTAACGGCTGTCTGTTAAACCCACGCTGCCCCTATGCGCAGGACCGTTGCCGTCAGGAAGAACCTGCACTGCGCGATATTCCTGGTCGTCAGGTGAAATGTCATACACCGCTGGATGATGCGGGGAGACCGACCCTATGAGTGAACTGAACGCCACATCGCAGCCGTATTTACTGCATGCGATTGATTTGAAAAAACACTACCCGGTGAAGAAAGGTTTTTTTGCGCCGGAGCGGATGGTGAAAGCGCTGGACGGCGTTTCCTTTACGCTGGAGCGCGGTAAAACTCTGGCGGTGGTGGGAGAGTCTGGCTGTGGAAAATCCACGCTGGGCCGCCTGCTGACGATGATCGAAACCCCGTCTGATGGCGAGCTGTACTATCAGGGGCAGGATCTACTGAAGCCCGATCCGCAAGCGCAGAAACTGCGCCGTCAGAAGATCCAGATCGTGTTCCAGAATCCTTATGGATCGCTGAACCCGCGTAAGAAAGTCGGACAGATCCTCGAAGAACCGCTGCTGATCAACACGGAACTGTCAAAAGCCGAACGCCGTGAAAAAGCACTGGCGATGATGGCGAAAGTCGGGCTGAAAACGGAACATTATGACCGCTATCCGCATATGTTCTCTGGCGGCCAGCGTCAGCGTATCGCTATTGCCCGTGGGTTGATGCTGGACCCGGACGTGGTGATTGCCGATGAACCGGTGTCGGCGCTGGACGTGTCGGTGCGTGCACAGGTGCTGAACCTGATGATGGATTTGCAGCAGGACTTGGGGCTGTCTTACGTCTTCATCTCGCACGATCTGTCCGTCGTCGAACATATCGCTGATGAAGTGATGGTGATGTATCTGGGTCGCTGTGTCGAGAAGGGCAGTAAAGATGCCATTTTCAACAACCCGCGTCACCCTTATACACAGGCGTTACTGTCCGCGACGCCGCGCCTGAACCCGGATTTACGCCGCGAACGCATCAAGCTGACGGGCGAGCTGCCCAGCCCGCTGAATCCACCGCCGGGCTGTGCGTTCAACGCCCGCTGCCAGCGCTGCTTCAGCACCTGCACCCAGTTCCAGCCACAGTTGAAAACCTACGGTGAACAGCAGGTCGCCTGCTTCGCTGTCGATCAGGATGAACAGGGTAGCGCCGTCGCCTAGTTTGCCTTCACCTCACCTACGTTGTGCTGGCGTAGGTGAGTGGAAACGTGACTGTCGCGCCGCGAGTTAGCCGCTACTATTGCGACAATCGTGGTGAATTAGGCTTCCTGCATCGCCTTTTCCACTTCTTCCGCCAGAATCGCAATACCCTGTTCGATTTTCTCCGGCTCCGGCACATAGTTCATGCGCATGCACTGGTTGGCGTGCGGCCAGTCCTGATCCAGACCGGGGAAGAAATAGTGGCCCGGTACCATGAGAACACCGCGTTTTTTCAGGCGCTGGTACAGGATTTCCGTCGTGATAGGCAGATCCTTAAACCACAGCCAGAGGAAGATCGCCCCTTCCGGTTTATGAATCAGGCACTGCTCGGGCGACAGGTAGCGGCGAATAATGGCGATAGTTTCTGTTACGCGCTGCTGGTAGAACGGGCGTATGACGTCGTTAGATAAGCGCAGCAGATCGCCACGCTGAATCATCTCGTGCGCTAGCGCCGGCCCGACCGCACCTGGAGACAGGCTAATGATGCCGTTCATGTTGCCGATCGCCGAAATCACCTTTTCATCCGCAATCACGATACCGCAGCGTGAACCGGGCAGGCCCAGCTTGGACAGGCTCATGCACAGGATGATATTCGGGTTCCACAGCGGCGTCGCGTCGCTGAAGATGATACCGGGGAAAGGCACCCCATAGGCGTTATCAATCAGCAAGGGAACCTTGTGCTGCTGCGCCAGAATATCCAGACGCATCAGTTCGTCGTCGGTTAGTACATTACCGGTCGGATTGGTTGGGCGAGATACGCAGACCAGCCCGATATCATCGGTAATCGATAGGTGATCGAAATCAACGTGATATTTGAATTGCCCTTCAGGCAACAGCTCGATCTGTGGACGAACGGAGACGAACATGTTGTCGTCCAGCCCGGAATCCGAATAGCCGATATATTCTGGCGCCAGCGGGAACAGCACCTTTTTCAGGCTGCCATCGCTGTGGCGACCTGCAAACAGGTTAAATAAGTAGAAAAACGCACTTTGGCTGCCATTTGTCAGCGCAATATTCTGTGGTCCAATCTGCCAGCCTAATTCGTTACTCAGGAGTTCGGCCAACGCTTTAAGCAGCGTATCCTTACCTTGCGGACCGTCGTAGTTGCATAGCGCTTCCGTTAATTTCCCTTGTTCCAGCATATCCTGACACAGCTGCTGGAAGTAGCGGTCCATCTCCGGAATGTGTGCCGGATTGCCGCCCCCCAGCATGATTGCGCCTGGCGTACGTAGCCCTTCGTTCAGGTCGTCCATTAATTGGGTGATGCCAGCGTGGCGCGTGAATTTCTTGCCGAAAAGAGAAAAGTTCATAGTTTATTTATCAGTGATCGTACACAGGTTAGCGGCAACCATAGCGCTTGCGCCAATAGGGTGCAATGTGGTCAAAAAATAATCTGATAATTTTTTATCTCGCCATGTATTTAAAATTCAGCATGAATGTCTGAAAGTCATGCTGGCGAGAAAAGGATTTTAGGCGACATATTTTATGTGGCTGAAACGATGTCAGCTTTTACCGATCAATATCTCAATAATTCTGTAAATATAGATGCCATTCATGGTGAGTTAGTGATGCTAATCGGATAAATAACGCGACAATGCTGAATTTTTCTATCTGGTGATAGCTATCACATTCTGACCATCAGCTGATTTGTAGTCTTTAGCCCGCATTAGCTAAAACAATTCAGCAAAGAGGGATGATCAACATGAAAAAATTACTGGCTATAGGCATTACATTGGCGCTGACATCATGGCAATTATCGGCGCAGACGTTTGTGCTGACAGATGCTGAAGGCAGTGTAGAAAAGGGAAACTGGCAAATTGGCAGTGATGCCCTGAAGATAAAAAATCAGCATTTCAGCATTGAGCAAAAAGTCCTGCACGGCGGACGTCAGGAAGGCAGTAAAGTGATTACGATTACCAGCCAGGACGGGCTGAAAATTGCCCTTAGCCCGACGCGAGGGATGAATTTACTGCATGTGACGGGCAAAAACATCCGTTTGGGGTGGGATTCGCCGGTTGATGAGGTCGTAAACCCGAACACCATCAATCTGGAAAGCCGTAATGGACTGGGCTGGCTGGAAGGTTTCAATGAGATGATGGTGCGTTGCGGATTCGAATGGACGGGGCACCCGGTCGTCAGCGAAGGCATGATCTATACCCTGCATGGCCGTGCGGGCAACACACCAGCTTCAAAAGTGGTCGTGGAAGTCAGCGATAAAGCCCCGCATACCATTACGGTACGAGGCCTGCTGAAAGAAAACAGCTTTAAGAAGTCGAATCTGGAAACCTGGACCGAGCTGCGTTATGTCCCCGGCAGCGAGTCGTTTACCGTGCACGATGTGCTGACCAACAAAGCGGATTACCCGCGTGACTACCAAATTATCTACCACAGCAATTTTGGCACGCCGATTCTGGAAGAAGGCGCACGTTTCATCGCGCCGGTGAAAGAGATTTCTCCGTTTAATGACCACGCTAAAGCGGGTCTGGCCAGCTGGCAAACCTATAAAGGGCCGACGAAAGACTTTGATGAAATGGTGTTCAACATTACGCCGTACACGGATGCACAGGGCAAAACGCTGGCGGCGCTGGTGAACAAGGCGGGTGATAAGGGCGTGTCGATTGCCTTTGACACCCATCAACTGCCGTTGCTGACGCTGTGGAAAAACACGGACACGGAAAAACAGGGCTACGTCACGGGGATCGAGCCCGGCACTAACTACGCCTACCCGGTGACGATTGAGCGTGAGCAAGGGCGGGTTAAAAAGCTACAACCCGGCCAGAGCACGACGTTTGAGCTGACATACAGCCTGTTGAGTAGCGCAGAGGCGGTACAGAAAACGGAACAGAAAGTGAAAGCCATTCAGGGTGACAACACCACCACGCTGACGGAAAAACCTATCGCCATCGAGTAGCTGCGATCTATGCCGACCACGGGTCAGGTGGTCGGCTATTCCACCCCATTCTTCTGCTTGTCCATTATTCCGCTTAGTCATTGTCACGTAATGTCATAATTATCTTTTCTTATTCGTTTTTTCATTTTACGCGTACCTTGAAGAGGGTATTGGTTACCTATTTGATCAGGGGATGAGGATGTCGTTGAAAGATGCGCTGCTCGCGCTTTGTGTTGTGGTGTTATGGGGTGTGAACTTTGTCGTGATCAAAGTGGGGCTGAACGACATGCCGCCTTTTTTGCTGGCAGGGCTGCGTTTTTCGCTGGTGGCGCTCCCGGCTATTTTCTTTGTGCCTTTTCCGCGTATTCCCCTGAAATGGCTGGTTGCCTACGGCATGACTATCAGCTTCGGTCAGTTTGGCTTTCTGTTTCTCGCTATCAAGCTGGGCATGCCCGCAGGGATTGCCTCGCTGGTGTTACAGGCTCAGGCCTTTTTTACGCTGCTGGTTGGCGCGGTGTTGCTGTCAGAAAAGCTGCGCTGGAATCACGTGGTTGGGATTCTGGTGGCGGTGATGGGCATGGTGGTGCTGGCTGAAGGACGCACGGCGCTGCAAATGTCTTCCGGTATGACCACCACCACGCTGCTGCTGACGCTGGCGGCGGCGCTGTCATGGGCGGTGGGTAACATCATCAATAAAATTATCATGAGCAAAAACAGCGATGTACGCATCATGTCGCTGGTGGTGTGGGGCGCGCTGGTGCCTGTCGTGCCGTTTTTCATCAGTTCCTGGTTGTTCGAAGGCGGAGACGCGATTGTCCATAGTTTAACGACGATCCAACTGCCGACGATCTTGTCTTTGGCCTATCTGGCGTTTGCGGCAACCATCATCGGTTACGGGATTTGGGGCAGCTTGCTGGCACGCTATGAAACCTGGCGTGTGGCACCTTTGTCGCTGCTGGTTCCCGTCGTTGGGTTGGTGAGCGCCGCCATTTTTCTGGGTGAATCGCTCTCACTATTACAGATTGTGGGCGCGGTGCTGATCATGCTCGGCTTGTTGGTGAATGTGTTTGGTGCACGGCTGCGCTCATGGCGACCCGTGCGACAGCCGTGAGCTGCGTGTCCCGTAATGGGGCGTATTTATCGTGCAGCGTCGCAAAGCTACGCGGCTATTTTCGCAATTTCTCATGCCTTTCCTACGCTTTTTACTGGTGCTGACGGATCCGTTAAGCCGTGGTCATTTTCTGGCGCGGACTTTGCAAGTTGGCTTCGCAAGAGGGTAGAGCTAAAAGCAGTCAGTGAAATCAACGGGATAAAGGGGTCTCCATGAGAATAAGAAACACGACATTGGGAAGGGTGGCATCGGGAAAATGGCTGCTGTCACTGAGTGTGACGGCGCTGCTGGTGAGTGGGGCTGTGCAGGCGGCGTCTGCCCCTGCGGTGGAAGCGAAAAACGGCATGGTGGTTAGCTCGCAGTATCTGGCTTCGCAGATTGGTGTCGATATCATGAAGATGGGCGGCAATGCGATTGATGCCGCCGTGGCCGTGGGCTACGCGCAGGCGGTGGTGAACCCCTGCTGTGGCAATATTGGTGGCGGTGGGTTTATGACGCTGCATCTGGCCGATGGGAAAGACACCTTTATCAACTTCCGTGAAACGGCACCTGCGGCGGCCAGCGCCAACATGTATTTGAACGCGGATGGGAGCGTGAAAAAAGATGCTAGCCTGTACGGCTATCTGGCCGCTGGCGTACCGGGAACGGTGCTGGGGCTGGATACCGCGCTACAAAAATACGGCAAATTGACGCGTGAACAGGTAATGGCCCCGGCGATTAAGCTGGCACGTGAAGGCTTTGAGCTGACGCGGGCAGACACCGATATTCTGGACACTACCGTAAAACGCTTCAAAGCCGATCCTGAAGCGGCGCGCATTTTCCTGCGTCCCGACGGCAGCCCGTTGCAGCCCGGTGATAAGCTGGTACAAACCGATCTGGCGAATACGCTGGCGGCGATTGCCGCGAAAGGGCCGGATGCCTTCTATAAAGGTGAAATTCCGCAGGCGGTGGAGAAAGCGGCAAAGCAGGGCGGCGGCATTCTGACGGCGGCTGATTTTGCCGATTATCGCATTACCGAAACGGCGCCGGTAACCTGTAATTATCGCGGTTATCAATTTGTCTCCTCGCCGCCGCCCAGTTCCGGTGGCGTCACCATGTGTGAAATCCTCAATATTGTCGAAGGTTACGACATTAAATCGGCAAGCTTTAACTCGGCGGCCACCGTGCATGTGCTGACGGAAGCGATGCGTCATGCTTACATGGATCGCAACACCTACCTCGGCGACCCGGCATTTGTTAGTAACCCCGTTGAGCGGTTATTGAGTAAGGATTATGCCGCTGAAATTCGCAAACAAATCGAACCGGAGAACGCGACGCCGTCCAAAAACGTGCAGCCGGGGATCGGCCCGCATGAGCGACCGGAAACCACGCACTATTCCATCGTGGATAATCAAGGCAACGCGGTGTCCACGACTTATACCGTGAACGGGCGTTTTGGTTCGGTGGTGATTGCGCCGGGAACAGGTTTCTTCCTCAATAACGAAATGGATGATTTTACGGTGAAAGTGGGCGAGAAAAACCTGTACGGTTTGGTGCAAGGGGAGCGTAATTCGATCGCCCCCGGTAAGCGCCCACTTTCGTCCATGAGCCCGTCGCTGGTGACGAAAGACGGCAAGGTCTTCATGGTGCTTGGCTCACCCGGCGGTTCGCGCATTATCACTATCACGCTGCAAACGGCGCTGAATATCATCGATCACGGCATGGCACCGCAGGAAGCGGTAGACGCGCCGCGCATCCATCATCAGTGGCTGCCGGACGAGGTGTATTACGAACAGCGCGGGCTGTCTGCCGATACGCTGAACCTGCTGAAGCAGCGTGGCTACAAGATGGTGGAACAGACGCCTTGGGGCGCAGCAGAGATGATTTTGGTCGGCTTACCGGGCGCGGCGGGCGTCACGCCAGCGGATTCGGGCAATGACTCGGCGGTATCCGGCAAAGTACGGGAAGGCTACCTGTACGGCGCAAACGACATCCGCCGCCCAGCCGGAGCGGCGATAGGGTATTGATTTGAATGCACGTAAGGAGAAGCGGTTTACTTCCCCCTACCTATGGATTATTTTTAACTATTAACAACATCCATGAATTAAACATCATGGATGTTGTCTTAATTACTCTTAATCTCTCATTTTGGACCTTCCCACAAGAGCTTAGACTTCATTTCTTGTGGAAGCATCTCAAAAAGAGATGATATAAGTTTTTTTTGACCGCTATAAGCTATTGAAATATCATCACTACAGTTTTCGATATAATACCTTGCCTGATTGTTTAGAAAGTAAATATCGTGATCTTCAAAATCTGGCGTCAAGATCGTGTAAGCCAAGTTATGGACAAGTTCTGCCTCATGATAGCATGAACGATCGGTTCTTCCCTTATGTGACTGTACGTTACGAATGTACGGGATAGCGAGAATAAGCATTTTAACGTAGATTTCGTTTTTATTAATTTTCATTTTTTATTCGTTATTTTTTTATAAAAATGCCTGATTGTAAAACCAGGCGTTTTGTCAGTAGTACGATTTACTTATTCGTCAGGGAAGAAATAAATATTAAGTGAGCACTCTAGATCTAAATCAGCTAATGCTTTCATTTGCTCTGGCCAGAGAACGGGGTCACCTTCACCATGTGCAGACCACCACACACACCTCAATGTCATTTGTACGCCAGAAGTGCTTTGCAATTCTCGTAATCCAGAATGAGAGGCGCTGAGTTTATCGATGACCCAGTCAATATGCTCTCTTAAATCTTTCGATTTAACATCGTTTTCAGACGAAAGAAACCATGATGATATTTTTACCTTTCGTGTACGTCCAAGGCTATTTGTTATTTCATCACCAACTATAAATTTTCCTGTTGGCTCGATGTTTAGTAATCCACTAATGTTATCCGGGTGCATTTCACCAGGGTAGATTGATAGCATTGCATGGCATTCTAGGCATGTCTGAAAATCAGGATTTACGGTGTTTATCCTTGAGTGGATAGGGTTCATTATAAAAAATCTCCGATGCTTCCAACTACTTCGCCAACGATATCGCTGTCATTGCTATTGTATAGATTTCACCTATAAAGGTCGTGCTGAAGATAATTTATTCATCTTTTGAGTAGCGGCCCGTAGAGGGCCGCTCTGTCTGGTCTATTCTGATTTTTTATCAATTAACCCTAATAAAGACATATCATAGAGAAGATCTGATTTTTCTTCCTCGGTGATATCTTGGATGAGTCTATCCAAATCCTGATTTGAGAGGCGTATGTTTATACTGTTACGTAAATTTTTTTCAACCTGCTGTGGTCCCCTTCCTGCCATTAAAACCAATGTGACTACGTCGAGCATTAGGTTTTCTATATCTAATTCATAAGCATTTTCAAACTGATAGTATGCATAGCCGATCTCTGACTCATGTTCAGCCCATCTTTCACCTCGGCGATTAAACGACTCAAGTTTATTCCTGCAATAGACATAATAATATCTTAAAAGAGAGTTTTTAATTTCTTCATAATTAATTCTTTCCTCTGTCATTTTTTTGCTCCTGGTCTCAATGTAATCCCGTTGTTGTCAAGTATTTTCACTTCAATCCCAGGATATCTTTGCTGAAATTGCTCTACAACTCCTAAGCAACTTCCACAGGCTGGACGCTCTGTAAAGATAGTAACCGTTCCTTTAGCTGATATATTACCAGCTAATTTGTCTGAAATATTATCCAGTATCTTATATTCTGAATCCGTATTTCTGGCTATTATAAACCCCTTATTGTTAGGTATCTCTTGGTATTTGAAACTCTCACTTCCTTTACCAACTAAGCCATTACCGGATACATTCACACCACTATGCGCAGCTAGCGTTTTTGGAATTCCGGGGATATTAATATCCGCAACAGCAACATTACCACTACGTTTGGGATCTGATGGTAGTCCTGCTCTTAAATCTGTCACCTGCTGCCTAAAACCAGCCGCTTGTTGTATGGTCTTCTCATTAATCAGATAACTTTTCCAGCCAGCGGTTGGCGTAACGAGGCTTTTTGACTGGTACTGATTACCGACGCCTGCCTTCCCGATGCCCGCGAATGTACTCGCTATCGAAATACCAAAACCTAAAGTTTATTTAGCCTCAAGATGAGGCCTATTAATTTTTGCTAGTAGCGACCCACAAGGGCCGCTCTGTCTGATCTATTCTGATTTTTTATCAACTAATCCTAATAAAGACATATCATAGAGAAGATCTGATTTTTCCTCCTCGGTGATCACCTCTAATAACTGTGCCAGAGGATGTTCAGCGAGAATTTTTTCTATCATCTCTCTATGGTATTTTTCTGCTCTTTCTGGCCCTCTTCCTGCAATCATAATTAAAGATAAGACCTCAAGCATTAAATTTTCAATGGGGAAATCATAAGATCCCTCTGCTTGATCATAGGCATAGCCAATCTCTTGAAAGTAAATATTTTCTATTTCTTTCCCTTTGTTTTTAACAAATATTATGTTTCTACAGCAGTCATAATATTTAATTAAAAATGATTCTTTTATTTCTTTGTAATCAATACGTTTCATTTTCTAATTCCTTCTCCCGGGGGTAAGTCTTACACCATTGTTATCCAAAACGTCAACTTTAATTCCAGGGTGTTTTTTCTGAAACTGTTCAATAAAACCTAAAAATCTGTCGCAGGCCGGTTTTTCAGTGAAGGCATTTTTATTATTGAGTTTGGTTATCGTCTGGACGAACACTTCTGACAAATGACATTTATATCGAATGGTGAATAATCTTGTAATTTAATTGATATCAATTGGTTATAGGTTGATTTTTTTGATATTCATATTTCCCCTCCCCATGCCTATGGTTGTTTTTAACGATTACACAACATCCATGAATTAAACTTCATGGATGTTGTCTGAATTACTCTTAATCTCTTATTTTGGACCTTCCCACAAGAGCTTAGACTTCATTCCTTGTGGAACCATCTCAAAAAGAGATGATATAAGTTCTTTTTGACCGCTATAAGCTATTGAAATTTCATCGCTACAGTTTTCAATATAATACCTTGCTTGATTGTTAAGAAAGTAGATGTCGTGATCTTCAAAGTCTGGCGTCAAGATCGTGTAAGCCAGGTTATGGACAAGTTCTGCTTCATAGTAGCATGATAAATCAGATGATTTTTTATGTTTTTGCATGTTCCTGATATAAGGAATAGAAAGTAACAACATTTTTATATATATTTCGTTCTTTTTTATTTTTTTCATTAATAGGATGACCGAACTATTTATTAATGCGTTATTTTAAATCAGGTAATTTATTATTGGTATACTTTATGATGTTATTCTTCAGGAGAAAAATAGATATCAAAAGCACATTCTAGATCCAAATCAGCTAATGCCTTCATCTGCTCTGGCTAAAGAACGGGGCCGCCGTCACCATATGCAGACCACCATACACACCTTAGTGACATTTTTACGCCAGAAGTGCTTTGCAACTCGCGTAATCCGGAATGAGAGCTATTGAGCTTATCGATGACCCAATCAATATGTGCCCTTAAATCTTTCGACTCAACATTGTTTTCAGAGGAAAGAAACCATGATGATATATTTACCTTTCGTGTGCGTCCAATAGAATTTGTTATTTCATCTCCAGCTACAAATTTTTCTGTCGGCTCGATATTTAGTAATTCACTAATGTTATCGGGGTGCATTTCACCAGGATAGATTGCTAGTAATGCATGGCATTCTAGACATGTTTGAAAGTCGTGGGCTATAGTGTTTAATCTTGAGTGGATAGGGTTCATTATAATAAATCTCCGATGCTTCCAACTACTTCGCCAACGATATCGCTGTCATTGCTATTGTATAGATTTCACCTATGAAAGTCGTGCTGAAGATAATTTATTCATCTTTTGAGTAGCGGCCCACAAGGGCCGCTCTGCCTGAATTATTTAGGTTTTTTTTCAATCAATCTTAGTAGTTGCATGTCATAAAGTAAGTCTTTCTTCTCATCTTCTCCAATATCTTTAATCAGTTCTTCCAGAGAGTTTTCCGCTAAAATAGTGGTTATTGATTTCCGGATACTATCTTCTACATTTTCAGTTTCCCTGCCAGCTATTAAAATAAGCTTAAAGACATTTAACATTAGTTTTTCAATAGGTATAAAGGGAGTGTTTTCAAACTGATAGGAAGCATATCCAATCTCTTCACCATCATAATCATTCTTCTCACCTGTTTTTATATATAGTTGTAGTTTGTTTCTACAACAATCATAAAAGCAACTCAAAAACATATCTCTTAATTCTTTATATGTCATTCGTTCGTCGTCGATCATTTTAATCTCCTTGGGACTAACATTACGTCATTATTGTCAATGACTTCCACTGTGATTCCCGGATATTTTTTCTGAAACTGGTCAACAACACCAAGGCAACTCTCACATGCTGTCCGTTCCGTAAAGATGGTAACTTTACCTTGGGCTGTGACGTTACCCCCCAACTTGTCAGCCAGATTATCCAGTATCTTATATTCAGAGTCAGTATTTCTAGATATTGGCTTACCTTCATTGTTTTTAATAACTTCATATTTAAAATTTTCACTGCCTTTTCCTACAAAACTTTTTTCCTCAATGTCAATCCTACTGTGTGCCGCCATGGATTTTGGCATATTGGGTATATCAATTTGTGCCACGGCCACATTACCTGAAGTTCTTATGTCACGTGAAAATGGTGCTCTTGCGTCCAGCACCTGCTGCCTAAAACCTGCTGCTTGCTGTATGGTCTTCTCATTAACCAGATAACTTTTCCAGCCTGCGGTTGGCGTCACGAGGCTTTTTGACAGGTACTGATTACCGACGCCTGCCTTGCCCATGCCCGCGAATGTACTCGCTATCGAAATACCAAAGCCTAAAGTTTCTACTGTGTCCTTAGACCAGCCTGTCATCTGGCTAAAATTTTCAATCCATTGGTTTCTGGCAAACATCTGACCATCAGAAATGCTGTCGCCTGTGGTATAGGTAAACAACTGTTCCATGTCATAGCCAACATAAAGCGGATAATTGCTTGTACGTTGCCGATCTTTTTGCACCCAATAATTGGCGAGTATTCCATCTTCTTCGCGTGTTGTTGGGTACAGTGCCATCAACGTTTCATATTGCTGGCGTTCTTCTGAATTTAATGATTCCTGTGCCACACAGTTAACTTTGCGGCAGGATGCTGCCAACAGGCGCATTTCCTTCTCTTTGTCACCTTTAGCAAGCTCTTTGATGGCCTGAATTTCATCAAGGTGTAATTGTCGATTAAAGCGTTCAACAATTTCAGCGGCGCTGGCACCGCTATTGACGCCACTGGCTTTGCCTGTGGCGACTGCGCCCATAATCGCACCCGCGAAGCGGCTGATTTGTGCCTGCTTTTCTTGCCACCCTTCTGATTTTACAAGGTTATCGTTAATAATTATGCCAGCCAGCTCTGCTGCCAATGCACCAGCCGCAGCGCCTTTGACGTTACCACCGCTGATTTCAGCTGCTACGCCCGCGACGACAGCATGGCTGAGTGCTTTGCCCGGCACATCAAGGACAGAGCCGTTATCCCCTATAAACTTCGCCCCTTCAGCGTTAATTTGGCTGCCGATATTACTTAGGAGCGCGGTGGTGAAATTATCTTTGAAGCTACCGCCGTTAATCGCGGTGCCGATGCTGGAGCTGATCACTGACTGTCCAGCGACACGCTGCGCGACCTTGCTCCAGTCACCGTTGCTGAGCATGGGCAATTTGGCTTTAGCGGGATCGATGACGGTTGTACCGTTAGCAGCCTGACTAAATTGCATGATTTCATCGAAGCCTGCTAATGCGCCGCCGATCACCATTGAGGTAACCAGTGATTTGACCGAGTCACTGCTGCTCATGGCCTGTAACGTTTTAGACAGGTTGCCTTTGTTATCAACCAGTGCGACTGCCGCCTGCGAGGTCAGTGCTGTCATCCCTGAGTAGGCTGCTCCATAGGTTGAGGCAGTCACTACCGCACTTGTGCTTCCTACCGTACCGGCAGCTAAATCTGCCGCATAAGCCGCCAGACCAGAACCTGCGGTTACCGCCGCAACGGCAATCGCAATCACAGCTCCAACAACAGGGTTCAGGCTTTGTGTGGTGTGGTTCCAGGTACTGTAAGCGTCTTGTACCGTGTTCCATTGCACATCGGGGCGGGTATTTAAGTCTTTCAGCCAGGCTGTGCCGGGGTTATTACTTAGTGTTAGTAGGGCATTTTGCAGGGACTGCGCATTCTGGGTTTTTATATCAGCGGTAATACCAGTAGCGGCATCAATTGTCAGTTGGCCGCCAGAGTAGATGCTTGGAAGCAACCAGGTGTCTTTGGTATAGCCTTTGTCATTGCTCTTGATGAAGAACCCTTTTGAGGTAGTGATCGTCTGCTCAAATGCCGTATTTTTGACGGCTTTGAAGTTCACCTTGCCTTGTGTGCTGGTCAGCTTGGCGTTTTTGCCTGCGTTGATTTTGCTGGCTTCATAGGTGCTGTCATCACGGCTGAGCAAATTGATATCACCGCCTGCGGTGAATTCTGTCACTTTGTTCGTTACATTGTGGCTGGTTTGTCGAATGGTGGTTTTCTTGCCGTACCATTTGCGCTTAGTGGTGGTTTTCTCGTAATGGTTACTTTCTTCTACCGCTTGTGCGTAAAGGAAACCGCCTTTGGCTGCGGCATCTAACGTGCCTTTGGCGATCAACTGGGTCGCCTGGAAGAGAATGCTGCCGTTGGATAATAGGGTGAGTATTCCACCACTGTTTAAAGCGACATTTTTTTGCGTGACGGACTCGCTATATTCGTTGCTTCCCTCTCGATAAATGTGATTAGCCACGGCGTTAAATTCCATTTTCCCACCGGAACTTAATGTCATATCGCCGCCGGAAGAGAAATCGGTTCCAATTGCGCTCAGCTCTCCATTGGAAGCTATCGTCAGGTTTTTGCCCGCATGAACCTTGGCGGTAACATTTCGGTCGTCTTTATTATTATCGTTCTGACTGTCAATTGCGGAGTAGGCCGTAGCGAGCAATTTCAAGCTATTGCCTGCGAGTAGAGCTACATTGCCATTGGCGGATAAGCTAGCTGATTGTGCAAGCAAGTCTTTTCCGCTAGAAATTAATAGCTGATTTCCGGCGTTGATAGTACTGCTTAGTTCGGCCTGTCGAGAGTTGGCAAATAACGCCTCGGGAATCGTGTTGCTCTCTCTTGGATTTAGATTGATATTATCTCCTGCCGTCAGGTTGATATCTTTAGTCGCCTCCAGTGAAATACCTGCTATATCCAGCACGTTTCTGGCATTTAACGTAATGCTGTCTGTTGAAGTAATGTTCCCAAGGTGGTTAAAAGCATTATCAAATTTTTTCTGTTTTTCGGGATTGGTGAACGTACTACCAATTTTTTGAGGGTCTAAAATAGCCCCATCATTTTTAACTGTAATATTATTGCCTGAAATAAATGAAATGTTTTTTGTTTTTCCTATGTCAATGCCATTTAATAGAATGTCTTTCCCCGACTGAATAGATAGGTTTTCTGTTGCATTTAATGTGCTGAATTGACGATCTCCATCAACGGAGAAATGCTTTTCGGCGCTTTCGGTATAAAGTGAAGTCTCTCCTTCACGACTTAAAATTGTAATATTTTTTCCTAAGAATTTATTTTGATTTGCATCAATTCCATTACTTGCGAGAATAGAAAGATCACCTGCTGAGTTCAGTTCACCACCAGTTAGTTTTACATTTCCTTCAGATAATATACTCAGATTCCCTGTTGATTTTACAGAACTTTGGTTTTTTATATCTTTGGACTTAAAGATAATTTCTTTCCCTGTGATACTATAGGAATGTGGTGCTGAGTAAGTTTTCTCATAAAGTTCCGTAAGATTCTCAGGGGCGTTATCCTCGATCTTTATTGTGTCAGTGAAATCTAAAACAAGACTGCCACCTGCATGGATTTTGCTGCTCAAATATTCTTTTTCAAGCCAGGTTTTTTTATTACCATCCCGAACTAAGGGAACTGAGGCATCTCCCCATAATGGATATTCATCAATGTTAAAACCATCAGGGATTGGTGAAATATCAATGCCAATGTCTCTCTCGTCGAACTTAAGAGCTAATTTGACGTAGCTATTTGAATCACCAATAGAATGGTTAAATATATTTGCATTTTTTCCAGTGGTAAGAATATCTCCCAGTGCGGAAATAGTACTGTATTTGCTATTCAGTGTAGATGAATTTATATAGATGTTTTTTCCTGATGAAATGTTCCCTTCTCCGCTGGAAAAAAATGTGTACTTGTTTTTTTCTGTGTTGGCGTACGGATTTTCTGTAAATTTAAAACTGCCAATCCAGCGTAAATTCCTATCATCTACTACACCAGAATAAATGGTAACGAATGAATCACGCCCTGAGCCATCAATCATTATTCCAAATTGGCCATCAATTGATGTTGAATTGGCTGGTGTGCTAATTTTATTAATTGAGAATTGATCGACGATATTATCCAACAGCTCCGTCCGAATCACCAAATCCCCGGTATTGGTCTTAATCGTCCCCGAGCGGTTTTCGACCTTAACGCCTTTGTTCCCTGTCGCGTCTTTTTGGATCCACAGGTTGTTGTTGGCCTGAATGGTGGCCTGCGTGTTGGTCAGGTTATCGTTGAACAGGCGCATATCTTCGCCTGCTATAATATTCCCTTGGTTATTCAATACGGTACTGGCAAGCGTGATATCTCGGTCGCTTTTCACTGTATTACCAGCAGCAATATCGACCTGCTGTGCACTCAGATTAAGATCGGTTTTCGCGTGAACATTACCGAGCTGAATTTTGCCTTTGCTGTCCAGCGTGATGCCCTGTTGAGAGCTGGTCAGGTTAGCGACGTTAGCGCCGACTCCGTCCTCGGTTGCCACGAGCCGGATGCGTTCTGCATACATACCGCCGAGCGCTTTGGTATCCACCGCCAACAGCGGTTTGGTACCTTCTCCGGCGATGGGGGCGATCGTGCCGGTTTTGAAATCGACCCGATTGCTGCCTTGAGTCAGCGTCAGGCCTTTTGCGTTGATTTTGCCGTTCAGTTCAGTTGCCCGGCTGAGGATATCGACATAATCCGTTGCTGAACCGTCCAGGCCTTTTCCACCAATGGTGATGCTGCCTTTTTTCACTTCCAACGCTTCAAGTGCGCCTTGCTGATCCAGCACCGGTTTACCCGTCGTCAGCGTGGCTGAAGGTGTGTTGATGAACCCACATCCATCACAGGTGATACCATTCGGGTTGGCAATCAATACGTTGGCTTTCTTCCCGAAGACTTCTATTTTCCCTTGCAGGTCTGAGCGGGTGGAGCCCGTCACTTCGTTGATAATCAGATCGGCCGCTTTGCCCTTGAGGTTGGCGTTAGCATTGAGCTGTCCGGCCAACTGCGATTGACCTGCGGCAATGCTGTTGTTGAGCACCGCACCGGGTGTCCCGACGCTGAAATCTTTATAGGTATTGTGAGAAACACCTGCCGCATTTGGTGTTGCGATATTGATGACCGGTACGGCACCCGCGTTGTTGACCTGCGTGCGTGGGCCGTCTGGCGTGAGTGCCGCGAATGCGGGGTGTAACGGTTGGATCGCGGTCAGGTAGATCAGCAGATAGCTAAGTCCGCGTGTGGCGCGGTTATTGAATTTTTCCATGTGACTTTCCTTGTTTTCCTTTTGCTGTGAATAAAACGCTAATCAAAAAGTGCTGTAACGGGGAGGGAGACGTTCCAGTAAACGACGGCGTTATCGGGATGGAGATCGTCTGGGAAATACAGCGGTACGCCGAGCGACACGGATTGGCTTACCCAACGTGAAGATGCGGACAGACCAACGGAAGCACCGGTCATATTGCCGCCATCGACTTTGCCGGTTTTTCCGGCGATCCATCCGCTATCCACTGCCGTTGTGAGCGCGATATCACCCAGAAGCGGTAGCGTGGCGACTTGCCAGTTCACTTCGTTGCGCCAGTAGAAACCCCGATTGCCGGTCAGCGTTTGCTCTTTAAATCCCCGGACGGAATACTCGCCGCCGAGCGAGACGCGTTCGCTGGTATACAGGTTGTCCGGCGTGGTTTGGCCGTAAAGGGATGTCAGGAAGGTCAGCGAGGGGGCAAGCGGATAGAAATAGCTGCTGCTGACGCTAAATTTACGGAACTCGCTGCGCGGCAGGCCACGGTTTTCCTTTGTGTCATCCGTTGCACCCCAGCTCCTCAAGCCGTGGCTTAGCATCGGGTTAAGCGTAAAATATCCACCCGCCAGCGTGGTGCTATAGCTCAGTCCAATACTGGCGCTACTGACCGTCGGGCTGCTGATTCCAAGGCGTTCACCTGCCATGCGGTTCTCGGTGCGTCGGCGAGAGAGCGCGCTATCCAGCGCCAGCTTCTGCTTCCCATCTCGGTAGAGCGTTCTGTTGAGGCTTAGCCGATTGGTGTTGCTTTGGCCTTCATAGCGATACGTGCTACTGCCAATCGGGATTGGCTGGAAAAAGTCGTTCCAGGCGTATTGATAGCCGAGCGTCCAGTAGCCATAAGGCAAGGACATCCCGCCCGATAACGCTTGGCTGCCGTAGCGATGGTTGAATGCGCTATCACGGCTGGCGGTGAGCCACCAGCGGTCAGCGAGTCGCAGCGGGTTATCGAGCGTGAAATGAGTGGAAAGCTGTTCGCGGCCCGTGCTTTTTTGCCCGCTGTTGTCAGCATTGAGGGACACGGTCACAGGACGGGATTGCGTGGTGCGTTTGAGGTAAACAATCGAACTTCCGGCTTGCTTTCCCGGCTGAATATCAATCGCTACCTGTCGTGAAGGTAGGCGATTAAGCTGTTCCATCCCTTGTTCGATATCGCGCAGATTAAGAATACGTCCTTCCAGCCCGGGGAATGCCATCTTGATTGCCAGTGGTGTTTCCCCTTCCATGCGGATGGCTTCTATCTTTCCCTCGCTGACGCTGATGATGAGTGTGCCTCCAGAGAGGTCTTGCTCCTGTAAATAGGCCTGACTGGTGACAAAGCCGTGATTGAGATAGGTGTTGGTCGTTTCCCTCACGGCGTTATGGATGGTGACTAAATCCAGGCAGCGATTTTGGTAGCGTTGCTGGAGAGCGGCCCGATCTTTCGTCGAGAGAGTGTTTGCATCGTGAAAGACAATGTTTTGGATGGGGAAGCAGACGGCATCTTTTACTGTTGATTCAGTGACCGTGGGTATCGTTAAGGTGGTGCTGTTTTCCAACGATAACCGCTGCTGTTTGGCCTGCTCCAGTAATGCTTTTTGCTGGAGTTCCAGTGCATCTCGATCCGTTGGGCTGATGGCAGTGGCGGCAAAGGCTGAGCTGCTGAGGCTCAAAAGAATAAGGCTTATAAAAGAAAGGGTTTTACACAAAATGAACGCGATCCTTACGTTGATTTACATTTTGCGCTTATATACACAAATGCCTTATTCCGTGACTAGGTAAAATCGATACCCGATAGAAATTCGACAGAATGCGTTGAGAAATTTAATTTATGAGAATAAAAATGAGAGTCATTATCATTTTTATATAAATAGGCAGATAACAATATCGTAAGACATAATAATTTTTATATTTATCATAGGGTTTCCGCTGCTATGGAAACCCTATGAAGGGGAGAACACGAAATCAGACGTGGGTTAGCGCGCCCAGGCAGTCATCCAGCGCGCCGACCAGCCAGTCAATGTCCTGAGTTTGGAACGCCAATGGTGGACGCAGTTTAAGTACGTTGCCATAAGGGCCAGCGACTGATGTCAGTACACCACGGTCGCGTAGTGCTTCTGTCAGATTCAGCGCCAGCGTTTTATCCGGTGTTTTGTTCTCTCTGTCGCTCACCAGTTCAAACCCGATAAATAACCCCGCGCCGCGCACGTTGCCTACACAAGCGTATTTGTCTTGCAGGGTGGTCAGTTCCGCCAGTAACTGCGCGCCCACGACGCGACTGTGTTCCTGAAGTTGCTCATCGTGAATTACTTTCAGCACCGCCTGCGCCGCAGCCATGGCCACTGGATTTCCGCCGAACGTGTTGAAGTAGGGGATCTGGTCGCTGAAAGCGGCGAGCACGTCGCTTTTTGCCAGCAGCCCGGAAACCGGGATGCCGTTGCCCATCGGTTTTCCGGTGGTGATGATATCCGGCACGACATCATGCCGTGCGAAACCCCAGAAAGCATCGCCGGTGCGCGCGAAGCCGGGCTGAACTTCATCCGCGATGAAAATACCGCCATTACGGTGCACCACATCAACCACAGGACGCAAAAAGCCGCGCGGATTGGGGTGTACGCCATCGGAAGAGAAGATCGAGTCCGCAAGGAACGCGGCAAATTTGATGCCGTGCGCTGCCATATCATCGATCTGTTTCTGGATTTCATTGGCAAACCATACGCCCAGATCGGGCGTATTGACGCGATAAGCGTCCGGTGGTGGCACCAGTCGAGTGGTCGCCGCCAGCGGTTGGCCGCTGCCTAATGCGGGTGAGGCGCCGGAAGTCAGATCGCTGGTGCCATGGTAGGCCTCACGCGTCACGATAACCCCTGTGCCGCCGCTCCAGGCCCGCGCGACGCGGATCGCCAGATCGTTGGCTTCCGAACCTGTGCACATATACATGGCACGGTTGATGGCCGCGGGTGCGGTGGCGAGGAGCTGCTCTGAATAGTCCAGAATACGTTCATGCAAATAGCGAGTATGGGTGTTCAACTGCATCATTTGTTGATGAACGGCATCGATGACTGCCGGGTGGCAGTGCCCGATGCTGGCGACGTTGTTATAGACGTCGAGGTACTTTTTGCCATCAGCGTCCCAGAGATATTGTCCCTCACCGCGCACCAGATGAACCGGTTTGCGATAAAACAGTCGATAGGACTCGCCCAGTACCCGGCTGCGCTTGTCGGTCAGCGTACGGATATCCGCGCTCAGCGCGTCGGCATGCTCGGCGCGGAAACTGTTGGTATCCATGATGGTTGAACGTGTAGCCATAATCTCTCCAATGTGCGTTGCAATGTTAGTTGGCATCGGCGACAAGTGGTTCAAGCAGATGTTCCCGTCGTGCTTTGGTTGTCAGGAAATAGAGGTAACCGAGCAACATAAAGGTACAGAACAGCCCACCTATCACCGGATTGAACCAGAGCATCGCGATCAGGCAGATGATGGCGCAGACGAGTGCGAATGCGGGGACGATGGGGTAACCGGGCGCGCGATAGCTGCGTGCCATATTGGGTGCGCTGCGGCGCAGGCGAAACAGGCTTAGCATGCTCATGATGTACATGACGATGGCACCAAAAACCGCCATGGTAATCATCGCTGCGGTCAGGTTCATGCCCTGGAGATTAATGCCATCGCAGAAGATGGCGGCAATCCCGATCGCGCCGCCAGCCAGAATCGCACGGTGTGGCGTATGGAAGCGGGACAGCTTGGCAAGTCCCGGCGGAAGATAACCTGCGCGCGCCAGTGCGAAAAACTGACGGGAGTAGCCCAGAATAATGCCGTGGAAGCTGGCGATGAGGCCGAACAGGCCAATCCACACCAGCATGTGCATCCAGTTGGAGTTTTCCCCGACGATGATCTTCATTGCCTGTGGCAAGGGATCGTTGAGGTCGGAGAGCTGGCGCCAGTCACCTACGCCGCCCGCCATCAGCATCACGCCAATGGCTAAAACCACGAGCGTCAGAATGCCGCTTACGTAGGCGCGCGGAATCGTGCGTTTGGGATCTTTCGCTTCTTCGGCAGCCATTGCCGCGCCTTCGATAGCGAGGAAAAACCAGATGGCGAACGGTATCGCCGCAAACATACCGGAAATGGCTGCGGGTGAAAATTCATGTTGTCCCGCCCAACCGTGCGCCACGAAATTACTCAGGCTGAAGCCCGGTGCGACTACGCCCATAAAGACCAGTAATTCCATGACCGCCAGCAGCGTGACCACCAGCTCAAACATCGCCGCCAGCTTCACGCCGAGAATGTTAAGGCTCATGAAGATAAGGTATGCGCCAACGGCCGCGAATTTGGGATTCAGCTCGGGATATTGCACGTTCAGGTAGGCGCCAATCGCCATCGAAATGGCAGGCGGTGCGAAAACAAATTCAATCAGCGTGGCCATACCGGCAATCAGGCCGCCCAGATCGCCGAACGCGAGTCGGCTATAGGCAAAGGGGCCGCCAGCATGGGGGATCGCCGTAGTGAGTTCGGTAAAGCTAAAAATAAAGCAGGTGTACATGGCGGCGATGAACAGCGTCGTGACCAAAAACCCTAACGTGCCCGCGACGCCCCAGCCGTAGCTCCAGCCAAAATATTCACCAGAAATTACCAGTCCTACCGCGATACCCCACAAATGCAGGGTGCCCAGCGTGGGCTTTAATTTGCTCGTCATCACATTATCCCCGTCAGTCTGCTCATGGTTATTCGGGGCCAGTACGGCAACCCCTGTTGGCTTGTGTAGCGATAATGCCCACGCTTGTTGGTAGAAAACTTGACGCTGGCGTATCGAATGCTGCGCGCTGAAGTCAACTTTTACGGTGGGTATCGCGCCTGCGCCTTCTGGGGTCAAACCGGGGTTCTGGTGCGTCAAGTTTCTCTGCACGACACACGCCATGCTGAACGCTCGTTGACTCGCGTCGGAGTGGGAACCATGAGTGCTAAACAATATGACACCTTAAGTAATGCAGAAATTACCGCGCTGGCGCACCGGGCGCTGGCCTGCTATCCGGCGGCGCTGCAAGGGGAACTGCGGCTGCTATGTCGTTCGGAAAATGCGACGTTTCTTGTTTCGTCGGCCGGTAAGCGCTATGCACTGCGGTTACATCGCAGCCATTACCATCAGAAAGCGGAAATTGAAAGCGAGTTACAGTGGCTGGACGCGTTGCGTGATACGGGGATTGTGGTACCGGAAGCCGTGCGTGATGCGGTGGGGGAACGTGTACAGTCGCTGGCTCTCCCTGACGGCTCCTGCCGCTACGCCGTGTTGTTTCACTGGATTGACGGCGATATGCCGACCACTAGCGTCGATCCACGTGCGTTCCGGCAACTGGGCGAAATCACCGGCCGGTTGCACCAGCACAGCCGTCAGTGGCAAAAGCCCGACGGTTTCCGGCGTATTGTCTGGGATCATCACACGATGGTCAGTGCGCAGAGCCACTGGGGGAACTGGCGTGACGCGCCGAATTTGTCGATGGCGGAGCACGGCATTGTGGAAGACGCGATTGAGCGTATGGGGGCAGAGATGGCGGCATTTGGTAAAGCGCCGCAGCGCTATGGCCTGATTCACGCCGACCTGCGCCTGACCAATCTACTTTTGCATCGTGGTGAAACGCGCGTGATCGATTTTGATGATTGCGGCATGGGGTGGTATCTGCACGATCTGGCTGCGGCGATTAGCTTTGTGGAGCACCATCCGCGTGCGGCAGAGTGGGTTGAAAACTGGCTGTGTGGCTACGAACGTGTCGCGCACGTCAGCGATGAGGAGCTGGCGCTGCTGCCGACGCTGCTGATACAACGGCGTGTCCAGCTCACCGCATGGGTGGGGTCGCATGCAGAAACGGAGATGGCGCAAAGTCTCGGTGCTGACTGGGCAAAACACAGTGTGCGCCTGTGTCGTCGCTATCTGGAAACCAGCGATCTGCCGATTGGCGTGGCCTGAATGCACCACGGGCGGGCAGCCTGCGCTATGGTAATGCCCGCTCATTGAATGCACGGTTTATAACCCATTGATTTAATGTGAGTGAGGACTGGTACGAAACTTGCTGATCGTTTCATGACCCGTTGGCGGGCAGAGTGATACGGCGAGGTGAAAGAAAATGGAAAATGTGACGTACTCTTCGGCACTGAACGCGGCATTCTGCTGCCACCGAGGTGTTTTGGCGGCGGCAGCGACCGGGCTTGGCGACTTTATTCATGATAACGGCGGCGATGCCGATCGTATCTTTGGCATTAGCGGCGTCGATCCAGAACAACTTGCCAGCCCGACACTCAGTCTGGGACTGGTGAACTATTGCCGGGTGATGGAGGAAGCGGCGCGTAATTCGGGTGTTGATAATTTCGGTTTACACTACGGCAAGCAGTTTAAACCGCAGTCATTAGGCCTGATCGGCTATATCGGCTTATGTTCCGACACATTGGAGCAGGCGTTGCACAACGTGGTGAAGGCATTTCCCTGCCATCAACACGATACGTTGACGCGCATGGTGGATAAAGGAGACTGCTGGCGGCTGGATTATCAGGTGCGGCACGGCGCCATTTTACATCGCCGTCAGGATGCTGAACTGACGCTCGGCATGTTTCTCAACCTGATCCGCCATGTTCTGGGTCGGCATTGGGCGCCACGCGAGGTGCATTTTGAGCATCCTCGTCCTGAAATGTGGCATGAGCACTGCAAGGTGTTCGATGCGCCGGTTTACTTCGATCAACCCTACAATTCCCTGCTGATCCCCAAACATCAGCTGATTCGTACCATGCCGGATCGCGATATGACGTTGTTGCTGGTGATGCAGGATGCCATTCGCCGCCTGAATGAAGCGTCACCACAGCAAAGCATTGTCGATCAGGTGCGCACGCAGGTGCATCTGTTATTGATGCAGAAAGAGCCGACGCTGGAAGACGTGGCGGAAAAGGTCGGGTTATCCAGTTGGTCCCTTCAGCGTCGTTTACGTGAAGAAGGGCTCAGTTTCTCATTGCTGGTTGATAAGCTGCGCTGTGAAATGGCGACGCACTATCTTCAACAGAAGCAGCTGCCGATTTCGGAAATGGCGCTGTTGCTTGGTTATTCCGAGGTGAGCGCCTTTTCCCGGGCATTCCGTCGCTGGTTTGGCATCAGCCCTCGTCAGTGGCGCAAAGGCGAGGCTCTCAACCTCGCCTGATGCGGATTACTTAAAGTCCGCGTACGGCGTGAGCGGCTGTGGCGGGCTGTCGAGATCGCCTTGCCAGCCGGAAGCGGAGTAGCGCAGGTAGAGGAGGCCGTGGCTTGGGGTGTAGTCCTTCGCCTGTTGAATGTCGATACCGACACCCAGTGTCCAGTGTGAGCTGAGGCGTCGTTCGACGACGGCACGTGCCGTATAGCCGAAGCCGGAACTGCTGCTGCCTTGTTCAATGTTGTCTCTGTCGGTGAGCGCGGTGTTACCCAGCAGGCCAACCAGTGGGTAGCGACGCTGGTTTTTCGTTGACGAATGGGACCACGACAGCGATCCACCGAGCTCCCACGACCAGTTTTCCGTCCTCTGTCGATAGTTCACCGGCACACCCAGCGAGAAATATTGCTGCGGGCTGTAGTAACCGCCCTGACCGAGCGAGTAACCGCTGAGATCTTTCTGGTAGCGCCACCACATACTGTTCAGGCCGACCGTGACGCGGCGGTTATCCTCGTTAATCAGCTTGTAGTAATACCCTGCCATAGCGCGGGCGCGGTCATTATCGGCCACGTTTTTACCGGTGATTTGGTGGACGCTGAAATCACTCCAGACACCGTGCGCTTCGCCCCTGTCGTAGCTCAACCCAAGGCTGACGCCTGTGGCGCGCACGCCACCCCAGGTAATGCCGGTGCCAGGGTCTTTAGTGCCGCCGAATGCCAGCAACGAGCTGGAGATGGGACGGCGCGAGGCCGTCGCAGTCCAGCCGATTTGCCGCCAGTCACCGCTGTAGCTTGCGCCCCCGACAATATCGACCACGTCGAAGCCGAGCGGCGTGGTGCCGATATCCGCTGACCAGCGATCATTCTTCCAGCCTGCGGCGACGCTGGTGCCGGTCGTTTTCTGCGATTTACCGCTGAAGCAGTCCTGTGCGGCGCAGGTTCCGAAGGTTTCCCGGTAGGCGCCGTTGCTGCCCGTTGAGAAGGAACCGGCGTTCATCTGCATGGTATCGGTGCGGAAGAAGGCGCGGCCATCGTACAGCGGCATGTCTATCTGCAACATGGTGTCGTGGGCGCTCAGATCGGAAATCCCGCCAGTGCCGCTCGAACGCCAGTAATCGTGGTCAAGGGTGACGGTAATATCCTGCTGACGATACAGGTCTGCCGCATCGGCGCGGATGCCACGTTGCAGCCAGTCGTCTCCTGCATGATTGCGCGTCAGCCGGGTATAGTCATCGTCGGTTTGCGGCAGCGTCGGTGTGATGCCGCTGGCGACCATCGCTTGCTTATAGTCCTGCTGTGCCTGTTCAGGCTGAGACTGTTGCTGCTCAACGCGTGCCGCATCGCGATAGACTAGAGCCTTGGTCTGACCGACGGACTCTTTCTGCGCGTCGATTTTTAGCTGGCGGAAAAGCGCCGTCGATTTTTGCGGATTGCCTACCGCTTGCCAGGCGTTGGCGACGCGCCGCTGTGCGTTGAGAGTGTCCGCGGCCTGCGCGGGGAGCTGGTTCAGATGCTGGCGCGCCTCATCTTGCCGACCCTGCGCGATAAACGCATCGATCTCACCCAGCTGTGCATCGGGGTTCTGTGGTTCTCGTGTGCGGATGCGTTGATAATCCGCCAGCGCCGTCGCATATTCACCCCGTGCCAGCGCCCAGTCTGCCAGCAACAGATCGATACGGGTGTCAGATGGTTGCTGGCGCAGGAAAGCAATGGCGGCGGGTTCGTTACCTGCATCGCGCATCGCTTCCGCTTTTGCCAACGTGGTCTGCATTGCCAGGCGCCGGGATAAATCACGCATGTCGTCGCTCCACTGTGCGGCGGGCAGCGTGTTCAGGTGAGCGAGCGCTTGCTCGTCGCGATTGGTGGATGACAGGTAAAGCGAGTAAACGTAGTTCTTCTCCGCGCTGGCCGGTGGCACGGCCGTCGCGCGCTGCACCACGCTGTCTGCCTGCTGCGTTTTTCCCTGTTGGCGCAGCGTCTGGGCATAGTGATAGGCCAGCCACACATCGTTTGGATCCTGCTGGTTCGCCTGACGATACTTCTCCTCAGCCTGCGCCCACTGCTGCTGCTCTGCCAGCCGGTCTGCCTGCTGTTTCAGGATATCGAGTTGCAGTGCGGCAAGCGTTTCCCGCATTGCATTCTGCTGGCTGCGCGGCAGGCTGTTGAGGTAAGTGAGCGCTTTCTCCGGTGACTGGCGTTGATAAATACCAACCAGACCGCGTAAGGCGCTGTCGTTGCCGGGTTCAAGGCGTAACGCCTGCTGATAGAGCGGCAGGGCGACGGCATCGTTTTGGCTGGCAACGGCGACATCGCCCAGACCAATCAGCGCATAGGGATTGGTGTTATCCATCTGGCGTGCCTGCTGATATTTCTGCCGTGCCAGCGGTAAATTATTGGCTTTTAGCGCGTTATCGCCTTCCGCAATGGTGGTCCAATATTGCGTGCTTTGAATCAGCCCTTCCCATTTGCCGCTGTTCAGGTGATTAACATCCGCCTGCAATGCTTTCTGGAACTGTGCCAGCGCTTTTGCCCGATCGCCCGCGCGCAGGTAAACCAGACCCACCGCGCCGATCAGTTCAGGATCGTTTGGCGTGGCGGCCAGTGCCTTATTCAACTCGCTAAGCGTGGCGCTGTTGCCGCCGCCGCTTTCAACCTGCGCCAGACTGTGGAGACGTGCCTGATAGGTGGGGTCGGCCAACATGCCCTGCTGGCGGTTGAGTTCTTTGCGTGCGGTTTCCGCCTGTTCACCGTCATTAAATACTGTCAGGAAGCGGTTGAGCTCCGCCACGCTCTGCGGTGTGACCGGCATCCGGCCAATAATTTCCAGCCATAGCGACGCCGCCTGGCTGCGTCCGACGGGGTCGGTAGATAGCTGTTTTAGCAACGGATAGGCCTGTTCGTTGCGATCCTGGCTGAAGAGCAGGCGTGATAACACCATACGCAGCGGAACGTTGTCAGGGTAAACCTGATCCAGCGCTTCCAACTGTTTGATCGCGAACGGTTCCTGATTCGGTAAACGAGAAACCAGCCGCCAATACTCCACAGCGAGATCGAGTGTGGGTGGCTCGCCGTGAAAGAGCGCGTCGTACTGCGCTTTGGCTTCCGTATAGCGCCCGGCGGTAGACAGCAACCGCGCCTGCTGTAACTGTTGACGTGCGGTTTCCTGTGTCAGTGCCAGCGTCATCTCTGCCTGTCGATAAACGGCAGAATCGGGAGCCACGGCCTTCAGCTTGTCCAACTGCTGGCGTGCCTGTGTCTGATCGCCTTGACGCAGCGCCAGCCGCAGTTTGGCGGCGATAACGTCGGGACTATCCGGGTCGATCAGCTCCAGCCGATAAAGTGACTGGCGCACGAGATCGTCTTTGTTGCTGGCTTCCCCCAGACGCACCTGTTCCATCAGAAATTGCTCTGGCGACGCGGTTTCCGCGCTGTATGCCTGCGGCGCAGCAACCAGCAATAACGGGAAGATGCGCAGCCAGTTTACGGTGTTGTTGTGCATTGGCTGCCCCGAGACGGTAAAAGTTGGCCTTGTGAAGTGAAACGATAGCGCTTCTGATCCCATCCCTGACCAAAGAGCGTCAGAGAGGCGGAGAAATACGCATCGTCCCCCGGTGGATTGTCGGCGAGCCGCTGTCGCTGGGCAGCTAGCGCGTCTGGTTGACGAGAGAGCATCGGCAGCAGCGAGGCGGAAAAGCCTACCGATCCCTGTCCGGTAACGGCACCTGTCGCGGTATCCGTTTTTTCGGGCGGCAGACCTTGCTGGATAGTCTGCTGAATCATCGGCTGGAACTGTTTGACCAGTTCGGTTTTTCCTCTGCTGCTGTCGGCCATCATCCCTGCCCACAGATAAACGCGGATGGCGTCGTAGCTGCCGACGTTGGGTTTAGTGGTATCGGGCTGCCACCCCTTATCTTTTTGCCAGATGACCCAATCCGGCGAGAATCCTTTCGGCGCGGTTTCCAGCAGCAGGCGTTGCGTGGTGCGCTGCATCGCTTTCCATTTCTCACCCAGCGGAGCAAATCGAGCCAGCAGCTGTGGCGGAAGGTAGCTCGGGTTCAAGCGCCAGCTCTCTTTCTCTGCGAAGCCCACTTTGCCGGGCAATAGCATCACGCCCAGTCCCGGAATATGAACGACCTCTTCCTTGGCGATACGTGCGAGCAGCGCGGTACCGACTGTCTGATAGCGTGCTTCTTTCCACAGTCGGCCAGCTTCAAGCAGGCTATAGGCAATCCACAGGTCGGCATCGGAAGCAGAGTTCGGATCCAGCACCGTCCACTGCTTATCCTTGTTCTCTCCCCACAGCCAGGCAGGCAGATGAGCGCTCAAATCACCTGCGGACAGGTTGTTTTCCGTCCATTGCAACAGCCGATCAAACATCACGCGATCGTTGGCGACCAGCGCAAAGAACATAGCGTAGCTTTGTCCCTCGGACGTGGTGATTTTGTTGGGTGTGGAGGTATCAATCACCCGTCCTTCCGCGCTGATGTAATGCTGCTTGTACTGCTCCCAGGCTGGCCAGTCGCAGACGGCGGCGGTGGCCAGGGAAGTCCATAGCCACAGCAGCGTGGGGATCAGGTAGCGCAGCACGCGTGGCATGGTGCGTTAGTCCCTTTCATCCGGCGACAGGCGACGGCGACTGAAGAATTTCAGGCCACGCCACAGCAGCCAGGCAACAATAATGACGGTAAGGGTCGATATGATGGCCAGCCAGACGGGGTGCTGTGCCAGAGCGTGCCAGATGCGCTCCCACCACGGCAGATGGCCGACGTAATAAATGTCTCCGACGCGGAGATTATTGATGCCCGATTCGCGGATGACGGAAACGGAACCGAATAGCGACGCTCTTTTTTCGCTGTCGATCAGCGCGTTATTGAGTAGCGTATAGCCCTGTGGGCTATCGGCCAGCAGCGCGACAACGCTACGCTGGTCGTGATACGGAGACTGGAAGCCGATAATCGCCGACATCGGCCCGTCACCGCTGACGGTGGTTTTGCTGTCTGGCTTCGCGTCAGAGGCAGGCGACCCCGTATCCGGGACTGCGGTCTGGCGCGTTGGTTGCTTAATCCAGCTTTGCGTTTGCTCGACCAGCAGGTTGATTTTGCTGTCATCGTGCAGCGCTGGCGGGATAGCGCCGATCATCAAAATATCGCTGTCCTGCTTGTCGACTTGCGTCCAGTCATCGCTGAGCTGTACCGCCAACGCCGGGTAGCCGGTTTGTGCCCCGATGTTACCGATGGCGTTTAGCATAGCGCTGACCTGAGCCGGCTGTGGCTGCTTGTTCACCAGTACCAGCGTTTGTGACAGGTCAGCCAATCGGCTGAACGGATAGCCAGCATTGGCAAAGGCGCGCAGATCCGGCATCGCCATAAAGTGGCGGTAGCCAGAGAAGTTAATCGTCGAGTTGCTGTCGATAACGGCGTGATTCACGACCGGCGTATAGGTTTCACAGCGGTCAGCGGTGCCGCTGGAGAGCAGCGTGGTGTAGTTGAAATCAAAGCGTAACTGGTTGGTTGTGCCCAGTTTCAATGCCGGAATGGACAGGCTCTTGTCGGAATCCCATAGCCCCTGCGTTAGCGGCAAGCGCATTAATAAAGAGTTCTGATTGTGCTCCGGCGCCAGCGAGAAGGCTTGTACAAACTGGTTGTTCAGGTTGATGCTCAGACGTGAACCATCCTGAACTTGCGGGGCAGTGTAGCGGTATTTCAGGCGCATATCGATGCCCTGACTGTGGATCAGGAACAGATCGGGCGGCAGGTTCATGGTGAGTGAAATCGGCCGGGGCACGATACCGTCGGTTTGCAGTTGTTCGTTATATTGCTGAAGCTCGGCGAAGGTCATCGGACGGTCGGTGCGAACCCAGTTGGGCGCATCATACGGCTGGCGTGGGGCAAGCTGTTCGACCTTATTGATGGTGACGCTTTGCCCACGGAACAGTGTGTTCCCCTGAGCGATGCCCTGCACGGCGGTGAGCAGTTCATTGTCATCACGCCCCTGAACCAATAGCAGCTTGATGTGCGGATCGTTGGGATGGCTGATGATCGATACCGTTGGTCCGTTCACGGCGGGAGTATCACGCAGGAAATCCGGCCGCTTCTCGTTGGTAGCGAACACAATACCGTGACTATTCGGCAGTTGGTTGAAGAGGGCAGGGAAAGACTGACCGCGCCATTGTGCTTTGCTGCCAAACCACGAGGCGAGTACCGCGGCGGCACGCTGTTGCACCAGGTCCGGCTGGTCGGCAAAGACAATAGGCAGCGTTAGCGGACGGGTATCGCGGCTGTCAAAAAACGGCGCAGGGAACGGCGACAGATCGTCCTTCAGTGTCAGCTTCTGGTATTGCAGGTTGAGCGCGCTGGCTTTGCTGACATCCAACCACAGGCTGGTGCTGGCTGGGTTTTCGCAGATGTTCTGATAATGGCCGACGAACACCAATTGCAGGCGGTTAAAGTCCGTGATGTAGCGCGGATCGATAGGCATGCGCACGCGGTTGGATTTCCCCATCTGCTCTTTGCTAATCGTGGTGACGCCCATGAGCTCATTGTTCAGGTAAACCTTGATATGTGACTCGGTGGGGATCAGCGCCGGTGACGGGGTAAATTCGAGGTCGAGAGAAGCCTGTGTGACCACTTCGTCGCTGCGAACGCCGAACTCAATCTGCCCGTTGGGATCGATACCGCGCAGCGCAAAGGTGCCTGGCGCAGGCGCGATTTGCGCAAAAGGCAGCATCACGTTGCGCACGGCGGCGTTGGTCGCTGGTTGCGCCAGAGGAATCGCTGGCATCGTCGTCGCTGGCGCTGCGGTGGCAGCGTTGGCAGGCGGCTGGGTCGCGTCCCCCGTAGCCGGTGTTTGTGCGTGCGGCGCGGTGACAGCCTGAGATAATGAGCTGACGCCTAAAGCCAATGCGGTGAACCAGATTATTTTTTTCGTCATCGTGTCATCATCAATGTTAAGGGTCTTTCTCGTTGTCGGAAGAAAGACCGTTGATCACGGCCTGTGAATGGCAATCAAGCCACTGTCTTTTCTGCAAACAGGTTCTCTTGTGCAAATCGCATTTCATGGGCAAATGGCGTCTTGCCCTGATGGACGGTTTTTTCCGGCAACACCGTGCCCGGCTGATCTGTGACGGTGCGTTTTCCTACATAGCGCGGGATGAATGACACAACCCAGACCACAATGTTGAGGAAGGCCAGAATAATGTTGCGTATGACGGGCGGTGCGTAATCCGCCAGACGCAGGTAGCCGCGAAAGCCGAGGGCGAGTACATCAACCAGACTTTCGACCGGTTTATCCTGCGGGAAGCTGTCTTGCCAGAGCGCCCAGGTATCGGCGCGGGCAAAGGTACACTGAATGAAATCAATATGCTGGCGGATGGTCAGATTGGCCATGCGCAGGCCAATCTTGTTATCGAACGCGCGGGTGACGCTGAAAGGGAAGGCGTATTCCTGCTGGCCGCGTTTTAGCAACAGCGAGACGTTATCCCCGACCTGAAGAATGCCTGATTCACGGGCTTCAACGCCGACGCCGCCATCGGAATAGTCGCGCAGGACGCAGGGGAAAAGATGGCCATCAGCACGAAGGAGCGCGGCGGACATCGACATCTCCACTCGGTGTGCCTGACGAACCTGTTTGGCTTCTACCGCAACCGCGACGGCTCCCCCTAAAATGGTCATGTTGTAGGCGACCCAGATCAGACTGATGAGCACTGTCATGATCTCTTCCGGCGGCCCGTAAATCAGACGCCAGATGCCGTACACCACGCCGGCGATATTTAGCAGCACCAGCACCAGATAAGGCCGCGTGATCACCCAATCGACATGCTGTTCTTCAACCAGCCCACCTTTGGCCGTCACGTTGAATTTCCCTTTGTGTGGGTTAAACAGCGCCACGGTAGTCGGGCGGGCGATGTACCACGCCAGCACGGTTTCATAGATCTCACTCCAGAACGAGTGGCGGTAGCGCCCCTGAACGCGTGAGTTGGTCAGGCTGGCATGCACCATATGCGGCAGCACATAGAGCGCGATCGCTAGCGCCGGGGCGAAAATGATATAGGCGTGCAGCAACAGAAACGCCAGCGGCGCAGTCAGAAAGATTAGCCGGGGAATACCGGACAGAAAGTGCATCATGGCGTTGGCATAACATAGCCGTTGCCCCAGCTTCAGCCCTTTGCCAAGCAGGGGATTGTCCAACCGGAAGATTTGTACCATGCCGCGCGCCCAGCGAATGCGTTGGCCGATGTGAGCGGAGAGGCTCTCGGTCGCCAGCCCGGCGGCCTGTGGAATTCGAATATAGGCCGAGCTGTATCCACGACGATGCAGGCGCAGCGAGGTGTGCGCATCCTCCGTGACCGTTTCGACCGCGATACCGCCAATCTCGTCCAGCGGTCTACGCCGCAGGATGGCGCAGGAGCCGCAGAAGAACGTGGCATCCCACATGTCGTTACCGTCCTGCACCAGACCGTAGAACAGCGTGCCTTCATTGGGGGTACGGCGGAAGCGGCCCAAATTGCGTTCGAACGGGTCGGGTGAGAAGAAATGGTGCGGCGTTTGCAGCATCGCCAGCTTTTTGTCTTTGAAAAACCAGCCCATGGTTAATTGCAGGAAGGAGCGGGTTGGGACGTGGTCGCAGTCGAAAATGGCGACGAATTCGCCTGTTGCCTGCTTCAGCGCGTTGTTGATATTCCCGGCTTTGGCATGTTCGTGCGTGACGCGGGCGATGTAATGGACGCCGACTTCTCTGGCGAAGGCTCTAAATTCATCTCGGCCGCCGTCATCCAGAATATAGATATTGAGCTTATCCTTCGGCCAGTCGATACCCAGCGCGGCATACACCGTCGGTTTCACAACGCTCAGCGGCTCATTATAGGTCGGGATCATCAGATCGACGGTCGGCCACGTTTTGCTGTCTTCCGGCAGTGAAATCGGGTGGCGGTTCAGCGGCCAGATCGTCTGGAAATAGCCCAGAACCAACACGACCCAGGCATAGGTTTCTGCCGCCAGCAGTAGCATGCCGCAGATCAGGCTCAGCGGATCGTCCCAGTTCAGCGTTTCGGTGTAGCGCCACCACAGGTAACGGCAGGAGACGGTGAAAGAAAGGGCGATCATCATGAGCGTTGGCATACGTCCCGGCATGTTACGCACGAGCATGGCGATGCCCCACAGCAGCGTCATGAAGATAAACTGTGACAGCAAATCAAACGGCTGCGTGATGCACAGTAGTGCCAACGCCGCGCACAGCAGGCTCAGTATCACCGTCACCAGCGTTTGTATGCTGTTCGTTTTGGCGGAAGCTGAATCACTGTCTTCGCGATCGTCCATATTCGCGTGGCTAAAGCGGTCGAACAGCGCTTGTTGCGCGTTCATGTAGCGTTGCCGCCAGCGCGGTAGCGCGGAGAAGACATTGCGGCGTGATGTCGGCAACTGGCCGTTTTTGATGATCAACAGCCACAGACCCTGCGTCAGGTAGCGAAGCATATCGGCCGGACGTGGGCGTTGAGGCGAAATGTGGGGGAACCAGTAGGTTTGCTGCGCGCGAATCTGTTGCCACCCCTCAGACTCCAACCGCAGAAAAATCCAGCCGAGTATCGCAAACAGCGTGGCGAAAAAGGCGGCAAAGGCGGAAGCGCCCTGCTGACGATAGCCGCGGTAGCGCTGCTGTATCGCCTGTCTGGCGGGGGGGACGAGAAAGAGGCGCAGGATCCCGCTCATACGCCGCTTTCCTTAACGTGAATCAGGCACCAGTTTGCCAGCGTCATGATCTCTTCCGCAGCAACGCTGTCCGGGCGGCATTCACCCAGCGGCTGTTTCAGCATCAGCGATTCTGCCAACGCTTCGTCGCGGTGTACCAGCAGCGGCAACAGGTGTGAAAGCGTGTGCAGCCAGAGCTGGTGTAAATCCTGCTGGAGCGTGCTGAGGGGGGAAAATTGATTCACCAGAAAATGACACTGACGCGGCAATACCTGCTGATGTAAGCGTGAGTGGCAGTTGGCATCCGCCACCACCACCTGAAAAACGGTGTTCGCGGTGGCTAACGCCTGCCGTGTGAGCGGGCTATTGTCCGCCGGGACATCGATCAGTACCCAACGATGGCGACCCGCCGCGCTGAGCTGCGCCAAATTCTTTTGCCAGGTAGCAGGGTGCTGGTGGTAATGCTGTTGGAGCGTGGCGATTTCCTGCGTGTTCAGGCGACCAAACGGCAGAAAATCCAGTCTGGGCAGATATTGCATCGCGCCGGTTTGCCACGGTGCGCCGTCGGCTTCCGCCCGCGCCCAGCCACGGCGCTGCTCAAACGGCATATTAAAATTAATGCGCAGCAAGTTGTCCGGCGAAAAATCAATCACCAGCGCGGATTCACCCAGCCGCTGGAAGGCCCACCCCAGTGCAGCGGCTATCGAGGTGGTGCCCACGCCGCCGCGGATTCCCTGCAATGCAATCACGGGCATCGTCAGTCGCTCCCGGCCGGTTCTTTTAATTCATCCAGCAGCGGCCAGCGAGCCATCATTTGGCTCAGACGCACCTGACGGGCGATATCGATATAGTTTATTTCAGGTAAAGAAAAGGCCTGACTGAGAACCCGCAGATCGTCATCGGCTCTTGCATTTTCGGTTAAATCGGCGTGTGCGCTGGTATTTATACGAGTCGGTTCGTTATTCATTCCATGCCTCTGAAATAGGCTATCCATTATCATTGAGATTGATAAAGGGAAACATCTGCATGGCAGATGTGGTGCTTCTTTTGCATCCATAACAGACAGTCTGGTAGATGAAGGTTTACGCCTCTGCTGTCTTTAATCAGGAGTCAGGTGTGCCAATTAACTATAGCAATGAATTCATGATTGCAATGTGAATAGGGAAAAATAGTAACGGGTGATTTATCAACGGATAGGAATAATTCATAACGTACAGTTGTGATCCCACAAGGGGCTGCTAGAGTTTATTTTGGCTGCATATTTAAGGTGGAATTTCGCCATTAACGGAAAAGAAATCAGTCTATGAAGCAGAACTTTTCATTAGGTATTCGTGACCTTTGGGATGAACTGGCTACGCTCCAACTGGCTGGCTTTTATTGGGTAAATATCGATCGACAGGTTGATGCCGCATTATTTTGTCAGCAAATCATACATGGCCAGAATAACGACGCGAGAGTGACGTTAATAGGCTGTGGAGAGCGATCTGATGCGTTGTTTACTGATGAAATAAATATTACCGAAACAAAACAACTATCTTGCTACATATTACCGGAAAATAAAGCCGCGTTGCTGAATTTAACCGATGATTTAATGCGCGCATTACGCCCCAAAAATCGCCTTCTGGTGCTTTATGCACCCGCTAGCCTGTGGCGGGATATTTCGCCGGACAGGCTGCAACGTTGGATAGATGACACGGCGGCATGGCTACATCAGCGCCAGTGCACGCTGGTGGTGATCGGCCACAGCAGCGGCGTAACCCGCCTGAGGAATATGCTGATTTCCCAACATCGTGGGCTCTATGGTTTAGCCAGCCTGCAATGGCAACAGGATCGCGCCCAGTATCTGGTGTCATGGTGGGCAACGGAAAGAGGCGTACGGGCGAATAAGGTACAGATGCTGCAATCCGGTAATGACGGATGGCACATGCTGAAGGAAGAGGAACCGGTACTCACGCCGTCTCTGGATGACGATGGGCTATTCCTGATGGAAAAGAGCGTAATGGAAGGGGCGCCTGCGCTGTCAGAAAACTGGCAACTGCTGGACGACAACGCCATTTTGGTACAAACCGGCATGTTGACGAATTCGGCTACCCTCGTTTTTGCGCTCAGCCAAACCAGCCAGGTGGATACGCTCGTCAAACAGGTTCATAGCCTGCGGCGGCAGCGTGGCGAATTGCTGAAGATTGTGGTGCGCGAAATGAAGCCTTGCCTGCGTGCCAGTGACGAGCGCCTGCTGTTGGCATGTGGCGCCAATATTATTGTCTCCCATTCCGAGCCGCTATCCCGTTTTCTGGCGCGGATCGAAAGCGTGCAAGGGCAGCGCTTTACCAAGCATGTTCCTGTCGATGTCGAGGTCTTGCTGACCACCATGCGGCCGCTACAGATTAAGGGCTATCAGCCTCCCGAGACCTTTCGACAATCTGTGCAGATGTTGATTGATAGCACGCTCATGCCAGAAGGCAGCAAAGGCGTGCTGGTCGCATTGCGTCCCGTGCCGGGCGTAAGGGCGGCGCAAGCGTTGACGCTGTGCACGCTACGGCGCTTTGGTGATGTCGTCACGATCGCGCAGGGGCGGCTGTTTTTGTTCCTGTCCAATTGCCGCCTGAATGAGCTGGATATTGCGCTGAAATCCATTTTCCGCCTGCCGGTAGATGAAGCGTTCAGCAATCGGATTGTCTGGTCACAAGACCTGCAGATTCTGGCAGAAGTTAAATCGCTGGTGCAGGAGGATACGCTGGGTCAGGAACAGCAGATTAACGATTATGTTCAATTGCAGCAGGCTGAATCTACACCACACAGCCAGACGCCGCGGCGTGAACCCATTGCGATTGATTTACTGAAACCTGATTTACTGGCCCGCGCACCGGGAGAAGCGTCATGAACCTGATGGATATCGTTCAACTGGTGTTATTGAGCGCGGTCGTCTTCTTTACGCTTGGCTATCTGGCGCATCGTGTGATTCCCAACTGGCTTCAGTACTGGAAAAACAGGCTGCTGTCGCCACGCTACCTGAAGCCTGCGAGCATCTGGATGCGCAGTTCTTCTTCAACAAAGACGGTCTCAACCAAGCCGACTTCAGCAGAGACTAAAAAATAAAATGGACGAAAAAACACGTACTCAGCAAAATCATACGCAAAAACAGCAGAACCTATGGCGCTACTGGCGTGGACTCGGTGCCTGGAATTTATATTTTTTGCTGAAATTTGCCCTGCTATGGTTTGGCTACCTGAATTTTCATCCGCTGCTTAATCTGGTCTTTCTGGCGTTTCTGCTGTTCCCTATCCCCAACGTCACGCTGCACCGCTGGCGGCATATTATTGCTATTCCGCTCGGTATCGGACTGTTTTACCACGATACCTGGTTGCCGGGCATCAGTAGCATTCTCAGCCAGGGAACGGAGGTTGCTGGCTTTAGCGCGGCCTATTTGCTGGAGCTGTTAAATCGCTTCATTAACTGGCAAATGGTTGGCGCGGCGGTGGTCATTAGCGTGGCTTACTTGTTCTTCGCCCAGTGGATTCGTATTACGGTGTTTACTGTGGTGGCACTGGCGTGGTTAAACATCGTCAATCTGGCTGGCCCTGCCGTGTCGCTGATGCCCGCGGTATCGACGACGTCCGCCCCCTCGGCGGCAGCGTCTCCAACGGGAGGCGATGCCGCGTTGCCCGAAGCGACATTACCGCCAACGAACGCGAACCTAACGGCTTATCTGAACCAGTTTTATACGCGAGAAAAAGCGCGAACCACGGCGTTCCCTGCCGCGCTGCCGCAGGATGCACAGCCTTTTGATCTCCTGATTATCAATATTTGTTCGCTGTCGTGGTCGGATCTGGAAGTCGCGCAGTTGGACAATCACCCGCTGTGGAAGAAGTTCGATATCCTGTTCCGTCAGTTTAACTCTGCCACCGCCTATAGCGGACCGGCATCTATTCGTCTGCTGCGCGCAAGCTGCGGCCAGCAGTCCCACACGGATTTGTACCAGCCAGTGAATCAACAGTGCTACCTGTTTAGCAATTTGGTGAAGTTGGGCTTTGAAGAACAGCTGATGCTCGATCACTCCGGCGTCTTTGGTAATTACCTGCGTGAGGTGCGTGAAGAGGGCGATATTCAGATCCCAATGCTGTCGCAGGAGGGAATCAGCCACCAGATTACCTCGTTCGACGGCGAGCCGATTTATAACGATCTGGAGCTGTTAAATCGCTGGCTGGGCGATCGGGATAAAGCGACAACGACGCGCAATGCGACCTTCTTTAACCTGATTCCGCTGCATGACGGCAATCGCTTTGTCGGCACCAATCAGTCAGCGGACTATGCGCCACGTGCGAAGATTTTGTTTGACCAGTTGGATGCGTTTTTTGACGAGCTGCAAAAATCCGGTCGCAAGGTGATGGTGATTATGGTGCCGGAACACGGTGCGGCGCTGGCCGGGGATAAGATGCAAATGTCCGGGCTGCGCGATATTCCCAGCCCGCGCATCACGCATATTCCCGTCGGTGTGAAACTGTTTGGTCAACAGGCGCCGCATCAGGGTGACGCGCTGGAGATTACGTCACCGAGCAGCTATCTGGCGATTTCGGAGCTGGTGGCGCGAATGGTGGACGGCAAAGTGTTCACGACCCCTTCCATAGACTGGCAAACGCTGACGAGCGCGCTGCCGCAAACGGAAGCGATCTCGGAAAATGAGAACGCTATCGTGATGCAATATCAAGGAAAACCCTACATTCGTCTGAACGGCGGAGACTGGGTGCCGTACCCGCAATAACCTCATCTTGTGACGCGATCGGGCAAGCGAAAAGCTTGCCCGATTTTTCTTCCGGTTGTGCCCGCCACCTTCTGTCTGTTACCGAATAGCGATACTGGCTTATGCAGGGGATATACCCTATTCTGAGGCCGCGTTACCGCGGTTGCCGTGGGGAGCTTAGGATTAAGATGAAATCCCCCGAATATCCGTAGAAAACAGCGTTAAGGCGGCGATAAGCTGCCTTATACTATCCAGGTATTCAATACTATCCAGGTATTCAGGTCTGCATAAAGGTTGACGGAGAAAGCGCTTGCGGCTCAGACGTTCATTAACGATTAAACAGATGACAGCCGTGTCTGCCGTGGCACTGGTGACGATCAGCCTGTTTATCGTCATACAGCTCTTTCACTTCGTTCATCAGCGCCGTGAAGACTATGCCAGACAGCTGGAAAGTATCGCCTATTCCGTGCGTCAACCGCTGACGGATGCGGTGCTGCAAGGTGAAGTACAGCGGGCGGGCAATATTCTGGACAGCCTATTACCGGTTGCCTTTCTGAGCCGGGCAGATGTGCTGCTGCCGGATGATTTCCAGACGCTGCACGCGAATTTCCCGAAAGAACGCCCGGTGCCAGACTGGATCGCTCGGGTATTCAGGCTGCCGATCCGTATTTCTATTCCGCTCTATTCCCCGCCGCAGACGCAGTATTCAGCGCCGCTGGCACATCTGGTCTTACAGGCAGATTCCTACCGGATGTATCAATTTATCGTCAGCACCTTTTCAACCATGCTGGCAACGTACCTGCTACTGGCGTTGATTATGTCGATCGCCATTACCTGGTGCATGAACCGCCTGCTGATACACCCGCTGCGTGGGATTATTATCGAGCTACAGAATCTCCCGCCGGACGCCATGCTCCACCGTCCGCTTACGTTGCCGGCCTGGCATCAGGATGATGAACTGGGTGCGCTGGTGCGCAGCTACAACCGTAATCAGCAACTGCTGGAGCAGTCTCTCGCTGCCGGAACGGAAGGGGCGGGGTTGCCGGATAAAGCGCATTTCATGCGACGCCTCGAACAGCGTCTTGCTGATGCGACACCGTTCAGCCTGCTGGTTTTCGGGCTTGACGCCTCAGCGGGTAAGCAGGGCGATATGACCACGCTGGCTACGCAGCTCCGCGCGGTGATTGAAGAGCAGCACGAGGCAGGAGCCGTCTGTCTGGCGCGTCTTGATTGCGATGAGTTCGCCCTCATTGGGAAAACACTGGGATCCGCTGGGCAAGCGCAGGATTGGGCACAACGTGTCATGCTGGCGATTAATCTGCCTTTTTTACCCGCAGGCTCCCAGCCTGAGCGGGCTGTCAGCGTCGGTATTCTCACTATTACCGATCCTCGGCCAGAGGCGGCAGCGCTGCTGTTGTCACAGGCGCGTTTTGCCATGCAACTGGCGCGGCGCGATAAGAAATGCGGCATTCATTGCTTCAGCGCGTCTTCCTGAATATTCACAGGTAACGTAAATGTTACTTTTTGTCGATGGGTTTCCTGAAACGCGCCTTCCCCGTATGGCGGGGGTTTGAACGGTTTTTAAGAGGATTGCTCTGCTGCAAAAATGTGCATCTGTTACAAGTAAATTGCACTGATGTTTCTTTATAATTCTTGCTGACGTGATTCAGCTCTTGTTTTTAACCTGCCGTTCACAAACTAAACTTATAAAACATTCTCAGCTTGTTATTGCGATGTTACTTTCCGGCGCAATCACAGGCGGCATTTTCGTACCCTATTCCCCTCCTGTGTTTTCCCCACCATAGGACGTATGTATGAAAACATCAATTTTTAAAAGTCTTTATTTTCAAGTTCTTGCCGCCATTACGATAGGGATACTGCTGGGGCATTTCTACCCCCAGCTTGGCGAGCAAATGAAGCCTCTGGGCGATGGGTTTGTTAAATTAATTAAAATGATTATTGCGCCGGTTATCTTCTGTACGGTCGTTACCGGTATCGCAGGAATGGAAAGCATGAAGTCGGTCGGTCGCACTGGTGCGGTCGCCCTGCTGTATTTTGAAATCGTGAGTACGATTGCGCTGATTATCGGTCTGGTCGTGGTCAACATCGTGCAGCCTGGCGCGGGCATGAACATCGATCCAAGTACGCTTGATGCGTCTGCGGTGGCGGTTTATACCCAACAGGCTTCGCAACAGGGTCTGATTCCGTTCCTGATGGACGTGATTCCGGCGAGTGTGGTCGGCGCGTTTGCCAGCGGTAATATCTTGCAGGTTCTGCTGTTTGCGGTGATGTTCGGCTTCGCTCTGCACCGCTTAGGGCCAAAAGGCAAAGTGATTTTTGACGTGATCGACAGCTTCTCCAAGGTCATTTTCGGCGTCATTAACATGATCATGAAACTGGCTCCGCTGGGTGCGTTCGGTGCAATGGCTTTCACCATCGGTAAATATGGTGTCGGTACGCTGGTGCAACTGGGGCAACTGATTGCCTGCTTCTACATCACCTGTGTTCTGTTCATCTTCCTGGTGCTGGGCAGTATTGCCAAAGCGACGGGTTTCAGTATCTTCAAATTTATTCGCTACATCCGTGAGGAACTGCTGATCGTGCTGGGGACGTCCTCTTCTGAATCTGTGCTGCCACGTATGCTGGAGAAGATGGAGAAGGTCGGTTGTAAGAAATCTGTCGTTGGTCTGGTGATCCCTACCGGTTACTCGTTCAACCTTGACGGTACTTCTATCTACCTGACGATGGCGGCGGTATTTATCGCTCAGGCAACCAACAGCCACATGGACATCTGGCATCAGATTACCCTGCTGGTGGTGCTGCTGCTGTCCTCTAAAGGTGCAGCGGGCGTGACGGGAAGTGGATTCATTGTGCTGGCGGCAACGCTGTCTGCTGTGGGCCACCTGCCTGTTGCCGGTCTGGCGCTGATTCTGGGTATCGACCGTTTCATGTCAGAAGCCCGTGCGCTGACCAACCTGATTGGTAACGGCGTTGCGACCATCGTGGTAGCGAAATACTGCCGCGAGCTGGATGAGAAGAAACTGGATGCTGAGCTGTCCGGTACCAATAAAAGTGATAACGCGGCTACGCCGACGGCGCAGTCGTAATTCCAGCATACCGTTATCATTCCGGCTGAGTTTTATCATTCCGGTATAGTTTGCTCAATCAGTTCCCTGCGGTGTTAACGCACCGTGGGGAATTTTTTTATCTGTAAACCAACCCAGGCCACGCGTATCTCCCGCTTTTCTTACCCGTCATGAAACGTAAAAATATTGTTACATATGACTATTTTTGCCTTTTTTGCAGATTATTTCGCCTCCTGGAGTGACATAGACAAAAGCGCGCGGTCTAAGGGAATGGTACACTTCGCGTCTTCAATTTTTTCCGTGATATATCCACGAGAGTGTGCGGTGGCAGACGCAAGGCCACCATAATGATCAACAATAACCACATTTATTATGTTGGATAGCTATAAGTAGGGGTTCACATGCAGGGCACCAAAAAGGCGCTTTTCGTTGGTGGTTTGTTGCTGGCTGTGGTCAGCAGCAGCGTGCAGGCTGAAGCACTACAGCCCGATCCTGCCTGGCAGCAGGGTAAGCTTGATAATGGTTTTACCTGGCAGTTGTTAACCACGCCACAGCGCCCCGGCGATCGGGTTGAGCTGCGTTTGGTGGTGAATGCCGGGTCGCTGCTGGAAAACGCCCAGCAGGTAGGTTTTGCTCACTTTCTTCCTCGTCTGGCCTTAGCGCCCGGCGATAAATTGTCCGCAGCCCAGCGACCTTCCATGTGGATGCGCGATGCTAACGGTTCCCGTGTCCTGCCTCCGGCAATTATCTCGTACGATTTCACGTCGTATAATCTGAGTTTGCCGAACAACCGTCCCGAGCTGCTGAAAGAAGCGCTGACGTGGCTGGCGGAAAGCGCAGGGCAGATGACGTTCGACGAAAAAAGCCTACAGGCCGCGCTGAAGGTGCCCGATCAGGTGGCAACCTTTCCGATTAACCCACAGGATCCGGGTTGGCGCTATCGCCTGAAAGGCTCGCCCCTGCTGGCACACGATCCTGCTCAGGACGTCAAACCGCCGTTAAATGGCGAACAGCTCCAACAATTTTATAAAACCTGGTATACGCCAGATGCAATGACGCTCTACATCGTCGGTCATGTGGATAACCGCAGCGTGATCGAGCAGATCGGGAAAGTCTTCTCTCCGCTGGAAGGGAAACGTGAAGCCCCTGCGCCGTTACCGACGTTAAGCCCGCTGCCGACGCAGCCGATCAGCCTGATGAATAACAACGTCCAGCAGGATACGGTGTCGATAATGTGGGATGCCCCGTGGCACCCGATTCGTGAATCACAGGCACTGGTGCGCTACTGGCTGGGTGATATGACGCGGGAAGCAATGTTCTGGCACTTGCAGCAAGCACTGGAGAAGAGCCCGCTGAAGGGCAACAACCTCCGCTTCGACTGCAATGTGTTTTATACCCGTTCTCAGTGCGCGATTAATATGGATGTGCCGAACAGCGAGAGCGTTGAACCGGGCGTGACGTTTATCGCTCGTGAGCTGGCGACGCTGCGTGAAAAAGGGCTGACACAGCAAGAGTTTGATGCGCTAATCGCGCGCAAGACGGACGAGTTGAATAAGCTGTTTGCCACTTATGCGCGTACCAGCACGGACATCCTGATGGATCAACGCCTGCGCTCCCAGCAAAACGGTGTTGTAGATATTGCTCCCGAACAGTATCAGAAACTGCGCCAGACCTATCTGTCCTCACTGACGCTCGATATGCTGAATCAGGAACTTCACCAGCAACTGGTGCAGGATACGACATTGATGCTGATCCAACAGCCCGGTGAACCGGAAGCAAATATGAAGGCGTTGCAGGACGTCTATGACCAGATTATGACGCCAGCCACTGAACCTGCTGCCAGCACCGCAGCAGCAGGGTCTCAAACTGAGAAACCGCCTGCCGCGCAGTAGGGCAGTCGCCTTTGGGTATCAGGATGCAGGGTAGCGGTTTGTGGTTGCCGGGCGGAGTAAAAGGCCACGTATAGTAAAGTACAGGATATCGTTAGCAGAACGTTAGGTAATGTAACTCTTTATTTATACGTAGGTTTTAAGGATAAATCTCGTTGTTGCTAGCTTTCTCCACCCCTATTATCCCTCGTGTTTCATAAAATGTACCGAGGGATAAAATATGAGTCGTATTCTGAAAGCTGCGGGGGTGTTCGTGCTGATCACCATGTTGAGCGGTTGTCTGTTCCCACCTCCGGGTGGTGGAGGCGGCGGCGGTGGTCGGGGAGGTGGTCCATTCGGGGGCTTTGAGGAACAGCCGATGAACCAGCCAGGAGCACGTTAAACCGCAAAGCCATCGGTGAGGCAGAGTGCTACCACTGTTATGCGTTATACCTTAAGGCCGCTATTGCGGCCTTAAGATTGATGTGATGCACGGTGTTTACGCAGGCATTGCCTCAAGCGGGATAATCGCCCCACGGTATTGAATGACCGTGCTGGCTGTCAGGTGGCCGCGCTGCGCCGCTTCCTGCGTGCTGCCGCCATTCAGGCGCACTGACAGGTAACCTGCACTGAAAGAGTCGCCCGCTGCGGTGGTATCGACCACTTTCTCTTTGGGCAATTTGATCGCCGGGACATCAACCAGCGCTTGTCCACGTTCTGACACGATGCAGGAATCGGCACCGCGTTTGATTACCACTTCGCTAACGCCCAGATTGTGCGTCCGTTCCAATACTGCTTCCAGTGGCTTCGCGCCCCACAGCATGTCTTCGTCATCCAGCGTCAGGAAGGCAATATCTGTGCAGGACAGGATGTCGGTGTAGGCCTGTTGCGTCTCTTCCTTGCTCTGCCACAGACGTGGACGGTAGTTGTTATCAAAAATCACTTTACCGCCGTTGGCGCGGCAGGCGCGCAGCAGGGCGAGGAGACGCTGACGGCTGTCGGCGTTCAGAATCGCCAGACTGATGCCGCTCAGGTAGAGATAGTCAAAGTGTGCCAGCGACTGACCGATTTTTTCTGCTTCCGGGCTGTCCAGCCAGTAGCGGGCAGCGGCGTCATTACGCCAATAGTAGAATGTACGCTCGCCGCTCGCGTCGGTTTCAATGAAATATAAACCGGGCAGCTTGTTGTCCAGTCGCTGAATCAGGTCGGTTTTCACCCCTTCTTTTTGCCAGGCGGCAACCATCTCGGTACTGAAGCTATCGGTGCCGAGTGCGGTCACGTAATGCACGCCCAGTTTATCGGCGTTTACCTGACGGGCAATGTAAACGGCAGTGTTCAGCGTATCGCCGCCAAATCCACGGTTAAGATCCGTGCCCTTCTGCGACAGTTCGATCATGCATTCGCCGATTACGGCAATGTTAGTAGTTGTCATCACTTTTGGCCTTTGAAAAGGTACCCTGCACCTGATGTTTATTGGGTATAAAAAACGCGGAAATTAACGTCAGTCTCAACATTACGTGAGACTGAGTCAATAGTCTTGAAACGATGTTTTATTTTTTCATGATGCAGATCGGAAAACCAGTGCTTTCCCGCTGATTTTAGCGAGGTGAGGGCGGTTCTTTTTCCTGCTCATTCTTGTCTGTCGAGGTGTCACCTTTATAGTTCGCTGTGGCGATCCAGGCGGCGCAAAAGAGCGTCAGACGCGCGAAGAAATAGAAGAATGCCATCAGACCAATGACCGAGCCGAATGCGGCACCGGAAGGCGAGCTGGCCAGCTTAGGTAATGCCACGGTCATCGCGAATTTGATGACTTCAAAGCCTACGGCGGCGATCAGCGTGCCGCGGAAGAGCGCTTTGCGTTTAGGCTTATGGCGCGGCAAAACGAAGAATATCCAGAGGAACAACAGATAGTTAGCGAAAATGGAGATGGATAGGGCAATCAGCGTCATCGCCGGGCGTAACCACTCGATGCCATCCAGCCCCAGCGCGGTTACAATCATGTTTTGCGCGGTGCCAGCAACGGAAGTCAGGAAAAGCGTAATGATAAGCGCAATGACCAGGCCAGTTAGCGACAGGAAATCCCGCGTGTATTGAAAGTAAATCTTCTCTTCGTCTTTCGGGTTCCGTTCCCACACATCGCGCGACTGGGCGCGAATCGCTTCACGCAGGTTTCCCATCCAGCTAATGCCGGAATAGAGCGCGATCAGCAAACCGGTAATCCCGACGGTGGTACGCTGCTGCACGGCCGTGTTGACGGTATTTTTCAGCGTAGTAGCCAGATTAGGATCGCTGATACTGTTGACGATGCGGTTAATTAGTCCTGTCAGCAGATCGGGGTTGGAGGCCAGCACAAAACCGACGGCGGCAAAAGACACCATGAGAATCGGGATCAGCGACAGAAAGGAAAAATAGGTAATTGCCGCACCAAACTGGTTGCCCATGCGATCGTTGAAACGTTCGCCCGCGCGGATCAGGTGTGCCACACTGGGAATTGCCTGAATACGAGCGGCCAGACGTTTGCTCTTGCCCAAAAACGAGAGAGGTTGCTGTGGCGATGTGTCCCTTTCAGGGGTTGACGATGTTGACTGGCGGTCCGAGTCTGCCGGTACAGGCATTACGTTTCTCCTGTGTTCGGGATTAGTTTATTAGCATAAGCTTGATTATAACCAACAATATAAGAATGTGACTTTTCGATATTTTTCTGAACGTACGTCATACACGGACGTTAAGCGAGTGAATTTTCCATGCCAACACCTTCACCATCCGAACCGTCGCTGAGCGGTCTGCGCCTTAATCTGCGCATCGTTTCTATTGTGGCGTTCAACTTCGCCAGCTATTTGAATATTGGTCTGCCGTTGGCGGTGCTGCCGGGATACGTGCACGATCACCTTGGCTATAGCGCGTTCTGGGCCGGGCTGGTGATCAGCCTGCAATATTTTTCCACTCTGTTGAGCCGCCCGCACGCGGGGCGTAGCGCCGATGAAAAAGGGCCGAAGAAAATCGTTGTCTGGGGGCTGGCTGGCGTCATGCTGAGCGGGGTGTTTTACCTGCTGGCTGCCTTTAGCGACGCCTCGCCGGTGATTACGCTGCTGTTATTGTGTCTCGGGCGTATCGTTCTGGGGGCCGGACAGAGTTTTGCCGGGACCGGCGCGACGCTCTGGGGCGTTGGTGTGGTGGGTTCCCGACACATCGGACGCGTAATTTCATGGAATGGTATTGCCACCTACGGCGCGATGGCGATTGGCGCACCGCTCGGCGTCTGGCTTAACCATATCGGTGGGCTAAAACTGCTCTCCGTGTGCATTATCCTGATTGCAGCGGTGGCGATCCTCTTCGCGCTGCCGCGCCCGGCGGTGCAGGTGGCGCCGGGGAAAAAGATTCCTTTTCGCGAAGTGCTGGGGAAAGTCTGGGTTTACGGCATTATTCTGGCGATCGCCTCTGCGGGTTTTGGCGTGATCGCCACCTTTATCACGCTGTTTTATGCCGATCGGAACTGGGAAGGTGCCGCGCTGACGCTGACGATTTTCAGCTGCGCTTTTGTCGGTGCGCGGCTGGTGTTTCCTAACAGTATTCAACGGTTTGGTGGGTTACGCGTGGCGATGGCGTGCTTTGTGGTTGAGATCGTGGGGTTGCTGCTGGTCTGGGGCGCGACGCAACCGCTGATGGCAGAAATCGGCGCATTCCTCGCGGGGGCGGGTTTCTCTTTGGTGTTCCCGGCATTAGGCGTTGTCGCCGTTCAGGCTGTCTCGCCGCAGAATCAAGGTAGTGCGCTGGCAACCTATACCATATTTCTCGATTTGTCGCTGGGTGTCGTCGGGCCGGTGGCGGGGGGACTGATGGCCTATACCGGTATCGCCTCTATTTATCTGGCGGCGGCGCTGCTGGGACTATGCGGTCTGGCGCTGACGTGGCGGCTGGCTCAGCGGATCGCGAGCGTATAGAGAACAACAGTAGCCACCTCGGTGGCTACTGTCCGACGATAACACCGATTATTTCAGCTTCAGCGTGTGGATGATGCCTTCCGCTTCGGTTTGCGCCTGCTGCTGATTGCTGGCTGGCAGCGTGATCTGCAACGTCAGCAGTTGATTTTCCACTTTGCCCAACACGACAGAGGAATAAGCCTGCTGCCCGCTGCTGGTAATAATGCTGTCGAGCTGTTGCAGCTTCTTGCCGTCAACGTCGATGGTTTTGTTGGTCACGACCTGAAGGTTGGCGTCACGCGTGCGCTGTTGATCTTCCAGACGCTGCGCCAGCACGGTCAACTCTTCCGTGGTGTTGTCGCCCAGAATCACGATGACCGCTTTCTGCCCATTGTCATTGGCGTAAACGTGCATGTTGTTCGCCTGCGTCCCTACTTTGCCGCTTTGGTCACGCATGTCGGCGGGCAGGGTAAACGCAATTTTGCCTTCCATTAATTCAATATTCTGGCCTGCGCTGGCTTCTGCGGCAGGTTTATCTTGCGCGCCCGCTTTTGCGGCGTCATCCGTTTTGCCATCACAAGCAGCAAGCAGGCCGACAAGCAAGCCGACACCGAGGTATTTGATTACATTCGACATGGGATCCCTTTCTCTCGTTTTTGAACAGGTCATAACAGTATGGCACCCTATTCAGATAGCAAAAACAAGCATTTTGTTGTTGCAAACCGTTGTTGTTGCCTGCGTTATTTTTACAAAACGATGAGTGACTTAATGAGAAAAGGCGGCGCAAATGGCCGCCCGATAGGCATTAATGGTGGCTGCTGACAGAACGGTAGTTGGCTGAGTCTTTCTGCTCGCTCAGTCGTTTGAGTACCATGTTTAGCATCACGCCGTACATCGGCAGGAAGAACGCCAGGCTGATCAAAAGTTTAAAGGTATAATCCACCATCGCGATTTCAACCCAGTTTGCGGCCATAAAGGCATCGGTGCTGCGATAAAACGCGATGAAGAAAAAGGCCAGCGTATCGCTGAAATTACCAAATGCGATCGAAACGGCTGGAGCGATCCACCACGCACGTTTCTGGCGCAGCCGATTGAAGACGTGAACATCCAGAATCTGGCCGAGAACATAGGCCATGAAGCTGGCGCAGGCAATACGCGCTACGACAATATTCACCTGACTTAACGCTTCGAACGACTGCCACGATCCCTGATAAAACAGGGATGAAACCAGATAGGAAATCACCAGTGCAGGTACCATTACGGTCAAAATAATACGACGCGCCAGCGGTGCACCGAAAATCCGTACCGTCAGGTCAGTTGCCAGAAAAATAAACGGGAAGGTAAACGCGCCCCAGGTGGTATGAAAACCGAAAATCAATACCGGGAGCTGCACCAGATAATTACTCGACGTAATGATCAGGACATGAAACAACGATAGCCAGATCAGCGCCGTAAGCCGCTGCTGGGGAGTAAAACGATACATAATGTGACCTTTTTGGTTATTGGGGTTAGGGAACCCAAGAAATAACGTGCAGATTTATGCTGCAACGCGGCGGCATAATACGCAATTGCATCGCTAATGCAATGTGTTTTACCGGGAAAGGATGGTTGTTTTATGCGCAAACGTTGTCGTCGCTTGCGTCGGGAAATCCTCAGCGTAAACTAGGGCGGTTTTTTGATTCCAGCACTGAGAACGTTGATGACCGATCCCTTTACCAACCCGGATAAAACCCTTGATGCGCAGGGGCTGCGCTGCCCTGAGCCTGTGATGATGGTGCGTAAGACGGTACGCCAGATGGAAACCGGGCAAACGCTGCTGATTATCGCCGACGATCCGGCCACCACCCGCGATATTCCCGGTTTTTGCGTCTATATGGAGCATGAGCTTCTGGCGCAGGAAACCGAACAGCTTCCCTATCGGTATCTGCTGCGCAAAGGTTAATAATACTCAGTGCGTTATATCGTTCGTTGACGTGTGTGATTAGGAGAAACACGGGGATGAGGTTCCCGTAGGGAGGCCTCGCCCCGTGGTCGCTCCGTGTATCTCGATCCTTCAATTCACAGCCAGCAACGGTAATATCAGTCCTGTTTTCTCAATAGCCGCAGGGCGTTAGCGGTAACCAGCGCCGTTGCGCCGGAATCGGCCAGTACCGCCAGCCACAGTCCGGTAATGCCCAGAATACTGGTGACCAGAAAGACCGCTTTCAGCCCCAGCGCGATGGCAATGTTCTGACGAATATTACGCTGCGTCGCCCGCGACAGGCTAATCATGGCAGCCAGCCCGGTCAGGCGGCTGTGCGTTAAGGCCGCATCGGCTGTTTCCAGCGCCACATCCGTCCCGCTTCCCATCGCAATCCCGATCGTTGCGGCTTTCATCGCCGGCGCGTCGTTGATACCGTCGCCCACCATCGCGACAGCGTGCTGTTTGCTCAACTCGCTGACGGCCGTGACCTTATCGGCAGGGAGCAGACTGGCGCGGTAATCGATCCCTAATGTCGCCGCGATGGCCGCTGCCGCGCGGGGATTATCGCCCGTGAGCATCACGCCTCTGATCCCCAACTGCTGCAAGGCATCCAGCGCTTCACGCGCGTCGTGGCGTAGGGTATCGCTCAGCGCCAGTAAACCAAGCAGCTTGCCGTCTTCTTGTACCACCACGACGGTTTTCCCTTCGCTTTCCAGCGCGTCAATCTGCTGTAGCCCGTCGGCGTCGAGCAAGTCGGGCGCGACGCGAGTTGGCGCGCTGACCTGAATCCGTTTGCCGCCTATCGTGCCTTCCACGCCGACCCCCGCTAGCGCTTTGCGGTTTTCCGCCAGCGGCAGGAATGTGTTGCTGGATAACGCATGCTGGACAATGGCTTTGGCAAGTGGGTGATGAGAACCCGATTCCACGGCGGCGGTGCGTGTCAGCAGCGCCGTTTCGCTAATGCCTGCGGCGGGGAGCACGTCCGTTACCTGCGGCTTACCTTCCGTCAGCGTGCCCGTTTTGTCGAACGCGATGGTCTTGATGCTGCCCAGCGATTCCAGCACCGCACCGCCTTTAATCAACGCCCCACGGCGCGTAGCGGCGGCCAGCCCGGATGTAATCGCCGCAGGCGTTGAGATCACCAGCGCACACGGACAGCCGATTAACAGCAGCGTCAGACCGCGATAAATCCACTCTTGCCACGGCTGTGCCAGCAGCAGCGGCGGCACGAGGATCACCAGCAGCGACAGCAGCATGATGGCCGGCGTGTAATAGCGGCTGAACTTATCGAGGAAGCGCTCTATCGGTGCACGGCGTTCTTCCGCTTCTTCTATCAGTTGCAGAATGCGGTCGATCGCGCTGTTGCCCGGCTGTGAGACCACGCGCAATTGCACGACCCGATCGACACACAGGCTGCCTGCGGCAATTTTCTCACCCGGCGTACGCTCAATAGGGACCGACTCGCCGGTCAGGGCGCTTTCATCAAAGCTGGCGTCGCTGTTTAAGAGCTCCGCATCAGCGGGAAGGCGCCCACCGGGTGCGACTTCAATCACATCGCCGGGAACCAGACTGGCGACAGGCACAAGACGCCGTTGCCCGTTGACGATTGCCGTGGCGTCTTCGGGAAGCAGTGCCATCAGTGCCGTTACGCCCCGTCGTGCGCGGTTGGCCGCGTAAGACTCCAGGTATTCGCCCAGCATAAACAGCAGCAAGATGACCGTAGCTTCGGTGGTGGCGCCAATCAAGAGCGCCCCGATGGAAGCCACGCTCATCAGCGTTTCAATCGCGAAGGGAGTACCGGAGCGAATGAGCTGCACCGCTTTTTTCAGGATCGGAGCCAGCCCGACAATCGTGGTCGCGATAAACGCGATCTGCCCGCCGCGCTCGCTTAACAGGGAAAGTCCCCAGCTTGCAGCAGCCAGCAAAGTGAAAAGTATTAAGAAACCATATTCATGTACGAAACGGCGTACGGTAGAGGGTTCGGGTGGTGCGAGAGGGAGTGCGGTGTCCTGCAAGGTGAAGCCAGCTTGCTGAACGGCATGTTGAACCTGAGGACGAATATCGGTGTAGGCATCAACAACCAGTTTTTCGGTGGCGAACAGCACTTTGGCTTGTTCAATTCCGGTGAGATTTTTTACTGCATTTTCGATTTTACGTGCGCAGCTGGGACAATCCATCCCGCTGATTTTCCAGCTAAAGCGCTGGTTTGATCGGGGCCTGTCGCTGTCTCCGCCGTCGGGGTCGTCTGAATCTGCGCTACCGCCGCCGTCTGACGAATGCTGCTCTGTGCCACCCGCGGTCTGTCCCACGGCGTCAGATGCGTGTTTGGTTGAACAGCAACTGTGCTCGGCATGGTTCGAATGCTGCGCGTGTTCATTGCAGCAGCTTTTGGTATGTTGCGCGGTTTTGCGCGGCGCGTGATGAACGCCGTTATTGCAGCAGGCTGACTTTTCAGCGCTGTGGTTATGCTGATGAGAGTGCATCTTTTCCTCCTGTGTTGAACCTATCCCATTAGGGCTATTTCATTTGCCATTTTGAACCTGGGCAGTGCTCGCACAAACGCGATAGCGTTTGAACACACTTCAGGGTGGCCCGTAGGGTGAGCGAAGCGAATAAATCCTCACGTACTACGTGTACGCTCCGGTTTTTCCGCGCTGTCCGTGTCCAAACTTGCTGCACCAATAACGCCTACTGGAATAGGTTATTAGTGATAGCGATTCTCATCAGGAACTTTACACCGCTGTTCAACGCTTAGCCAGATTTTCGTGAGCGCCGTCAACGCTAGAAATAGAGGGAGCGAACAATCAGGAAATGGCCACCAAAATAGCCCGCCGCCACAATCGCTTGATGGGCGCGGAACGGAAAACGGTAATGGTGAATCAGCCAGGCTGCATGGGCGATAAACAGCAGTACGGTGCCCGTCAGCAGGGAGAAATTCGCGTTTGTCCCCAGCGCAAAATAGCGTTCACCGGCAACCCAGACCATCAGCGTGGTCATGATGATGAATGCGCAGGCGGGCCAGCGCTGTGTTTCCAGCCGCCCCCAGATAATCGCGATCAGCATCGCGGCCAGAATGACGAGCGTTACTGCCAGCGGCCAGAAGAATGTGAGCGCGATTTGTCCGGTAAAAAAGCTAATGGTGTACAGCAGATGGGAGAGGAAATAAGCGCCAAACGCGTAAAGCAGGCGCTGAGTCGGCAGCAATAGCAAGGTGTCTGCAACCAACGTTGCCAGCAATCCCAGCACAATCAGATAGCCTGGCACGCCAAGCAGCGGCGTCTGCCAGGCCAGCGCCAGCAGCAGTAGCATCGTGACCGGTTTGAATAACCAACGTTGCCACGTTGGACCACGGTAGCTGGCGTCCACATACAACCAACCAGAAAAAAGCACAGCAATAAATGACCAAAGCATAGCGTGTCCTTTTTGTGTTTTTGTTTGTGTCAGGATAAAGATAAGCCGTTCTTTATTCAGTGTAGGGGATTGTGAGGAAGTTAAACAACACGTCGTGAGATGGATGCGACTTCTGTGAGCTTCATGGTATGTTATCGCCTGTTTTTATTGTAGATGGGCGCCGTGAAGTCTCTGAAGGGAGCATTGTGTTGAATGAGTAATGAGTCCGCGCTTTATCGTATTCAATTTATAAATAACGGTAAAAATTACCAGCTTTACGTGCGTGAGTTGGTTCAGAGTAGCCTGTTCGGCTTTATTGAAATCGCCGACTTCGTGTTTGATAGCCAGTCTGCGGTGTTGGTTGACCCGTCAACCGAGAAACTGAAAACGGAATTTTCCGGCGTTAGCCGCAGTTTCATCCCTTTACAGGCAATCATTCGCATTGATGCCGTGACGGAAAAAGGCAGCGCCCGCATCTCTGATTTAGGCGATAACGTGACCGCGTTTCCTTATCTTCCCGGCAAGAAACCCTGATGAATGACTTCCCCTGGCTGTTGGCGTTGGCCGTTGGCGCGATTCTGGTGCTGGCGGCGCGGCAGTATCGACGTCAACGTGAGCGGGAAGCGCAGAACGATGCCGCTCCGCTACGCACTGTGGCCGCAGAGGTGAAGCACAAACGCGAATTTCCCCGTAGCCGTCGGCGCGCGCGTGAGCATCAGAGTATGGTTGTAGAGGACATGCTTTATGAGGTCACGTTCAGGCCGATTGCCGGCGGTGCGACGATCACGCTGCGCCTTGAGAACGCGGATTATCACCAGCTTGATACCGGTATACAGGGATCGTTGCAACTAAAGGGCACGCGCTTTATTCGCTTTGTGCCCCTGCAAAGGTCGTGATTACGGTTTTGGTGGCTTAGGCTGTTTTTTCTGCCACGCCAGCAGTTCAAACACGCCAAAAAGGAAAATGCGAGCCTGAAGCGCGCGGTTTAGCGCGGGGCTGTCTTTCGGCTGGCTGGATTTTAACAGCAGCAGTTGGAAACCATGCATCAGGATCATAAACACCATCGCCACGGTCATGAAGATATTCAATGGCTTGGGAAACGGCTGAATCAGGTTAAGCAACAAAAATCCCCACACGCCCAGCATCAATAATCTGCCAAGGTTAATCAAAATCATCTCTTACCCTTACGTTGCTGCGAAGCTCATTGACGGATGTACAAACGGTAGGCGACCTGACCCGCAATTTTTTCACGGTGCAGTTGCCAATTCTCCGGGATGGTCAGTTGCGCATTTTCCGCTTCAGTTTCCACGTAAATCCACGCCTCTGGTGCCAGCCAGCCCTGTTGTTCCAGCAGGGCAAGCGTGTTGTTCAGCAGCTCTTTACGAAACGGTGGATCGAGAAACACGACGTCAAACGGTGTACCCGGCTTCGCCAGCCAGCTCAGGGCATCAGTATTGACCACCTCGGCGTTTTCCGCCCGAAGCAGCGCCAGATTTTGCGTTAATTGCTGGGCGACTGCACGTTCCATCTCCAATAATGTGGCGTGGGCAGCATAACGGGATAACGCTTCCAGCCCCAGTGCGCCGCTGCCAGCAAAGCAGTCCAGACAGCGTGCCTGTTGGATGACGGGAGCCAGCCAGTTAAACAGCGTTTCCCGCACGCGATCGGTGGTGGGGCGTAAACCGGGGCTATCGGGAACCGGAAGTTTTCTGCCGCGCCATTGACCACCGATGATTCGGATTTGTCCGGCGGCTGACGATGCATTTTTTTTAGCCATAGCTCACAGGGTTATTGTTGTGCCGCATCATCATGGTGTGGATACGGGCAGGAAATTTCTGGCGCTATTCTAGCGGCGGTTACGTGTAGAGGGAATGTTAAGATAGACGTTAAAGCGCTTAAGCCAAAATTTTGTGCTGTCTGCGGCTTTTCGATAGTGTGCCGTGTTTGACACACTTCGTTACGGACATTGCCTTTCGTTACGAAGATTGCGGGTAGCGAGTCGCATTGTCTGCCATTGCCTCCGTGTTGCTGTCGGCAGGAAAGTGTTAAACTTATTGTTTAAATATGATTTTCATTGATTGATTCGCTGCGGTGAGCAGCGTGGAGCGCGATCGCACATGTCAAAAGAAAAGAAGCGCGGTTTTTTTTCCTGGCTGGGATTAGGGAAACAGGAAGAAAAACAACAAGAGCAGCCGCAAGAGAAGCCGATTGCTCAAGAGAAGGCTGTTGTTGAAGAACAGCCGTCGGCGGCGGAACCGGATACCGCAGCATTGGTTCAGCAGACCGTTGAACACGCGCCAGAACTTGTAGAGCAACCACAGCCAGAAGAGCTTGTCATTGAAGATCAACTCCTTGAAGAACAAGTCGCTGAAGAAAAAACAGACGTTGAAGCGGAAGAACTGACCCCATCGGTCGCCGAGCGTGAACCGGCCGATCATGATGATCTCGATCGGGATATTACCGATCCGATCGTGCAGGCTGAGATCGCAGAAAGCACGACGGTAGCCGAGGCAGAGCCTGACGTCGCGGCGCAAGAAGAACAGGAAAATGAGCAGCCGGATGAAATTCCAGTCGCTGCGCAAGAGCAAGAACGTCCGACGAAAGAAGGTTTCTTCGCGCGCCTGAAACGCAGTCTGGTAAAAACGCGCCAGAACCTCGGTTCAGGATTTATCGGATTGTTTCGTGGTAAGAAAATCGACGACGATCTGTTTGATGAACTGGAAGAACAATTGCTGGTTGCGGATGTTGGGGTAGAAACGACCCGTAAAATTATCACCAGCCTGACAGAGCACGCCAGTCGCCGCCAGTTGAAAGATGCTGATACGCTTTTTGTTAAGCTGAAAGACGAAATGGCGGAGATTCTTGCTAAGGTGGACGCCCCGCTGAATATCGAAGGCAAAACACCTTATGTCATTCTGATGGTTGGCGTTAATGGCGTGGGCAAAACCACCACCATCGGGAAACTGGCGCGCCAGTTCCAGGCGCAGGGCAAATCCGTGATGCTGGCGGCGGGTGATACCTTCCGTGCGGCGGCGGTCGAGCAGCTTCAGGTCTGGGGACAGCGTAATAACGTGGCGGTGGTCGGGCAGCATACCGGTGCGGATTCGGCATCGGTGATTTTCGATGCAATTCAGGCGGCGAAAGCGCGCGGTGTTGATGTGCTGATTGCGGATACCGCCGGTCGCTTGCAGAACAAAGCGCACCTGATGGAAGAACTGAAAAAGATTGTGCGTGTGATGAAGAAGCTGGACGAAGACGCGCCGCATGAAGTGATGCTGACGTTGGATGCGAGCACCGGTCAGAACGCGGTGAGTCAGGCTAAATTGTTTAATGAAGCCGTTGGGCTGACGGGGATTACCCTGACGAAGCTGGACGGTACCGCGAAAGGCGGGGTGATTTTCGCCATTGCCGACCAGTTTGCGATTCCTATCCGCTATATTGGGGTTGGGGAAGGCATTGATGATTTACGGCCCTTCAAGGCCGATGATTTTATTGAGGCACTTTTTGCCCGAGAGGATTAAAACGGATGATTCGTTTTGAACAGGTCAGTAAAGCTTACCTCGGTGGGCGTCAGGCATTGCAAGGGGTGGATTTCCATCTGCGCCCTGCGGAAATGGCGTTCCTGACCGGCCATTCCGGCGCAGGGAAAAGTACCCTGCTGAAACTGATTTGTGGCATTGAACGTCCCAGCGCGGGTCAGATTTTGTTTGGCGGTCATAACATTAGCCGCCTGAAAAAACGTGAAGTCCCGTTCTTGCGGCGTCAGATCGGCATGATCTTTCAGGATCACCATCTGCTGATGGAACGTACGGTTTATGACAACGTCGCGATGCCGCTTATCATCGCGGGCGCCAGCAGTGAGGATATCCGTCGTCGGGTCTCCGCCGCACTGGACAAGGTGGGTCTGTTGGATAAAGCGAAAAACTATCCTATCCAGCTGTCGGGCGGTGAGCAGCAGCGCGTGGGTATAGCGCGCGCGGTGGTGAACAAACCCGCCGTGTTACTGGCGGATGAACCGACCGGCAACCTGGACGATGCGCTGTCCGAAGGCATTTTGCGCCTGTTTGAAGAGTTCAATCGCGTTGGCGTCACCGTCCTGATGGCGACGCATGATACCGGGCTGATCGCCCGCCGCAATTACCGTGTGCTGACGCTGTCGGATGGCCGCATGGTGGGGGGAAACCACGATGGCGAATAACGTCCGTAATGCGAAAAAGCCTGTCGCAAAAGCCAAAGCGCTGCGTGGCGGCTGGCAGGAACAGTGGCGCTATGCCTGGACGAATACGCTGGCTGATATGCTGCGCCAGCCGCTGGCGACGTTCCTGACCGTCATGGTTATCGCTATTTCGCTGGCATTGCCCAGCATCTGTTATCTGGTGTGGAAAAACGTCAGCCAGGCTGCCTCGCAGTGGTATCCCTCACCGCAGTTGACGGTGTATCTGGATAAATCGCTGGATGACAACGCGGCGCAGGCGGTTATCACGCAGCTTCAATCGGAAGAGGGCGTTGATAAAGTGAATTACCTGTCGCGCAATGAAGCGATGGGCGAGTTCCGCAACTGGTCTGGTTTTGGCGGTGCGCTGGATATGCTGGAAGAGAATCCGCTGCCGGCAGTGGCGATTATCACGCCGAAATTGAGCTTTCAGGATTCCACCACGCTGACAACGCTGCGCGATCGCGTGGCGGCGACGCAGGGGGTGGATGAAGTTCGGATGGACGACAGCTGGTTTGCCCGGCTGGTGGCGCTGACCAATCTGGTCGGGCAGATTTCCGCGACGATTGGTATTTTGATGGTCGTGGCCGTCTTTTTGGTGATCGGCAATAGCGTGCGTCTGAGTATTTTCAGCCGTCGGGAAACCATCAACGTGATGAAGCTGATTGGCGCGACGGACGGTTTTATTCTGCGTCCGTTCCTGAATGGCGGCGCGGCAATGGGCGTGGGTGGCGCGGTGCTATCGCTGATTCTATCGCAGGCGCTGGTCTGGAAACTGGATGTGGTAGTCGCACAGGTCGCTTCCGTCTTTGGTACGACGTTTGCTGTCAAAGGGCTGAGCTGGGATGAATCCCTGTTGCTGCTGCTCATTGCCGGCATGATTGGCTGGTTGGCCGCCTGGCTGGCCACCGTACAACATTTACGCCGTTTTACACCACAGTAAGCGTTTTCTGGTATAATCATCCCCTGTAATTCAGACCGTATTGCAGGGGAAATCTCCTCAGCGACATCTCTTCTTTGCGCTTCCCGCTGTGTTTTCCCCTTGGTTTTTGGTGCGTTATCGGCTCGTTTTTCCCCTGCTTGATCTCTGGCATGGGGTGAATAAAATGATAGGAACTTGCGAGCGAAATCACAGTCTGAATAGACAGTGTTTAGGATTTGAGTAACCCGTTTTCGGGGTTTTTAATAAAATTCATCTTTAAGGTGCCGTGTTTTGCCATTTTCGCGCAAAACGATGCGGCGAAGCAGTGCTAAGATAGTCGACTGCAAATAGTCGACTGCAATATGACGAGTAGAGCAACTGAGAGGGTTGAATGACCAAAGATATGCAAACTTTCACCTTAGTTCCCCAGGGCAGTCTGGAAGGGTATATTCGTGCCGCCAATGCCTATCCGATGCTGACGGCGGAGGAAGAGCGGGCGCTGGCTGAACGGCTGCATTATCAGGGCGATCTGGATGCGGCTAAGCACCTGATTCTGTCACACCTGCGTTTTGTTATTCACGTTGCCCGTAACTATTCCGGCTACGGCCTGCCGCAGGCGGATCTGATTCAGGAAGGGAACATCGGCCTGATGAAGGCGGTACGTCGCTTTAACCCTGAAGTGGGCGTGCGTCTGGTCTCTTTCGCCGTGCACTGGATCAAAGCAGAAATTCACGAATATGTGCTGCGTAACTGGCGTATCGTGAAAGTCGCAACCACTAAAGCGCAGCGTAAGCTGTTCTTTAACCTGCGCAAGACGAAAACGCGCCTCGGTTGGTTTAATCAGGATGAAGTCGAACTGGTGGCACGTGAACTTGGCGTGACCAGCAAAGACGTGCGTGAGATGGAATCCCGCATGGCGGCGCAGGATATGACATTCGATCCCACGCCGGAAGAGGATTCGCATGACGGCAAGGCGATGTCGCCGATGCTTTACCTACAGGATAAATCGTCTGATTTTGCCGATGGCATTGAAGAAGATAACTGGGAAACGCATGCGGCGGATAAGCTCACCTACGCGCTGGAAGGGCTGGATGAGCGCAGCCAGCATATTATCCGTGCTCGTTGGTTGGACGATGACAACAAATCCACTTTGCAGGACTTGGCCGATCAATACGGCGTTTCCGCCGAGCGCGTGCGTCAGTTAGAAAAGAATGCGATGAAGAAACTGCGAGCGGCGATAGAAGCCTAATTGCTTTCATCATTGTTTCTTTCTGTAGCGACCGGGTAATGCCCGGTCGTTTTGTTTTTGTCTGATGCCAGGCTGTCGGGTTTGGGTTATGGCTTCTCTGAGTTGATTTCATCAAGAATCAGCGGCGTTTCTTTTCGGCGAATATAGCGCCAGCCGCCGGATACCGGTGAGAAGCCGCAGGACACCATAAACCGGGCCAGAACTTCCTCTTTGATCGCGGCATGATTCGCCGTGGCCAGCCACCATTCGTTCACTTCAGGCAATTGACGGCGTGCTTCATCAATCAGAAGTTGTCCTACGCCCCGCCGCCTTGTGACTTCACGCACCATCAGATCGCTCAGCTCCGCATAGTCCCCTGCAATTTCGACCAGCATACCTCCAAGTAACCGATCGTTAAAACGGGCGGCAAAGAGTCGTCGAGTCGGTTTTAGCCCTGCTTCTAATAAATCAATATTTTGATGCGGCCAGATTTTTGCCAGATCAATTTTGTCCTGGGGGCTGAATTGGGTAAGGCATTCAACGGTGAGTTTCATTTTTATCGGCACTCCATCATATGAGTGAAGAATAATGTAGTTGTTTTGTAGTAGATCAGTTGTGTAATTTGATCGTTATGGTTAATAGGGCAAATGTTTTTCTTGTTCTTTGTTTTTCGAGTAATCCATCAACAATTAATGCATAAAGTAGAATATCTGACTATATATAAATTAAATGCTGGATTTTGCATCTGGTGTTTTGTGCTGTTTGCTCCGCTTGTTTCTGACAATGTGAGTTGATTTGCAGCATAATATTCCTGTTTAATAATATGAAAAATAAAGCCTTATTAGAAATCATTACTAATAATAACCTAAGCCTTTCTTACTTATAAGAAAATAGCGGGTTATGGCAGAAGGCAGTCAGGTTTTCGGCAATATCCATAATGACAGATGGGGTAAAAAGAATGAAATTCAGTAAAGGTAAAGTATTGCTGATGGGTTGTATGGCTGCGGCGTTGAGTCACGCGGTCAATGCTGCCGATATTAAGGTTGCGGTTGTTGGCGCGATGTCTGGCCCGGTTGCTCAGTATGGCGACATGGAATTTATTGGCGCGCGTCAGGCGATTGCTGATATCAACGCAAAAGGCGGCATAAACGGTAACAAACTGGTTGGCGTTGAATATGATGACGCGTGCGACCCTAAGCAGGCGGTTGCCGTAGCGAACAAGGTCATCAATGACGGTATCCGTTATGTGATTGGCCATCTGTGTTCCTCCTCTACGCAGCCCGCGTCTGATATTTATGAAGAAGAAGGCGTGATCATGATTACGCCTGCGGCAACCAACGCCGACCTGACCACGCGTGGTTACAAAATGGTGCTGCGTACGACGGGGCTGGATTCCGATCAGGGGCCAACCGCGGCCAAGTACATCGTCGAAACCATCAAACCTCAGCGCATCGCTGTCGTGCATGACAAGCAGCAATATGGCGAAGGTTTGGCTCGCTCTGTTCAGGATAGCCTGAAAAAAGCCGGTGCGAATGTCGTACTGTTTGAAGGTGTGACGGCGGGTGACAAAGATTTCTCTACGCTGGTTGCTCGTCTGAAGAAAGAGAACGTCGATTTCGTCTATTTCGGCGGCTATTACCCGGAAATGGGGCAGATTCTGCGCCAATCGCGTCAGGCTGGCATGACAACCAAGTTCATGGGGCCGGAAGGCGTGGGTAACTCTTCGCTGTCCAACATCGCGGGCGATGCGTCTGAAGGCATGTTGGTCACGCTGCCGAAGCGTTACGATCAGGTGCCTGCTAACCAACCGATTGTGGATGCGCTGAAAGCCAAGAAACTGGACCCGACTGGCCCGTTCGTCTGGACGACCTATGCCGCGCTGCAATCGCTGACCACCGCGATGACGCGTACGGGTAGCGATGAGCCGGAAAAACTGGTTGCGGATCTGAAAGCGAAATCCGTGGATACCGTAATGGGACCATTAAGCTGGGATGCAAAAGGCGACCTGAAAGGGTTTGAATTTGGCGTATTTGAGTGGCACAAAGACGGTACGTCCAGCGCAGTGAAATAATCACCATGCCGTAGGCGGATAGCGGATGAATTTACCGTTGTCTGCCTCTGCGGTGTGAGGAGCATTCTCCGCCCTCTGCGTGTGTACCACTACTAATCCCTCAATACCGAGCCCCCGTTGCCGCAAGGCGCGGGGGCAGCATTTAAGGTTAAGGTATGTCCGAGCAGTTCCTTTACTTTTTTCAGCAGATGTTCAACGGCCTGACGTTGGGCAGCACCTATGCGCTGATCGCCATTGGCTACACCATGGTTTACGGCATTATCGGCATGATTAACTTCGCACACGGCGAAGTGTACATGATCGGTAGCTATGTCTCCTTTATTGTGATTGCGGCCCTGATGATGATGGGCATTGATGCTGGCTGGCTGCTGATTGGCGCCGCTTTCATTGCCGCCGTGGTCATTTCCAGCGCTTACGGCTGGAGTATCGAACGGGTGGCCTACCGGCCGGTTCGAACGTCAAAGCGCCTGATCGCGCTGATTTCCGCCATCGGGATGTCCATCTTCCTGCAAAACTACGTCAGCCTGAATCAGGGCTCACGTGATGTGGCGCTGCCGAGTCTGGTGACCGGCCAGTGGGTGTTGGGCGAAAGCAATGGCTTTGCCGCAACCATTAGCTCCATGCAGCTGATCATCTGGATTGTTACGTTCCTCGCCATGTTGGCGCTGACGTTGTTCATTCGCTATTCCCGTATGGGACGCGCCTGCCGCGCTTGCGCGGAAGACCTAAAAATGGCGAGCCTGCTGGGTATCAGCACCGATCGCGTCATTTCCCTGACCTTCGTCATCGGCGCGCTCATGGCTGCCGTTGCTGGCGTGCTGTTGGGGCAGTTTTACGGCGTCATCAATCCCTATATTGGCTTTATGGCTGGGATGAAAGCCTTTACCGCTGCGGTACTGGGTGGAATCGGCAGTATTCCTGGCGCGATGATTGGTGGGCTGATTCTGGGCGTAGCCGAAGCGCTGACGTCCGCGTACTTGAGCACGGAATACAAAGATGCGGTGTCATTTGCGCTGCTGATTGTGGTGCTGCTGGTGATGCCGACCGGCATTCTGGGTCGCCCGGAGGTTGAGAAAGTATGAAACAGCTCAACCTATTTAACGCGCTGGTTTCCGCGTTCATGTTGCTGGTGCTGGCCTCGTTCTTAATGGGCATGCAGTTGGCGCTGGATGGCACCAAACTGGTGGTGCGCGGTGCCGATGAAGTGCGCTGGTACTGGATTGGCGCAGGCTGCATCGTGGTGTTCTTCTTCCAACTGATTCGCCCGTTCTTCCAGCAAAGCATCAAGAAATTTTCTGCGCCGTCGCTGGTGCTGCCGAGCTTTGATGGCAGTACGCCGCGGCAGAAAGTATTGGCTGCGGCCTTGATTATTGCGGCGATCGCCTGGCCGTTTCTGGTGTCGCGCGGTACGGTGGATATCGCCACCCTCACGCTGATTTACGTGATGCTGGGTCTGGGTTTGAACGTGGTGGTTGGCCTGTCCGGCCTGCTGGTATTGGGCTACGGCGGGTTTTACGCCATTGGCGCGTATACCTATGCGTTGCTGAACCACTATTACGGATTGGGCTTCTGGGAAAGTCTGCCGCTGGCGGGTATGGCGGCGGCGCTGTCTGGCTTCCTGCTCGGTTTCCCGGTGTTGCGTTTGCGCGGCGACTATCTGGCGATTGTGACGCTTGGGTTCGGCGAGATTGTCCGTATCCTGTTGCTGAATAATACCGAAATTACCGGTGGCCCGAACGGCATCAGCCAGATCCCTAAACCGACGTTCTTTGGTCTGGAATTCAGCCGCAGCGCGCGCGATGGCGGTTGGGATACGTTCCACAATTTCTTCGGTCTGCAATACGATCCGAGCGACCGTATTATCTTCCTGTATCTGGTCGCGCTGCTGTTGGTTGTGTTGACCCTGTTTGTGATTAACCGCCTGCTGCGGATGCCGTTGGGGCGTGCGTGGGAAGCGCTGCGTGACGATGAGATCGCCTGTCGTTCTCTGGGTCTGAGCCCAACGCGCATCAAGCTGACCGCTTTCACCATCAGCGCCGCGTTCGCAGGGTTTGCCGGTACGCTGTTTGCCGCACGTCAGGGCTTCGTCAGCCCGGAATCGTTCACGTTCGCTGAATCTGCTTTTGTGCTGGCCATCGTCGTGTTGGGCGGAATGGGCTCGCAGTTTGCGGTCATTCTTGCGGCAATCTTGCTGGTCGTATCCCGCGAGCTGATGCGCGATCTGAATGAATACAGCATGCTGCTGCTGGGTGCGTTGATGGTTCTGATGATGATTTGGCGTCCGCAAGGCCTGCTGCCGATGAAGCGTCCTGAGATGAAGTTGAAAGTCGCGAAGAAGGAAGAGCAAGCATGAGCACGCAGCCACTATTATCAGTCAGAGGTCTGATGATGCGTTTTGGCGGCCTGCTGGCGGTCAACAACGTTGAAATGGATATTCATGCTGGCGAAATTGTCTCGCTGATCGGCCCGAACGGGGCGGGGAAAACCACGGTCTTTAACTGCCTGACCGGTTTTTATCGCCCGAGCGGCGGCACCATCATGCTGCGCGATCGTCATCTGGAAGGGCTACCGGGACAGGCGATTGCCCGTATGGGCGTGGTACGTACGTTCCAGCACGTTCGCCTGTTCCGTGAAATGACGGTGGTGGAGAACCTGCTGGTGGCGCAGCATCAGCACCTGAAAAGCGGCGTGTTTGCCGGGCTGTTGAAAACGCCGGGCTTTCGTCGTGCGGAAGCCGATGCGCAGGCGCGCGCCGCGGTGTGGCTGGAGCGCATCGGTCTGCTGGATTTAGCGAACCGTCAGGCGGGGAATCTGGCTTATGGCCAGCAGCGCCGTCTGGAAATTGCCCGCTGTATGGTGACGCGGCCTGAATTGCTGATGCTGGACGAGCCTGCGGCCGGTCTGAACCCGAAAGAAACTGACGAGTTAAATCAGCTGATTGCGGAACTGCGCGATAGCCATCAGGTATCGGTGCTGTTGATTGAACACGATATGAAGCTGGTCATGGGGATTTCCGACCGGATTTATGTTGTCAATCAGGGCACGCCGCTGGCACAGGGTACTCCAGCTGAAATTCGTAACAACCCGGATGTCATTCGTGCCTATCTGGGTGAAGGATAACGTTTATGCTGTCATTACATCAGGTTTCCGCCCATTACGGAAAAATTCAGGCGCTGCACCAGGTTAGCCTGCATATTAATCAGGGCGAGATTGTTACGCTGATCGGCGCGAACGGCGCCGGTAAAACCACGTTGCTGGGCACGCTGTGCGGCGATCCGCGCGCGACGGAAGGCACCATCACGTTTGACGGTAAGGACATCACGAACTGGCAGACCGCGCAGATTATGCGTGAAGCGATCGCGATTGTACCGGAAGGCCGCCGCGTCTTTTCCCGCATGACGGTAGAAGAAAATCTGGCGATGGGAGGGTTCTTTGCCGATCGCGAGCAGTATCAGGAACGCATTGCGCGCGTCTACGATCTGTTCCCGCGCCTGTATGAGCGCCGCGCTCAGCGTTCCGGCACCATGTCTGGTGGTGAGCAGCAGATGCTGGCGATTGGCCGTGCGCTGATGAGTCAGCCGCGTCTACTGCTGCTGGACGAGCCGTCGCTGGGGCTGGCACCGATTATCATCCTGCAAATTTTCGATACCATCCAGCAACTGCGTGAAGAGGGTATGACCATCTTCCTGGTGGAGCAGAATGCCAATCAGGCGCTGAAACTGGCTGACCGAGGTTATGTGCTTGAAAACGGCCATGTCGTGTTGGAAGATACCGGTGCGGCATTGTTAGCTAATGAAGCGGTACGTTCGGCCTATCTGGGCGGATAATTTTTAGAGCAGATCTACCCTAAATCATTCAGGTTGCGGAAAGCCAACGGGCATGCAGCCTGAAGAGTGACAGGGGAATCGCTACCGGGCCGGTTTACCGGCCTGTTTCGTAGAAGGGTTAAGAAGAAATGGCCATTGAAGGGTTGTTAGCGCACCGCATCGCTCAGTTAAAAAGTTCCGCCATCCGTGAACTGCTGAAACACAGCAAGATGGAAAACATTATTTCGCTGGCTGGCGGGATTCCGTCAGATGCCTTGTTTGATTTTGAAGGGTTAAACCAGGCTACACAGTTAGCAATTACCGAACAGCCGAAAACGGCATTCCAGTATGGCTTAACCGAAGGCAGCAGCGTGCTGCGCGATCGCATTGCCGAACTGTGCGCTGTGCGCGGTGTAAAAACGCGCGGCGACGATATTGTGGTGACGGCAGGTTCGCAGCAGGCGCTGGACCTGATTATGCGCTCGATGGTCGATCCGGGTGATGTGTTCGTCGTTGAACGCCCGACTTATCTGGCAGCGCTGCAAACGCTGGAGCTGGCGCAGGCGCAGGTGATGTCTGTGTCATCTGATGCTAACGGCATGGTCGTCGACGAGCTGGAAGAACTGCTGACGAAACAGCGCATTAAAGGCGTTTATATCGTTCCGAACTTCGGTAACCCGAGCGGCGTGACGCTGAGCTATGAACGTCGTCTGCAATTGATTCAACTGGCAGAACGCTACGGTTTTGTCATTATTGAAGACGATCCCTATGGCGAGTTGCGCTTCACCGAAGAGCGTAACCCTACGCTGTTCCAACTGGCGCAGGAGAAGCTGGGTAGCACGGAATACGTGCTGTATACCTCGACGTTCTCGAAAGTGCTGGCACCGGGGCTGCGTCTTGGCTGGGCGATTCTGCCGGACTGGCTGTTGCACAAAGTGGCGATTATCAAACAGGCCGCCGACCTGCACGCCAGCGCGCTGTCGCAGACCGTCGCGGAATGCTATTTGGGGCTAGGTCGTCTGGATTCGCAGATCGAAAAAATTCGTCACGCTTATAAGCACAAAGGCGAGCTGCTGGCGCAACTGGTCGAGAAGGAACTGGGGGATGTGATCACCTTCAACCAGCCGAAAGGCGGGATGTTCCTGTGGGCGAAATTCCGTCAGGACGATTTCAACACGACGGAATGGCTGAAGAAGACGCTGGAGCAGGGCGTTGTCTTCGTACCGGGCGAGTTCTTCTTCCCAGATAGTCTTGATTACTCAACGCTGCGTCTGTCCTTCGCGACGGCAACGGATGAGCAAATGCATGAAGCAGTAGCACGCCTGCGTCGCGCGCTGTAAGCGCCAATAACTGCCTGCCTGTTAATGTGAAAACCGCTGATATTTCAGCGGTTTTTCTTTATGAGGCCGTATTACCAGACTGAGAAGTTAAAAGGTTTCCCAGTTTTGCTTCGTTGAATTGCCCGCTAACGCCAATTGTGGCTTTTGCTGTGTAGCGACAGGGGTGTTGACTTGCTGTGGCTGGATACCGTCGATTTTGAACACACCCATTAATTCAACCAAATTTCTGGCCTGCTGGCTTAAACTCTCTGCGGCAGATGCTGACTCTTCAACCAGCGCCGCATTTTGCTGAGTGACCTGATCGAGCTGATTGACCGCATCATTCACCTGAGAAACGCCCTGCTCCTGCTCGTGGGTGGTCAAGCCTATCTCATTGATAAGATCAGCAACACGCTGAGACTGCTCCACAATTTCTCCTATAGTTATCCCAGCTTCGTTGACGAGCAGCCCACCGGCTTGCACTTTCTCTACGCTGATGCCAATCAGATCTTTGATCTCGCGTGCCGCCGAGGCAGAACGCTGAGCGAGCGAGCGCACTTCTCCGGCAACCACGGCGAACCCACGCCCCTGCTCTCCTGCGCGGGCTGCTTCGACGGCGGCGTTGAGTGCCAGAATGTTGGTCTGGAAGGCAATGCCGTCAATCACACCAATAATATCGCCAATTTTACGCGAACTCGTCGTGATCTCTTCCATTGTCCGCACAACATTACTAACGACATCACCGCCTTTGCGCGCAGAGGTGCTGGCGGCGTTAGCGAGTTGAGTCGCTGTTCTTACGGTGTCAGCATTCTGCTTCACGGTGATGTTCATTTCTTCCATAGAGGCAGCAGTTTCCTGTAGGTTCGCGGCCTGTTCTTCCGTGCGCTGGCTTAGGTCGGTATTGCCGATGGCAATCTGGCTGGCGCCGGTGGCGATAGACTCGCTGCTTTGATGGACTTGCCCGACAATGTTGCTCAGGCTTTGGCGCATTTCTTCCATTGCAGCCAGGATGCTAGTGGTGTCTCCGGTACGTCGTTCAATGGAAATGGCAAGATTCCCCTGCGCGACCTGACGGGTAATCTCCAGCGTATAAGCCGGTTCACCGCCCAACTGACGTTTGATTTTCCGGGTGATCCACCAGGCTATCACGCCCCCAAGCAAGGAAGAACAGAGTGCTAAAATTAGCATCAAGGAACCCGCATTTATCGCTTCTTGCTCGGACTTTTCGGCCATGGTGACTGTGAGTTGCTTCTGTCTCTCAATCATTTTGTCCAGTATATCGAATATGCTGGTTTGTGTGGTACGCACTTCTGTCAGCAGTAAATTACGAAAGGCGTCGTCTTGGTTGGACATGACCAGTTCGACGGATTTTTTCACGCTATTCGTATACGCAGGCTGCGCTTGTTCAAGCATAGCGAGATACGTTTTCGCCTCGTTATCCACGGTACTCTTACCTAATTGTATGAGTAAGTCACTATTATGTGCGAAGGCTTTCTGAATGCGATCATTCTCGGCTTTCATTTGTTGTGGATCGCTGAGAAACGCAATATTTCTCATAGAGCGGGCGATAATGTTAACGCTATCTTTCATTTCCTGCATTAACAAAAGATTGGTTATTCGCACTTGCGATAAAACCTGAATATTTCCTCCAAGTCGGTCTAACTGAATACGACCTAGTGTGGCGACTAAAAAACCAATGATGATAATGAGTGTAAAGCCTGTACCTAACATTTTTCCCAAACTTACATTTTTCATTATGTGCTCTTTTATTGAGGTTATACACGACAGGTGTAGTTATTTTTTGTTAAGGGAGATAATGCTACAAATGCGATTGGTCAACTAACGCTACCTTTGATCATCCCACGCTCTCTTGACATTTGTCTGATACAAAAAGCCCAACGGTGTTGATAACCCCCGTAACGGTATTGGTAAAGGGGGGCCACTTTCATGTGCGTAGGAATTCCAATTGTGGGTGTGTACAAGTTAAGGGAATGACAAATGGAGTGTATACACTATTGTAGTATGTTGATGGAAGGATAATGTAATAAAACTGCCATTTTTTATGAATTAATAAAACTTTAATATTATTTAATTATAGTTTTTAGGGTAAGTTATAAATATTAATATATGACTTTGAGCTCAATCTGGTTGATGTTTTTTATTATCTTTCATTGGGTTGCGTTTTTTACTCCTGATTCTGATTTTTATTAATTTATGTGTTCATTAATCTTATTATTTACTCCATTGATCTGAAAGTAAAAAGCCGCTGAAAACTCAGCGGCTTTATTTGGTTTGCTACAAGGCGAGATTTTACAAACGACGCATTCGTTAAAAGGTTTCCCAGTTTTGCTTATCGCTTCCCGCGTTACTTTTGGGATTGGCAAGTGAGAGTTTTGCACTGTCAGGTCTTTTCAGCTGCGGAGCAAGGCGTTGCGCCGATCCTCCTTCAACGATGAAGACTTTCATCAACTCGACCAGATGGGCGGCCTGTTCGCTCAGGCTATCGGCGGCGGACGCAGACTGCTCAACGAGCGCGGCGTTCTGCTGGGTCACCTGATCGAGTTGGTTCACTGCCTCATGAATCTGCGACACGCCGGATTCCTGTTCCTGCGTGGTAATACCAATTTCGTTAATCAGATCGGCAACGTGGCGCGCCTGACGAACCAGCTCTTCGATTGTCGTTCCTGCATCGCTGACCAGCGCGGAGCCTGTCTCCACCTTCTCGACGCTGTGGCCGATCAGCTCTTTAATCTCTTTGGCTGCGGTGGCGGAGCGCTGCGCCAGTGAGCGAACTTCACCGGCTACGACGGCAAAGCCACGGCCTTGCTCACCAGCCCGGGCGGCTTCTACCGCCGCGTTGAGCGCCAGAATGTTGGTTTGGAAAGCGATGCCGTCAATCACGCTGATGATGTCGTTAATCTTGTGCGAGCTGTCGGTAATTTCTTTCATGGTGACCACGATATTGCCGACGGCTTCACCACCTTTAGCCGCAGTGTTACTGGCGGCCTGTGCCAGTTGTGCGGCATTACGCACCGTATCGGTATTTTGACGCACCGTTTGGCTCATTTCTTCCGTAGAGGCGGCGGTTTGTTGCAGATTGGCCGCCTGTTCTTCCGTACGTTGGCTAAGGTCCGCGCTGCCAGCCGCAATCTGTTTGGCTCCGGTGGCGATAGATTCACTGCTCTCACGCACCTGTTCAACAATGCTGCTTAAGCTTTTGCGCATGTGATTCATCGCGAACAGCAAACTGGTATTATCACCTGACGCCAGAGCGACCGGTATTGCCAGATTACCTTGTGCGATTTCCTGTGTGACCTGTGTGGCATAAGCCGGTTCACCACCCAGTTGCTTCTTGATATGGCGGGTAATCAGCCAGGCGATGCCTGCGCCGAAGAATGAGGCGATGAGTGCCAGAATCAACAATGAATTACCATCGTAGTAGGACTCTTCAATCGCGTTGGTTGCCGTTTGTGTGGTGTAGTCTCTCTGCAACTGAATCATGGTGTTCAGATTGTTAAAAAGCTTGGTTTGGATAGGTTCAAGCTGGGTTTTAACTAACTCGATAGCTTCAGCCTGTCTATTGCTGAGTGACAGTGCGACGGCCTGGCGGCCTACTCTGGCAAATTCAGTGCGATTTTGCTGAAGTTCACCCAAAATATTGCGGACCTCGGTTGCCCGTAAATTGGCTTCCAACTGAGCGACGAGCGTCGTGTTTTTGGCACTCGTGGTTTCAATCAGCTTTTGATTGTCTTCCAGAACCTTTTGTTCGGTAGCGATGAGCATACGCAACGTGGTTTTGATCGTGACGTTAAGGTTATCTTTCAGTTCTTGTAGCACGATGAGGTTGGCAAGGTGGTGTTTAGCCAGTCTGTCCGTAGTATTACCGAGGCCAACCAGATGCATTCTGCCGAAGATGGCCACTAACAGGCCAATAATAATCACAAAGGCAAAGCCTGAACCGACCTGAGTACCCAGTTTCATTTTTTTTGTACGCTGCATGTTATCCTCATGACTTATTTACAGTATTTATTGTTATTAAGCAGATTTTCCTTTGCACGTGGGAAGCAATGCTCTCCTAAGGCTTCGCGTCCTTTTGATGAATAAGCACTTCACCCTAGAATATCGGCATGAGCAGAGAAAACATTGATTTTAATTGTCGCCGATGTTGCCTGCTGATGAGGACAAACCAGAAAATGTAGAGGATGGCGGGTACGGGTGGTGCAATGGTGAGAAAGTGAAGAGGGGGATGCGCGATCCATCCCCCTGTGTAGCATCAGAACTGTTCCCAGTTTTGATTATCGCTTCCCGTGCTGCTTCTGGGATGGGCAAGGGAGAGCGTTGCGCTGTCAGGTCTTTTCAACTGCGGGGCAGAGCGCTGTGACGTTCCACCTTCCACAACGAAGACTTTCATCAGCTCGACCAGACGGGCTGCCTGATCGCTCAGGCTATCGGCGGCGGACGCGGATTGCTCAACGAGCGCGGCGTTCTGCTGCGTAACCTGATCGAGTTGGTTCACGGCATCATGAATCTGTGACACGCCGGATTCCTGTTCCTGCGTGGTGACGCCAATTTCGTTAATCAGATCGGCAACGTGGCGCGCCTGACGAACCAGCTCTTCAATTGTCGTTCCTGCATCGCTAACCAACGCGGATCCCGTCTCCACTTTCTCGACGCTGTGGCCGATCAGCTCTTTAATCTCTTTGGCTGCGGTGGCGGAGCGCTGCGCCAGCGAGCGCACTTCACCTGCCACGACGGCAAAGCCACGGCCTTGTTCACCGGCCCGGGCGGCTTCTACCGCCGCGTTGAGCGCCAGAATGTTGGTCTGGAAAGCGATGCCGTCAATGACGCTGATGATGTCGCCAATTTTATGCGAGCTGTCGGTAATTTCTTTCATGGTAACCACGATATTGCCGACGGCTTCACCGCCTTTAGCCGCGGTATTGCTGGCGGCCTGCGCCAACTGAGCGGCATTACGCACGGTGTCTGAGTTCTGGCGTACGGTTTGGCTCATCTCTTCCATTGAGGCGGCGGTTTGTTGCAGGTTGGCCGCCTGCTCTTCCGTACGCTGGCTGAGATCGGTACTGCCTGCGGCGATCTGGCTGGCGCCGGTGGCGATAGATTCACTGCTCTCACGTACCTGTTCAACAATGCCGCTCAGGCTTTTACGCATCGCATTCATGGCGGCAAGCATGCTGTGGTTATCGCCGGGACGTAGACTGATCGCGACGGCCAGATTTCCTTGCGCAATGGCCTGTGCGATCTGAGCGGCATAAACCACTTCTCCACCCAATAGCCCTTTAATCGTGCGGGTAATCAGCACGGAAACCAGAATGCCGACCAGCACCGCAATCGCGGCGAAGATAATCAGCATGTTACCGTCGCCACGTGCTTCCTGCATGGCGCTCGTCGTCATGTCCTGCGTCCGCTTTTTCTGGAATTGCGCCATGCTATCCAGTGCGGCGAAAACCGGTGCCTGCGTCACCTGCATCTCATTGACCATGATCTGCACGGCACGCGCTCTTTCTTCTGCGTTTTCGGACAGGCCGAGTTCAACCGCTTTATTCACGGCATCCCGATAAGCCGGACGAGCCTGCGTCAGGCTCTCCAGCGAGTCGCGGGTTTCTGGTTCGGACAGGTGCGCATACAGTTTGGTCAGCGTGTCAGTATTGCGGGCAATTTGCTGATCGATCAGGCGCTTTTCTTCCTGAATACGGTTCCTGTCATCGGTCAGGCCAATGTTACGCACGGAACGTGCTACGGCATCAAAGCCGCTCTTGGCATCTTGTATCAGGATGAGGCTGGCCAGGTTTTTTTCGGATAGCGATTCAATATCTTCCCCCAGATCGACCAAATGGAAGCGCCCCAGAACGGCGACCATCAGGCCGATGATGATGACAGAGGCGAAACCGGAACCCAACATGGTGCCGAGCTTCATTTTTGCGAGAAAATTCATAATGTTCCTTTATTATCGATGATGCAGGTTCTGCTTTGTGGATTGGATCTCTTCTGCGACAGGTCAGGAATAGGGTGTACTTCTGATGACGTCATGGTTTGGTATGCAGACTTGCTGAGCGGTGGCAAAGGAACGCACGGTTCTTTACCCCAGGCACAGTATAAAGACAGGGTGTGGATAGGCAGATGTGGAATATAGAAGTAAAACGGGCGCATTTTCCGGCATAAGGAGAAAAACCGCTGAATATCAGCGGTTTTTCCTTTAGTGAAACGTCGTAAGGGGGAAAGGTTAGGGATTTACATCACCAGCCACAACGCCCAGGTGAAGAGGAATCCAGCCAGCCCGAGAATGGTCGTCAGTACCGTCCAGGTACGCAAGCCATCGGCGACGGACAGCCCCAGATACTTGGTGACGATCCAGAAACCGGAGTCATTAACGTGGGACAGTCCCAATCCGCCAAAGCAGGCAGAAAGCGTTACCAGTACCAGTTGCATCTGGTTCAAGCCGCTGACGGCTTCACTCAGCAGGCCGCAGGTGGTAAGAATGGCGACGGTGGCGGAGCCTTGCGAGGCGCGTAGCGCCAGCGACAGAATAAAGGCGGCAGGCACCAGCGGCAGGTGAATGCTGGTCAGCGTATCCGCCAGCGCTTTACCGATGCCTGATTCCACCAGCACTTTACCGAATACGCCACCCGCACCGGTCACCATAATGACCATCGCCGCGGCAGGCATGGCATCGCCCATTACACCGCTGGCTTTCTCCAGCGACCAGCCACGACGCAGGGCAATCAGCCAGAACGCTAAGGCCAGAGCAATTAGCAGCGCGACAGCGGGAGAGCCGACCAGCGACATCACGTTACGTACCGGGTGTCCGGCAGGCAGAATGGTCGCAGACACGGTGCCGAGCATAATGATGGCGATGGGAATCGCAATCAGCGCAGCGATCAGCCCAGCCGAGGGAGCCGATACAGGCGCGGTATCTGGCGTCGCATCTTCCGGTTTTGCCAGCTGTAACTGCTCTAATACTTCAACGGAAAGCGCATACTTACGGCGATTCATGGCCTTGGCAGCCCAATAGCTGATGATGCCGACAGGAATCGACACCAGCAGGCCAATGATGGTCAGCCAGCCGATATCCGCGTTTAACAGGCCAGCGGCGGCGACCGGACCGGGATGCGGCGGCAGCGCGACGTGCACTGTCAGCATCACGCCCGCGACGGGCAAACCGAATTTAATCGGAGAGACCTTCGCGACTTTCGCAAAGCCGTAAATAATCGGGGCGAGGATAATAAAGCCGACATCGAAAAAGACCGGAATACCCAGAATAAAAGCGGCGATGGTTAATGCCGCCACCATTAATCCCGGCCCCATTAATTGGGCAAAGCGGTGCGCCAGAGATTCTGCGCCACCAGAGACTTCGATCATTCTGCCCAGCATGGCACCGAGGCCGATAATAATCGCCACCGAACCGAGAATACCGCCCATGCCGGAAGTAATCACTTTCATGACTTCGCCAGTAGGAATACCCGTTGCCAATGCGACGAGTAAGCTGACAACCAGCAGGGCGACAAAGGGCTGAATCTTAAATTTAATGACCATCAGCAACAGGAGTAATACCCCGGCGATAGCGATGCAGAGTAAGAGCGAGGTGGCCATATTCTTATCCTCATTGACCCCGTCTTTTCAATTCAGAGGCTGAAAGAGATGGGATAGTCGTTTGTTATTTGTATAAGGGTGCCTCGATTCCCGTAATGAATACGGGAATCTGACCTATTATTTTTATTTATTCGTGTGTAACGAATATGTCTCTGGTGTTGGTTTGTTTCTTGGATAAGTGAATTAGTGTTTTTTCTCCAGCCAAGGTTTAGCCCATCCCAATCCGTCTTCGGTTTTACCGCGCGGGTTATATTCACAGCCAACCCAGCCGGAATAATTCACGCGATCTAATTCGGCAAAGATGAATGGATAATTAATTTCCCCTTCATCGGGTTCATGTCGTGCAGGGACAGACGCAATTTGAATATGTCCGATGCGGCCAGATAAATCGTGAATAATTTGCGTCAGGTTGCCATCGACAATCTGCGCGTGGAAGAAATCCAGCTGGATATACACATTAGGTCGGTCGATCAAATTGGCTAATTCCAGCGCCTGATACTGACTGGCGAACAGATAATTCGGTTTCACCTTCGCACTCAGCGCTTCAATCATGATATTGATGCCGTGTGGTGCAAATTTATCGGCGGCGTAGCGTAGGTTATCGATGAAGGTTTGCTGATAGGCCGCGCGGTCTTCACCGGGCGGGACGACGCCGCCCATCACCAGCACCGAAGGGCAGTTCAGCGCCAGCGCATATTCCAGCGCGTTGTCGATATCACGGCGAGCATCCTCAATGCGGTCGGGCAGGGCTGAGACGCCCCATTCGCCTGCGGCAATATTGCCGGGTGCGGTATTGAACAACACCTGCTTTAAGCCATTTTCCCGCAGTTTTTCCGCCAGCAGCGGTGCCGGATACTCATAAGGAAACAGGTACTCGACCGAGGTGAAACCCGCATCGGCAGCGGCTTTAAACCGATCGAGAAACGGCACGTCAGTAAACAGCATAGAAAGATTGGCAGCAAACTTAGGCATGGTTAACTCCATCGCTCAGTAAAAAGTGGCTCATCAAGAGAGCTCGGTAATTTCGTCAGCGGTGAGGTAGCGAATTTTTCGGTCACCGAGAATAAAAATCAGCTTGGCAGTTTCTTCCAGCTCTTCCATGTTGTCCGCCGCCGCACGCAGATCTTTACCGGTGACGACGGGGCCGTGGTTAGCCAATAAGAACGCCTTGTAACGCGAAGCCAGCTTCGCGAGATCCTCGCCTAGCCGCGCATCGCCAGGGCGGTAATAAGGGACGACGGGCACTTTACCGACGCGCATCACCACATAGGGCGTGAACGGCTTGATGGCATCCTGCGTATCCAGCCCTTCCAGACAGGAGAGCGCGGTCAGATAGGTGCTGTGCAGGTGTACGATCGCCTTGCACTCGGGATCGTTACGGTAAATCGACAGGTGAAAACTGACCTCTTTCGATGGTTTATCCCCGGAGATCCACTCGCCGCTCATGCTGACTTTGGATAGCCGCTCGGCATCCAGTTCACCGAGGCAAGAGCCGGTCGGTGTTGCCAGCAGCGTACCGTCATCCAGTAGCAGCGAGAGGTTTCCGGCTGAACCGGTGGCGTAACCGCGCTGGAAAAAGGACGCGCCCAGCTTAACCATCTCCGCGCGTGCGCGCTGCTCGTTGTTCAGTGCGGTTTCGGTGTTGTGGTGTTTTTCACTCATACGGCAAACTCCTTTTGGGCGCGGGCAAAAAAGTCTTCATCACCAAAATTACCGGATTTCAGCGCCAGCGAGAGTGGGTGAGTGGTAGAACGCACCCACGGTACGCCGGGAGAAATGGACGGCCCGATATGGAACGCGTGAATACCCAGCGTCTGTACCACGATGCTGGAGGTTTCACCGCCCGCAATAATGAAGCGCTGAAAGCCTTCCTGCTGGAGCTGGCGAGCGACGGCAGCAAACAGTTTCTCCACCGCCTGACTGCTGGCTTCTGCGCCCCAGCGCTGCTGAATCTGTGCCAGTTCGTCAGGTGATGACGTGGCATACAGCAGTGGCGCAAGCGCGTCGCCACGGTGGGGTTTCACCCAATCAACCAATTCCTGCACGTAAGATTCATCGCCTTGCAGGCTGCGAGCAACGTCAATGGCGCGACCCGCCGCCTGTTTCAGGTACTGGGCGACCTGCTTATTGGTCATGACCGAACAGGAGCCGGACAGCACAACGCCTGCGCCGGACTGCGGCTTGCCCGCCTTGGTGGCGGAACCAGTTTGTGTCGCGGGTTCTGCCCACTGACGTGCCAGACCAATCGCCAGGCCGGAACCGCCAGTAACCAGCTTCATGTCGCGTAGCGCTTCTCCCTGCGTTAACAGGTGCTGTTCATTCAACGTATCCAGTACCACATAGCGCACACCTTGTTCTTTCAGCTGGGTTAGCCGCTGTTTAACGGCTTCCGCCCCTTGATCCATCACGGCATACGGCACCAGTCCGCAGCGCCCGGCTGCCTGCTGTTCCATGACGCGTATCAGGTTGCTGTCCGTCATCGGCGTAACCGGATGGTGACGCATCCCGGATTCGGACAGCAGTTGATCCATCACGAACAGGTGACCCTGATAGACGGTTCTGCCGTTCACCGGCAGCGCCGGAGAGATGATGGTCTGCGTTTCGCCGAGCTGTTCCAACAGTGCATCGGTCACCGGACCGATGTTGCCTTTCGCGGTGCTGTCGAAGGTGGAGCAATATTTAAAGTAGAACTGCTGACAGCCCTGTTGTTGCAGCCATGCCAGCGCCTTGAGGGAATCCGCTACCGCTTGCTCCGCCGGGCAGGAGCGTGATTTTAGGCTAATGACCACGGCCTGCGTGTCGACCTTAAAATCGGACGGCGGTACGCCGTTGAGTTGTACGGTCGGCAGCCCGTTGTTGACCAGAAAACTGGCGATATCCGTCGCACCGGTAAAATCGTCGGCAATCACACCTAGCTTGATCATGGTGCCTCCTTCTTTTCCGGCAGCGTAATGCCGTTAAAAATCTTAATGACCGCGCTGTCGTCTTCTTTACCGAATCCGGCGTTGCTGGCGGCGGTAAACATGTTGAATGCCGTGGAGGCCAGCGGCAGCGGGAAGTGCAGCGATTTAGCGGTGTCGGTAACCAGTCCCAGATCTTTCACGAAGATATCGACGGCGGATTTTGGCGTGTAGTCGCCGTCTACCACGTGGCGCATGCGGTTCTCAAACATCCAGGAGTTCCCAGCAGCGTTGGTCACCACGTCGTACATGATATCCAGCGGGATATCGGCGCGAGCGGCCAGCGCCATCGCTTCTGCGCCGGCGGCGATGTGTACGCCGGCCAACAGCTGATGGATAATTTTAACTGTCGCGCCCAGTCCAATGTCTTCACCGATGCGGTAGACCTTGCCTGCGACGGCGTCGAGTACCGGTTTCAGTTTCTCAAAGGCCAGGTCGGAGCCGGATGCCATTACCGTCATGTCGCCAGCGGCGGCTTTGGCCGCCCCCCCAGAGACCGGTGCATCCAGCATAATCAACTGATGTTCTGCCAGGCGCTGCTCAATATTCTTGGCATCCTGCGCGGAGATCGTGGATGACACCATGACCACCGTACCGGGCTTGAGCTTCGCTGCAACCTGTGGTTCACCGAACAGAATCCCGTTCACCTGCGCGGCGTTTACCACCAGCAGCACGACGGCATCCAGCTTGTCTGCAAAGGCATCAATACGCGTATCGGCCTGCGCTGCTCCTGCCTGACGTAATCTTTCCAGTGCCTGCGGGTTGATATCGACACCGTATGTCGTCAGGCCCGCGTTGATGCAGGACGCCGCAGCGCCAAATCCCATGGAACCCAGACCGATAACGGCGACAGCATAATCAGAAGTCTTTTTCATCGTGGTTGCCTTGTTAAAATTAGTGATTTTTTGTTCTCTGGTGTTAAATATAAGGACTATCAGAACAAATTATGGTGATTTTTATCACATAAATTAACATTGAGATCGTGATGATTCAGTGTAGCTGAACACTGCGTGGAAAAAGACATCCATAATTACCTTTATATATCATGTGATTATGGGGGGGTTGGGTGTCGTATGACGATGAGCGCAGTCATGTCTGGTGTAGTTTATAACGTGAATTTATGATAATTATCGTCATTAAATGGGCTGTTTCTCACAATATTTATCAGACTCGGTCTTTATCAAACACGGTCTTTATCAAACCAAATGTCTATCAAACCAGCATTATCAAATAGGGAACGGGCAGCGTGATTCCAGTAGAACGTCATCAACAGATTCTGGCGCTGATCGCCGAGCGTGGCGCGGTTAGCATTAACGAGCTGACCGAACGGCTGGGTGTGTCACACATGACGGTGCGGCGTGATGTGCAAAAGCTGGAGCAGGATGGCCTGCTGCTGAGCGTCTCTGGTGGCGTGCGCTCGCCTGAACGGTTGGCGATCGAGCCGTCGCATCAGGACAAATCCGTGATGTTCAGCCAGCAGAAAGCGGCGATGGGGAAACTGGCGGCGCAGCACATTCCGCTGAATAGCTGCATTTATCTGGATGCGGGCACGACCACGCTATCGCTGGCGCGCGAGCTGGCTGAACGCGACGATCTCGTGATTGTCACTAACGATTTTGCGATTGCCGCTTTTCTGATTGAGTCCAGCCAGTGCCGCATGATCCACACGGGCGGCACGCTGTGCCGGGAAAACCGCTCCTGCGTTGGAGAAGCCGTCGCGCAGGCGCTGCGCAACCTGTTTATTGATATCGCCTTTATCTCCGCCTCTTCGTGGAGCCTGCGCGGGCTGTCCACGCCGAATGAAGACAAAGTGGTCGTGAAACGCGCGGCGGTAGAAGCCAGCAGCAAGTGCGTACTGCTGTGTGACACCTCAAAATACGGCCGCATCGCCACCCACCTCGCCACGCCGCTCAGCGTATTCGATAGCATCATCACCGACGACGGCCTGCCCGCCGCCGCCAAAGAAGCCTTGAGCAAAATGGGTGTTGAGGTGCTGGTGGCGGGGTGAGGGCTATTTCTGTTTGTTGATATCTAACTGGCAAAAAATATCCAGACCTTTCTCGCTGATTATATTGAGAAGACGTAGTGCAGCCCCAGAGGGTTTTTTCTCATTACGTTCCCATTTTGAGACGCTCTCAACGGACATATTGAGAGCGTAAGCTAAAGAAGATTGCGACATTTTATAACGGGAACGCATGTTCTGAATTTCTGCCCCGCTCATTGCGTGAGCTTGCTCGATGCGTTCACGGAATTCCCGTGCGGCAACCCGATTATTGATGCGTTCCATCGTAGTATCAGTGATACCCCCGTGTTCATGCAGGTTTTGCGCCATTTCCTGCAGCTCTTTCATCTTTGCAGCCATCGCATTCCACCTCTCGTAGTTCTTTCACTTTTACCAATTGAGCTATTTGTTGAACGGTGAGTTGAAGTAGGTCACCAGCAATGTCTTTATAAACAGCCAGCTCATCATCCTGAATTTCTTTAACGCCTTTCCTGACCTGATTTTTTTTCCATCCATCGGCAAAAAATAGATTAGAGCCTAGTTTGAAAAAGATGATAGTTCTGGCTCCTGCACTCTTTCCGGCATTCAATGCAATTCGTTTTTTAAGCACACCACCGCCAAGGTCAGCCTCAACACGGCCATTCATCACTTCATGAGCAATCTCACAAAGATAACTATCAGAAAGCATTTCGCTTTTTAGTTTTTTATCGAAGAGCTTCGTTGTGTATACCGCCACGGTTCATCCTTAAACATGACTAGTAACAATAACTATAGTCTAAATTACGGGTTTTCTACAATGTTCGTGGTGTTTCAGTGTGTAGCATTTTTGTACACGTCATGTAGGGGTGTAGAGAGATTCACTACACAGGCATGATGATGAAACCTGAAACTAAAGAAGCATGAATCACTATTCGGGCCAAAGCCTCCCAGCGGGATTGGATCGATATGGCTGCAAACCTTGTGTCAAAATCACGTACCGACTTTATGCTTGAAGCAGCTTGCCGCGAGGCGCAGGACATATTGTTGGATAAACGTTTGTTTATTTTGGACAACGAGCAGTTTGACGAATTTTTGGCCGAGTTGGATGCGCCTATTACCGCAGAGCGTCAGGCTCGCATTAACGATCTTATGTGTCGTCAATCGCCATGGGAATAACAGCACCAGAGCCATTACTGATAATTGTTCTTGGTGGCATGCTATTGATTGAATAGATCCTTATTTAGTCACTTTTTAAATATCAAAAAAGTGGCACATAGGTTCCATTTGCTGATGCAGGATTCGGATGATAAGAAGATCTTCTTCTCGTATGCGGTAGAAAATAGCGTGTTGCCTATGATCGAATCGGCGCACACCCTGGCTAATTTCAGGGTACTCTTGGCCTATATAAGGGGATTCTGCTAGCAGAATCAGCGTATTCTCTAGCGACTCTGTATAATTGTCAGCCTGACTGATGCCGTAGTTGATCAATGTGTACTCAAAGATGCTTGCGAAATCTTCTGCTGCAAGATTAGAGAGTTTATACATTCCGTTCGCGCTTCTTTTTTGCTGCAATTTCACGCAGCGTCAACGAACTTTCTCCACTTTGCTCCCCTGCATAAATCGCTTTTTTCAGAGCCTCTGTTTTGGATTCTTGTTGTTCAAGAAGACGAAGTGCTGACCTGATGACTTCACTGGTAGAACTATAGCGACCGCTATCTATTAATTTGGAGACAAAATCATCCAGTTGTTCGCCGATCGTAATACTTGTCGTTCTAGGCATAAAACCTCCTGTGTTATCTATTAACACAGATGGTAGCACAGAACAGCCTACTTAGTAGCCAATAAGAAGACCTTCTTCCTTTGTCACTTTCCCGTCATCTTCCAGTTATTTTTCTGTCATGCGCTCATGTCATGTTTACCTTCGCATAAAAAACGCCGTAATGATGGCGCATTTAATTGATTGCAGGAGACAGGCATGTTCAACAACACAATTCGTAAAACACATGCTATTCGCACCGCCGCGGCGTGTGTGGCATTCGCGCTGATGAGCGCCAGTGCGCAGGCCGTGACAGAAATTCCTTTCTGGCACTCCATGGAAGGCGAATTAGGGAAAGAAGTGAATTCTCTGGTTGACCGTTTTAACCAAGCACATAGCGATGTAAAAATTGTGCCGGTCTATAAAGGTAACTACGAGCAGAACCTCGCAGCTGGGATTGCGGCTTACCGCGCGGGGAATGCGCCAGCCATTTTGCAGGTCTACGAAGTGGGTACGGCTACCATGATGGCAAGTAAAGCCATCAAGCCTGTCTATGAAGTCTTCAAAGAGTCAGGCATTAATTTCGATGAGTCGGTGTTTGTGCCGACTGTCTCCGGTTATTACACCGATGCGAAGAGCGGTCACCTGCTGTCGCAGCCGTTTAACAGCTCCACGCCAGTGCTGTACTACAACAAAGATGCCTTCAAGAAGGCGGGTTTAGATCCTGAACAGCCACCGAAAACCTGGCAGCAAATGGCGGAGTACACCGCCAAACTGCGTGCCGCCGGGATGAAGTGCGGCTACGCCAGCGGTTGGCAGGGCTGGATTCAGATTGAAAACTTCAGCGCCTGGCACGGTCTGCCAGTTGCGAGCAAAAACAACGGCTTTGACGGCACCGATGCGGTACTGGAATTCAACAAGCCAACGCAGGTTAAGCACATCCAGCTGTTGCAGGACATGAACAAGAAGGGTGATTTCACCTATTTCGGGCGTAAGGATGAGCCGACCGAGAAATTCTATAACGGCGACTGCGCTATCACGACCGCTTCTTCCGGTTCGCTGGCGAACATCCGCGAACACGCCAAGTTTAACTATGGCGTCGGCATGATGCCGTATGACGCCGATGCGAAAGGCGCGCCGCAGAACGCCATTATCGGCGGAGCCAGCCTGTGGGTGATGGGCGGCAAAGATGCTGCGACCTACAAAGGCGTCGCTGAGTTTATGAAGTTCCTGGCCGAACCGGAAAATGCCGCTGAATGGCACCAGAAAACCGGTTATCTGCCCATCACGACTGCGGCATATGAGTTGACGCAGAAGCAGGGCTTCTACGAGAAAAACCCAGGTGCGGATATCGCCACGCGTCAGATGCTGAACAAGCCACCGTTGCCGTTCACCAAAGGTCTGCGTTTGGGCAACATGCCGCAAATTCGTACCGTTGTGGATGAAGAATTAGAAAGCGTATGGACAGGTAAGAAGACGCCGCAACAGGCGTTGGATAGCGCAGTAGAACGCGGTAACGCGCTGCTGCGTCGCTTTGAGCAGTCGACGAAGTAAGACGTTTTTTGCTGAGTAATACCGGGCCGAAGGGAATCGGCCTGTTTCTTTTCTGTTTGCAATGAGTTACCGCATGACATCATCCCGCCCCGTTTTTCGTAGCAGCTGGTTGCCCTATGTGTTGGTGTTGCCTCAACTGCTGATTACCGTGATTTTCTTTATCTGGCCAGCCGGTCAGGCGCTGTGGTATTCGGTGCAGAATCTCGATCCGTTTGGGTTATCCAGCGAATTTGTTGGCATGGAAAACTTCAGACAGCTGTTCAATAACCCTTACTACCTCGATTCGTTTTACACCACGCTGATATTCAGCTTTCTGGTAGCCGGGTTTGGCATGCTGATTTCACTCTTTCTGGCCGCGCTGGTGGACTATGTGATCCGTCCCAGCCGCCTGTACCAGACGTTGATCATTCTGCCCTATGCTGTGGCTCCCGCCGTTGCTGCCGTGCTGTGGATGTTCCTGTTTAACCCCGGTCTGGGGCTGATTACCCATTTTCTCGGGCTGATGGGTTATACGTGGAACCACGCACAGAACAGCGGTCAGGCGATGTTTCTGGTGGTACTGGCGTCGGTCTGGAAGCAGATTAGCTATAACTTCCTGTTCTTCCTTGCGGCGCTGCAATCTATTCCCCGTTCATTAGTCGAAGCGGGCGCGATTGATGGTGCAGGCCCCGTGCGGCGCTTCTTCAATCTGGTGCTGCCGATGATCTCGCCAGTGAGCTTCTTCCTGCTGGTGGTCAATCTGGTATACGCCTTTTTTGATACCTTCCCGATTATCGATGCCGCGACAGCCGGTGGGCCGGTGCAGTCGACGACTACGCTGATCTACAAAATTTATCGTGAGGGCTTTGCGGGGCTGGATCTGTCCAGTTCGGCAGCGCAGTCGGTGGTACTGATGATGCTGGTTATCGGGCTGACCATTATTCAGTTCCGTTTTGTTGAACGGAAGGTGAATTACCAATGATTGAGAATCGTCGCGGGTTAGATATTTTCAGCCACGTCATGCTGATCGTCGGCATTCTCGCCGTCTTGTTTCCTCTGTACGTGGGGTTTGTCGCTGCCACGCTGGATAATCAGGAAGTCTTTCAGGCACCGATGACGCTGATCCCCGGTACTCACCTGTGGGAAAACCTGCGTTATATCTGGCTGCATGGTGCAGGCAACAACACCACGCCGTTCGGACTGATGCTGCTTAACAGCTTTGTGATGGCACTGGCGATTACGGTGGGCAAAATCACCGTCTCGATCCTGTCCGCTTACGCCATCGTCTATTTTCGTTTCCCGCTTCGCAACCTGTTCTTCTGGATGATTTTCCTGACGCTGATGCTGCCGGTGGAAGTGCGTATTTTCCCGACGGTGGAAGTGATCGCGCGGCTGGACATGATGGACAGCTACACCGGTTTAACGCTGCCGCTGATGGCCTCGGCGACCGCGACCTTCCTGTTCCGCCAGTTCTTTATGACGCTGCCGGATGAGCTGATGGAAGCGGCGCGTATCGACGGTGCCAGCCCGATGCGTTTCTTCTTCGACATGGTGTTACCGCTGTCGAAGACCAATCTGGCGGCGCTGTTTGTGATCACGTTCATCTACGGCTGGAACCAGTACCTGTGGCCGCTGCTGATTGTCAGCGATGCCAATCTGGGTACTGCGGTCGCCGGGATTAAAAGCATGATTGCCTCCGGTGATGGGGCGACCCAGTGGAATCAGGTAATGGCTGCCATGCTGTTGACCATGCTGCCGCCGCTGCTGGTCGTGCTACTGATGCAGCGCTGGTTCGTTCGCGGTCTGGTCGACAGCGAAAAATAAATCAAGACGAATTTCGGAAACGCTTATGGCATGTTTAAAACTTCAGGCCGTCACCAAGTCTTATGATGGCAAAACACAGATTATCCAACCCATCGATCTGGATGTCGCGGATGGCGAATTCGTGGTGATGGTCGGGCCGTCAGGCTGCGGTAAATCGACACTGCTGCGTATGGTGGCAGGCCTCGAACGCACCACCAGTGGTGACATCTATATTGATAACCAGCGGGTCACCGATCTGGAACCGAAAGATCGCGGCATTGCGATGGTGTTCCAGAACTATGCGCTTTATCCCCACATGAACGTGTTCGACAACATGGCTTACGGCCTGAAAATTCGCGGCTTTGGTAAGGCACAGATTCGTGAGCGTGTAGAAGACGCGGCGCGAATTCTGGAGTTGATGCCGTTGCTGCAACGCAAACCGCGTGAACTATCAGGCGGCCAGCGTCAGCGCGTGGCGATGGGGCGGGCGATTGTCCGTGAACCGGCGGTGTTCCTGTTCGACGAACCGCTGTCGAATCTGGATGCCAAACTGCGCGTACAAATGCGGCTGGAATTGCAGCAACTGCACCAGCGCCTGAAAACCACCAGCCTGTACGTCACACACGATCAGGTTGAAGCCATGACGCTGGCACAGCGCGTCATCGTGATGAACAAAGGGATTGCCGAGCAAATTGGCGCGCCGGCTGAAATTTATCGCCGTCCTGCCTCGCTGTTTGTGGCCAGCTTTATTGGTTCACCCGCGATGAACCTGTGGTCGGGCCGCATTAGCGATGACAGCTGCCGCTTTGAAATCGGTGGCGACATCGCTCTGGCGCTGCCTGAGCCGAAGCCGCAGTGGAGCGGTAAAGCATTGACGCTGGGGGTACGACCAGAGCATATTCAGCTGGCGACGCGCGAAACCGGCGGTATCCCGTTGCAGATTTCAACACTCGAACTGCTGGGTGCGGACAACTTAGCGCACGGCAAGTGGGGCGGACAAAACGTCATCGCGCGGCTCTCTTACGAACACTGTCCCGCCATCGGTTCGACGCTTTGGCTGCATTTACCGACGTCATCATGGCACCTGTTTGATTCGCAAAGCGGATTACGGATGGAATAATGGAAACACTCTGGCCTTACCCGAGCATTGTCGCCCATCGCGGCGGTGGTTCACTGGCTCCAGAAAACACGCTGGCGGCGATTGATGTCGGCGCCAGCCTCGGTCACAAGATGATCGAATTTGACGCCAAGCTGTCGCAGGACGGCCAGATTTTCCTCCTACACGACGATACGCTTGAACGCACCAGCAACGGTTGGGGCATTGCCGGGGAACTGCCGTGGGACAAGCTGGTCGGGCTCGATGTCGGCGGCTGGTACGGTCATAAATTTGTTGGTGAACGCCTGCCGCTGCTATCGGAAGTGGCAAAACGCTGCGCGCAGTATGGTATGGCAGCCAATATCGAGATTAAACCCACCACCGGATATGAAACCGAAACCGGGCGGGTGATTGCGCTGGCGGCGCGCCAGCTGTGGGCCGATCATCCGGTTGCACCGCTGCTGTCATCGTTCTCTATCGACGCTCTGGAAGCCGCGCAACAGGCTGTACCGGAACTCCCGCGCGGGCTGCTGCTGGATGAGTGGGAAGAAGACTGGCCGACGTTAACGCAGCGTCTGGGGTGCGTGTCCATCCACCTGAATCACAAACTGCTGACGGCAGAACGCGTCGCGGCGCTGAAAGCCGCGGGTTTACGCATTCTGGTTTATACCGTCAACCAACCTGATCGCGCGCAAACTTTGCTGGATTGGGGCGTTGACTGCATCTGCACTGACCGGATAGATTTAATTGGGGCTAACTTCGCGACCGGCTGAGGTCTGCTCATCGCCGAATGTCGATCGTTTAAGGATCGAGATACCGGGGCTACCACGGTGTGAGGCATCCCTGCGGGAACCTCATCACCGTGTTTCCCCTAAATCCATACTCATGATTAAGTGACCAGCATTCGCCTATTGCCGTATTATCTTTGATTGCGGCGGATCCCCTTTCTGACTCGGTGCCGGTAATAAGGAAGTGGCGTCATGCCCGCATTTATTGTTTCGCTTTGGCACCAGATTTTTCTGTCGTTACCCCTCTTTGTTCTTATCGCGCTCGGCTATAGCCTGATTCGCTACGGTAAATGGCCGACCACCGTGACCGACGGCATGACGCGCTTTGTCTTCTCCGTAGCCATGCCCGCCATGCTGTTCCGCCTGATGTCGGATTTTTCCAAACGTCCGGTGGTGGATGCCCGACTGCTGATCGCCTTTTTCGGCGGCTGCCTGCTGGTGTTTGTCCTAGGCCGCATCGTGGCGCGCAAAGTCTTTCATCTTGATGGCGTCTCCGGCTCGCTGTTTGCGTTGAGCGGCATCTTCTCCAACAACGTGATGCTGGGGCTGCCGATTGCTACGCTGATGCTGGGCGAAGAGGCAATCCCGTCGGTTGCGCTGGTGGTGGTGTTTAACGGGCTTATCTTGTGGACGCTGGTGACGGTGTCGGTGGAATGGGCGCGTAACGGGGCGCTGTCGCTACAGGGCTTTACCAAAACCGCGCTGGGCGTGCTGAAGAACCCGCTGATTATTGGCATTCTGTCCGGTACGGCGTTCAGTCTGACCGGCCTGCCGCTGCCATCGTATGTCGATCAGCCGCTTTCCATGCTGGGGCAGATTGCCGCGCCGCTGTCGCTGGTGGCACTGGGAATGGGGCTGGCGGAATACCGCGTGCGTGATGGTTGGCAGATTAGCACGGCGATTTGCACGATCAAGCTGCTGGTGCAGCCGCTGGTGATCTGGGGGATTGCGATCGCACTCGGTCTGCCGGAAATGGAAACGCGTGCGGTTGTGTTGCTGGGGTCGATGGCGGTGGGCGTCAACGTCTATCTGATGTCTCGCCAGTTCGATGTGCTGGGCGGCCCGGTGGCATCCAGCCTGCTGTTATCAACGGCGATGGCGGCATTAACCACGCCGTTGATTTTAACGCTGATGGGTGTGCGGTTATAGTCAGCCACGCTTGGCTAGGAAGCCTGTGGTTAGGCATTCTGTTAGTGTTATGTAATGTTTCGTGCGCGTTTGTTCTCGTGGTTTTCTGCAACCGTTGTCGTATGCGCCCGACACGGTGCGGCTCAATCGCCGCCGCCCCGTGACCCCCGGCTTTTCGCGGGGAATCACGCCGCTTTGCGGTACCTTCGGTGTTCATGCCCGCTACTCGGACCGCCTGTGACGCGCTCCCGGCGCTGCACAGGCTTTCGCGGTGTCCATACCGCTCATCCGGCGGTCATGCCCACCTCAGCGTAATTCTTTACGCGCGTAAGATAATAAAAAACCAAAAGAGCAGACCTGTTGGTCAGGGGTTCTGTTGAATTGGCGGTGGCGGCGTGGTTCTCTGCGACCGCTCCAAATCTTTCTGTAGCTGCTGCTGACGTTGTTGATTCAACTGTTGATTACGCTGCTGGAGCTGCTGATTCAGTTGCTGTTGCTGCAATTTCTGGTTCTGCTGCATAGTCTGCTGTAGCTGTTTCTGGCTGCTGATGCCATTTTCAAACTGCTGTTGAGGTGTGGGCGCTTGTGTCGTGTTGGCGCTTGCCACAAGCGGCAGGCCGAGCAATACAGCACAGGCCAATAATGTCTTAGGGTATTTCATTAAACCTCCACACAAGCCTTCGGCCTGTCGATAAGCCATTTGTGAAACGAAAATGGAATGCCTTTATCTGTAAGATCAAGTGTAATCGCTGTGGGTGAAAACGTCGTGCAGAGTAATCCGCATTCTGGCGTACAGGTTTTGGGTTGCCCTGTGGGAATGCGCTATACTGCGGCGGAATTTTCCTTCGTGGTTGACGTTATCTCATGTTCCATATCGCGCTCTATGAGCCTCAAATTGCACCAAACACTGGCAATATCATCCGACTGGCGGCCAATAACGGCTGTACGCTTCATTTAATTGAACCGCTGGGGTTTGATTTTGAAGAGAAAAAGCTGCGCCGTGCGGGGCTGGATTATCACGATCTGGCGAACGTCAGCCGTCATCAAAACTATCAGGATTTTCTGGCCGCAGTACCGGGTAAGCGCATCTTCGCTTGTACCACCAAAGGCAGCCGTCCTTATGACCAACCGAGCTACCAGCCCGGTGATGTATTGCTGTTTGGATCGGAAACGTCCGGTCTGCCGGATGAGATTCGCAATGGCTTCGAACCAGATTTTCGTATCCGCATTCCCATGCAGTCTAATAACCGTAGCCTGAATCTGTCCAATGCGGTGGCGATCATCAGCTATGAAGCCTGGCGGCAAAATGGCTTCGGCGGTTGCCTGTAGCCACGGTTTGCTACAGCTTGCCGGTGGCGGATTTTTTCAGCGGCGGATTCACCAGAAAAACCACTTCCCCGCGATAATACGGTGAAGTGGCAAGGCGCTGCTGCCACTGTGGTTCCCACTTGCCGTTTTGTACCAGCCCTACTCGGAAAGGCAGAGCCAGTTTCAGCAGTGCGGGCAGGTACTCGGCGTAGTTGGTAATGGTGCTGCGCCCCTGATAGGTCTGCACCACCACTTCATCCAGCTTGCCCTGTAAACGGTTCAACGCCGACACATCCCCGGTTTTCGACCAGTCGAGCAGCCCGGTAATGCTGAGCTGACAATCTTCGGGTAAACGCTCGCGCAGCTGTGTCAGAAACGCGACATAACCTGCTAACTGATAGCTTTTCGCGTCAAAATCAATCTGAATCCCGACAGACTGATTACCGTGGCGCTGCCATTTTTCTCGCAGTTTTAGCATCCGGTTCAAATGGCGATCGGAAAGCTCCAGCGTGGTCATGCGGAAAGCCAGCCAGACACGGTTAACGCGCAGCTGGCTGGGCGGGATCCCCTGACGCAGGAAAACGACTTTGCCCTGACGGCGAGCCACTTCTCCCTGATGCAAGTACAGCGTCTGTGCCTGATGCAGGATGGGCTGCGGTCTTACCGCCGCCCACAGCCAGAAATCCTGATAGCGCGTAGCATCAACGATGGTGGGTGCCGCGTGGGTGGTTAACGGTGCTGCGTTAGCGGAAGCGGCCTGCGTAAAGAATGCAAGCAGGCCGATCAGCACGATTGACGGCGTTACCAGTAATAATCGAGCTTGTCTGCCCACACGCTGCCTTTGTACTTGGTTTTCAGTTGGGTAAACCAGGCTTTGCGAGTGGCTTTGCTGATTTCCTGTGGGCCACAGTCGTTATAGCCGCTCGGCGCATAGCAGTAGACCGCGCGATATAGGGCATAGGTTTTGTCTTCCGGCGGCGCTTTCGGATCGGCAATCACCCGCATATAACCATCCAGACGATTATATTCGGTGCCGACGAATTGCGTTGGCGCGTTGGTGAGCCCACTCAACATGCTACCTTCACCCCAGTCGAAGCCCACGCTGTTATTGGTACGCAGGAAAAATTCGCCGAGGCAGTTAATCGCTCGGGCGTCATTGGGGCGTTGGTTCAGCGTCGTGACCACGTCATTCAGCGCCGGACATTGATAGTCTTCTTCGGTGTCGCTGCCATCCCAATCAAACGCCGTCAGATCTTCCTGATTCCAGCTTTGATTTTCGCTGCTGACCAGCGGTGCGATGTCTTTTCGCAACTGAACATCTTTGAGATAGCTGGCGTAATCGCCATGAGTCAGCGATTTGGTTAACAATGTATGCAGCGCGATAGCCCGCTCCTCATGGCTCTGTTGCGGACCTGTTTGCTGACGGAGCAAATCGGCGTTGGCGCTAATCTTCAGCACGGCGGAACGGAAACGCAGATTTTTCACCGGGCTGTCGGCGGTAAAGATCCGCTCGGGGTGACCCGCTTTGACCAGCGTTTCCGCCAGTGCCAGTTGCAGGAACTGATTTTGCGTGTACCCCATATTACGCGTTAACAGCTGGCGCCAGTGTGTTTCCGCCTCATCCCAGCGCTCCAGACGCACCAGCGCCCGGCCGCGCAGCACTTGCAAACTAAAACGCACGGTATCGGTGAGATCGTTGGCTTGTGTCGCGGGAACGCTGTTAACCACGGCAGCGTAATCTTTTTGACCATAAAACAGCTGGGCGGCTTGAAGGTAGCTAAACGCGTCCTGCATGTTGTTTTGCTCAAACAGCGGTTTCTGTACGGCCAGTTCGTCAGCGGATAAGGCGGGTAATGCCAGCCAGCCTTCATCTGAACGCAAGCGCTTGAGGTCTTGCACCATCGTCAACGGCGCGCTGTCTGGCGCACTGGTAAACTGACTATTTTCCAGCAGTTTATTGTCTATCTCATCGTTCAATTCAAGGAGGTCTTCGACATCGGTGGTGCCGTCCAGTTCGTGTTGGTACGTTTTCGCCAGGGCATTCGTATCATTCATGATCCAGTAGGCGCGGCGATACAGTCCGTTAGCGGAATCGACGTATTGTCCCTCGGGATACTGCTTCAGGTAGTCATCAATATGCTGAACGGCCAGTTGAGCGGCGGCCTTATCGGCTTTACTGGCATCGAACATGTTGTATTCATCAAGCGCGTTTTCCATGGCTTTATTGATTGCCACGCGAATCAGCATGTAGCGTGAGGTTTCGGCCACCCACGGCTGTGGTGAGGAGATTAACGCCTGAAAACCGCTTTCCGCCTCATCAAAATGGCCCTGATAAAACGCCAGAACCGCAAACAGGTAGTGCATGAGTGCGCCAGCATGCCCTTCGTCCGGCAAGCTGACCAGACCCTCATTCAGCGCCTCTTTGGTATACAACGGGTTGAGGAGATTTACCCGTTGATGAGCCAGCAGCGTGCGCTGTTCCTCGGTGAGTTGCTTGTCTGCCAGTAGAACGTCGAAAAACGCTTCCAGCGTGGAGAGCGCATTGGAAATATGCCGTCCTTCGTTATCATCAGGTGAAAACGTGGAGATGGTGCTCTGAACAGATAAAGGAAGATTCAGCTGCTTTGCTTTATTGAGCGTGGAGAGATAAGGCGCATCCGCCGTGACATCTTCTCCTGCCTCTGACGTCTGATGCGTTTCCGTCGCCGCGATCCCCATGACTCGGTAGGCCGTAAAAGGGTCGATACGTGAACGCGTTTGATCGGGTAAAGGATGGGGTAACGGAAGCGAAATTCCGTGGAGGCGGCTTTGCAGCAACATCAGATTCGTACGTGTGTCATTACCCGGTTGCAGGTAAGGCAAGGCGGACATGCCGCATTCTGAGTCGGAAAAGCCGCACACTCCATCGCTGGAACTGAATGCCTGACTGCTCATTAACGCGGTCAGTACGCCAGCCAGCAGCGTTACTCCTTTCATGGTTGGTATCCTTCATTTAACACGGGTCTTGCCTGTTTTCGGCATGAGTGGGGATCACTCTACGCAATCGCGTAAAAAACGCAATCCAGTGTAACTTTGAGAAGGTAAACAGAACATGACAGGTGCCCTATCGGGCACCTGAATGTGAAAACGTCGGCGGCGAGGAAGAAGCTGTCCGATTTACCGTTGATGCAACGGCAGCCAGATGATTAAGCGCAATCCACCCAGCGTGCTGTCTTCCGCTTTTACCCAGCCTTTATGCTGCGTAATGGCGGTTTCCACGATGGCAAGCCCCAAACCGCTGCCGCCGGATTCACGGTCACGCGCTTCATCCGTGCGGTAGAAGGGGCGGAAAATCTGTTCGCGATCTTCCGGGCTCACTCCGGGGCCGTCATCATCCACTTTGATGGTGATGCCCTGATTATCCACTGAAAAGGCCACTTCGATGTGGTTGTGAGAATAGCGCAGCGCGTTGCGCACGATATTTTCCAGCGCACTGTCGAGCGAGGCAGGGTTGCCAAAGAGCGTCCACGGCCCCGGTGGATAAGGTACTTCCAGCGTTTTCCCCATCTGCTCGGCTTCAAAGGCGGCATCGTCCAGCACATTGCCCCACAGCTCATCGGCGCGTAGGAATTCACGGGTCAGCTCGTTCTTGTGCTGATTGCGTGAGAGCACCAGCAGATCGTTAATCATGCTGTCGAGCCGCTGCGTTTCCGTCTCGATGCGGTTCAGCTCATTGCCTTCCCCCTGACGTCGACGCAGTAGCGCCGTTGCCAACTGCAAGCGCGTCAGCGGCGTGCGCAGCTCATGAGAGATATCCGACAGCAGACGTTGCTGCGCGGTAACCATCCGTTCCAGCGCGCTGACCATCTGGTTAAAGCTGACGCCCGTCGCCTGAAACTCCTGCGGGCCGGATTCCAGCTCAGGATGCTGGCGTAAGTTGCCTTTGGCGACTTCATCGGCAGCATGTTTGAGTTTACGCGCGGGTTTTGCCAGACTCCAGGCAAGCCAGAGCAGCAGCGGTGAACTGATCAACATGGTGAAGATCAGCAGCAGTAAAGGTCGGTCAAACAGCAGGCTGATGAAATCCGACTGCGGACTGCTGGCAGGGCGAATCAGGTAGAGTTGGTAGTTGTCATCACCATCGCGGATCGCAAAAGGACCGAGCAGCTCAATGCGGCCGTAATTTTTCTTTTGCGGGTGGTCGGCGTTATCCGATAGCCCGATAAAATTACGCACAATCGGGGTTTCATGTTTTTCTACGCCAAAGATCCGGCCTTCACTGGTGACCAGAAAAAGGCGCTGTCCCGGCGGAGCCCACTTCTCCAACACCCAGAACAGCCGTAGCCACCAGCGCAGATCGTTGGCGGGCGTGTTGGCAAGGTCTGCTTCAATGTGCTGTTCCAGCATGATGCCCTGTCGCTGCTCGTTTTCCAGCAAGGCGGTAAGCTGGCGCGAGTCCAGCTTGGGCACCATCAGAACCAACATGAGTACTAGCGCCAGCGTTAACCAAAAAATGGCAAAAATACGGGCGGTCAAACTATTGATCATGCAGCGGATACCATCAGATAGCCTCGTCCACGCAGCGTTTTAAACCAGGGCAAACCGTCCTTGCGTTCTGGCAATTTACGGCGCAGGTTCGAGATATGCATATCGATCGCGCGGTCAAATGGCGTCAGGCGTTTCCCCAGCACTTCCTGGCTTAAATGCTCGCGGGAAACCACCTGTCCCAGCCGCTGGGCTAACAGATAGAGCAGCGTAAATTCGGTGCCTGTCAGATCCAGCACAACATCGTCAAAGCTGGCTTCCTGCCGTCCGGGATTCAGACGCAGGCCGTCGACTTCCAGCGTCGGTGCGCTGTTATCGCCCGCCTGCTGTTGATCGGTCCAGTTCGAACGGCGGAGAATCGCGCGAATTCGCGCCACCAGTTCCCGGTCGTTAAACGGCTTCGGCAGGTAATCATCGGCACCCAGTTCCAGACCCAGAACGCGGTCTAATTCGCTGCCGCGAGCGGTCAGCATAATGACTGGTGTTTGATGCTGCTGTCGTAGTTCTTTTAATGTATCGATACCGTTTTTCTTCGGCATCATTACGTCCAGTAATAACAGGTCAATCGTGCTATCTAATACCTGTAACGCCTGCTCGCCGTCGTAGGCGACAACGACGTTAAAACCTTCCATTTCGAGCAACTCTTTCAATAAAGCCGTTAGCTCTCTATCGTCATCAACCAGCAGAATTTTATTCATGTTTTCTCTACCTCCAAGGGCAAAATACGACATAGATTAGCGCTATTCCATGACTTTACGTAGTTTTACATCCTCTGACGCATGTTTGCAGCAAGATGCGTAGACTCCTGCTCATTGATTCACAAAATGACGTACCGCTCTGGAGAGTTATCGATGCAACAGTTCGCAACCTTATCTCTTGCTTCACTGCTTATGCTAGGCACTTTTACCGCCGTTGCAGCAGAAAGTGGAGACGCCTCGGCGAGCGGCTGGCACATCGATGATTCCGCCATAAAAGGCGTATCCGGTCAGCAAGGTATGTTCGATGGCGTGAGGTTGACTGAGCAACAGCGCCAGCAAATGCGTGATTTGATGCACCAGAGCCGTCAAGACAAACCGGCGTTTAACACTGAAGATGTTAAAGCCATGCACAAGCTGGTGACGGCGGAAACGTTTGATGAAGCAGCGGTGCGAGCGCAGATAACCCGAATGATGACTGTGCAGATTGAGCGTCAGATTAAGATGACCCGAGTACGCAACCAAATGTACAACCTGCTGACGCCAGCGCAGAAAGAAATATTAGAGCTGAAGCATAAGCAACGCATGAAAGAGATGCAGCAGCAGGTATCCATGTTTAACCAGATGTCCGCGCCATCACCAGGCACGACAAACGATGTTGAGACAGATAGTCCCGAGTAGTAGCGCTAGTGTAGTAAGCAGTAAACGTAGTGCAGTCCGAGTAGTAATGTGTAGTAGGTACACACCCTGTTTTTCCTTGCCATAGACACCATCCCTGTCTTTTTGCCCTCCATGATGGAGGGTTTTTTTTTGCTTTTTTAAAAGCGGCAACATATTTTGACTTCACTATTTGACTTCAAATGAATGGGTTCTATAATGACTTCAAAAAATGACATCATGGAATCGGCAATGCAGGGAAAACTAGCCAGTCTACGAAAAAAGCAGCGAGAAACGCTGAGCCAAATTTTCAAAACACCCGTGCTTTCAGGTGTTAAATGGTCAAATGTTGAGTCACTCATCACTGCGTTAGGTGGTGAAATTAAGGAAGGTAGCGGGTCACGGGTGCGATTTTTATTGAATGGGAGTATTGCCCGATTCCATCGTCCTCACCCGTCACCAGATACCGATAAAGGCGCACTGGTTAGCCTGCGCGAATGGCTGGAAAGTATAGGAGTAAAACCATGACTAAAGCACTTAACACACCAAATACGATGGTGGTTTCCGGCCAGCCGGCCATTATCAGTTACGTACCGGAAATCGGTATGTTTCGCGGCAAGTTTATTGGCTTATCTGGCTACTGTGATTTTGTCGCCGACAGTATTAATGGCTTGAGGAGTGAGGGTGAAATTTCGCTACGTGAATATCTGGAAGATTGTCAGGAAAACGGCATTGAACCTTACGAGCGTGAAGAGAAAGTGAAAACGTTCACTCTTCGTTATCCTGAATCATTCGGGGAACGGCTGACCATTGCGGCAGCTGAGCGCCAAATTTCAGTGAATGCGTTTATTGTCGAAACACTTAACGAACATATGAAACAGGTATAACTGGCTGCCGCTTTGGCGGTTTTATTGCATAAAAACAACAGTGCAAACGCGTATTACACCGCAACATCTCTTGGTGCCGCTACGCTTTACCGATAGAAACCGGATACAAAGCAGTGCTAGAAAGGCACGAAAAAAGACAGCATAAGGAAGTGGTAACGCGTAGAATATGAGCACCAAAAATGATGCTCATGAATGTTCCCTTACCTGTTTTCAGGCTTTTGGCTGACATCCTCATAAAAGCACGCTGAAACACCCTTGGCCGCTCGCCGATTACACGGCGATGTCATACTTTCCCTGTACCATTGCTCCATCGCGTTAGCCTCTGCCACGACAGGGGGGCGCATTCTTTTATGTTAACTTTTGATATCAATACCATGACCCGTTCTTCCCGTTCGACCGCCTGGTTACGCGTCGTCAGCCTTTCTCTGGCGGCATTCATTTTTAACACCGCGGAATTTGCCCCTGTTGCGTTACTGTCAGACATTGCCGCCAGCTTTTCCATGAGCGCCGCGCAGGTTGGGCTGATCATCACGATTTACGCCTGGGTGGTCGGGCTGATGTCGTTGCCCTGCATGCTACTGTCCAGTGATATGGAACGACGCAGCCTGCTGATCAAAATCTTTATCCTGTTTGTCGTCAGCAATGTGCTGTCTGGTCTGGCCTGGAATTATTGGGTGCTGGTCATTGCCCGTATCGGTGTGGCGCTGGCTCACGCGGTGTTCTGGTCAATTACGGCATCGCTGGTGGTACGGTTGGCGCCTGCGGACAAAAAGGCGCAGGCATTAAGTTTGCTGGCGACCGGCACGGCGCTGGCGCTGGTGCTAGGGTTACCGCTGGGACGTGTGGTCGGGCAGTATTTGGGCTGGCGTGTAACGTTTGTCCTTATTGGCTTGATCGCCGCAGCGATTATGCTGGGTCTGATGAAACTGTTGCCCGTGTTGCCGAGCAGCAATTCCGGTTCGTTGAAGAGTTTGCCTCTCCTGCTTAAGCGTCCGGCCTTGCTGTGCGTGTACGGCCTGACGGTGATGATCGTAACGGCGCACTTTACCGCCTACAGTTATATTGAGCCGTTTATCCAGAAAGTGGCGTTGCTGAGTGAGAATTTCACTACTATCTTGCTGTTGATTTTTGGCGGTGCCGGCATCATTGGCAGTATGTTGTTTAGCCGCTACAGCAGCAAATACCCAGCGGGATTCCTGATTGTTTCCTTCGCGTTTTTGGCGGTGTGTTTGCTGTTACTGCTGCCGTTGTCATTCAGCGGCTGGAGTCTGTCGACGTTGTGTATCGTCTGGGGCATCGCCATTATGGCGCTGAGTCTGGGGATGCAGGTTAAGGTGCTAACGCTGGCATCGGATGCGACCGACGTGGCAATGGCGCTCTATTCGGGGATTTATAACATTGGGATCGGCGGCGGTGCGCTGCTGGGCAATCAGGTTATTATCCATTTGGGCCTGCCTGACATCGGTTTCATCGGTGCGGCGATGGCGATGTTGGCGACGGCATGCTGTATTTTTACGTTTGTTCGCTATTCCCGTGTGTTAAAAACGCCATTAACGAGCTGAATGCAGGGCATTATCAGGCTAATGCCAATCGTTGAAGCATTGAGATACACGGGGCGACCACAGGGGTGAGGCCTCCTGCGGGAACCTCCCCCTGTGTTTCCCCTAATAACGGGCTTAAGTGACCAGTAGCGGCTTTTGCCATTACGTGAGGGCATGATGAATCCACACTATGCACGTCTGGTGACGCTAGCCGCTGTGAGCGCGACGGCTGTGGCGCTGGTGCTGTTCATAATGAAAGTGTTTGCCTGGTGGCACACCGGTTCGGTGAGCCTGCTGGCATCGCTGGTTGATTCGCTGGTGGACATCGCCGCGTCGCTGGTGAACCTGCTGGTGGTGCGCTATTCGTTGCAGCCGGCGGATACCGAACATGCGTTTGGCCACGGTAAGGCGGAATCGCTGGCGGCGCTGGCGCAGAGCATGTTTATCTCCGGTTCGGCACTGTTCCTGATTCTGACGGGGTTGCAACACTCGCTGGAACCGCAGACGCTGCACGCGCCGGAAGTGGGCGTGTGGGTGACGCTCATTGCGCTCGTGGCCACGCTGCTGCTGGTATCGTTCCAGCGTTGGGTCGTGAAGCGTACGCACAGTCAGGCGGTACGGGCGGATATGCTGCATTATCAGTCCGATCTGTTGATGAACGGCGCGATTCTGGTGGCGTTGGCACTCAGTTGGAAAGGTGTTACGCGCGCCGACTCGCTGTTTGCATTGGGTATCGGTGTCTATATTTTATACAGCGCGTTGCGCATGGGGTATGACGCCGTGCAGTCGCTGCTGGATCGGGCGCTGCCGGAGGACGAGCATCGCGCCATTGCTGAGGTTATCGTAAACTGGCCGGGGATTCGCGGCGCCCATGCGTTGCGTACCCGACGTTCCGGTCCAACGCGCTTTATTCAGCTGCATCTGGAAATGGATGATGCCCTGCCGCTGGTTCAGGCTCATCAAATTGCAGATGAACTGGAGCAGGCATTACTTAAACAGTTTCCGGGTGCCGATATTATTATCCATCAGGATCCGATTTCCGTCGTGCCGGAAAATCAGCGTGGCAGGCTGGCGGTATAGTCGGCCATGTTTCGCATTTTATGTTAAAAACGTGATACGCCATGAAAATTTATGCACAATTTAGCCTGACCTGAATCAATTCAGCTTCGGGTGTTTGTTATAATATGCTAATAAAAGAATAAGGCGTTGCTGCCTGTTTCACGGCGGCGGTGAATTTACGATAGAAGAATCCTGCAAAATTACATCTACAAGTCCAGAGGTTGTCATGATTAGAAGAATCGGAGTGTTGACGAGCGGTGGCGATGCACCAGGTATGAATGCCGCAATTCGTGGTGTGGTTCGCGCTGCGCTAACGGAAGGGCTGGAAGTTTACGGCATTTATGATGGTTATCAGGGCTTGTATGAAGATCGCATGGAGCAGTTGGATCGCTACAGCGTATCGGATGTGATTAACCGTGGCGGTACGTTTCTGGGATCCGCTCGTTTCCCGCAGTTCCGTGATGAAGCGGTGCGTCAGGTTTGCGTAGAAAATATGAAAAGACGCGGTCTGGATGCGCTGGTGGTTATCGGCGGTGACGGTTCCTATATGGGTGCGAAACGTCTGACCGAAATGGGTTTCCCTTGTATCGGCTTACCGGGCACGATCGATAACGACGTGGCGGGTACGGACTACACTATCGGCTACTTTACCGCGCTGGAAACCGTGCTGGAAGCGATTGACCGCCTGCGCGACACCTCCTCTTCCCACCAGCGTATTTCTATTGTGGAAGTGATGGGGCGCCACTGTGGTGACCTGACGCTGGCGGCGGCGATTGCCGGTGGTTGTGAATTCATCGTTCTGCCGGAAGTGCCGTTCAGCCCGGAAGATCTGGTCTGCGAAATCAAAGCAGGTATTGAGAAAGGCAAAAAACACGCGATTGTGGCGATCACTGAACTGGTGTGCGACGTCGACGAACTGGCGAAATATATTGAAAAAGAAACGGGGCGCGAAACCCGTGCGACCGTGCTCGGCCACATTCAGCGCGGTGGTTCACCGGTGGCGTATGACCGTATTCTGGCTTCGCGTATGGGCGCTTATTCTATCGAACTGTTGCAGCAGGGCTACGGCGGCCGCTGTGTCGGTATCCAGAATGAAAAAATGGTGCACCACGACATCATCGACGCCATTGAGAACATGAAACGTCCTTTCAAAGGCGACTGGCTGGATACAGCGAAAAAACTGTTCTGATCCACGAATTGATGCGCTCGCTAAGTGACGGCGACACCAATCTTGCAGGTTTTGCTGTTATCCGGCGTAAAAAATTATGCTGAGGAGATAGCAGGCTTAGGATGAGCCGCAGGGACGCGGCGAAAGCTTGCGCCACGCATGGAGCGTGTCGCAAGCGGTCCGTTAAGCTGGATATCGACGAAGGCACCGCGTCAGCGGCATAATTTCCGCCGAAAGCCTGGGGTCACGGGGCGAGCGGCGTTTGAGCCGTCCCGTGTCGGGCGCGTGCTACGAGGTAGCATGAAAATAACGTCATTATCGCGCACGAAACTATCTCCTGGATTATATAAAATCTAGAAGACGGCATTAAGTGGAAATGCTCTCTCCGTTATTCCCCTCATCACGCCAGCTGCTACGCATATAACCGACGAGCATATAAAAATCGGTTTTATTATTTTTTCTGCACGTTCAGACCTGCTAGCCTGCCCGTTACTTCCGTCCTGATGACACGCTGATTGCTGCTATGAACATCGATCTTCGCCAACTGCGGCACTTTATTGCTCTGATTGAACATCGAAATTTTACGTCGGCAGCACAGGCGATGAAGCTTTCTCAATCCGCTTTCAGCCGTAGCATCCAGTCGCTGGAGCAGACCATTGGCACTCGCCTGATTGATCGAATGAACCAACTGGAGCCGACGCCGAAAGGGCTGGTGGTGCTGGAACACGCGCGCCGCCTGATTAATCAGACGCACGATTTGTTTAACGATATCCAGCAGTTCAATGAGAAAGAGGCGGGTGAAGTGAATTTTGGCTGCGGACCAGCCCCCGCCGCCTGGCTGATGCCGCAGGTGATCGGGGCGTTCTCCCGACATTACCCGAAGGTGCGGATGGTTTTTCGTGTCGATAACTGGCAGGCACTGGGCCATCGGCTGATGGCCGAAGAGCTGGATTTTATCGTGGCGGATATGCGCAATTTTGAATTTGATACCCGCTATCGTGTTCAGCCGCTGAGCCAGCACCGTTGGGGCTTCTGCTGCCGTAGCGGGCACCCATTGGCGGTACAGGAAGAAATTACCGTTGAGCAGTTCTTTTCCTATCCGCTGGCGGCAACGATCCGCCCACCCAACCTGCACCGTGCGCTGGTGCAACTGAGCGGTAAACTGGATATTCGTACCAGCATTGAGTGTGAGAATGGCTACAGTCTGCTAGACGTGGTGCGCCATTCGGATGCTATTGGGACGACCAACCATTTCAACGAGCCCGATCGGCACGGGATTCATATGTTGAAGATTGCGGGGCTAGACGACAACACCGACGAATTTTATACCCACTACGGCATTATTTATCTGGCGGACGCCCGTCTGTCCCTGCTGGCACGCAAGTTGATTGAAACCTTCGTGCAGGTCGATGGCGACCTGCACGGTACGCCTGCGGCGCTTACAGCGGAGTGATGCTGAAATCACTGATTTCCTGACGTGAAAAAACGGTCCGAAAGCCGAAATAGCCTGAGGCTGGCGTATTTGGATAGCTGGCGTGGAAATAAAGCACATTATCGACCCAAAAACGCGTTTCCCGCCGATCCACTTCAATCACGATGCGATAGCGATGATGAGAGCGCAGCAGATGCGCAGCATCGGTATATTCGCCAAGCAGCAGGCGCTCGCCGTGACCATCGTAATACCGAAAACGCGTGGTGCTGTTCCAGTTACCGCCCATGCCGACATAGTACAAATTCAGGCTGTCATATTCGTTGAGCTTGCCGTACCGGGTAAACAGGTTCGGGTGATGCAGGTCGCGCGCGGCCCAGAACTGGTTCACGTCGGACACGCGGTCGTAAGGGCGATCCGCGACTAAAACCTCGCGCGTGAAGGCGATACGGTAGGTGCCCGAGAGTGGGGCGTCTAGCCAGATCGTCAGCCCGGCGGCGCTTTCCAGCCTCAGATGTTCCGGCGTGGTCTGGATCGCCGTGCGGTCAGGGTCTTCCTGCTCCACCTGCCAGCGTAGCGGCTGACCGGTTGAATCCGTGGACCAGATAAACGTTGAACGGTGTGGCGAATCGATAATGTCATGTGTGCCGCCTGCCTGTGGCGACAGGAGGTGCGTGTTTTCAGTACAGCCTGGGTCAGTCATGGTGATGTCCTGTAGCGTGCCGCCGGGTGGCGGCATTAAGAAGAGGGAATGTCATCCAGCAAGGCCAGCAGGGCGATGGCCGTTAATCCCCACTGCGCGACGGCATTGGTCGCCAGATTGGTGGCCGCGGTGCTGCCGGAATGTTTATCAATGGTGGAATCGATCACGGGTTCATTGATCGCATAGAGCACGGTCGGAGGTGTTAAGCGCCGCTGTTCGAGAGTTGGATGAGCGATGCCGCCGCTGCCAGTGGTGAACTCTGTCCAGGCGCGTTGTGCCAGCGCACGATCGTTCAACCGTCGTGCGGCAAAGGCAGTCAGCCGGGCATGCCCTTGAGCCAGATTGAGCTTTTTCACCGTTTTACCCACGGCTGCGCTTAGCGCGACGGGGTCGTTATACAGTCGGCAGTAGTCGAGCCACGCACGGGTAAACGCGGGGTCGGGCAGCGCTTCGACCAGCTCACTACAGATTTCTGTTAGACCAAAAACCGCGCTCAGATGTGAAATCTCCACTTGATCCGGCGGTGCCAGCACGATGCGCCCGGTATCGGGATCGATAGCTGACCCGCCAGTGAAAAAGCCGTGTGGCTGCGCCGCGATGGTCTGCATACTGGTGAGCAGGCGCGCGCGTATCGCTGGATCGCCGTGCCGTTCCCAGGCGGTCAGCCAGGCAGCGGCTACCGCGCCCCAGTCCGTCCCGAAGCTCAGGCTGACGTGATGCGGATCGGCGGGCGATGTTTGTCCGATCTTGCGGCCGGGCAGGACGGTGCCGAGCGTACGTAGCGCCTCGACCTGTTCGTCCATCAGTTCACCGATGCGCTCATCGGCGGTGAGGTAGTACAGAAAACGACGGTTGGCGACGGTAGAAATACGCAACTGTTTGGCGCTGTCGCCCCAGTGGCGAACATTGTGCCGTGACCCTAGTGGACTGAAGCGTCCCAGATGGTGTACGTCCACTTCGCCCGTGTGGCGCGTCATGGCTTCCGCCATGCGAAATACCTCGGCGCGCCCGCTGTGCAGAAAGTAATACCAGAGCCACAGATCGGTGCTGAGCTCCGAGTTATCCCACGCGTAGCCACCTACATCGTAGCGCCAGACGTGACGGTCGCTGTCATACGTGTGCATGACATCGCCGAAATCCCAGAAGCCGTACCATTTCCGCTGTTCGACCTCCTGCTGATAGGCATTGAAATATGCCTCCAGCTGTTTCTCCAGCCGGACGCGGGCTGGCGTAGTGGCAGAGGAAGAAGAGGCGGGTGCCCACAGTGGGCCAAACGCCTGCGCGCGGCGCAAGTCCTGAGCGTCCGCCACCAGCAGCGGTGGTTGTTGCATGCGCTGTGCCCGATTCACCAGATCGTCCGCATCGGGCGTCGCGGGCAGCACATCAATAAACAGTTCGCTGGTGCGAGCCACGCCAACTGCCGAACCGAAGCCCGGTTCGTAATCTTCATAGGTGATCGCCAGCCCTTCGCGCTGTTTGTCATGGGTATCCTGACCCAACCCGTCATGATAAAAGCGCATATCCATCGGTTCCGCCCACGGTGACCACAGCCAGAGCGTGACGGTCGCCGTGTCGGTATGGGCATTCTCGATTTCCAGACAGGCCGGGTAGCTCTGCCAGAAATGGCGAATTCCGAACGCCACGCCGCCGGTTGGCGTGCCCAGATAGCCAACGCCCGCCGCTCGTTCTCCGGTGGCGGAAAGCAGCCAGCCCTGTCCGGCCGCGGTGCGTTTATGTATCTGGAAGCCGTCGGGATGGTGTTGGGTCAGGCGGTAGCTGCCAAACGCGGGAATATAATCCAGCCGTTTGCCGACCTCCGGTGAAAAGTCCGCGATTGGCGGCGTGGCTTGCCCGGCCAGCTGTGCCGCGATAACGGCCGCGCCAGGATCGCGGCGTAGCCCGCTCAGGCCGCGTACCGCCTCACGAAAGAGTCCACCTTGATCGGAAACGAAACGGACGTGACGATCGTGCAGTTCTCCCTGAAGCGGAACATCGAACGCCAGCCCAAGTCCTTTCAGGCTAACGAGGTCGTCGTCGTTGTCATAAATCAGGGTATGTATGACACGCAGTGAATCGGTGTTCGCATAGCTATAAAACCGGATAATAAAGGGGATAGCCGTCCGCTCCTGCTGCTGGGCGTGATGTGTACCGCGTAGTGCAATTACTGTCCGCTGTGGCCCGGTTTGCTCCACCGTTACCGTATCAATCACGCCCTGATACGCGTCCTGCGTCAGTGCGCTATCCGTCTCCGCCCCTCTCTGCATGCGCAACACCAGCCTGCCGTTGGTTAACGCCAGCCGATTATCCCGCCAGATTTCTTCGATCAACTGCGAGCCAGAGCGTGGAATCACATAGCGAATGCGGCCCGTCTCCACCATCCAGCCGTGCTCATGCTCGCTGACCATGCCAGTCTTCGTTGGCTCTTCCGCTTTGGCTGTCGGTTTCAGCGTAAGTTTATCTTCGGGCGGCGTGGTGCCGCCCAGCGCGTGTGCCGACCATTTAATCGAACCGTCCGGCCAGTGAGCCAGCGGCCAGCTTTGCAGGTCGTAAGCACGCTGTTGCGCATCGTGCAGTTGGAAGCCGCTGTCGTTACGCACCGCGCCCTGCGGCCAGGCAGCCCCCCAGGTCACGCCAGTGAACGCGCGGGGCTGTTGTCCGTCAAGCCAGCGCAGGCTGACCTGTGGTGCAGATTCGCCTGCGTAGGTAGAGGCTTGAGGCGCGTTGGCGTGCGCCGATGTCCAGAACGGTGCCGATAGCGCCAGCAGCGTGCTGTCGCGCAGGAAGCGTCGGCGTGAGTAAGCCATCTTGTCCATGACGTTAGCCCTTGAAGTCGTAGCCGACCGAGATCCCGACCATGCGCGGTTCGCCAATCACGCCCGTTGTGGCGCTGGAGCCTCTGACGGAGCGGTAGTAGTCTTTATCCAGCGCATTTTTCACCCACAGCGAGACGTTCCAGCGGTTGTCGCCTTGCTTGCCGCTCAGTCCGCTAGACAGGTTCAGAACGCCATACGCTGGAATGCGGTTGTATTCGGAATCGTCGAGCGTGCCGTAGGCCCAGCTCCGCCATGACCATTGACCGGAAACCGAGGCTTGCAGATTGTTTGGTGTATCCCATTGATAACGCACGCGTGTGTTGTAGCTCAGCGTCGGGGACTTAAAGACGCGCTTTCCTGACATATCGCACGAGACAGCGGAGATTTCTGCCGGGCAGCGGGCGTTAGGGAAGTTCAGGTAGCGGGCATCCAGAACCGTACCGGCCAGACTGATACTCAACCCGTCAATGGGGCGCAGCGTCAGCTGGGTTTCGCCGCCGCGTGAGCGGAATTTCCCGGCGTTAATCAGGTAGCTGGTATCCGTTTCCTCGTCATAGGCGTTGTTCTGGAAATCTTCGACAACGCTCCAGAACAGTGCGGTATTCCATTCCACTTTGCGCTGTAACCAGTGGGTTTTGACCCCCAACTCCGCCGAACGGGTTTTTTCTGGATCGACGTACAGCGAATCGATTCCGAGCTGCCTTGCTGCCCCGGATGAAACGTTCAGACCACCGGATTTTTCCCCGTAGCCCAGTGTGACGTAAGGGGTGACGTTCGGTGCTGCGAACCAGTTCAGGCTGATAGAGCCCGAAGGCAGGCGATTGGTTTGCGAGAGCGGGCCAGAGTCAAAGGTTGCGCGGTTTTTGCGAACAAACGTCCCCTCTTTTTTCTCATAGGTCTGGCGCAGGCCGACAATCACATCCAGTTTCTCGGCGGCATGCCAGGTTCCACGACCATAGACGGAATAAACGGTGTCATCCAGCGTGCCAAAGCGCTGAACGTTAATCCCCTGATAGCCATTTCCTACCCACGTCCGCACGCGGTTGTCGTTGTAGTAGCGGCTGTTTGCTTCGGTATCGAGGTTCTCTCCCCAGTAATCGACGCCCAGCGAATAATCGAACGTATTGCCTTTGGGGGAATCCAGCCAAAAACTCTGTGACCAGACGCGATCGCGCACGTCAGCGCCGCTGTCGTGATAGAGCGGAATGTTCCAGTTATCCGCCGTGCTGGGCAGTACGCGGAAATAGCGCAGTGACGACAGAGAATTAACGCTATAGCCGTTTTTCAGCTTCCAGTTGGCCTCTACCGAACCACCGCCTTGAGCTACACGAATAATATTCTCGTCATCCATCGCGACCTGACGGCCACCGACAACCTTGAGGCCAGTCTGTTCCGCCCGGGTACGAAACGCATCGGTTGCGCTCACCAGCACCGAAACCGGACGCTGCGTAGAATCACTGTAATCGCCGGTGATACGAAGGCTAAAGCTGTCATTAGGCTGATAAAGTAGCTGGCCGCGCACGCCGTTATTGGTGCTGCCCCCCAGTTTATGGCCGTTTTCGATATTGGTGACGTTGCCGCCCCGTTCGGTGCGCGACAGATTGATGCGTCCTGCCCAGTGGTCGCTGAGCGGTCCGGACGCCATCAGTTTGGATTGCAGATAGCCGCGTTGCCCGAAGGATTGCTCCAGGGAATATTCAGGCGTGAAGGTCGGCTTGCGGGTGCGAATATCAATCGCGCCGCCAGTGGTATTAAAGCCGTAGGCTGCCCCCTGCGCCCCTTTCAGCACGCGGGTACTGTCGATATCCAGTAAATCGTTAGAGATGACGCCGGGGCGGGATAAGTAAACGCCATCGACAAACAGCCCGACGCTGCCCGGCATACCGATATTGGTGCCGCTCTCACCCCCGTCGCCGATTCCACGAATGGTCACCGTGGTGTCCATCACATCGACGGTATCGACATCCAGCCCTGTCACCAACTGCGACAGTTCTTCAAAACGATACACCCGTTCTTCTTCAAGCGTTTTGCCATCGATCACCGATGCCAGCGTCGTCGGCGGCTGAACGGGCGTACGCTGGGCGTTCACTTTCACACGTTTTAGTTGGACGGGGGCGGCGGTTGTGGCCTCCGTACGGGGAGTATTATCCGCGGCGATCTGCGAGTCGGCTGCGCGCGCTATCGCAGGAAGCGTTAAGACGCAGCTCATTAAAATGCCCGACGTTATGTTGCGCTGGTGTTTTTTTAAATACTGTTGGTGTTTTTTAAAATACTGCTGGTGTCTTTTTAAATACATGGCGTCTTCCGAATTCAGTCAATAGGCTACCGATTGCCGTGAAATTCACGGCAATACAGGGGCTATAATTTTTTGGGAAATAAATTACTGTGTGGCTTTCAGATAAGAATCATCCAGCCATTTATCGACATCAAAAGGTTGCCGAATAAGGCGTGATTCATAAGCCAATGTGACGGCGCGTTTTAATTTTTCCACGAAGGCTGGATCCAATTCGGGTGAAAGACGCTCGGTTAATGGCGGCAATGTATCCCATTCGACGCGTAATATATTTTCCGGATAGCCTGACTGGGTGGCTAAGAGTTGAATAAATTCATCTTTATTTTTCTCATCGCTTGCCCAGTTTGCCGCTTCTCGTTGAACTTTGACCAGGCGGCGCAGAATATCCTCGTTGCCTTTGGCAAATTTCTCATCCACCAGCAGGAAGCCGCTGAGTTGGCCGGCGCCATTCAGGTCACGGCTAGACAGTGGGATGTCCGCCAGCCCTTTATCTCGCAGCGAAAGCGTATTGCTGCCGCCCCAGGTCGCATCAATCTGTCCGGCTGCTAACGCCGCGCTGGCCGCCGCGAAGTCGAGATTAATCAGCTTCACGTCAGAGGGCTTTAGACCCTGCGAATCAAGCGCGCTGACGAACGAAAGCTCACCGGCTGTTCCACGAAAGATCCCGATGCGTTTACCTTTCAGATCGGCGATTTTCTCAATACCGGAGCCTTTCGCCACCGCCAGATAGTGATTGATGCCGCGTGATGCCACGGCGATCACGCGCGTATCCAGCCCGCGTGCACGGCCGATAATGCTGGCTAAATCTCCCAGATAGGCCACGTCAACCTGATGGTTGCCAAACGCTTCATTGATGACGGGGCCTGCGCCTTTAATAAACGTCCAGCGGACGCTGATGCCGTCTTTGCCAAATTCGCGTTCCAGCAACTTCTGGCTGTGAATGACGTCAAGCAGGCCGCCGCCGCTGGGTTTTGTACCTGCGCCAATGTCTGGCGCGGCAATACGAATTTCAGTGATCGCCGATGCGATGCCTGACCAGGCTATACCCATTGTCAATAAGCTGGTCACTAACCATTTTCGTCCTAATGTCGTCATTATGTTACCCGTCAGTGATGAAATGTTTGAATGTGAGTGTGCGAATATCAATGTTGTTATTGCGCCGGTTTAGCGCGGCGTCATCTTGTGGCAGAAACACATTTAAAGGCTTGGCAATAAACTGACTAATACAAAAAAAGCATTATTATTTTTAATAAATCGCTAAATCAGTATTCATCGCTTATTTCATTGCTATGCAGCGAACGAAAAAAAACTATTCCAACTATGCATTAGCCTATCGGGACTTATTACCTTTAGTTTGTCGTTAGACGATGAATGCCATTATCTTTCCAATTAAATAAATATCGATATACAGATACATACGTTGACTTTATTTCGCATGCAGAAAGAATCGATTATTCCAACGCTATTTTAGGTTACCTCTCAATGTTGCCTGCGAGTTGAAGTATGAGGGGTATCAATAAACACGGTCAGGAGCACTAACCATGACGGAATTACTCTATGCGGGAGCGGTGTCAGGATCCCGGTCTTATTCACCGGAGCCGACTCCGCACGCCAGCCGGGTGAGCGGCGTCGTGCAGTCGCGCGTACCGACGTTGAATACGACAGTTTCGTCCCGGCCGGAGCGCTGGTTGGCCGTCATCGCGACACTGCTATTGCACGCGGCGGTGCTGGCGTTGTTCAACGCAGCATCGACGCCGCCGGTTACCGTGCCTGCCCGACCACAGCCTGTCAGCGTTGAACTGGTTGCGGCGGTGGCGGAGCCAGAGCTGCCAACTGAACCTATTGAGCCTGAAGCGGTGACGCCGCCGCCGGAGATCGCGCCTCCCTCGGTGGCCACCCCCGTCGATGACAACGCGCTGTTGCCGCCAGCGCCTGAGAAAACAGAACCTGAGAAAAAGGTTCCAGAGAAAAGGCCAGAGCCGACACCAAAAAAGGTCGCGGTGAAAAAGAACCCGCCAGCACCGAAACCCCAGGCGGAAGGCAAATCAGCTGTCGCGCCAATAACGTCTGCTCCGGTAACGCCACAGGCCGCCGCGCAACCCGTTGATGCGCCGCTGACGCCGCCGCTGGCGAATGCGGACTACCTGCATAATCCCGCTCCGTCTTATCCCGACGTGGCGATTAGCCGTGGTTATGAAGGCACCGTACTCCTGAATGTACAGGTACGTGCTGATGGCAAGGTGCAAACCATTCGGATTCATCAATCAAGCGGCTACCCCTCGTTGGACGAGGCGGCCAGAGACACGGTGCTGCGCTGGTCTTTCGTTCCGGCGCGCCGCGGCAACCAGCCGGTGAGCGGCTGGGTGGTTGTTCCCGTCGATTTTTCGCTGAACTCATGAGGTATTGGTTATGACGCTCGGACACATTGAACTCTTTTCTGCGGAAGGCGCAGTGATTCTGTTATTGCTGCTGTTTTCCCTCGTCACCTGGGGGCTGGGATTACTGAAATTCGTCCAGTACGGGCGGGCACAGCGGCGCGATCGGCGTTTCCGCGAGGCCTTCTGGCAGCAGGATGATGTCAACCAGACGCCGGAAACCAGCGCCAGATTGCCCGGTTCGCTTGCCAATCTGGCGCTGGCGGCGGTCAAAGCGCCGGAGCGAATTAGCGGGCAGCTTGCGCTGAATAGTCATCTTCCCGATCGGGTTGAACGTGCGCTGCAACAGCAGATTCAGCGTGAGCGCCGTTCGCTGGAAAGCGGGCTAGCGATTCTGGCGAGTATCGGCAGTACGTCACCGTTTATCGGCCTGTTTGGCACCGTTTGGGGCATTATGGCGGCGTTACAGGACATTGGGCTATCGGGTTCAGCCAGTCTTGACACTGTCGCAGGGCCGATTGGTAATGCGCTGATTGCCACCGGAATCGGGATTGCCGTCGCGGTGCCTGCGGTGCTGATCTACAACTACTTTTTACGTCGCCTCAAGCTGGTCGTCGCGGACATGGATGACTTCGCCCATGATGTCTACAGCGTGATGCAGGCGAACGATTTTCATGTCAGCACGTTTCATACCAGCGTGGAATCCTCGGCCACCGCTTTCTCCGTGAAGAACCTGAGAGAGGTGGTCTGATATGGCATTTACCTCGCGTAATGATGAAGACGTCATGAGTGAAATGAATATCACACCGCTCGTGGATGTCATGCTGGTGCTGCTGGTGGTGTTTATTGTGACTGCGCCGATGTTGACCAACGCCATTCCGATTCAGCTCCCAAAAACGTCGGCGGTGGCGCCCGCTGACCGCGCCGATCCGGTGGTGATTAGTATTGATGGCGAGCAGCGCGTGTTCATCAATAAAGAGAATCTGGCGCGCGAGCAACTAGTGCCGCGCCTGCAACAGGCTAAAACGAGTAATGCGGATCTGGTGGTGCAAGTACAGGCGGATAAAGACGCGAGTTACGGCGCGGTCGCTGCGCTACTGGCCGATGTCGAGCAGGCAGGGATTACCCGTCTTTCCCTGCTGACGCAAAAATAACGCCGCCGGATATCGACAATCATGATGCCCAAATACCCGCTGCGGATACGCTCCGCCCCCGATGCTTCGCTGACGGCTACCGCGCTGTCGGCGGGGTACTCTGCGTTAGTCGTGTCTCTGGTTGTGCCGCTATTGGTGCTTGTCGGCTGGTGGCTTGCCAGCCGACACGGGTGGATGTCTGAACAGATCCTGCCGTCACCGCTGGCGGTGATTGATAGCGCACGGGCTTTTATCCCCGAGGAGCTGATTCACCAGTTGCCTATCAGTCTGCTGCGGCTGGTGATTGGTTTTAGCGGGGGGATCGCGCTGGGTCTGGTGCTGGGTAGCCTGTTTGGTCTGAATCGACGGCTGAATGCGCTGTTTATGCCGCTCTTTACCGTCATTGCGCAGATCCCGACGCTGGCCTGGATTCCGCTCTTGATGCTGTCACTGGGTATCGGTGAAGCGCTGAAACTGGTGGTACTGGTGAAATCGGTGACGGTGCCAGTGACGCTCTACACCTGTGCCGGGATTCAACAGACGCCACAAAAGCTGCATGAAATGGCACGTAGCCTGCGTTTGCCACCTGCCGCCTTCCTGCGTTACCTGATTCTGCCTGCGATGCTGCCGTATGTGATGACGGGCGTTAGGCTGGCGTTTTCTACCGGATGGGTCGCCCTGATTGCGGTCGAACTGTTGGCATCCAGCGAAGGGCTGGGCTATCTGCTGGTACAAAGTCGCCAGTTGTTCATGCTGGATCTGGTATTCGTCTGCATTCTGATCATTGGCATACTGGGGTTTGCTGGAGAACGCGTGCTGCTGGCGCTGGAACGCCGCTGGATTCACTGGCCTGCGCCGGTGCTGGGGCGTGATAGCCTGAGCACGGCGTTGCCGAGTTTGTCGCTGGCGCCCTGGTTAGCCCCGTTGATACTGGTTGCGCTGTGGCAGGTTAGTAGCACCCATGAGTGGGTGAATGCGGCTTTTCTTCCTGCACCGAGTCGCGTGATCGACGCGCTATCGACGGGACTGGTTCAGGGCGGGCTGCTCATCGATCTCAATGCCAGCCTGCTGCGGGCGCTACAGGGGTTTATGCTGGGGAGTGCGATCGGCGTGCTGGTAGGCGCGGTGCTCGGCGGCTGGCGTATCGCTGACAAGCTGTTTAATCCGGCGTTGTCCGCGCTGCGCTGCGTGGCACTATTCGCCTGGCTGCCGCTGATTACGGCCTGGTTCGGGTTAGGAGAGAGCGCCAAAATCGTGTTTATCGCCGTGGCGGCGTTCTTTCCCGTGATGCTGGCAACCCGTCAGGGGATTGCCCAGCTTCCGCCCGCCTTGTTGGAAGTGGCACTGGTGCTGCGTTTGACGCCCGTGCAGACGCTCCGCACACTGATACTGCCCAGCGTGTTGCCGCCGCTGTTTTCCGGTCTGCGGCTGGCGCTGATGCATGCGTGGACGGGAGCGATTGGCGCAGAGTATTTCATGCCGTCGGGGGAAGGGCTGGGTGGCATGATGATTCGCGCACAGCAGTTGCTTGAATCCGATCGCATCATGGCGGGCGTGGTGCTGATTGCCACCGTCGCCGCGCTCTTTTCCCGGCTGATTACTTTGTCTGAGCGGCGGTTGACCCGCTGGCGCTTTGCATGACCGTTAACGGAGAAGCTATGTCCCTGCATTTTCAGCACATTACCAAACACTTTACCGTCAATGGCACCCCGCTGACGGTGTTGCAGGACGTCGACCTGTCGCTGCATGCGGGTGAACTGGTTGCCATCATCGGTGCCAGTGGCTGTGGCAAATCGACGCTGCTGCGTTTGGCGGCTGGGATTGATACCACTGAACGTGGACGCATTCTGATTGGCGAGCGGCCTGTGCGCGGTATTCCCGACGATGTCAGTCTGGTGTTTCAGGAACCGCGCCTGTTTCCGTGGCTCACCGTGACGGACAATATCCGCCTCGGTATGCTCAACCTTAACCTTTCTCCTGCTGAAGTGACGCGTCGTATTGCGCACTCTCTTCAGATGATGGGGCTGGAAGGCTTTGCCGACGCATGGCCGCATCAGCTATCAGGGGGAATGGCGCAGCGTGTCGCGATCGCCCGAGGGCTGGTATCGACGCCGCGCATTCTCCTGCTGGATGAACCTTTTGGTGCGCTGGATGCGCTGACCAAACAGCAGTTGCAGACGCGCTTGGCCGAAATACGTCAGCAAACGGATTTGACGATATTACTGGTGACGCACGATGTGGAAGAGGCGGTTTTTCTGGCGGACAGAGTGGTGGTAATGTCGCCCCGGCCCGGCCGAATCAGCGCAATCTTACCGATCAATCTGGCTTATCCCCGTGACCGTACCAGCGCAACGCTTCTGGAACAGCGGCAAGCGGTCAGTCAGGCCTTACATCAGGCGGATACCGTTGCGGCCTGATGTAAGGCCTGCCGCTTTCTCTCACTCTTCATTATTGATAGAAACCGCCGTGAAAAAGGCGGTTTTTCTTTTCTGCCCGTCACGCGAAATCCATGCATTTTCAGCATAGTGAAGTGCTGTGATTAACTGGCATAATGCGCATGTCATTTTCGGTCAATACCTTAACAGGATATTCCTATTGGGTATGCGCAGGTGTGTTGGCCTATACTCGTCATACTTCAAGTTGCATGTACGTTGGCTGCGTTCACTCACCCGAATCACTTACTTGAGTAAGCTCATCGGGATGAAATGAGAGACATCCTGTCTCTCACCGGAGGCCAGCCTTTGGCTGGTCAAATTCGTTCCCGACGAATTTGTCCTTCTCTTGCCGCCTGCCTGAAACTTGAATTATTTAGAGTAGACACTCGTTAAGGCCGCGCGGGTTAGCGTCGATGCATAATCGTGACCGAGAGAAACACTTATTGCCGATACTCGCCGGTGAAAAAGGGCGGGTATATATCGTTATTATTGAGGTTTTCGCATGAAAAAAGTTACCGTTGCCGCAACACAAATGGCGTGTTCCTGGGATCTGCCTAAGAACATTGAAAACGCCGAAAAACTGGTGCGACAAGCGCATGCAAAAGGTGCGCAGGTTATCCTGATTCAGGAACTGTTTGCCGCACCGTATTTCTGTATCGATCAAAGCCCAGAGCACTATGCGCTGGCGCAGGAGCTGGAAACCAGCCCGCTGATTAAGCATTTTTCCGCACTGGCGGCGGAACTGAACGTAGTGCTGCCGTTGAGCTTCTTTGAACGCGCCAATAACGCCTATTACAATTCGCTGGTGATGATTGACGCGGACGGCACCGTGCTGGACGTTTATCGTAAAACGCATATTCCGAACGGCCCGGCGTATCAGGAGAAGCAATTCTTCATTCCGGGCGACACCGGCTTTAAAGTCTGGCAGACACGCTACGCAAAAATCGGCGTGGGTATTTGTTGGGATCAGTGGTTCCCGGAAACCGCACGCAGCCTGGCGTTGCAGGGTGCTGAGCTGATTTTCTATCCGACCGCGATTGGTTCCGAACCGGCTTACCCAGACATCGACAGCCAACCGCACTGGACCCGCGTTCAGCAAGGTCACGCTGCCGCGAATCTGGTGCCAGTGATCGCATCCAACCGTATTGGTACGGAAGCCAGCAAATACATCGACGGTCTGGAAATGACGTTCTACGGTTCGTCATTCATTGCTGACCAAACTGGTGCGTTGCTGGCACAGGCCAATAAGACGGATGAAGCGATTCTGGTGCATGAGTTTGATTTAGACGCCATTGCTGCGCAGCGTGCGTCATGGGGGCTGTTCCGCGACCGTCGCCCGGACATGTATGGCACGATTGCCACCTCTGACGGCAAGACCTGGAGATAAGTGATGTCACAGTTAGCGACGCCTCCGCTCACCACGCCGCATCAGGATGGGTTTGCGATGCCCGCCGAATGGGCACCGCATGATGCCGTGTGGATGATTTGGCCGTATCGTACCGACAACTGGCGTGAACAGGGCGTTCCGGCGCAGAAAACGTTCGCGCGCGTGGCGGAAGCCATCGCCCAGAAAACACCGGTTATCATGGGCGTGCCTGCACGCTACATGGCGAATGCGCAACAAGTGATGCCGGTGAATGTCACGCTGGTAGAAATGGAAAGCGACGACGCCTGGATGCGCGACACCGGCCCGACCATTGTGCTGAATGCGGCGGGGGAACGTCGGGGGATCGACTGGCAGTTCAATGCCTGGGGTGGCGAGCTGGGCGGTCTTTATGAAGACTGGCGTCAGGATGAGAACGTCGCGGCACAGGTGCTGGACTATCATCAGGCTGCACGCTATGCCGCGCCGCTGATTCTGGAAGGCGGCTCGATCCATGTCGATGGTGAAGGTACTTTGCTGACCACGGCGGAGTGCCTGCTCAATCCGAATCGCAACCCGCACCTGAACAAAGCGGAAATCGAGCAGTTGATGCGTGATTACCTCAGCATCTCGACGATTATCTGGCTGGAAGAGGGCGTGTACAACGACGAAACTGACGGGCATATCGATAACATGTGCTGTTTCGTGCGCCCCGGTGAAGTCGCACTGCACTGGACGGATGATGAAAACGATCCACAGTATGCTCGCTCTGTTGCGGCCTATGACGTGCTGTCTGCGGCGCGGGATGCGCAAGGCCGTGAGCTGAAAATCTGGAAATTGCCTGCCCCCGGTCCGCTATATGCAACCAAAGAGGAAGCGCAGGGCGTGGACAGCGGTGATGCGGTTGAGCGCCTTGCCGGTTCGCGTTTGGCGGGTTCTTATGTGAATTTCCTGATCAGCAACCAGCAAATCATTTTCCCGCTGCTGGATGAGAAGACGGATGACGTTGCACGCGATCTACTACAACAGATGTTCCCTGGCTACTTGATTAGCGGCGTGCCTGCGCGGGAAATCCTGCTGGGCGGGGGAAATATTCACTGCATTACGCAGCAAATCCCTGCGGCGAAGTAACGTTTCCTATTCTCTGACGGTGGGCGATCACGCTAGCCGTGATTATTCCCCCTGTTAGCATGCTGCTCACAGGGGGATCATCTCATCAGGATTAGCGTAAAGGCTGGTTTTAGACGTTGCATCAAATTTTGATGTCGCTTGGGGAATGGTTTTTAAGCCAATCCGCCATCGCTGCATCCATGCGGGTTTGCCAACCGCGACCCGTCGCTTTGAAGGCTGCGATAACTTCCGGTGAGTATCGAATACTGACTTGTACTTTTGGTGCAGGTTTAACGGGGCGTCCCTGTTTGCGCATTGCTTTCAATTTACTGAAAGGCATAAGCTGCACGTTCTCACCTTCAAGCGAGCGTGTATCAGGATCTTGTGCAATAGCTTCCTGAATTTTACGGTCTTCCTCATCCGTAGGGAGGATAGTACCCTGCTTAAGTTTTGGCATATTTTTCCACCTCCGCTTTAGTGGCTTTCCGCAAACTGATGATGCGGTAAATTTCTTCGTCGTCTCCATCGCTGTAGTTACCAAGAGAGTCAGATGCGGCAACCATTCGGTCCCAATCAAGATATTTAGCGTCGGCCAAGTAAACGCCGTGTTTTTGCTTATTACTCTGATTCTTAATCGGGTCGAATATAATTTTCATTTATTTATTGTAGCTACAATAAATATGAAGTCAAACGTATAGAAATAGCCAGACAAGCTGACAGTGAATCTAGTGGTGCTGACAGTTGAATGAGATCAAAAAAAGCCGGTTGGCGCAACAGCGCGAACCGGCTTTTTTGATTAGACGAACAGATGTCCGTCCGTTTTCTGTCAACGCTTAGCCACGTTTCGCGTCGGCGGCGGCCTTCACGATGACAGCAAAGGCGTCGGCTTTGAGTGATGCACCGCCAACCAGCGCGCCGTCGATGTCCGGCTGGGTGAACAGCTCTGCGGCATTTGCTGCATTCACAGAACCGCCGTACTGGATGATAACTTGTTCAGCAACTGCGGCATCTTGCTTGGCGATATGATCGCGGATGAATTTGTGAACGGCCTGCGCTTGCGCAGGGGTCGCAGATTTGCCGGTACCGATAGCCCATACTGGCTCGTAGGCGATAACGGTGTTTTCAAATGCTTTCGCGCCCAGCGTGTTCAGCACGGCATCCAACTGACGTGCACAGACAGCTTCCGTCTGGCCTGCTTCGTTTTCTGCTTCGGTTTCGCCAATACACAGCACCGGAATCAGGCCCGCGTCTTTCAGCACGCCAAATTTCTTCGCAATAAATTCGTCGCTTTCTTTATGGTAGGTGCGGCGCTCAGAGTGGCCGATGATGATGTATTTTGCGCCGATGTCTTTCAGCATGTCGGCGGAGGTTTCACCGGTGAAGGCACCAGAAAGGTTTACGTCTACGTTCTGCGCGCCCAGCGCAATGCGGCTGCCAGCCAGTTGGTGATTAGCCTGATCGAGGTAGAGAGCAGGTGGTGCAATCGCTACGCCACAGCCGTCAACGGTGCTGAGTTCTTTACGCAGACCCGCGATCAGTTCGTTGACCATGTGAGTGCTGCCGTTCAGCTTCCAGTTACCCATAACTAATGGATGTCGCATCTTTTTTCCTCCAGCCGGAATCGCGAATGAATCAAGGCATTAATAAATAAAAGTTTAATAAATCAATGCGTTAGTGAATAGACGCATAAATTTCACTGCCGTCAGGCAATATGACCTGCCCACAGTATAGAGACGAAATGTGACCGTGGCTCTGTTTTTCGTCATGAATTACCGTGTTGATCACGGTTCAGATAGCGTTAGCTTAATCGGTTCAACAGCAAAAGTTAGCCCTTTTTCGCCATCATCTGCAACAACATAACGCAAGGCGCCTTCCGTTTGCGGATAAAAGCGTTTTCCTTTGCCTTTTTCCAGCAGTTCGGTGACTTTTTTCACGCTCTGTTCTTCCGTCAGCGATGGGGCGAACGTGCGTGCCAGCGCAGCCATATAGTCGATGGCCTGCTTACGGCGTGCCGCGCTTTCTTGTTCGCTCTGTGGCTGCGGTAGCCAGGTGATTTGCAGCGTTTTGATTTTCCCAGTGCCTTTTTCCAGCGCGGTTGAGGCATAGAGATGGTCGTTGATTCGGCTGGCGGCACGGGTCAGCATACTGGTGATATTACCGGTGTCGACAACCCGAAATTCACCGATCGGCAGCGTTGGGTTGCTCAGGTTATAGCGGGAACGGAACTGCGTGATGGTTTGATCGAAGGTTGGAGCACCGGCCAGCAGGTACGGCGCATTGGCTGAGGTTTTGGGTGGGAACGTCGGATCGGCTCCCGCGTGGGTCTGGTACAACACCAGCGATGATAAAACCAAAAGTGAAGCGATGCGTTTTCGTGTCATAGGGATTCGGGTCAGCCACTTCAGAAGATGTCCAGGCCAATAACGGCGGAATACGTTTGATTAAAGCGGCATTTGTACGTCGTTGTCAAAACAAGTACGTCGTTGTCAAAATAAGTACGTCGTTGTGAGAAATCGCACGTGGCTGGCAAAAATTGCGTAAAGGTTGCGGGTAAACATGTCGGTTGAGGTAAAATCAGTCAGAACAAAATACCGATTCATTCGGCCAAACAGGCCGACAATTCAGGGCGTTATCGTTAATGACATTACAGCAATGGTGCTTCTCGTTTAAAGGCCGCATTGGCCGTCGTGATTTCTGGCTTTGGATGGCCATTTGGGTTGCCCTGATGGCGGTGCTGTTTACGCTATCCGGCCAAAGCTGGCTGGATACGCAATCGACGGCGTTTGGTTTGGTGGTATTGCTGTGGCCGACGGCGGCCATTATGGTGAAACGACTGCACGACCGCAATAAGAGCGGCTGGTGGGCGCTGCTGTTAGTGGTTGCATGGATGCTGTCTTCGGGCAACTGGACGATGTTCTCTGCCGTCTGGCAGTGGGGAATTGGCCGCTTCCTGCCGATCCTGATTGTCGTGATGACGCTGCTCGACTGCGGCGTTTTTCTCGGCACAAAAGGGGAAAACCGCTTTGGCGTAGAGGCGGAACCGTTTCGCTTCCGCCGCTAGTTAAAACAACCGATGGTTTACCAATAGTTTTCAGCGGTCATATGACCGGGTCTGCGGCGCAGGTGCTTGGTCATTTGCCGTTCTTCTTTCAGCAGCAGCTGGGTATCACGTACCATCTGCGGGTTGCCGCACAGCATGACGTGGCTGGTTGCTGCATCCATCGGTAATCCCACGGCGGCTTCCAGCGTACCGTTGCTGATCAAGGTGGGAATACGGCCTGTCAGCGACCCCGCTTCCTCTTCCCGGCTGACTACCGTTTGAATTCTTAGCTTGCCGTGGTAGCGCTGCTGTAGTTGCTGCATCAGCGGCAGATAGCTCAGATCGTGTGAGAATCGGGCGGCGTGAACCAGCACGATGTTCTTAAAGCGTTCCAGATCCTTACCTTCCTGAAGAATCGACAGGTATGGGCCAATGCCTGTCCCTGTGGCCAGCATCCACAGCGTTTCACAATCAGGAACTTCTTCCAGCACGAAAAAGCCGGCAGCCTCTTTGACGATCATGATGTCTGAACCGGGTTGCAACGCATGCAGATGAGGGCTGAGCTTGCCCTCTGGCACGGTGACCAGATAGAACTCAAGCGTGGGATCGCTGGGCGCATTCACATAGGAATACGCGCGCTGCACTTTCTCTCCCTCAATCTCCAGCGCCAGTTTGCCATACTGCCCAGCAGTGAATGCATCGGTGGGTGCGTGAACCCGAATGCTAAACAGACTGTCTGTCCAGTTTTCCACCTGAATCACTTTGCCTGTCACCCATTCAGCCATATTTTTCTGCTCCTGTTGCCGATATTAGACGCCACTATATTTGTGCGTCTACGATACGCTATTTATTAACAACTGTGAAACAATCAGTCAGCCGGGTAATCGCCTGTTACAGCAAAAATTCGTGCAAGGTGCGATCCTTGCGATCCAGATAATGCGTCGATTTAATCCGGCGGATCGTGCGGGATTTACCGCGGATCAGCAGTGTTTCCGTGGTAGCCATGTTGCCTTTACGCGCGATCCCGTCCAGTAAGTCGCCTTTGGTGATGCCGGTCGCGGAGAAAATCACATTATCGTTACGCGCCATGTCATCAAGCTTGAGAACGCCGCCGGCTTCGATGCCCATTTGTCGGCAGCGTGCCAGCTCATCTTCACCGATACGGCGGTTTTCGGCGTTATCACCTTTGACCTGATGACGTGCCAGCAAACGTCCTTGCATGTCGCCATCAAGCGCGCGAATGACGGCCGCCGAGATCACGCCTTCTGGCGCACCACCGATACCGTACAGCACGTCAACTTCGCTCTCCGGCATGCAGGTGAGAATGGATGCGGCTACGTCGCCATCTGGAATCGCGAACACTTTCACGCCCAACTGCTGCATTTCCGCGATGCAGGCATCGTGACGCGGTTTAGCCAGCGTAATCACCGTTAACTGGCTGAGTGGTTTGCCCAGTTTGATCGCGACATTACGTAGGTTGTCCGCCAGCGGCAGGTTGAGGTCAATTGCGCCTTTCGCGTCGGGCCCGACGATCAGTTTTTCCATGTACATGTCTGGCGCGTGCAGAAATGCGCCTTTTTCACCGACAGCCAGCACGGCCAGTGCATTCGCCTGACCCATTGCTGTCATCCGCGTACCTTCAATCGGGTCGACGGCGATGTCCACGGCATCGCCATGACCAGTGCCGACCTGCTCACCGATGAATAGCATCGGCGCTTCGTCGATTTCCCCTTCGCCGATGACAATCTGGCCGTTGATATTGACCTGGTTCAGCATGATGCGCATCGCCTGTACGGCAGCATTGTCGGCGGCATTTTTGTCGCCACGACCTAACCACTTATAGCCTGCCAGCGCGGCTGCTTCGGTGACGCGCGAGAACTCGATGGCTAATTCACGTTTCATAAATACCTGTCTGTTGTCGATCGGGAAAGGTGTTGCCTTATGTTAGCCACTTAAGTCTGAATTTTAGGGGAAACACGGTGATGAGGTTCCCGCAGGGATGCCTCGCACCGTGGTCGCCCCGGTATCTCGGTTCTTAAACGAGCAACATTAGGATGTGGAAGCGATTTTATCACAACGAGGGGAGAGTGGCGGTTGAGCGGTAGGGAAAAAACGGGCGCGACAGGCGCGCCCGATGTTGATATTTGTGGCTGGATTAATCGTCGTGATCTTCCCAGTTACGGGCGCGGGCAACGGCTTTCTGCCAGCCGCTGTAGCGATAATTACGCTCCACGGTTTCAATGCTGGGGCGGAATTCGCGCTCGATCGTCGCTTTGCTCTTCACTTCGTCCAGATCGTTCCAGAATCCTGTGGCAAGGCCTGCCAGGAAAGCGGCACCCAGCGCGGTGGATTCACGCACTTCCGGGCGTTCCACGCGCGTGCCAAGAATATCGGACTGGAACTGCATCAGGAAGTTGTTGGCGACCGCACCGCCGTCGACACGTAGCGCTTTCAGGCGCGTATCGGCGTCTGCCTGCATGGCATCCAGTACGTCGCGGGTCTGGAAGGCGATGGATTCCAGCGTCGCACGGATGATGTGGTTCGCGTTCACGCCACGGGTCAGCCCGAAGATCGCGCCACGGGCATACGGATCCCAGTAAGGGGCGCCCAGACCGGTGAAAGCGGGTACGACATAGACGCCGTTGGTGTCCTTCACTTTTGTTGCGAAGTATTCGGAGTCCATTGAGTCGCCGATCAGCTTCAGCTCGTCACGCAGCCATTGGATAGAAGCGCCGCCAACGAACACCGAACCTTCCAGCGCGTAGTTAACTTCGCCGCGTGGGCCGCAGGCGATGGTGGTCAGCAGGCCATGTTTGGATAGCACCGCTTCTTTACCGGTATTCATCAGCAGGAAGCAGCCGGTGCCGTAGGTGTTTTTCGCCTGCCCAGGGTTAACACAGAGCTGGCCGTACAGCGCCGCTTGCTGGTCACCCGCGATACCGGCGATAGGAATACGTGTACCGCCTTTACCGCCAATGTTGGTCTGGCCGTAAACTTCTGACGACGCGCGCACCTCTGGCAGCATCTCACGCGGGATATCCAGCGCTTCCAGCATGCGGGTATCCCATTCCAGCGTATGAATGTTAAACAGCATAGTGCGGGAAGCGTTGGTGTAATCCGTGACGTGAACACGCCCCTGCGTCATTTTCCAGATCAGCCAGGTGTCAATCGTACCAAACAGCAGTTCGCCGCGTTTGGCGCGTTCACGAGAGCCTTCAACGTGATCCAGAATCCACTTCACCTTGGTGCCGGAGAAGTAGGGGTCGACCACCAGTCCGGTGGTGTTGCGAACGTACTCTTCCAGACCGTCTTTCTTCAGCTTTTCACAAATTTCAGCAGTACGACGACACTGCCAGACGATGGCGTTATAAATCGGTTTGCCGCTCTCTTTTTCCCATACCACGGTAGTTTCACGCTGGTTGGTGATACCAATGCCCGCGACTTCATCCGAGCTGATGTCGGCTTTAGCCAGCACTTCGACCAGCGTGGAGCTTTGTGATGCCCAAATCTCCATCGGGTCGTGTTCTACCCAGCCTGCCTTTGGATAGATCTGAGTGAATTCACGCTGCGAGACGCTCACGATATTGGCATCGTGATCCAGTACGATAGCGCGGGAGCTGGTTGTGCCCTGATCGAGCGCGACAATGTATTTTTTTTCCGGGTTCATAAATCCAATCCTGTAGTGATTAACCGTGAAATAGGATGGTCGTGGCGTTAAGTTTAACGGCTTTCACGACGCGTGGTAGTTTCTGCCTCGGGTTCGCAGACATCGCATGGCAGATTACGGCCAATTAGCGCGCGATAGCCGAAGGCACCCAGACAGGCACCGATAATGGGGCCGAAGATAGGAACCAGAAAGTAAGGAATGTCGCGTGCACCAGTGAAGGCCACGTTGCCCCAACCCGCCAGGAAAGCGAACAGCTTAGGACCAAAGTCACGCGCTGGGTTGAGGGCGAAGCCGGTCAGCGGCCCCATGGACGCACCGATGACGGCAATCAGAATACCGATCAGCAGGGGAGCGAGTGGCCCACGTGGGATGCCGTTACCATCGTCGGTCAGCGCCAGAATCAGGCACATCAGGATGGCAGTGATGACGGTTTCAACCAGCAGCGCCTGCATGACGGAAATGTGCGGGTTCGGATAGGTTGAGAAAATGCCTGCTAAACTCAGGCTCTCCGTACTGCCACGCACTATATTGTTGGCTTGTTCAAAATCGACAAACAGATTGTGATACAGACTGTAGACCAGCGCGGCGGCACAAAATGCCCCCGCAATCTGCGCCAGAATGTAAGGCACCACTTTGCGACCATCGAAACAGGCAAACAGCCATAGGGCAATGGTGACGGCCGGATTGAGGTGGGCGCCGGAAATGGCGGCAGTCAGGTAGATTGCCATCGCAACCCCCAGGCCCCAAATGATGCTGATCTCCCACTGTCCGAAGCTGGCTCCCGCCAGTTTCAATGCGGCGACGCAGCCGACACCGAAGAAAATCAGCAGGCCAGTGCCGAGAAATTCGGCGATACACTGGCCTTTTAGCGTTGAACGTTCTGCTTGGCTCATATTTTTTTCCTGCTGGGTAACGTACAGAGTGGTAGGTCTAAGGATACCGCTTAGTGGCATCCTCTGTTTTAAATGTATTTATGATGTGAATTTATCGTTAATGTTCGAAAACGAGAAATATCGAAATTGAAATGTGTGTTGCGCGTCAAAAAAATGAGCGTATTCGCTTATTAAATGACTCGTGGTGGTTTTTTGTCCATCGCTGAGAGTAACGCTCAGGTTAAATTTATTAACACCATAGGAGTAATGCGGAAGCGAACAGGAGTCGTTTTCAGTCTATGCCACTCGCTTTTTCCGTTTATGCAGTTTGTTTTTCAGCTCGCGTTGCCCGTTTTTCGGTTTGTACTGCCCGTTTTTCAGTTTGTACTGATAGTGTTACGTAAGAAAAGCTGCCACACTCGCGTAGTGGGGGATGTGCGCTAGACAGGTGGCGGTTGGCTACATACAATTTCGCTATGGTCTGTCTTGCCAGCGGTCCTGCGGTCAGGATTATGTTTACGGGCGGATGGCGACACCGTTGGGTGTTGGTTACAGAGTCCGAAGGCCAGCGTTAACCGATCTTTGCCTTGTTGCGATTAAAAGGGGTTTGAAGAATGTCATTTGAAGTGTTTGAAAAGCTGGAAGCGAAAGTTCAGCAGGCGATTGATACCATCACGCTGTTGCAAATGGAAATTGAAGAGCTGAAAGAGCAGAACAACGCGCTGTCGCAGGATGTTCAGGCGGCAGCGGGTTCACGTGACGCGCTGGTGCGCGAGAACGAACAGTTGAAAGAAGAGCAAGTGGTATGGCAAGAGCGCTTACGCGCGCTGTTAGGCAAAATGGAAGAAGTCTAATAGGGATTGCCGGCTCAGACGAAGGAATCAATTATCGATTGAGCCAAATAAAAAAGGGCGGTTATCGCCCTTTTTTGTGATGATGTTACCGCAATAAAAACGCGGAGATTCAACGATATTATTCAATATCCAGCGGGTCTTCCGCCAGAATGATGCCAGTATTATCGGCATACAAATGATCACCGGAGAAGAAGGTCACGCCACCGAAGTTGACGCGAATATCGCTTTCGCCGATACCTTCGCTACTGGCACCGACCGGAATCGCGGCCATCGCCTGAATACCAATATCCAGCTCAGCTAAATCGTCGACCTGACGCACCGCGCCATAAACGACAATGCCTTCCCATTCGTTTTGCGTCGCCAACCGGGCGATTTCCGCGTTGATCAACGCGCGGCGCACGGAACCCCCGCCATCGACCAGAAGCACGCGCCCCAGGCCGTTCTCTTCAAGGAGATCGAACAGCAGGCCGTTATCCTCAAAACATTTCACCGTGGTGATTTTGCCACCAAATGAAGTACGCCCGCCAAAGTTAGAGAACAGAGGCTCAACAACATTCACCTCTTCGTGGTAGATATCGCACAGTTCGGAAGTATCGTATTTCATAGGATTAACGTCTGTTTGCCGCCGGAATCATGAGTATATCCCTTTCTGGCGGCTGTTGGCAAAATCATCAAATGTTAACTTGATGCGCATCAGTAAATACGCGCCGCTTTTCGCCTGCGCTCACTTTACCCGCACTAGCTCAGTATCACACCCACGGCGAACAGAATGTTGGTCAGCAGCGCGCCTTTCACCGTTTTTTCCAACATCGGGCGCATGCTGAATGCGCTGGTTTCACGCAGCACATAGCGCGCCTGCTTAATCAGCAACGGGAGTGCCAGAATAAAGAGCCAGCCCGCCAGACTGTGCAGATAAAACGTGGCAAACAGACCAAGACAAACCGGCGCCAGCAGCAGCAGCATCGTGTGGTAGAAGCGCGCTTTTTCCGCGCCGAGGCGCACCGCCAGTGTGTTTTTGCCGCTGATGCGATCGTTGTCGATATCGCGCAGGTTGTTGATGTTCAGGACCGCCGTAGCCAGCAGACCGCAGGCCGTGGCAGGCAGCATCACGATGCTGTCGAAGTGGCCGGTTTGCAGATAATACGACCCGGCGACGCTGAGCCAGCCGAAAAAAATCAGCACCGAGATATCACCGAGCCCAATGTAACCGTAGGGCTTGTTACCGACGGTATAGGTGATGGCGGCGAAAATCGCCAGCAGTCCCAGAATCAGGAAACCAAAGATATCTGCGGGCTTTTCACACGCCAGAATCACCAGACTCACGCCGGAAATGATGGTGAGCACCACCGTCACGATCAGTGCATTGCGCAGTTGCACCAGCGTAATGGCACCGGTCTGGATACCGCGCAGTGGCCCGATACGATCCTCGGTATCGCTGCCTTTTACCGCATCCCCATAGTCGTTCGCCAGATTGGAAAGGATTTGCAGCAGTCCGGCGGTCAACAACGCCAGTAATGCTACGCCCGGTTTAAAGCTGCTATGCCAGCTCGCAATCGCCGAGCCTGTGACGATGGACGCGAAAGCTAATGGCAACGTTTTTGGACGCAGACTATCCAGCCAGGCTTTGGTTTTGCTGCTATGGGTTGATAAGGTCATGGTGCGCTTCAATTTTTATTGACGATCCAATTGCGTGAATCATCCGTTTATAAACAAGAAAAGTCAGTGATGGCGGTGTCAGAAACAAAAGTGGGAGGCCAACGCCTCCCACTTTGTCGTTAATCGTGCGATCCGCGAAAACGGATTATAAGATAAATCGACTCAGATCTTCATCTGCTACTAATTCATCCAGATGATTACGTACGTAATCTGCGTCAATGGTAACGCTTTGGCCGTTCATTTCGCTGGCGTCGTAAGAAACGTCTTCGATCAGACGCTCCATCACGGTATGCAGACGGCGTGCGCCGATATTCTCGGTGCTTTCGTTTACCTGCCAGGCTGCTTCGGCAATACGGCGGATGCCATCGGCCGTGAACGAAATATCCACACCTTCCGTCGCCATCAGCGCTTTGTACTGCTCTGTCAACGAGGCGCTAGGTTCTGTCAGGATGCGCTCGAAATCTTCCGTCGTCAGCGCCTGCAATTCCACGCGAATCGGCAGACGTCCCTGCAATTCAGGAATCAGATCGGACGGGCTGGCAACCTGGAACGCGCCGGAGGCGATAAACAGGATGTGGTCGGTTTTGACCATGCCGTGTTTGGTGGACACGGTACAGCCTTCAACCAGTGGCAGCAGATCGCGCTGAACGCCTTCACGGGACACATCCGGGCCGGAGCTTTCACCACGCTTACAGATCTTGTCGATCTCATCAATGAACACGATACCGTGCTGCTCAACGGCTTCAATCGCCTGCTGCTTCAACTCTTCCGGGTTCACCAGCTTGGCGGCTTCTTCTTCTATCAGCAGTTTGAAGGCGTCTTTGATTTTGATCTTGCGGGCTTTCTGCTTTTGGCCTGCCAGATTCTGGAACATGGACTGGAGCTGATTGGTCATCTCTTCCATGCCCGGTGGTGCCATGATCTCTACGCCAACAGGCGCAGCAGCCAGATCGATCTCGATCTCTTTGTCGTCCAATTGGCCTTCACGCAGTTTCTTGCGGAATGCCTGGCGTGCTGCGGAAGGTTCAGGTGTGCTTTCTGCCTGCCCCCAGTTGTTCTTCGCTGGTGGAATCAGCACGTCCAGAATGCGGTCTTCCGCCATCTCTTCCGCACGGAAACGGTTTTTTTCGATGGACTGGAGGCGCACCATTTTGATCGCGGAATCCGTCAGATCGCGGATGATGGAGTCAACTTCTTTACCGACATAGCCCACTTCGGTGAATTTGGTTGCTTCCACTTTGATGAACGGCGCATTGGCGAGCTTTGCCAGACGACGAGCGATTTCGGTTTTACCGACGCCGGTCGGGCCGATCATGAGAATGTTTTTAGGCGTCACTTCATGACGAAGTGCTTCGTCCAACTGCATACGGCGCCAGCGGTTACGCAGCGCGATGGAAACGGCACGTTTCGCTTTATGCTGGCCGATGATATAGCTGTCGAGTTCGCTGACTATCTCGCGCGGGGTCATTTCAGACATAGTTGATCCTTACGCCTTGGAGGCTAATTCTTCTATCGTGTGGAACTGGTTGGTGTAGATACAGATGTCGCCCGCAATCCCCAGCGATTTTTCGACGATATCACGCGCACCCAGCTCGGTGTTTTCCAGTAACGCACGCGCGGCAGCCTGTGCATAAGGACCGCCGGAACCAATCGCGATCAGATCGTTTTCAGGCTGCACGACATCGCCATTACCAGTAATGATCAGCGAGGCATTTTCGTCCGCGACGGCCAACAGGGCTTCCAGCTTGCGTAGCATACGGTCGGTACGCCAGTCTTTCGCCAGCTCGACAGCGGCTTTCACCAGATGACCCTGGTGCAATTCCAGCTTGCGTTCAAAAAGCTCAAAAAGGGTGAAGGCATCCGCCGTGCCGCCTGCGAAACCGGCGATGACGCGGTCATGGTAGAGGCGACGTACCTTACGCACGTTGCCTTTCATCACGGTGTTGCCCAGAGTGGCTTGTCCATCACCGCCAATGACCACCTGGCCGTTGCGGCGTACGCTTACAATTGTTGTCACGAGTTAGTCCCCGTTTGAAGAAAAAGATCCCCGCATGATTCGGGGCGCATTGATGTTATAGATGGGGGAAGGCGTGGGGTTTTTCAACCCCCGCTGGCAAGAGGAATACAGTTTGATGCGCCCGCACTCTTCAGGCGTTGGATCATGCTATCTGCGGCAGCACGATTGTTATAAGGCCCCAGCATAATACGGTTCCAGCCACCGTTGGAGGTAATGCGACTTTCGATACCGGCAAACGCCAGCTGCGCTCGCACCGATTCGGCAGGATCCAGAGTTTTGAAGGAACCACATTGAATCGCCCAACGTTGAGTTTTTTCGACTTTTGGCGCTTCAGGCTGCTTGACCGGCTGTTGCTTCGGCGCTTCCTGTTTTGGCGTTTCTTGTCTTGCAATGTCTTGTTTTGGAATATCTTGTCTTGGAACCGCTGGCGTCGTTTGCGTGACCGCCGGTGCCCGCGTGGTGGGCTGCGTCGTCACAACAGGTGGCTGCTGCATCGGTTGTGTCGGCGGCTTAATCGTCACCTGAGAGCGCGGAACCTGCGTCTGGTCGTTATACGGCACTTCGGAAAGCTGTGTTGGCTGGCGACGCATATCAGACTGCATCTGTTCCAGCAGTTGGCGCTGTTCATCCGTCAACTGCACTGGCGACTGAATCTCGCCCCCCGCGGAAGGCTCCGTTGGCGTCGTGACGCCCAACTGACGATTTTCCAACTCTTTGATGTAGCGCCAGCGTTCTTCTGGCTTGGGTGGCAGCCCGTTACCTTTACCCACGTTTTGATGCGGCAGAACGGGGGACTCGTCGGGTTTGTTATGGGCGATAAAGTACAGACCGCCCGCGAAGGTGACCAAAACGGCAACAGCCAAGGCGATCATCGTTTTTGATGCACCTGAAGCCTTGCCTTTTTTTCGGCTATTTGTCGTTTTCCGACGCGTCCCTGATGAACGTCCCCGGCTCACGTAGTCTCTTTGTGCCACTGTCGTTTCGCTGTGAATTGATTAGGTAATTAACATAATTAGGGGGTCATGTTACTGAACCCTCAAATATTTGACCAGCACCTGAAGTCTTAAAGCCTGTTACGGGCGTAATTCGGCGCGGCGACGCTATCGCGGATAACCAGTTCACTGGACAACAGACGGGAACCGCTTTGTACCGTGTTACCTTGCAACTGCTCTAAGAGTAGCAGCATTGCCTCGCGTCCGATCTGATAACGCGGCTGGGCGACAGACGTCAGCGGCGGCCAGCTGTATTTCGCCTGTTCAATATCATCGAAACCGACGACGGAAAGGTCGCGCGGGATATCCAGCCCCATCTTTCTGGCCTGCGCCAGCACGCCCAGTGCCATGAGATCGCTATGACAGAAGATCGCGCTGGGCGGCTGCGGGTGCTGCATCAGCGCAATCAGGCCGTGCATCCCGGTTTCATAGGTGAAATCGCCCCGAAAGATGTACTGGTTGTCGATGAGAATCCCGTTGCGCCGTAGAGCCTGAATATATCCCTGTAGGCGATATTGGCTCAGGTGCATATGCTCCGGGCCAGCAATGCAGGCGATGCGCTGATGACCCGCCTGATGCAGATAATGTACGGCTTCAAAGGCGGCGGTCAGGTTATCGATATGCACGGTGGGCAGTGCCAGATCCGGTGAGAACTCATTCGCCATCACCATCGGCGGCAGATTACGCTGCTCTTCCTGACCGGCATCAAATGGCAGATGAGAGCCGAGCAACACCATGCCGTCGATCTGTTTGGTAATAATCAGATCGACGAAGGTTTTTTCTTTCTGATGCTGGTGGGCACAGTCGCCAATCAACACCAGATAGCCGTGTTCGGCTGCGGTTTCCTCGATCCCGCGAAAGATTTCAGAGAAATAAGGATCGCAGATATCCGGTACGATCGTCAGGATCGTACGCGATTCGTTACGTTTGAGGTTCCTGTTGAGCGCGTGGGGCGAATAGCCAACGGCGATGACAGCCTGCTCGACCTTCCTGCGGGTGGTCGCAGAGACTTTTTCTGGGTTCATTAACGTTCGGGATACGGTCGCGGTGGAAACGCCCGCCTCATCCGCCACGTCTTTCATCGTCGCCGTGGTGACGCCTTTCTTCTGCTTCAACGCTTTTCTCCTTGCGTCAGCGTTAACTGGCGCTGACTGTCAGCAGAACGCTCCTGTCTACTGACTTTCTATGATGACGGGTAACGATTTTCGGCACGGTATACCGACTGAATGGCACAGTATGTCAGTACACGACCAGCCTCAGCATACTGCCTGCGCAGACAGTGATAACAGATTGAACGCAGGTTTTGTTGCTTAATTTGCACGGAAAGTGTGATGAATATCGTGTTCTCGACGCTGCTCGCAAAAAAAGCGTGGCAAGAAACCGACATGATCTAACAGGAAACGCTAACCGTCCGTGGGATCGACATCCAGCATCCATTTCACTTTACGTGCTTGCGGCAGCGTGCCGATCAACGCCATCGAGGTTCTGACCAGTTTCTGCAATAGCGCTCGGGAAGGGTGCTGTAGTAAAAGCTGCCAGCGGAAGCGCCCCGCGCGTTTGGGTTGTAAAGCGGGTACCGGGCCCAGCAGCCAAAGTGATTCATCTCGCAATGGGCTCGCCTCCAGCAAATTACGCAATTGCTGGAGGAATAAGGCGGCCTGCTGATTATCGTGATCGTCAGCGCGGAAGAGGATATGGCTGGTAAACGGTGGCAGAAAAACGCTTTTCCGTTCGGTAAGCGCCTGGCTGGCAAAGGCATCGTAACCCTGTTGTAGCAGCGTTTGTAATAGCGGGTGATCCGGGTGGTGAGTTTGCAACGCCACTTCGCCCGCCTTGCCCGCGCGTCCCGCACGACCCGCCACTTGAGTATAGAGCTGGGCAAAACGCTCTGCCGCGCGGAAGTCGGCAGAAAACAGCGAACCGTCCACGTCCAGCAGGGCAACCAGCGTTACGTCTGGGAAGTGATGGCCTTTCGCCAACATCTGTGTGCCGATGAGAAGACGTGCGCCGCCTTGCCTGACTTGCGAGAGCTGCTGCTCAAGCGCGCCTTTACGGCTGGTGGTATCACGATCGATGCGGGTGATCGGAACATCAGGAAATAGCGGAGCAAGGCTTTGCTCCAACTGCTCGGTGCCCAGACCGACGGGCACCATATGCGTTGAACCGCAACTGGGGCACTGTTGTGGCACTGGACGCTGGCTGTCGCAGTGGTGGCAGCGCAACATTTTCTGATGCTGGTGGTAGGTATAGTAGTGATCGCAGCGCTGACATTCGGCAATCCAGCCGCACTCGTGGCACATCACCACGGGGGCGAACCCGCGCCGATTAAGAAACAAGATAACCTGATTATCGTTCGTCAGATGGTGGCGAATGCGGGTAATCAGCGGCTGAGATAACCCCGCCGTCAACGGTAGTCCTTTCAGATCGATAACGTGCTGTTTGGCCAATGCGGCATTGCCCGCTCTTTTGGTCAGATTCAAGCGTCGATACTTGCCGATCTGGACGTTATACAGCGTTTCCAGCGCGGGCGTCGCCGTTCCCATGACGATAGGAATGTCTTCTTCTCTGGCGCGGAACACCGCCAAGTCGCGAGCGTGATAACGCCAGCCTTCCTGCTGTTTATAGGAGCTGTCGTGTTCTTCATCAATCACGATTAGCCCCAAACGGGCAAAGGGGGTAAATAGTGCCGATCGTGTCCCGATGACGATCGCGGCTTCACCGCTGCGGGCGCGTAGCCAGACGGCAAGGCGTTCGCTGTCGTTGAGTGCCGAGTGCAGGACATCCACCGGCGCGTTAAAGCGTTCACGGAAGCGGGCGATGGTTTGCGGCGTCAGCCCAATTTCCGGGACTAACACCAACGCCTGTTTGCCCTGCGCCAGTACGTTTTCCAGCACGCTGAGATAGACTTCGGTTTTGCCTGAACCGGTGATGCCCGCAAGCAACCAGGCGGCAAAGTGGTTATCTTCGCTGCGGATCGCACCGACGGCAGTAGCCTGTTCGGTATTTAGACGTAGCCTGTCGGTCGCCAGACTAAAGCTTTGACGCCAGTCATGGAGCGTTTGCTCTGCGGCCTGCAATTCGCACAGTCCTTTGCTACGCAGTGCCTGCAACGCCGTTTCCGTCAGCCCGATTTCGCTCACCTGATGGCGATAAATCGGCGACTGAAGTAAGGCTGCCAGCGCCTGCTGCTGCTTCACGGCGCGTTTGAGCGTGTTGAGCGGGGTCGCCCGACCCTGTTCGGTGGCAAACCACTGCCAGAGCGGGGCACGGTGTGCGTGTTTCCCCTGACGCAGTAATATCGGCAATGCATGGAACAGCACTTCGCCAATCGGATAGTGATAGTACTCAACGGCCCACAGCAGAATGCGCCACAGGCTGGGAGGAAACAGCGGCTGTTCGTCCAGCACATCATGTACGGGTTTTAATTGCTCAAGCGGAAGCTCGCTGGTGTTGTTCAGTGCGGTAATAATGCCGATGGCTTTACGGTTACCAAAGGAGACGCTGACGCGCGCGCCAACCTGCGGAGCGATACCTCCAGCGGGCAGCAAATAATCGAATGTACGCGCCAACGGCACGGGCAAAGCGACCTGAGCGACAGACATAACATCTCCGTGATAATCGACGTGGATTCGCGCGGCGATCTAAGACACAACCGGGTGGTTTGTATCACGCGCCGAGCAGGGTGAAAATAACGCAAGGCGCTAGTGTACATGCTGCGAGGGATAATGTGTGGATGCGATTGCATCGGGGTATCAGATTCTGTATGATCCGCCGCCACTATGCTGTTTGCACAAATGATGAATCGTTTGCGAAAATCATTGCGCCGTTCGCATAATGAACTTACTTATACAACTTTCGTGTGGTGTCTGGCGGAACAGGGCTGGATAGCGACACGGCCTTAACTGAGGTTTCCCCATGAAAAAAGGTATTCACCCGAATTATTCTGCAGTTACTGTAACTTGCTCTTGCGGTAACGTGATCAAAACCCATTCTACCGTGGGTCGTGACCTGAACCTGGACGTTTGTGGCGAATGCCACCCGTTCTACACCGGTAAACAACGTGATGTTGCAACGGGTGGCCGTGTTGACCGCTTCAACAAGCGTTTCTCCGTACCAGGCACTAAAAAATAAGTTTTACTGGCCTCATTGGCACAGTAACTTTGACAAAGGCACCGACAGGTGCCTTTGTTGTTTCTGGTGGTTCAGTAACCCTGCTGACGTTTTATCAGCATCCCCAGAACGAAGACGCCGCCTAACCCCGCCGTAATAATCCCGATGGGCAATTCCTGTGGCGCCAGTAGCTGCCGGCTGAGCCAGTCGCCGCCGCACAGCAATATCGCGCCCAGTACGGCTGTCATTGGCAGAAGCCTCTTGTGCAGCACGCCGCTCAGCGGGCGGGCCAGATGGGGAATCATCAGACCGATAAAACCGATCACGCCGGTAAGCGCAACTAGTAGCGAGGTGGCGAACGCGCAGCAGATAAAAATTTCCACCCGTACGTGAGACAGGTTAACCCCCATTGAGGCTGCGGTTTGTCCGCCAGCCAGCAGCGCATCGAGCGCACGCCAGCGTAGGGCAGTGAGGCCGAATAGCAGCAGAACGCTGAATACTGCAAAAGGTAGCGTGTCCCAACGGGCAAGGCCTAGCCCGCCCAGCGACCAGAAAAGAATCGAGCTGGCGGCTCGCTGATCGCCGGAAAATACCAGGTAGTTCGTCAGTGCGCCGAACAGAAAAGAGATCGCCAATCCGCAAATGATCAGGCGTTCTGCGCCCCGCGCCTGTTGCAGCAGGAATAGCACCGTCACGGCAACGGCCGATAAGATACCGCCGCAGAAGGCCGCTATCGGCAGCGCCCAGCCACCGAGCTGCTCACCAAAACGGGTGATGACGGCGACCGCCCCCGCCGAAGCGCCGGCAGACAGGCCGAACAGAAAAGGATCGGCCAGATCGTTACGGGTTGCCGTTTGCAAAAAGGCACCGACCATCGCTAACCCCGCGCCGCACAGCGCCGCCAGCAGGCTGCGGGGAATGCGCAGTTCCAGAATGATACGTGACGTCATTGGAGAGACATCCGCCGATGATAGCCCTAAGACACTGGCGACCTGCGTAAGGGGAATCGTCGTGCTGCCTGTCGCAATATTTAACAGCATCAGCCCAACCAATATCAGTAGCGCGATAACGACCGTCACAGCATAACGTGAAGACGTTGGGTTCACTTAAAGGCATCCGGGTAGAGTGCGTGCGCCAGTTTATCGACGGCCGCGATATTCGCCGGCCCCGGCGTGAGCTCCGCATATTGCAGCTTTAGATAGCGATGCTGCTGTACGGCGGGGGTAAATTTCATCAGCGGGTGTGATTCCAGAAAACGCCTCAACGCATCCGCGCCGTTGCCCGTCTGGTAATCCAGCAAAATAATGAAATCAGGCTCGCGTGCCGCTACGTTTTCCCACGATGTCGAGGCCCAGCTCGTTGCCATATCGTCCATTACGTTTCTGCCGCCTGCGGCCTCAATGATGGCGGTTGGCATGGCGAATTTCCCGCTGGTAAAAGGTTTATCGTCGCCAGAGTCATACAGGAAAACCGTCTGCTTTGGCCGATCGCCAATACGGGTTTGCAGGGCAGCAATGTGCTGTTTCCAATCGTCGATGTGTTCCTGAGCCTGTTCCTGCTTACCGAAAACTTTCCCCAGTTTCAGCATGTCGCCGTAAAGCAGCTCCATGCTGGCTCGTGGGCGCTGCTGCTGTTGTTCGGTGAACACGCAGCTTTCGCTGAGTACCAGCGTTTGAATGCCGTATTTTTTCAGCGCTTGCGGCGTGACGTCGCCACCGACTTTCATGCCGTAGTTCCACCCGGCAAAGAAGAAATCCGGGTGTACGGCCAACAGGTTTTCCAACGTCGGGTATTTTGCTGCCAGTTCGGGGATCGTGCCCTGCTGCTTGATAAAGTCTGGGGGCGCTTTATACCAGCCGGTAATCCCCGTCAGCCCGACAATATTTTTTTGCAGCCCAAGTGCAAACGCCATTTCCGTCATGTTTAGGTCATGAATAACGCCGCGCTGCGGCGGTTGGGTGAAGGTTAGCGGTTGCCCACAGCTATCCACCGTGACCGGAAAGCCAGAGGCGTGCGCCCAGCACGACGTCAATGCCAGCACTCCAGACAGAAGCGTTATTTTCATCATGATTCCTCAGTGCAGTTCAGGGGCTTCAAAGATGCGAATGGGCGAGCCGTTTATCGGGTGCGGCACCGTAAAACTCTCCATCCCAAAGACGGATTTCACACAGTCGGCGCTCAACGCGTGTGCAGGTGTTCCCCAGCGAAGCAGCGTGCCCTGCTGCAAAACGGCGACGCGATCGGCAAAGGGCGTGATGAGTGTCAGGTCGTGCAGCACCGCGAGCGTTGAAATGCCGCGCTTCCGCACCAGAGACAGCAGTTGCGCACGTGCCAACGGATCGAGATGGTTCGTCGGTTCATCCAGCAGCAGAAGTTGTGGCGTTTGCGCAAAAGCACGTGCCAGTGCGGCGCGCTGACGTTCCCCGCCGGAGAGTGTCCCCAGCAGACGGTGGCGCAGCGGTAATAAGCTGGTATCGTCCAGCGCCTCTTCGATGAGCTGGCGATCGTACGCAGGCGTGCTGAATCCGTGGTGTGGAATCCGCCCCAAAGCAACGTATTCCGCGACTCGTAGACGCAGATCTGGCGTATCGTTCTGGGCCAGAATCGCGATGCGCTTTGCTCGCTCATGGCGGCTGAGCGTATTCAGCGGCTGACCATTCAGATGGATGTAACCCGTCGTTGTGCCGAGTTCGCTGGTTAACACGCGTAGCAGCGTGGATTTGCCGCTGCCGTTGGGTCCAATCAGCGCTAAGCGTTCACCCGCCTGCATGGACAGCGAAATATCACTGAGTCTCGGTGCACGATTCGCGTCAGCGACGGAAACATGGTGCAGTTGTAGCAGCACGCGGCTGGCGGAGAGAGGCTCTGTCATAATGTGGATATATCACCGTTATATGCCATGAAATGATATGTTATAACATAACAAATTAAATGCAATCCCGATTCACAACGTGAGTGGAAGAAGAAACGGTCGTAAGAAGAGAACGGCGGACGTTAACGAGAGCGGTGAATTGAGTGGGCATTATCTGCATAGCAAAACCCCGCCGGGGAAGGCGGGGTTAGCGAGAAAATCGATAGCGCAAACGCGATCAGTATTCCCACGTATCCGGGTCGATACCCATTTCACGCATGATGATTTTCGCGGCTTCAGGAATTTCATCGCTGCGTTCTTTGCGCAGGTCTTCGTCATTCGGTAACGGTTGGCCCGTGAACGCGTGCAGGAACGCCTCACACAGCAGCTCGCTGTTGGTGGCATGTCGCAGGTTGTTCACCTGACGACGCGTGCGTTCGTCAGTCAGTATCTTTAATACTTTCAGAGGGATAGATACTGTTATCTTCTTGACTTGCTCGCTTTTTTTACCGTGTTCAGCGTAAGGGCTGACATACTCGCCGTTCCACTCAGCCATGGGATACCTTAAAAATTAATCTAATGAAGACAGCATCTGTCATGAAATGCCACGATTCTAACGGTTATTCTGCCTGTGCTCAATCTATACGCAAAGAGGTTTAGATGTCTAGATGTATTGACGTCCATTGAAACTGCGTTTACTCTTAAGTTCCTATCTTTTCAGCCTCCAGTCAGGAAATGAGCCGATGACGCGTAAACAGGCAACGATCGCAGTCCGCAGTGGGTTAAATGATGATGAACAGTATGGCTGCGTCGTTCCCCCCATTCACCTTTCCAGCACGTATAATTTTACCGGGTTCAACCAGCCACGCGCACACGACTATTCGCGGCGCGGCAACCCCACGCGTGATGTTGTACAGCGTGCGCTTGCCGAACTGGAAGGCGGCGCGGGTGCGGTAATGACGAGCAGCGGAATGTCGGCGATTATGCTGGTTTGCACGGTGTTCCTGCGTCCCGGCGATCTGCTGGTGGCGCCGCATGATTGCTACGGCGGCAGCTATCGTCTGTTTGATAGCCTGAGCAAGCGCGGCGCGTTTCGCGTCAAATTTGTCGATCAAAGTGATGCCGATGCGCTCAACGCGGCGCTGGCAGAAAAGCCGAAGCTGGTGCTGGTGGAAAGCCCGAGCAATCCGCTGCTGCGCGTCGTCGATATTGCCGCGATTTGTCAGGCCGCGCGGGAAGCGGATGCGGTCAGCGTGGTGGATAACACCTTCCTGAGCCCGGCGCTGCAAAAGCCGCTAGAGCTGGGTGCCGATCTGGTGGTGCATTCCTGTACCAAATATCTGAACGGTCACTCTGATGTCGTCGCGGGTGCCGTGATTGCCAGAGATGCCGATACCATTACTGAACTGGCCTGGTGGGCGAACAATATCGGTGTCACCGGTGCAGCGTTTGACAGCTATCTGTTGCTACGCGGCCTGCGTACGTTGGCGCCGCGTATGGCCGCCGCGCAGCGTAACGCGCAACAAATCGTTGAATTTTTACAGACGCAGCCATTGGTGAAGGCGCTGTACCATCCTTCACTGCCGAACAATCCCGGCCATGATATTGCCCGCCGTCAACAATCCGGTTTTGGCGCTATGCTAAGTTTTGAGCTGGATGGGGATGAAGACACGCTGCGGCGTTTTCTGGCGTCGCTGGAGCTGTTCACGCTGGCGGAATCGCTGGGCGGGGTTGAGAGCCTCATCTCTCATGCGGCAACGATGACGCACGCCGGTATGGCGCCAGAAGCGCGTGCCGCGGCGGGTATCTCTGAAACATTACTGCGTATTTCCACCGGCATTGAAGACGGCGATGATCTGGTTGCCGATCTGGATCGTGCGTTTCAAGCCGCAGCCAAGAGGTAAGAATGAGTGCATTAGGAGTAGCGCCATCGGTAACGGGCCGACAACTGCATAAGTTTGGCGGTAGCAGTCTGGCCGATGTGAAGTGTTACCTGCGCGTTGCCGGTATTATGGCGGAGTATAGCCACCCCGGTGATTTAATGGTGGTGTCTGCCGCAGGTAGTACCACAAACCAGCTGATTAGCTGGTTGAAACTCAGTCAGAGCGATCGCCTGTCAGCGCATCAGGTGCAGCAGGCGTTACGCCGTTATCACAGCGAACTGATCGCCGGTCTTCTGCCTGCGCAAGCGGCAGAAGCGCTGACCGCCCAGTTTATTCGCGATCTGGAGTGTTTGGCTACGCTGCTGGATGGCAAAATTACCGATGCCGTTTACGCCGAAGTGGTTGGGCACGGTGAAATCTGGTCGGCTCGCCTGATGTCTGCGGTGTTGAATCAGCTGGATATGAATGCGGCCTGGCTGGATGCGCGCGATTTTCTCTGTGCGGAGCGTGCCGCACAGCCGCAGGTTGATGAAGGCCGTTCCTGGCCGTTGTTGCAGCAATATCTGACGCAACATGCGGGGCAGCGTTTGGTGGTCACCGGTTTTATCTGCCGCAATGACGCGGGTGAAACGGTACTGCTGGGGCGCAACGGAAGTGACTACTCGGCCACGCAAATTGGTGCGCTGGCGGGGGTGGAACGCGTGACCATCTGGAGCGACGTTGCCGGGGTTTATAGCGCCGATCCGCGCAAAGTGAAAGATGCCTGCCTGTTGCCGCTGCTGCGGTTAGATGAAGCCAGTGAGCTGGCGCGTCTGGCGGCGCCGGTACTGCATACCCGTACCTTGCAGCCTGTTTCCGGCAGCGATATCGACCTACAACTGCGTTGCAGCTATCAGCCTGAACAAGGGTCTACGCGCATCGAACGCGTGCTGGCCTCGGGCACGGGCGCCAAAATTGTCACCAGCCACGATGACGTGTGCCTGATTGAAGTTCAGGTTCCTTCTGAACACGATTTCGCGCTGCTGCAAAAAGAAGTCGAACAGCTTCTGAACCGTGCGCAGCTGAAACCGCTGGCAATCGGCGTTCATCAGGATCGTAACCTGCTGCAACTGTGCTACACCTCCGAAGTGGTGGATAGCGCGCTGCAACTGCTGGCACAGGCCGCGTTACCGGTTGAACTCAACCAGCGTGACGGGCTGGCGATGGTGGCGATGGTCGGTGCAGGCGTGGGTAAAAATCCGCTGCACAGCCACCGTTTCTATCAGCAGTTGAAAGACCAGCCGATTGAATTTGTCCGCCAGGCCGATGATGGCATCAGTCTGGTGGCGGTGCTGCGCGTTGGTCCGACGGAGCATTTGATTCGTGGGCTGCACCATTCACTATTCCGTGCAGAGAAGCGCATCGGTCTGGTGCTGTTCGGCAAAGGCAATATTGGTTCACGCTGGCTGGAGCTGTTTGCGCGTGAGCAGAGCAATCTGTCTGCACGTACCGGCTTTGAGTTTGTTCTGGCTGGCGTGGTGGACAGTACGCGCAGCCTGCTGAACTATGATGGGTTGGATGCCAGCCGGGCGTTGGCCTTCTTTGAAAGTGAAGCGCAGGAGCGGGATGGTGAAGATCTGTTCCTGTGGATGCGTGCGCACCCCTTCGATGATTTGGTGGTGTTGGACGTCACCGCCAGTGATTCCGTCGCCGATCTGTATCTGGATTTCGCCAGCTATGGTTTCCATGTCATTAGCGCCAACAAGTTAGCCGGTGCATCCGGCGGCAATAACTATCGCCAGATCCGCGATGCGTTCGCGAAAACGGATCGCCACTGGTTGTATAACGCGACCGTCGGCGCAGGGTTGCCGGTCAACTTTGCGGTGCGCGATCTGCGGGAAAGCGGCGACAGTATTCTGGCGATTAGCGGGATTTTCTCCGGCACGCTCTCCTGGTTGTTCTTGCAGTTCGATGGCACCGTACCGTTCACCGATCTGGTCGATCAGGCTTGCCAGCAGGGGCTGACTGAGCCGGATCCGCGCGTTGACCTCTCTGGTCAGGACGTTATGCGCAAGCTGGTGATTCTGGCGCGTGAGGCGGGCTATGACATCGAACCTAGTCAGGTTCGGGTTGAGTCGCTGGTGCCGCCGGGCTGTGAACAGGGATCAGTCGATTACTTCTTCGAGAATGGCGATTCGCTGAACGAGCAGATGCTGCAACGTCTGGAAGCGGCACAGGAAATGGGCTTAGTTCTGCGTCACGTCGCACGCTTTGACAGCAATGGTAAAGCGCGCGTGGGCGTTGAAGCGGTTCGCCCCGATCATCCGCTGGCCTCGCTGCTGCCGGGTGATAACGTGTTTGCGATTGAAAGCCGCTGGTATCGGGATAACCCGCTGGTTATCCGTGGGCCGGGCGCGGGGCGCGATGTTACGGCAGGTGCGCTTCAATCTGACCTAAACCGCTTGGCGCAGTTACTGTAGAATCTGCTGTAATCGCGGCAGCATTGTTGGCCATTTCCACACAGTGGGAGATGGCCAATACTCCAGATACATTTTCCCGTTTTTCTGTTCGCCAAAAATGTCCCCCGTCATCCTCCTCGTAAGTCGTGTCATTGAAATGTCATGGTGACAACACGCCACTGACACGAACCCACCGCACAATCTGCGCATTGTTTGTTTATCGTGGAATGCACAGCTGTGCAAAAAACAACTTCCTCTGCGGCATCACCGCACATTGTCATCGACCACCTACACGTTGGATACGGCACGACCGCCGTATTGAACGATATCCATCTGGAGATTGCACAGGGCGAATTCGTGGCATTGCTCGGTTCGTCAGGATGCGGCAAGACGACGTTACTGCGTACGGTTGCGGGGTTCTCGTCACCGAGAGCGGGAGCGATTCGCGTTAATGGGCAGGATATGACGCAAGCGCCGCCGGAGAAACGCGGAATGGCGCTGGTGTTTCAGAGTTACGCGCTGTGGCCGCATATGACGGTGGCACAGCATATTGCTTACGGGCTGCGTTTACACCGCGTACCGCGTGCGGAGATTGCCAGCCGTGTGGCGGAACTGGAAACCATGCTTGGGTTGACGGGGTTGAGCGCCCGTAAGCCTGCGGAGCTGTCCGGTGGGCAGCGTCAGCGCGTCGCCTTGGGGCGTGCACTGGCGGTGAGGCCCGATATTTTACTGCTGGACGAACCGCTCTCCAATCTGGATGCCCGCATTCGCCTACAGCTGCGCGATGAGATCCGTGCGCTGCAACAGCGTCTGGGATTGACGGCGATCCACGTGACGCACGATCGCGAAGAAGCGATGGTGATGGCGGATCGCATCGTGATTTTGAATCAGGGCCGCATCATGCAGGCGGGTAGCCCGCAAGAGGTGTACCACCATCCGGCCAGTGCGTTTGTCGCGGCGTTTATGGGCGCAGAAAACCGGCTGGTGCTGGAAGCGCGCTATGACGGTGAGACGCTGATGATCCCTGGGGATGCCGAAAGTCACTCGCTGGTGCCAGCGCATACGTCGCTACAGCCCGGCCTGATAGAAGCGCGCTTTCGTGCGGAAGCGGCTTGTCTTTACGATGCGGCAGAGGTTCCGCTCATCCAACCCGGTATGTTGATGCGCTACGGTACGGTGCAGGCACAAAGTTACCCCGGTGGATACTGGCTGCATACAATTTCCAGTGGTTCCTGGCGGATACAGGTTCACGCCGCGCATCCCTATGCCATTGGGCAGCGGGTTGCGGTGCAAATCCCTGCCGAGGCGCTGTTTCTTTTCCCGCTGGCAGAAGAGGCGATGTCTTCGCCAGCGGTACCGGACACCTCTTCACGTTATTCCTCGCTTCCCGGCCTGACGGCCTGATCCTGAATTGGAGACAAATGATATGAAACGCATTTTTGCTGCAACGCTGATGATGAGTACGCCACTGGCTGCTGTACAGGCTCAGGAATTAACGGTGTTGACGGCGGGTGACCAGAACATGGTCGACTATGTCAATGAATATCTGGGGCCGCTGTTTGAGAAACAGCATCCCGGCGTAAAAGTACGTGCGGTCGGCACCGGACCGGGTGATGCGGGGTCGCAGAAGATTCTTGAGCGTTTCAATGCACAGCAGGCCGCGGGTGCCAAAGTCTGGGACACCGATGTGGCGGTCGTGCATGAGAAGTTTGTCGGCCCGATGGTGCAAAAGGGCGATCTGCTGAAATATCGCGACGATATCGCCAGTGGAAAGTTGGTTAGCATGGCCGCGGCGGATAAAGCCATGGGGACGGACGTAAAAGGCTATGTCATGCCGATGTTCAGCAGCCAGACGGCGCTGGCCTATAACCCTGGCATGGTAGCGAATCCGCCTAAAAGCTATGACGAAATTCAACAGTGGGCTGCCGCGAATCCGAAAATGTTCGGCTATAACGGGATTAAAGGCGGTGCGTCGGGTGTGAGCTTCGTGATGGGCTGGATTTACGCTTACGGCGGCGATGCCCAGAAGCTGATGAACGGACCGTTTGATGAGACGGCAGCGCAGAAATGGCAGCCGGCGTTTGAACGCCTGAAAGCTTTTAACAAGAACGTGACGCTGACGCCGGGCAACGCTGGCACGCTCGATATGTTGAGCCGTGGCGAAATCGCGATGGGGCCGGTGTGGGTCGACATGTTCTACTCCTGGAAAGCGAGCGGACAACTGCCGGACAATTTCAAATTGCTGTTGCCTGCGCCCGGTATGCCGGGGCAGCCGATGCACTATGTCATCCCCGCGCAGGCACCGAACCGCGAACTGGCTAAGCAGTTTGTTGAACTGGCAACCAGCGCCAAAGTACAGGCCGAAGGGATTGTGGAACGCTTTAACTGGTATCCGGGGATCGATGCCAAGTACGTTCAGGCTGAGCTAAAACCCGCGGTATGGCAACGTCTGTTCACGGATGTGACGCCGGATGAGCTGGCGAGCAAAGGAAAAACGTTCCCTATCGCGCCTTATCACACCGCGATTCTGAACGCCTATGAGCAGGCGATGGCGAAATAGTGCCGCTGGCTTAGATACCCCTTAGCATCACATGCGCTCTGGCGGGATGAAGCCAGAGAGCGGAGACATTCATGTTGCACGTATCCCAATTTTCCTCCCGACTGGCGGGTATCGCGCTTGTGCTACCCGCGCTGGCGGTGGTGGCTGTCTGTTTTATCACGCCGCTGGGGCTGTCGGTTGGGGGCGCTTTTGTCAGTCAGAATGGCGTGGGCATTGATAATTTTGTCACGGCATTGACGCTGTATCTGCCCGATATCCTGTTTACCTTACTGATAGTGAGCCTCTCAACGCTGCTGATTGGCCTGCTATCGGTCATGATCGGCGGTTACCTGACGCTAGGGGAAAGCCCGCGTATGGTGGCGTTGCTGCGCTGTGTCTATCGCTGGCCCCTGTTTATTCCGTTTATCGTGACCGGGCAAATTTTACGCACGTTTCTGGCTAAGAACGGCTGGCTGAATGGCGCACTGGATACGCTCGGCATTGTCGATATGGCCAGTGCCAGCAACTGGCTGGACTGGCGTGGCATTGTGTTCGCTTTTGTCTGGAAACAGACGCCGTTTGTGGCGCTGCTGATCGCTGGTGCGATGGCGTCGCTGGATCGCACAATGATAGAGTCCGCCCGTAACTTAGGCGCGTCGCGCTTGCGTATCCTGTGTGAAATTGTGGTGCCTCAGGTTGGGCAAACGCTGCTTACCGGGCTCATTCTCTCTTTTGTCACCATGATGTCGGTACTGTCCGTACCGATGATGATTAATGCTCAGTCGCCGACGATGTTAACCGCCAACATTGCCTTCCGCATTAACGCCTACGGAGATTATGGCGTGGCGAATGCGTTGGGGGTGATTTCCCTGCTGATGACCGGTCTGTTTGCCGTGATTTATCTCCGCTTGAACATGAGGGATAAAGCATGAAGAACGTACTGTGGTGGATCCCGAGAATGCTGATTCTGGGGACGCTGATCTTCTTGATCTTTGGGCCATTGGCTAACCTCTTGCTGTGGTCGGTAGCGGAAAAATGGTTTTATCCTCACCTGTTGCCCAATGACTGGGGCTTCGCCTTCTGGAAACGCGTGTTTTCACCGCGCGGTGTGGCCTGGGAAACGCTGGGAAATAGCGTGCTGGTGGCGGTGTTTACCGTGCTGGCTTCGCTGTCGCTGGCGATTCCGGCTGGGTATGCGCTGGCGCGTCTGCCGCTGCCTGCTCGTGGATTGATACTGCTGATATTCCTGATTCCGCAGGCGTTTCCGAATTTGACGGTGTACGTCAATATCGCTCGCCTGTTTTATCAGTGGGGGCTGAACGGCACGCTGCTGGGTGTGGTACTGGTTCACACGGTTCACGGGTTGGTGTTTGCCGTCTGGATTGCCTCGGCGGCGTTCTCGGCGGTGGGACGTGAAATGGAACAGGCGGCACGATCGATTGGTGCCGGGCCATGGCGTGCCTTTGTCGATATCACCCTGCCGCTGGCTATGCCGGGGCTGATGGCGTCCGCCATCTTTGTTTTCCTTGAGTCGCTGGATGAATTTACCGGCAGCTATTTCGTGGGGGCACCGGATGTGCAGATGATGCCGTTGCTGCTTTATACCGCTGGGGCGGGCGGTAACTACCAGATCGCTTCTATTACCGCGCTGGTGCTGCTGATCCCTTCCGTGCTGTTCATGCTGGTGGTGGAACGTTTTTTGAAAGCCGACGTAATGGCAAGGATAGGGAAATGAAGGTAGGTAAACAGGGCTACGTCAGCGCACAGGATGTGGCGCGCCGGGCTGGCGTATCGCGCTCGGCGGTATCCCGTAGCTTTACCCCCGGCGCCAGTGTGTCGGCAGCTACCTATGCCAAAGTAATGACGGCGGCGCAGGAACTGGGTTATCAGGTTAACGATCTGGCGCGTGGCCTGCTGACGAACAGCAGCCGTCTGGTTGGGTTGGTGGTGACACACCCCGAGGTTGGGTTTCGTGCCAATCTGGTTGCGGAACTGTCGCAGGCGTTAATTCAACGCGGCTCAATTCCCGTTCTCATCAATACCAGCCATGTGCGGGAAGCGATGGCGGCCGCGCGCTCCATTCTATTTGGGCATCGTGCGGAAGCGACGATTGTGCTTTCCGGCTCGCCGCCGAAAGAGTTTGTTGAGCTGGCACAGCTAAACGGTCAGCCGCTGATTGTTATTGGGCGACACGAACCGGCGTGCGATAGCGTACACATCGATAATGACACCGCAGCACGTATGGCGGCACGGCTGTTTGCTTCATCGGGCAGAACGCGTCTGGCGCTGGCGGGTGCGGCGTCGGCGACGCCCAATATCATTGAACGTGAGCAGGCATTTTGTGATGAGGCGAGAGCCTTAGGGCTGCCTGTGGCTGTAGTTCGCGGCGGTGATACGGATTATGACGATGGATTAACGGTAGGGCAGACGCTGTTTTCGCTTCCTGAAGCCGTCAGGCCAGATGCGGTGTTCTGCGTTAACGATTTAGTCGCGTTTGGTGTGATCGATCGTGCAAAGCAGTTTGGCCTGGCCGTTCCGCATGATCTCATGGTGATCGGGTTTGATGATATTCCGGCCGCAGGATGGGATGCCTATGCGCTGACGACCTTTCGTCAGGATCCTGCAACGATGGCAGCGCAGGCGTTGGCGTTGCTCGATCGACGCCAGTCTCAGGTACAAGAACCCGCGTGTAGAGCGAAAGTGGCTGCCCCGCTAATCCGCCGCCAGTCGGCGTAACGGTAGTGACGGGCGAGAGCCCGTAGATAGTGAGAACCGAGGATAATATGAAACTGATTCAACTCTCCGACCTCCATCTGACCGCGCAAGGCGGCAATTTGCATGGTCGCGATCCCGAGCAGCAGTTGAAGGCGGCGATTGCCGATATCAACGCACACCACCGCGATGCCGATTTGGTGGTTATCTCAGGCGATCTGTCCGATGACGGCAGTGCGGCATCCTATACGTTTCTGGCTGCGGCGCTGGCTGAATTGCAGCTTCCCTGGCGTGTGACGATGGGGAATCACGACGACCGAGAGGTATTTTTGGCTCAGTTCCCGACGCTGGCGGATGAAAATGGGTTTGTGCAGAACGTGACGTCTGTGGGAGATGATTGCGTCATTCTGCTGGACTCGTTGCAGGCCAGCGAGGTAGCCGGAACGCTGTGTTCTGCGCGGCTGTCGTGGCTTGAGCGACAGCTTCAGGCTGCGGAAAGCAAGAATGTGTTCCTGTTCCTGCACCATCCTCCAATGTCGATCGGGCTTCCGGCGCTGGATAGCGTTCGATTGGCTTCCGAGGCGGCAGACGCGCTGTATCAGGTGTGCCATCGTTTCGGCAATGTGCGGCATATTTCCGCAGGGCACGTGCATCGGCCTGCTAGCGGCAACTGGCGAGGAATATCGTTTAGCACGGTACGCGGCACCAACCATCAGTCCGCCCTGCGTTTCGCACCCGGATTCGAAACCAGTCTGGAAGCCCCGCAATACGCCATTTTTTTGACGACAGAAGCAGGGCATACCGTACATTTTCACGATTTTCCCTGTGGCTGAGGGCGTATCCTCTTTCGCTCATGTAGCCTGAGAGATGGTTTCGTGCGTCACAATCCCGCCATTTTCATGCTACCTCGTAGCACACGCCCGACACGGGGCGGCTCAGCGCCGCTCGCCCCGTGACCCCTGGCTTTCCGGCGCAAATTATGCCGCTAACGCGGTGCCTTCGTCGGTATTAGGCTTAACGGACCGCTTGCGACACGTTCCCTACGTGGCGCAAGCTTGAGCCGCGTCCCTGCGGCTCATCCTAAGCCTGCTATCTCCTCAGCATAATTTTTTACGCCGGATAACGGCAAAACCCACGACATCTCTGGGGTTTGCGTATAAAAGTCACCACGCCTGATCCATCATGAACTTTTTTCATTTATCGTGAGCAATCATCACGGCTTGCGTGCTGAAAAGCGTTGACTCTTTAAGTAGATTACGTCATTTTCTATATAGACGTCTAAACGTATAGACGTTTGTCGAATGATAATAACAATCACGGTCAACGGGGTAGCAGGTATGAGCTTTTTTCACGCAAACCAGCGGGAAGCGCTGAATCAAAGTCTGGCGGAATTACAGGGACGGATTAATGTGTCGTTCGAATTTTTCCCGCCGCGTACCAGCGATATGGAAGAAACCCTGTGGAGCTCAATTGATCGGCTGAGCAGCCTGAAGCCCAAGTTTGTTTCCGTGACCTACGGGGCGAATTCCGGCGAGCGTGACCGTACTCATAGCATTATCAAAACGATCAAAGAACGTACCGGTCTGGAAGCGGCGCCTCACCTGACTTGTATTGATGCTTCGCGTGAACAGCTGCGTGAAATTGCTCAGGATTACTGGCAGAGCGGTATCCGCCATATTGTCGCGCTGCGTGGCGATTTGCCGCCAGAAGGTGGTAAACCGGACATGTACGCGGCGGATCTGGTTTCCCTGCTGAAAGAGGTTGGCGATTTCGATATTTCCGTTGCCGCTTATCCTGAAGTGCACCCTGAAGCGAAAAGCGCACAGGCTGACCTGATTAACCTGAAACACAAGATTGATGCCGGCGCGAATCGCGCGATCACACAGTTCTTTTTCGACGTAGAAAGCTACCTGCGATTCCGTGACCGCTGTGTAGCGACGGGCATTGATGTAGAAATTGTACCGGGCATCCTGCCCGTGTCGAATTTCAAGCAATTGCAGAGGTTTGCTACGATGACGAACGTCCGCGTGCCAAACTGGATGACGGCCATGTTTGACGGCCTGGATAACGATCCCGAAACCCGCAAAATGGTGGGGGCGTCTATCGCGATGGACATGGTGAAAATTCTCAGCCGCGAAGGCGTAAAAGATTTCCATTTCTATACGCTGAACCGTGCTGAGCTGAGCTACGCGATTTGCCATACACTGGGCGTCCGCCCTGATGTGGCACGCTGAGGCGACGCGCAACATTTCAGGAAGAACGAGGCCGCAGCGGTGATGGAGAATGACGGTATCGGAATACCTTTCAACGTCACTTACCGCGGCCATGAAAAGAGGGACTTTCAGGGATGAGATTCCTATCCAGCGATTTTAGCTTAGCCGTTGGAGACTGAATCGCTTTTCTATCACCTTACTGACCGCCGCTTTACAAGCCTCCAATCCCTATCCGCTTTCCACTGATTCACATGATACATTCTCAGCCTACGCATCAAATTTCCTCGCATTCATCATGCTTGCCTGACTGAGAGACACAAAATGCTGTCATCGTCAAATCACTTGAATATATTAGCCTGCTCGGTATAGCGTTACAGGTGGCTGGAATAAGCCGACACGCTTCGGTGGGATATATTATTCATTTTGGATGTTGATAGAAATTGTCGTTCATTGATATCCTATCTATCGCTGTTAGCTATCATGATAAGGAGAATAATAATGAATATTCGGGATTTAGAGTATCTTGTCGCGCTGGCAGAACATCGTCACTTTCGGCGAGCGGCAGATTCCTGCCATGTGAGTCAGCCAACACTCAGTGGACAGATTCGTAAACTGGAAGATGAACTCGGCGTGATGCTGCTGGAGAGAACCAGTCGTAAAGTCTTGTTTACCCAAGCGGGGCTGCTGCTGGTCGAGCAGGCACGAACGGTATTACGCGAGGTCAAGGTACTAAAAGAGATGGCGAGCCAGCAGGGTGAAACCATGTCTGGGCCGTTGCATATCGGCCTGATCCCTACCGTGGGACCTTATCTGCTGCCGCAAATCATTCCAATGTTGCATCGCACGTTTCCCAAACTCGAAATGTATCTGCACGAAGCGCAAACCCATCAGTTGCTGGCCCAGTTGGACAGCGGCAAACTGGACTGCGCCATTCTGGCAATGGTGAAAGAGTCCGAAGCCTTTATCGAGGTTCCCCTCTTCGACGAGCCGATGAAGCTGGCCATTTATCAGGATCACCCTTGGGCGAACCGCGAACGCGTGGCGATGTCCGATCTGGCGGGTGAAAAGCTGCTGATGCTGGAAGATGGCCACTGCCTGCGCGACCAGGCCATGGGCTTCTGTTTTCAGGCGGGGGCGGATGAAGATACGCATTTCCGGGCAACCAGCCTGGAGACGTTGCGTAATATGGTTGCAGCGGGAAGTGGTATTACACTGCTGCCGTCGTTGTCGGTCCCGCGCGAACGCGAACGCGATGGCGTCTGCTATTTACCGTGCTATAAACCGGAGCCCAAGCGCACTATCGCGCTGGTGTATCGCCCCGGTTCACCGCTGCGCGGACGCTATGAGCAACTTGCTGATACCATCCGCGAGCATATGCAGGGCTATATGGAAAACCTGTCAAAATAAGCGGTTCAATCCGTTCAGCGCCGCCACACGGTAAGCTTCTGCCATGGTTGGATAGTTGAAGGTGGTATTAACGAAGTATTCGATAGTATTACCTTCACCTTTTTGTTCCATGATGGCCTGCCCGATGTGGATAATCTCAGCGGCGCGCTCACCAAAGCAGTGAATACCCAAAATCTGTTTCGTTTCGCGGTGAAACAGAATCTTCAAACTCCCCACGTTCATCCCGACAATCTGCGCCCGTGCCAGATGTTTGAACTGTGCCCGCCCGACTTCATAAGGCACTTTCATCGCGGTAAGCTCTTGTTCGGTTTTCCCCACGGAGCTGATTTCTGGGATGGTATAAATGCCGGTTGGAATATCTTCGATGAGATGCGCGCTGGCATCGCCTTTGATAATCGCCTGCGCGGCGAGCCGGCCCTGATCGTACGCCGCTGATGCCAGGCTAGGATAGCCGATGACATCACCAATCGCATAAATATGCGCCAGCGCCGTCTGGTACATGCTGTTGACCTTGAGCTGGCCGCGGCTGTCGGTGCTCAGGCCAATATTCTCCAGCCCCAGCGTTTCCGTATTCCCCGTGCGTCCGTTGGCATAGAGCAGGCAGTCTGCCTTCATCTTTTTGCCTGATTTCAGATTGACGATGACGCCGTCGGACAGCCCTTCAATACTTTCGAACTCTTCGTTGTGGCGGATAACCACGCCGTTATTCCAGAAGTGATAGGACAGCGCATCCGACATTTCCTGATCGAGAAACGCCAGCAGCCTGTCGCGGGTATTGATTAAATCGACCTTAACGCTCAGGCCGCGAAAGATAGAGGCATATTCGCAGCCAATCACGCCCGCGCCATAGATGATGACGTGCTGGGGCTCATGGTCGAGTTGCAGAATAGAGTCGCTGTCATAAATACGCGGGTGGTTGAAGTCGACTTCTGCCGGATGATACGGACGTGAGCCTGTCGCGATAATGATATTGGCAGCGGTCAGCGTTTCATGGGTGTTGTCTGGGTAGTGAACGGCAATCGTATGGGCGTCGATGAAACTGGCCTCGCCGGAGAACAACTCACACTGGTTACGCTCATAAAACCCTTGTCGCATACGGGTTTGCTGACCGATGACGCTGTCGGCATGGCGTAGAATGTCGGAAAATGAGGAGCGGATAATGCGGGAGTTGTCACTGTAGAGGGGATTTTGATTGAACTCGATAATGCGGCTGACGGCGTGACGGAGGGCTTTGGAAGGAATCGTACCCCAGTGGGTACAGCCGCCGCCGACATTGTAGTGACGTTCAATCACCGCAATTTTGGCGCCGTGCTTGGCTAATCCCATTGCTGCACCTTCACCGCCGGGACCGGAACCAATCACAATGGCATCATAATCGTATTGATGTTGTAGAGTCATGGTAGGTTAAACCTGTTTTTATACAAAATAATAACGTGGACTTAACATCGTGCGATTGTAACATCGACTGCGGCAGAACCCAATCATCCCTGCCTTTACTATGGAAACAGATTCTCACATTCTTAATATGGCAAACTTTGTCTCATTCTGCGGACAATAAAGTTTGCTATAGTGCCCCTCTGGAAAGGGGAGTAGATCATTTGGGCAGCATAATGGGTGTCAGAGCACAACAAAAAGAACGGACTCGTCGTTCCCTTATTGAAGCTGCATTTAGCCAGTTAAGCGCTGAGCGTAGTTTTGCCAGCCTGAGTCTGCGTGAGGTTGCCCGTGAAGCGGGTATCGCGCCGACATCTTTCTATCGTCATTTTCGTGACGTGGATGAACTGGGGCTGACAATGGTTGACGAAAGCGGGCTGATGCTGCGTCAGTTAATGCGACAGGCTCGGCAGCGTATTGCCAAGACCGGTAGCGTAATCAGGACGTCGGTTTCCACCTTCATGGAATTTATCGGCAATAATCCTAATGCGTTCCGGCTGTTGCTGCGTGAACGTTCAGGGACGTCGGCGGCCTTTCGTGCGGCAGTCGCGCGCGAAATTCAGCATTTCATCGCAGAACTGGCGGATTATCTTGAGGTGGAAAACCATATTCCCCGCAGCTTTGCGGAAGCGCAGTCAGAAGCGATGGTGACCATTGTGTTCAGCGCGGGAGCAGAGGCGTTGGATGTTTCTTTGGAACAGCGTAAACAGCTGGAAGAACGACTGGTACTGCAACTGCGGATGATCGCCAAAGGGGCGTATTACTGGTACAGAAAAGAACACGATAGTAGTTTTACCGTGCCATAAATCCTCTATACCAACAACATGAAAAGGGAGAAACCATGACAGAAAAACCTCACCAAGAAAAAGGTACGCTGGTGCTGGCGTTGATTGCGGGCTTATCCGTCAATGGCGCATTCGCCGCCTTGTTCAGCAGTATTGTTCCGTTCTCGATTTTTCCCCTGATTGCGCTGGTATTGTCCATTTACTGCCTGCATCAACGTTATTTGCATCACAGTATGCCGGAAGGCATTCCGATGCTGGCAGCAGCCAGTTTTCTGCTGGGATTATTGATCTACAGTGCCATCGTGCGTGTGGAATATCCCGCTATTGGCTCGAACTTTATTCCCTCGATCCTGTGCGTGGCATTGGTTTTCTGGATTGGCCTGAAACTGCGCCGCAAAAAAGCCACGGAGTCAGTTTCAGCAGAAGAGAGTGATACGCTGTAACAGGTGTGCTCTGGCGGGGTGACCCGCCAGTTGATGTGCGGTTACTGACGCTTTTCTAACAGCACGCCACACTCCATATGGTGGGTGTAAGGGAATTGATCGAACAGTGCCAGACGGCGAATGTCGTGGGTTTCTGAGAGCGTTTGCAGGTTATGGCTCAGCGTTTCCGGGTTGCAGGAAATATAAAGAATACGTGGATACGCCTGAACCAGTTTCACCGTTTCGTCATCCAGTCCGCTGCGCGGCGGGTCAACAAAAATGGTCTCGCACTGGTAGCTCGTCAGATCGATGCCCTGCAAGCGGTTAAACTGACGTACCCCCTGCATAGCTTGCGTGAATTCTTCTGCCGCCATACGGATAATCTGCACGTTCTCTATCTGGTTCGCGGCGATATTATATTGTGCTGCCGCAACGGATGGCTTGGCGATCTCGGTGGCCAGTACGCGTTCGAAATTTCTTGCCAGCGCGAGTGAAAAATTGCCGTTACCGCAATACAGCTCCAGCAAATCCCCTGTCGACCCTGCCGTCGCGTCCAGCGCCCACTCCAGCATCTGAATATTGATTGCCGCATTCGGCTGCGTGAAGCTGTTTTCTACCTGGCGGTAAATCATATCCCGACCCGCAACCGGCAGACATTCATCAACATAATCGCGGTCGAGGCAGATTTTGGTTTTTGTCGCACGACCAATCAACTGTAGACGGAACCCCTGCGCCGTCAGGCTATCGCGCAGCGCGCGGGCATGAGCCTGCCACTCCTCGTCCAGAGTGCGGTGATACAGCAGCGAAACGATCACTTCGCCGCTCAGGGTAGACAGATAGTCTATCTGGAACAGTTTGCGGCGTAGAACGGAATCGGGCTGGATTGCAGCAAGCAGCGCCGGCATCAGGCGGTTGATCAACTCGCTGGCTGCCGGAAAGCGATCGACCCGAATGCGCTGTTTGGTTTGCTGGTCAAACATGATGTGGTAAAGCTCATCACCCTCGTGCCAGATACGGAACTCGGCGCGCATCCGATAGTGGCTGACGGGAGAACGAAAGACGGCAGGTTCCGGTGCATTGAACGGTGCCATCAGCCCACTCAGACGCTCGGTTTTCTCTACAAGCTGGTCGTCGTATTGTTCGATGGGCAGGATCTCTGGCGTCATGGTTTTCTCGTCTGAACAGCGTCTAAAAGGGTGTTATTGGCCGGGAATTGTAGGGAATTCGGCCAGGATGTCCAGTTTTGTTACGTGATTATCCTGTAGTGATATAGAAGTCTAGACTTCCACAATTCGCGATTGTAGGATGAGCATCCGGTCTTGTAACACAAGTCAAAAGGGAATCCAGTGTAAATCTGGAGCTGACGCGCAGCGGTAAAGAAAGCCCCGGCGATAGCATTATTATGCAGACACTGTTATGTACCCTAAATAATTCGAGTTTCAGGTAGGCGGCAAGAGAGGGACAAATTCGTCGGGAACGAATTTGACCAGCCAACGGCTGGCCTTCGGTGAGAGACAGGATGTCTCTCATTTCATCCCGATGAGCTTACTCAAGTAAGTGATTCGGGTGAGTGAACGCAGCCAACGCACATGCAACTTGAAATATGACGGGTATAGATGGGAAGTCATCGCTTTCGTTGTATCCCTTACCGTTGACGGTTTGTGGTAACAGCGGCATCCAAGCCCGAAGACCTGCCGGAATACGTCGCAATTGGCTCTGCATATCGCGTGCTATTAACAGAGCCTGCGGCATCCTTATTATTTCTCGGATGCTTTAACAATGATTAAAAAAGTTTCGCTGCTGACGGCGCTTTCTGTCACGGCATTTTCTGGCTGGGCGCAGGAAAACCAAAATTCGCCATCGGAAAAAAATGCCGATGACATGGTCGTAACGGCAAATCGTTTCGCACAGCCGGTTTCTTCGGTGTTGGCACCCACTACCGTAGTGACAAGAGAAGATATCGACCGCTGGCAGGCCAAGTCGCTCAATGATGTGATGCGTCGTTTACCGGGAGTAGATATTGCTGAGAGTGGTGGCCGAGGACAACTTGGTTCGATGTTTATTCGTGGCAGCAATTCTAACCATGTATTGGTGCTGGTTGACGGCGTTCGTCTTGCCTCTGCAGGAGTCTCTGGCAGTGTTGACTTCAGTCAGATACCTATGTCGTTAGTACAGCGTATTGAATATATTCGTGGTCCTCGTTCTGCTGTGTACGGTTCTGATGCTATCAGTGGCGTCATCAATATTATTACTGAACGTGCTCAGGATGGAGGCGTGCTAAATGCTGGTTACGGTTCTCATGCTTATCAAAACTATGATGGTTCAGTACGTGGTCATGTGAGTGACAATACCGTTGTCAGTGTTGCAGGAAGCTATGAAGCTACCCATGGATATAATGTCTATCCTTCCTCGCCTTGGCCAGCTGACAGAGATAATGATGGTTATCGCAGCAAATCTTTTTGGGGATCGCTGGAACAGCGTTTCTCTGAAAATACTTCCGGTTTTTTCCGTGCCTATGGATATGACAATAATACGGATTATGATGTTGTTGGTACCTATCAAGGAAATGATAAGCGTTATTTGAATACTCGAAATTATGACGCGGGTCTGAAGTTCAACGAAGGTATATATTCAAGCCAATTAATTGCTAGTTACCAAACCTATGATGATCTCAATTTTAATGATGTGACCGGAAAATATAACGGCACGATTACGCAAATTGAGCAACGTAATCTGCAATGGGGCAATGTCTTCAATGTAGGAAATGGTAGCGTAAGTGTCGGAACTGACTGGCGCAATGAACGAGCGCAACCAGGAGGCAGCGCCGCCTATAATCAGGCTCATAGCCGTGACAATACAGGCATCTATTTAACGACTAAGCAGCAGTTTGGTTCTGTTACGTTAGAGGGCGCTGTTCGTGGTGATGATAATCAACAATATGGCCGACATGGCACGTGGCAAACCGGTGCTGCATGGGAGTTTGTTGACGGTTATCGAATTATAGGTTCTTACGGTACGGCGTTTAAAGCGCCAACGTTTGACAAGATATATGACACGGCATATTCGCAGGGAAATCCCAATTTATCGCCTGAAGAAAGTAAGCAGTGGGAACTTGGCGTGGAAGGCTTAAGTGGCCCGGTGAACTGGCGGGTGTCCGGCTACCGTAATGAAGTTGATAACCTCATTAACTTTCGTTCACTCCCTCTGGGCCAGAGTACCTACGATAATATCGGTAAAGCGGTAATGACCGGTGCGGAGTTTACTGCGGCCTATGATACATGGTGGTTGTCGCATCAGGTGACTCTGGAATATTTGGATGCCAAAGATAAAACGACAGATAAAGCTTTAGCGCGTCGTGCCCATAAGAAAGCGAAGTATGAGCTTTCAACTATGTTAAACGATGTGAACATGTCGCTAACGTGGCTTTACCAAGGTGCTCGCTCTGATTCGGATTTCGATCCTGTCACTTTCCAGCCTAAACCCGTCAAACTAGGTGGCTATAGCCTTTGGGATCTCGCTGCCTCATATCCGATCACCTCTCATCTGACAGTTCGTGGTAGAATCGCCAACCTGTTTGATAAAGATTATGAGACGGCATATGGCTACCGCACGGCAGGGCGAGAATACTATCTCACCGGAAGCTATACCTTCTAACCTGCCATCCCGTCCTACGGTTCTGGTCTTCGATTCCGGCGTAGGCGGGCTGTCTGTTTATGATGAAATCCGGCAACTCTTGCCGGATCTTCACTATATATACGCATTCGATAACGAAGCGTTTCCCTATGGTGAGAAATCACAGCAGTTTATTATCGAGCGCGTGGTTGAGATTGTTAACGCAGTTCAACTACGCCATCAGCTCGCACTGGTTGTGATTGCCTGTAATACGGCGAGTACGATTTCCCTTCCAGCGTTACGTGAGCGTTTTGCTTTCCCTGTCGTGGGCGTCGTTCCTGCGGTGAAGCCGGCAGCTAAGCTGACGCGCAACGGCGTTGTTGGCCTACTGGCGACGCGCGCAACGGTTCAGCGCCCCTATACGTACGAACTGATTGCCCGTTTTGCGACGGATTGCCAGATTTTGTCGCTGGGGTCGTCAGAGCTGGTTGAATTGGCAGAAGCGAAATTGCAGGGGGAGACGATTTCCATTTCCGAACTGCAAAAAATCCTGCGTCCCTGGCTGCGTTTACCGGAGCCGCCAGATACGGTTGTACTAGGTTGTACGCATTTTCCGTTGTTAGCAGAAGAGCTGAAAGCGGCATTGCCAGATGGCACGCGTCTTGTCGATTCCGGTGCTGCTATCGCCAGAAGAACCGCGTGGCTCATTGCCAATCTGGATAATCCACCGCTTTCGACAGATAAGAATCTGGTTTATTGCCTGGCGATTACACCTAAAGTCGCTACGCTGTGGCCAATATTGCAGCGTTATGGCTTCGATTCGCTGGAAAAACTGCCACTTTGATAGCCTTATGGGTAAATAGTAGACAAACGATAATTTTTTTGCATTTAGCGCTTGTCAGGCGGCGAGAAGTCCCTATAATGCGCCTCCACTGACACGGCAACAGCGACACGCGGTTGCGGTAACAGCAAAAAAGATTTCATAAAGCAGTCAGCAATGACTTGACTTTAAAGCGGATTAGCATAGTATATGCGACCCGCGCCACGAGAGATTGTGGCACTGCTCTTTAACAATTTAATCAGACAATCTGTGTGGGCACTCACAAGACCGTATCTTAACGATACAAAAAGTCTTGAAGAGTGAACAACAGTAAATTCATTACGAATAAACAGTTTTAATTCTTTGAGCATCGCTGACGAGTTCAGCAAATCAAACAAATCTTAAATTGAAGAGTTTGATCATGGCTCAGATTGAACGCTGGCGGCAGGCCTAACACATGCAAGTCGGGCGGTAGCACAGAGGAGCTTGCTCCTTGGGTGACGAGCGGCGGACGGGTGAGTAATGTCTGGGAAACTGCCTGATGGAGGGGGATAACTACTGGAAACGGTAGCTAATACCGCATAACGTCTTCGGACCAAAGCGGGGGACTTTCGAGCCTCGCGCCATCAGATGTGCCCAGATGGGATTAGCTGGTAGGTGAGGTAATGGCTCACCTAGGCGACGATCCCTAGCTGGTCTGAGAGGATGACCAGCCACACTGGAACTGAGACACGGTCCAGACTCCTACGGGAGGCAGCAGTGGGGAATATTGCACAATGGGCGCAAGCCTGATGCAGCCATGCCGCGTGTGTGAAGAAGGCCTTCGGGTTGTAAAGCACTTTCAGCGGGGAGGAAGGCGGTGAGATTAATACTCTCACCGATTGACGTTACCCGCAGAAGAAGCACCGGCTAACTCCGTGCCAGCAGCCGCGGTAATACGGAGGGTGCAAGCGTTAATCGGAATGACTGGGCGTAAAGCGCACGCAGGCGGTTTGTTAAGTCAGATGTGAAATCCCCGAGCTTAACTTGGGAACTGCATTTGAAACTGGCAAGCTAGAGTCTTGTAGAGGGGGGTAGAATTCCAGGTGTAGCGGTGAAATGCGTAGAGATCTGGAGGAATACCGGTGGCGAAGGCGGCCCCCTGGACAAAGACTGACGCTCAGGTGCGAAAGCGTGGGGAGCAAACAGGATTAGATACCCTGGTAGTCCACGCTGTAAACGATGTCGATTTGGAGGTTGTGCCCTTGAGGCGTGGCTTCCGGAGCTAACGCGTTAAATCGACCGCCTGGGGAGTACGGCCGCAAGGTTAAAACTCAAATGAATTGACGGGGGCCCGCACAAGCGGTGGAGCATGTGGTTTAATTCGATGCAACGCGAAGAACCTTACCTACTCTTGACATCCAGAGAATTTGCTAGAGATAGCTTAGTGCCTTCGGGAACTCTGAGACAGGTGCTGCATGGCTGTCGTCAGCTCGTGTTGTGAAATGTTGGGTTAAGTCCCGCAACGAGCGCAACCCTTATCCTTTGTTGCCAGCGGTTAGGCCGGGAACTCAAAGGAGACTGCCAGTGATAAACTGGAGGAAGGTGGGGATGACGTCAAGTCATCATGGCCCTTACGAGTAGGGCTACACACGTGCTACAATGGCGTATACAAAGAGAAGCGACCTCGCGAGGGCAAGCGGACCTCATAAAGTACGTCGTAGTCCGGATTGGAGTCTGCAACTCGACTCCATGAAGTCGGAATCGCTAGTAATCGTAGATCAGAATGCTACGGTGAATACGTTCCCGGGCCTTGTACACACCGCCCGTCACACCATGGGAGTGGGTTGCAAAAGAAGTAGGTAGCTTAACCTTCGGGAGGGCGCTTACCACTTTGTGATTCATGACTGGGGTGAAGTCGTAACAAGGTAACCGTAGGGGAACCTGCGGTTGGATCACCTCCTTACCAAGAAGATGTAGGTTGAGTGAAGTGCTCACACAGATTGTCTGATGAAAATAATGAGCAAAAGCGTCAACAAAGTACGGTGTCGTGTCCCCTTCGTCTAGAGGCCTAGGACACCGCCCTTTCACGGCGGTAACAGGGGTTCGAATCCCCTAGGGGACGCCAGCGCATCCGACCATTCCGGTGAAAGCGGGGGTCTTCAGTAAGTAGCCTGCTTACCTCATATCTTAAAACTGATTAGCGATAGTCAGGGTTTAAGATATTGCTCTTTAACAATCTGGAACAAGCTGAAAATTGAAACATGACAGCTGAACATGCATTGATGCCTTCGGGTGTGAATGGTGCATCAGTCTGTCAATGAGTCTCTCAAATAATCACAGCACGATGATGACTTTGATTTATCAAAGACACCTTCGGGTTGTGAGGTTAAGCGACTAAGCGTACACGGTGGATGCCTAGGCAGTCAGAGGCGATGAAGGGCGTGCTAATCTGCGATAAGCGTCGGTAAGCTGATATGAAGCGTTATACCCGACGATACCCGAATGGGGAAACCCAGTGTGTTTCGACACACTATCATTAACTGAATCCATAGGTTAATGAGGCGAACCGGGGGAACTGAAACATCTCAGTACCCCGAGGAAAAGAAATCAACCGAGATTCCCCCAGTAGCGGCGAGCGAACGGGGAAGAGCCCAGAACCTGAATCAGTTTGTGTGTTAGTGGAAGCGTCTGGAAAGTCGCACAGTAAAGGGTGATAGTCCCGTACACAAAAATGCACAGATTGTGAGTTCGATGAGTAGGGCGGGACACGTGACATCCTGTCTGAATATGGGGGGACCATCCTCCAAGGCTAAATACTCCTGACTGACCGATAGTGAACCAGTACCGTGAGGGAAAGGCGAAAAGAACCCCGGCGAGGGGAGTGAAATAGAACCTGAAACCGTGTACGTACAAGCAGTGGGAGCCTACTTGTTAGGTGACTGCGTACCTTTGTATAATGGGTCAGCGACTTATATTCTGTAGCAAGGTTAACCGTTTAGGGGAGCCGCAGGGAAACCGAGTCTTAACTGGGCGTTAAGTTGCAGGGTATAGACCCGAAACCCGGTGATCTAGCCATGGGCAGGTTGAAGGTTGGGTAACACTAACTGGAGGACCGAACCGACTAATGTTGAAAAATTAGCGGATGACTTGTGGCTGGGGGTGAAAGGCCAATCAAACCGGGAGATAGCTGGTTCTCCCCGAAAGCTATTTAGGTAGCGCCTCGTGAATTCATCTTCGGGGGTAGAGCACTGTTTCGGCTAGGGGGTCATCCCGACTTACCAACCCGATGCAAACTGCGAATACCGAAGAATGTTATCACGGGAGACACACGGCGGGTGCTAACGTTCGTCGTGAAGAGGGAAACAACCCAGACCGCCAGCTAAGGTCCCAAAGTCATGGTTAAGTGGGAAACGATGTGGGAAGGCACAGACAGCCAGGATGTTGGCTTAGAAGCAGCCATCATTTAAAGAAAGCGTAATAGCTCACTGGTCGAGTCGGCCTGCGCGGAAGATGTAACGGGGCTAAACCATGCACCGAAGCTGCGGCAGCGACACTCAGGTGTTGTTGGGTAGGGGAGCGTTCTGTAAGCCTGCGAAGGTGGCCTGTGAGGGTTGCTGGAGGTATCAGAAGTGCGAATGCTGACATAAGTAACGATAATGCGGGTGAAAAACCCGCACGCCGGAAGACCAAGGGTTCCTGTCCAACGTTAATCGGGGCAGGGTGAGTCGACCCCTAAGGCGAGGCTGAAAAGCGTAGTCGATGGGAAACAGGTTAATATTCCTGTACTGGGTGTTACTGCGAAGGGGGGACGGAGAAAGCTAGGTTATCCGGGCGACGGTTGTCCCGGTTTAAGCGTGAAGGTGGGTGACTTTGGTAAATCCGGGTCATCGTTAACACTGAGGCGTGATGACGAGTCACTACGGTGATGAAGTAACTGATGCTACGCTTCCAGGAAAAGCCTCTAAGCTCCAGGTAACACCGAATCGTACCCCCAAACCGACACAGGTGGTCAGGTAGAGAATACTCAGGCGCTTGAGAGAACTCGGGTGAAGGAACTAGGCAAAATGGTGCCGTAACTTCGGGAGAAGGCACGCTGGTGTAAGGTGAAGTCCCTTGCGGATGGAGCTGAGACCAGTCGAAGATACCAGCTGGCTGCAACTGTTTAATAAAAACACAGCACTGTGCAAACACGAAAGTGGACGTATACGGTGTGACGCCTGCCCGGTGCCGGAAGGTTAATTGATGGGGTTATCCGTAAGGAGAAGCTCTTGATCGAAGCCCCGGTAAACGGCGGCCGTAACTATAACGGTCCTAAGGTAGCGAAATTCCTTGTCGGGTAAGTTCCGACCTGCACGAATGGCGTAATGATGGCCGGGCTGTCTCCACCCGAGACTCAGTGAAATTGAACTCGCTGTGAAGATGCAGTGTACCCGCGGCAAGACGGAAAGACCCCGTGAACCTTTACTATAGCTTGACACTGAACCTTGAGCCTTGATGTGTAGGATAGGTGGGAGGCTTTGAAGTGTGGACGCCAGTCTGCATGGAGCCGACCTTGAAATACCACCCTTTAATGTTTGATGTTCTAACGTGGGCCCGTAAACCGGGTTGCGGACAGTGTCTGGTGGGTAGTTTGACTGGGGCGGTCTCCTCCCAAAGCGTAACGGAGGAGCACGAAGGTTAGCTAATCCTGGTCGGACATCAGGAGGTTAGTGCAAAGGCATAAGCTAGCTTGACTGCGAGAGTGACAGCTCGAGCAGGTGCGAAAGCAGGTCTTAGTGATCCGGTGGTTCTGAATGGAAGGGCCATCGCTCAACGGATAAAAGGTACTCCGGGGATAACAGGCTGATACCGCCCAAGAGTTCATATCGACGGCGGTGTTTGGCACCTCGATGTCGGCTCATCACATCCTGGGGCTGAAGTAGGTCCCAAGGGTATGGCTGTTCGCCATTTAAAGTGGTACGCGAGCTGGGTTTAGAACGTCGTGAGACAGTTCGGTCCCTATCTGCCGTGGGCGTTGGAAGATTGAGAGGGGTTGCTCCTAGTACGAGAGGACCGGAGTGAACGCACCACTGGTGTACGGGTTGTGATGCCAATTGCATTGCCCGGTAGCTAAGTGCGGAAGAGATAACCGCTGAAAGCATCTAAGCGGGAAACTTGCCTCGAGATGAGTCTTCCCTGGACACTTGATGTCCCTGAAGGGCCGTTGAAGACGACGACGTAGATAGGCTGGGTGTGTAAGCGTAGCGATACGTTGAGCTGACCAGTACTAATGACCCGAGAGGCTTAACCTTACAACACCGAAGGTGTTTTGAGTGATGATGACTCATAAAAAACAATACTCAGCTTGTTCGAAGATTGGTTCTGATGGTTGTGCAGAGAGAAGCGAAAGCGACTGAAGTGCGACGGTTGGAATGAAACAGAATTTGCCTGGCGGCGATAGCGCGGTGGTCCCACCTGACCCCATGCCGAACTCAGAAGTGAAACGCCGTAGCGCCGATGGTAGTGTGGGGCTTCCCCATGTGAGAGTAGGGAACTGCCAGGCATCAAATAGTGGAAGGCCCCTGTCGAAAGACAGGGGCTTTTTGCTGTGCGCGTCGATGCAATCAAGCTGATTTTATCCGTACCCATAGTGAAAGACCGCCTCTATCCTGCGTAGATCAGGTAGACTATGTCATATCTGAATTAGTCGGTATCTCTATTATGGCGTCGAGCGTTATTTCATTGAAGTCTTATAACTCTTTCTCATTACCCGTTTCCGCATCTTGTATTAAGGTTGCGGATACTCAGGAGAAATTGATTGAAGGATGGCGCGTCGCCAGTGAATCACGAGAGCCGATTTTGTTGCTAGGAGAAGGGAGTAATGTCCTTTTTCTCGAAGATTTCTTAGGTACTATTCTGCTAAATCGGCTCAAGGGTATAGATATTCGAGAAGAAAGTGACGGCTGGTATATTCATGTCGGAGCCGGCGAGAACTGGCATCAATTAGTTGAATGTACGCTCAAGTGTGGTGTTCCCGGATTAGAAAATCTGGCATTAATTCCCGGATGTGTGGGTTCTGCACCGATACAGAATATTGGTGCGTATGGTATCGAGTTACAGCATGTTTGTGATTATGTTGACGTGCTGGATCTGACTGAAGGTAACGTCATGCGTTTTACCTCTGAGGAATGCCAGTTCGATTACCGTGAAAGCATATTTAAGCATCAATACCGCGCTGGGTTTGCGATTACCGCAGTAGGGTTCTTTTTAAAGAAAGAGTGGAACCCGGTACTTAACTATGGCGATTTGGTCAAATTGGACCCTGCAACCGTTACGCCACAGCAGATATTTGATTCCGTGTGCCATATGCGTCGAAGTAAGCTTCCAGATCCTACCGTGACAGGTAATGCTGGTAGCTTCTTCAAAAACCCGATAATTACACCACAGCATGCTGAATGCATTTTACGAGAGTATCCGCACGCTCCTCAGTATTTACAAGCCGATGGAAACGTTAAATTGGCCGCTGGATGGCTAATTGATCAGTGTAATCTTAAAGGATTTCAGCTTGGTGGTGCGGCTGTGCACGAGAAGCAGGCATTGGTTCTAATTAATAAAAACAATGCAAAAAGTTCAGATATTGTCGAATTAGCGCGTCATGTTCGTAACCAGGTTGCTGAGAAATTCTCCATACATCTGGAGCCAGAGGTCCGCTTTATTGCTGCGTCTGGAGAGGTCAATGCCATCGAGGTATTATCATGAAAGATATTACGGTTCCCCTTAAATTAATCAGAATTCTCTCTGATGGTGAATTTTATTCCGGTGAGTTACTGGGTGAAATGATGGGGATGAGTCGAGCTGCGATTAATAAACATATTCAGACCATACGTGATTGGGGAATTGATGTTTTTACTGTGACGGGTAAGGGCTATTCTTTACCTGCGCCTATGCAGTTATTAGATGAGGAGATTATCCTCAAGCATCTACCCGAAGGTGGAGTGACAGTTTTACCTGTCGTTGATTCTACTAATCAGTATATTTTAGATCGCCTGGACTCCTTATCCTCCGGTGATGCATGTCTTGCTGAATATCAGCAATCTGGGCGTGGTCGTCGAGGCCGGCAATGGTTTTCGCCCTTTGGTGCAAATTTGTATTTGTCCTTATATTGGCGCCTAGAACAGGGGCCAGCAGCAGCTGTCGGGGTTAGTTTGGTTATCGGTATCGTAATGGCAGAAGTGCTACATAAGCTTGGTGCTGATGGTGTACGAGTCAAATGGCCCAATGATTTATATCTGAAGGATAGAAAACTCGCCGGTATTCTTGTCGAACTCACTGGAAAAACGGGGGATGCGGCTAATCTGGTTATGGGTGCGGGCATTAATTTACAAATGAGAGAACCTGCTTCAGATACAATTAGTCAAGGCTGGATAAATTTACAAGAAGCAGGTATAGGTATTAATCGTAATACGCTTGCTTCGACTCTTATTTCTGAATTAAGGAATGCTTTAGCTATCTTTGAACTACAGGGTCTTGAACCATTCATTCCTCGATGGGAAAAATTGGATAATTATTTTAATCGCCCAGTTCGGTTGATTATTGGTAATCGTGAAATATATGGGACTGACCGAGGAATAGATCGCCAGGGTGCATTGCTATTAGAAAACGACGGTTTAGTTACACCATATATTGGTGGGGAAATTTCTCTACGTGGTGCATGAAAAAGGGGGACTCCCCCTTTTTACATATTTACTCGCTTGTCACTTTCTTAACCTAACACATTCAACTGCATGATTAGCGCTTTTAGTCATAATAAGGCTAGCTCTTTCCCGCGTGGGTAGAATATTTTCTTTTAGATTCAGTCCGTTAATTTCTTTCCATAATTGAGATGCAATGCCGACAGCTTCTTCTTCCGTCAGTTTCGCATAATTATGAAAGTATGAGTTCGGATTTGAGAAAGCACCTTGCCTAAATTTCAAGAAACGATTTATATACCATGTCTGTAGCAATGCTTCAGGTGCATCAACGTAGATAGAGAAGTCTACAAAGTCAGAGACGAAAACTCTATGTGGATCATGTGGATAGTCCATTCCACTTTGTAGAACATTCAAACCTTCTAATATTAAGATATCAGGTTGCTCCAACACTTTATTGTTATCAGGAACGATATCGTAGGTTAGATGAGAATACGTTGGGGCTGTGACTTTGTGTGTCCCTGATTTTATATCAGAAACAAATTTTACCAGGCTATGCATATCGTATGATTGCGGAAAGCCTTTTTTCTTCATCAAATCACGTGCTTTTAACACCTTATTTGGATGAAGAAATCCGTCGGTTGTAATGAGTTCTACACTTCGATGTTCCGGCCAGCGGCTTAATAATGCTTGGAGCACACGGGCTGTGGTACTTTTTCCCACGGCGACGCTACCCGCAATACCAATTATGTAAGGTATCTTTTGGCCATCCGTACCTAAGAACTGCTCAAGCACGGCCTGACGGCGTAAATTAGAGCTGATATAAAAATTGAGCAGGCGGGATAGTGGCAGATAAATTTCTGCGACTTCGTCTAATGAAAGGTCTTCGTTAATCCCTTTGAGCTTAACGATTTCTTCCTCTGTCAGCGTTAACGGGACGGAATCGCGCAAGGCGGCCCATTGGCTGCGATTAAATTGTAGATATGGCGTGGCCAAGGATTGCTCTCTATTGCTCATAAGTCGTGTTCTGCCTGCTTCACAGGTAAGAAAAGGGACTCTCAGCCAGCGAAGAAAACGGGCTATTAGTTTAGCCAACGCTATGATCGCGGCACCTTTTCTTATGTAATAAATTTTTGATAATGGGCAGGTTAACACTTTGCTGATAGAAAGAAGAAGAGAAAATCGGTTCTGTACCCGATGCTTCTATAGTTTACGCATCGGGTACAGGCTAGGCTGTGTCCCTTAACTTAACACTCGCTTCAAAAATAACCGGATCGCCCCCAGTTTAAGCATACTCAGATAATTTCTTGCTGTTTTTTCTGAGCGTGTAGCGATGCGACGATTTTCCTTTAATCCCGCAAAGCAGCGCTCCACAACATTGCGTTTTTTGTACAACCGGCTATTGAGTTTTCTGCGTCTATCCTGACTGGCTTTCTCATTCCGTTTAAAAGGGATGACTGACTTTATTCCCTTAACCTTCAAATAAATACGAAGACTTTTCCCTGAGTATCCCTTATCCGCCAGTACAGCTTTTGGACGCGATTTCAGGCACCCACTTTTACGAATAACACCAACTCGGTTGAGCAGGTCTTTTGCATACTGGCTTTCGTGGGCTTGCCCACCGCTCAGACAGAAACTTAATGGCAATCCGGTGCCATCTGTCGCCAGATGGATCTTGGTGCCAAAGCCGCCGCGAGAGCGACCCAGCCCATGATCGTCGAGTTCATCGGGATGTTTTTTTAGCTCCTGCAGCGGCTTTCAGGGCTCGAATATTGCTGCCATCAAGCGCGATGACATCCCAGTCAATCAGTGATTTTTCATCCAGAATTTGAAGTAGCTTATTGAAAAGGCTGTTCATTATTCCGGTTTTTGACCACCGGTTAAAGCGGTTATAAATCGTTTTCCAGTGACCATAGCGTTCGGGTAAATCCCTCCACGGCGCTCCAGAACAAAGAACCCAAAATATTCCATTCATGACATGCCTGTGCGCAAGATAAGGCCGCCCCCCTTTAGCAGAACCTCTCTCAGGTGGCAGCATCGGTGCAATCAGAAACCATGCATCATCAGGGAAATCGTAACGAGCCAAATTGAAGGACTTTTTGTGGTTAAACTATGCTTCGTATTGTACAAAAAATAGTTACGGGACACAGCCTAGCTGGCGATTGCTTTACCTAACCCATTCACGGCAAAGAGGCGTTTATAGTAGATAGCCGTTGGATGGTAATAACCATCGGGTGTGCAAGCATAGTCAGGCAACTCTCCCAGATGGTGATAACCCATGGCTCGGTAGAATGCTTCTGCTGGGGAGCCAGCTTGGGTATCTAAATAGAGTAACCCTCTCTGTTGGAAAAGCGCGTGTTTTTCCAGTAACTGAATGAGCTGTCTGCCTATTCCCGCTCTCCGTACACGGCTATGAACTAACAATTTTTGAATTTCAGCTCTGTTTCTCCCGTTTGGCTTTTGACATAACTCTAGCTGTACACTTCCGACGATACCTTCCTCGTCGCGTGCTGCCCATAGTATGCGATCACCGTTAGCGACAGATGCTTGTAATCCATGAAAATATTCCATAGCTTCTTTGTGGTGCAGAGGCGATTGATATCCAACAGAGGCGCCTTTTTCTACAGCATCTATTAATAGACTGGCCAGTTCTTCACGATAGACAGGTAAGGTTGCCGCATTGAGTTGAACTATTTTCATCGTATTTTGCTCGTTCTTCAGAAATTTGTTTCTAACTCAGCAAAATTTGTTCCAAGTCTATTTTCTTAGAAAAACGAGCAAAATAGCGTCTGTCAGTGAGGGACATGTTCTCTTTAAGGGCAAAAGGCGCATTTTTGGTGCAAGAGATATAGGGCAAATTTGATGGTGCAATGCGCATTTCCTGGAGAAGATTTGATGGTTCTTTGCACTAATTCTTGTTGCTGACCTAGAATTGTGAGTGAATCTGGATAAAATCTAAGCGAAAGCACATTTTACGCAATTTTTTTGTTGCATCGAGCGCTCTGTCTACCTAGAATGCGCAGCACTTGATGCCGGCTTAGCTCAGTAGGTAGAGCAACTGACTTGTAATCAGTAGGTCACCAGTTCGATTCCGGTAGCCGGCACCATCAAGTACACAATCAGGTGGGGTTCCCGAGCGGCCAAAGGGAGCAGACTGTAAATCTGCCGTCACAGACTTCGAAGGTTCGAATCCTTCCCCCACCACCAAATTCAATCCTGGTAACAGGATATTCGATACGGTAGCAAGACCAAGCCGGATCGACGAACGCGGGGTCTATAAGTTCTTATTCCTCAACTTCAAAATCTACAGAAAAATTAGGTAGCCGAGTTCCAGGATGCGGGCATCGTATAATGGCTATTACCTCAGCCTTCCAAGCTGATGATGTGGGTTCGATTCCCACTGCCCGCTCCAAGATGTGCTGATATAGCTCAGTTGGTAGAGCGCACCCTTGGTAAGGGTGAGGTCGGCAGTTCGAATCTGCCTATCAGCACCACTTCCTTTTCCTCCTCCTGATTTTCTTTCTGTGAATAAATTCAGCAAGCTATTGCTTGGTTGATGTGGTGATACCACCGATTTATCCGTGTCTTAGAGGGACAATCGATGTCTAAAGAAAAATTTGAACGTACAAAACCGCACGTTAACGTCGGTACTATCGGCCACGTTGACCATGGTAAAACAACGCTGACCGCTGCAATCACTACCGTTCTGGCTAAAACCTACGGTGGTAACGCACGTGCATTCGACCAGATCGATAACGCGCCAGAAGAAAAAGCACGTGGTATCACCATCAACACGTCTCACGTTGAATACGATACCCCGTCTCGCCACTACGCGCACGTTGACTGCCCAGGACACGCCGACTATGTGAAGAACATGATCACCGGTGCTGCCCAGATGGACGGCGCGATCCTGGTTGTTGCTGCGACTGACGGCCCAATGCCTCAGACGCGTGAGCACATCCTGCTGGGTCGCCAGGTTGGCGTTCCTTTCATCATCGTGTTCCTGAACAAGTGTGACATGGTTGATGACGAAGAGTTGCTGGAACTGGTTGAGATGGAAGTGCGTGAGCTGCTGTCTCAGTACGACTTCCCAGGCGACGATACCCCAGTGGTTCGTGGTTCTGCGCTGAAAGCGCTGGAAGGCGACGCTGAGTGGGAAGCGAAAATCATCGAACTGGCAGGGTTCCTGGATTCTTATATCCCAGAGCCAGAGCGTGCAATTGACAAGCCGTTCCTGCTGCCAATCGAAGACGTATTCTCCATCTCCGGCCGTGGTACCGTTGTTACCGGTCGTGTAGAGCGCGGTATCGTTAAAGTTGGTGAAGAAGTGGAAATCGTTGGTATCAAAGACACCGCGAAATCTACCTGTACCGGCGTAGAAATGTTCCGCAAACTGCTGGACGAAGGTCGTGCGGGTGAGAACGTTGGTGTTCTGCTGCGTGGTATCAAGCGTGAAGAAATCGAGCGTGGTCAGGTACTGGCTAAGCCGGGTTCAATCAAGCCACACACCAAGTTCGAATCAGAAGTGTATATCCTGAGCAAGGATGAAGGCGGCCGTCATACTCCGTTCTTCAAAGGCTACCGTCCTCAGTTCTACTTCCGTACCACTGACGTAACGGGCACCATCGAACTGCCAGAAGGCGTAGAGATGGTAATGCCGGGCGACAACATCAAAATGGTTGTTACCCTGATCCACCCAATCGCGATGGATGACGGTTTGCGTTTTGCAATCCGTGAAGGCGGCCGTACAGTAGGCGCGGGCGTTGTTGCTAAAGTTATCGCTTAATCGCTGATAACGTTTGACGCGACACGCGATAAAAGGGCATCATTTGATGCCCTTTTTCTACGCTGTCATGGTAGAACCTATCTCATCAGCGATTGTGGGATATAATCATTGGTGAGATAGGCTCTGTAGATACGGCGTAAATACCGAATTATTCGTTTTACAGAACATCTTTCGGTTTGGTTGCCCCGTGGTTACGGGGCAAAGTTATTTGTCTGAATCATTGTGACAGGTTGGTTTATGAGTGCGAATACCGAAGCTCAGGATAGTGGGCGTGGCCTGGAAGTGATTAAGTGGCTGGTAGTAGGTGCCTTGCTGGTTGTTGCGATTGTTGGCAATTATTATTACCGCGAATTTAGTCTTCCTCTGCGTGCATTGGCCGTTGTTATCCTGATCGCCGCAGCCGGTGGTGTGGCACTGCTGACCACGAAAGGCAAAGCAACCGTAGCGTTTGCTCGCGAAGCGCGTACCGAAGTGCGCAAAGTAATTTGGCCGACTCGTCAGGAAACGTTACACACCACGTTAATCGTTGCCGCGGTGACTGCCGTGATGTCACTGATTTTGTGGGGACTGGATGGTATTCTGGTCCGTCTGGTATCGTTTATCACTGGCCTGAGGTTCTAAGATGTCTGAAGCTCCAAAAAAACGTTGGTACGTCGTTCAGGCGTTCTCTGGTTTTGAAGGTCGCGTAGCACAATCACTGCGTGAACATATCAAACTCCATAATATGGAAGAACTGTTTGGCGAAGTCATGGTGCCTACTGAAGAAGTAGTCGAAATCCGTGGTGGCCAGCGTCGCAAGAGTGAGCGCAAGTTTTTCCCTGGTTATGTCTTGGTACAGATGGTGATGGAAGATGCCAGTTGGCATCTTGTACGCAGCGTACCTCGTGTTATGGGGTTCATTGGCGGTACATCTGATCGCCCTGCGCCAATCAGTGACAAAGAAGTGGATGCGATTATGAATCGTCTCCAGCAAGTTGGTGACAAACCTCGTCCGAAAACGCTGTTTGAACCGGGTGAAATGGTGCGCGTTAACGACGGTCCATTTGCTGACTTTAACGGTGTTGTTGAAGAAGTTGACTATGAGAAGAGCCGCCTGAAGGTGTCTGTCTCTATCTTTGGTCGTGCAACGCCGGTTGAACTGGACTTTGCTCAAGTCGAAAAAGGCTAATTTTTCCACAAGATTTGCTGGAAATAGCTACTTGCCTATGGCGCGAAATTAACCTATAATTTCGCGCCTTTTGTTTTTCAGGGGCCTTAAAGGCGTCTGAAACGTAATACAAACCACGGGGAGCCTTTCACTAGGCGCTATTACCCAATTGAGGAAAGCTAAATGGCCAAGAAAGTACAAGCCTATGTCAAGCTGCAGGTTGCAGCTGGTATGGCTAACCCAAGCCCACCGGTAGGTCCGGCTCTGGGTCAGCAGGGTGTAAACATCATGGAATTCTGTAAGGCGTTCAATGCTAAAACTGAAAGCGTTGAAAAAGGTCTGCCAATTCCTGTTGTTATTACCGTTTATTCTGACCGTTCTTTCACCTTCGTTACCAAAACGCCTCCAGCAGCTGTTCTGCTGAAGAAAGCAGCTGGTATCAAGTCTGGTTCTGGTAAGCCGAACAAAGACAAAGTTGGTAAAGTAACGAGCGCTCAGGTTCGTGAAATCGCAGAAACTAAAGCTGCGGACATGACTGGTTCTGATGTAGACGCCATGGCGCGTTCTATCGCAGGTACCGCTCGTTCCATGGGCCTGGTAGTGGAGGATTAATAAATGGCTAAGCTGACCAAGCGCATGCGCGTGATCCGTGACAAAGTTGATGTAACTAAACAGTACGACATCAACGAAGCTGTTGCTCTGCTCAAAGAGCTGGCCACTGCTAAGTTCGTAGAAAGTGTAGACGTCGCTGTTAACCTCGGCATCGATGCACGTAAATCTGACCAAAACGTTCGCGGTGCAACCGTTCTGCCTCACGGCACCGGTCGTTCTGTTCGCGTAGCTGTCTTCACCCAGGGTGCAAACGCTGAAGCTGCTAAAGCTGCTGGCGCTGAATTCGTGGGCATGGAAGATCTGGCTGATCAGATCAAGAAAGGCGAAATGGGCTTTGACGTTGTTATTGCATCTCCTGATGCTATGCGCGTTGTTGGCCAATTGGGCCAGGTTCTGGGGCCACGTGGCCTGATGCCAAACCCGAAAGTGGGTACTGTAACTCCTAACGTTGCTGAAGCGGTTAACAATGCTAAAGCTGGTCAGGTTCGTTACCGTAACGACAAGAACGGTATCATCCATACCACTATTGGTAAGGTTGATTTCGATTCTAACAAATTGAAAGAAAACCTGGAAGCCTTGCTGGTTGCGCTGAAAAAAGCAAAACCATCTCAGGCAAAAGGCGTGTACATCAAGAAAGTTAGCCTGTCTACCACTATGGGCGCTGGCGTTGCTATCGACCAGAGCGGTCTGAACGCTGCTGCTAACTAATAGCTTTTGTTCCGCTTTACTCGGGTGTGAGATTTACCTATAATTTTACGCCCGTTGTTCCTCAAGTGGAATAACGCAAGAATTTTCGGTTGGAGCCTGGCCTATCCAGGCCTCCGTCCAAGACCGCAGGTGTTTCGAAAGAAACTTAATCCTTCCTGCGTAGACGGTGACAGAGCCTAAATAACGTTTTTCTTTTTTATAAAGAATAATTTTTTACTGGATTCTGCTCACCGTGTTTCAACGCTTATCTCTAATTTTGGCGATAAGTGAAGTGAGTTCCGGAGATTTTCTCCGGCTAAATCCAGGAGCAAAAGCTAATGGCATTAAATCTTCAAGACAAACAAGCGATTGTTGCTGAAGTCAGCGAAGTAGCCAAAGGTGCGCTGTCTGCGGTTGTTGCGGATTCCCGTGGCGTTACCGTTGATAAAATGACCGAACTGCGTAAAGCAGGTCGTGAAGCTGGCGTTTACATGCGTGTTGTTCGTAACACCCTGCTGCGCCGCGTCGTTGAAGGCACTCAATTTGAATGCCTGAAAGACACGTTTGTTGGTCCGACCCTGATTGCATATTCTATGGAACACCCGGGCGCTGCTGCTCGTCTGTTCAAAGAGTTCGCGAAAGCGAATGCAAAATTTGAGGTCAAAGCTGCAGCCTTTGAAGGTGAGCTGATCCCGGCGGCTCAAATTGACCGTCTGGCAACGCTGCCGACTTACGAAGAAGCACTGGCACGTCTGATGTCGACCATGAAAGAAGCCGCTGCAGGCAAACTGGTTCGCACTCTGGCTGCTGTTCGCGATGCAAAAGAAGCTGCGTAATAGCGCTTTCTTTTCTAACGCACTTGCTAACGTATAAACTATTTCTGATTCTTAGGAACAATTGTTATGTCTATCACTAAAGATCAAATTCTGGAAGCAGTAGCAGCTATGTCTGTAATGGATGTTGTTGAGCTGGTTTCTGCTATGGAAGAAAAATTCGGTGTTTCTGCTGCTGCTGCTGTAGCTGTTGCTGCTGGCCCAGCTGAAGTTGCTGAAGAAAAAACTGAGTTCGACGTTGTGCTGAAAGGCATCGGCGCTAACAAAGTTGCTGTAATCAAAGCTGTTCGTGGCGCGACTGGTCTGGGCCTGAAAGAAGCCAAAGATCTGGTTGAATCTGCACCAGCAGTTCTGAAAGAAGGCGTGAGCAAAGATGACGCTGAAGCACTGAAAAAATCACTGGAAGAAGCTGGCGCAGAAGTTGAAGTTAAATAAGCCAATCTTTCAGGTTGCAGCCTGATTTATTAGGCTGATGGCTGGTGGCTTTTTAGTCACCAGCCTTTTTGCGCTGTAGGGCATCAATGGGCTTTCGCACTGTTTAGCCATTGATTTCCCCAATATTTTTTTCTATTGACGACTTAATATACTGCTTTCCAGAACGGGTTCCCTGCCTGAGCAAAAGCAATGAAATGGTTTAAGAGTAATAGAAAGACGTATTACGGAAAGTTCCCCATTTTCCGACCAACATAAATAGTGTTGCATGAACTGTCCTTCTTAGGGCAGACAGAGTGGTTCGACTTGTCAGCTAGCTGAGGAACCCTATGGTTTACTCCTATACCGAGAAAAAACGCATTCGTAAGGATTTTGGTAAACGTCCGCAGGTTTTGGACGTACCTTATCTCCTTTCTATCCAACTTGACTCGTTCCAGAAGTTTATCGAGCAAGACCCGGAAGGTCAGTACGGTTTGGAAGCTGCATTCCGTTCTGTTTTCCCCATAAAAAGCTATAGCGGTAATTCAGAGCTGCAATACGTTAGCTATCGCTTGGGCGAGCCAGTATTTGACGTTAAAGAATGTCAGATCCGTGGTGTGACGTTCTCTGCGCCGCTACGCGTGAAACTGCGCTTGGTGATCTACGAGCGCGAAGCGCCTGAAGGCACCGTTAAAGACATCAAAGAACAAGAAGTTTACATGGGCGAAATTCCGCTCATGACCGACAACGGTACCTTCGTGATCAACGGCACTGAGCGTGTAATCGTATCTCAGTTGCATCGTAGTCCAGGTGTGTTCTTCGATAGCGACAAAGGTAAAACCCACTCTTCAGGTAAGGTGCTGTATAACGCACGTATTATTCCTTACCGTGGTTCCTGGTTGGATTTCGAGTTTGATCCGAAGGATAACCTGTTTGTTCGTATCGACCGTCGCCGCAAATTGCCTGCGACCATTATCCTGCGCGCGCTGGGTTACTCCACCGAACAGATCCTCGATCTTTTCTTCGATAAAATTGTCTATGAAATCAATGGCAATAAGTTACAGATGGATCTGGTTCCTGAGCGCCTGCGTGGTGAAACCGCATCGTTTGATATCGAAGCGAACGGTAAAGTTTATATCGAAAAAGGTCGCCGTATCACTGCGCGTCATATTCGTCAGTTAGAGAAAGACGGTATTGAGCGCATTGAAGTGCCTGTTGAATATATTGCTGGCAAAGTACTGTCCAAAGACTATATCGACGAGAGCACCGGTGAACTGATCGGCGCAGCCAACATGGAGCTGTCGCTGGATCTGCTGGCTAAACTGAGCCAGTCTGGCCACAAACGTATCGAGACTCTGTTCACCAACGATCTCGATCACGGCGCATACATGTCTGAAACTGTGCGTGTCGATCCATCAAACGATCGTCTGAGTGCGCTGGTTGAAATCTATCGTATGATGCGTCCTGGTGAGCCGCCAACGCGTGAAGCAGCAGAAACGCTGTTTGAGAACCTGTTCTTCTCTGAAGACCGCTACGATCTGTCTGCGGTCGGTCGTATGAAGTTCAACCGTTCTCTGTTGCGTGATGAGATCGAAGGTTCCGGTATCCTGAGCAAAGATGACATCATCGAAGTGATGAAGAAGCTCATTGATATCCGTAACGGTAAAGGCGAAGTGGACGATATCGACCACCTCGGCAACCGTCGTATTCGTTCCGTCGGCGAAATGGCAGAAAACCAATTCCGCGTGGGTCTGGTGCGTGTAGAACGTGCTGTAAAAGAGCGTCTGTCTCTGGGCGATCTTGATACGCTGATGCCACAGGACATGATCAACGCCAAGCCGATTTCGGCTGCCGTGAAAGAGTTCTTCGGTTCGAGCCAACTGTCACAGTTTATGGACCAGAACAACCCGCTGTCCGAGATTACGCACAAACGTCGTATCTCTGCATTGGGTCCAGGCGGTCTGACGCGTGAACGCGCTGGCTTTGAAGTCCGTGACGTACACCCAACTCACTACGGCCGTGTTTGTCCTATCGAAACCCCGGAAGGTCCGAACATCGGTCTGATCAACTCCTTGTCCGTTTATGCGCAAACGAACGAATACGGTTTCCTTGAAACCCCGTATCGTCGCGTGCGTGACAACGTGGTGACGGATGAGATCCATTACCTGTCTGCGATTGAAGAAGGTAACTTCGTTATCGCACAGGCCAACACCAATTTGGACGAAGAAGGCCGCTTCATCGACGAACTGGTTACCTGCCGTAACAAAGGTGAGTCCAGCTTGTTCAGCCGCGATCAGGTTGAATATATGGACGTTTCCACACAGCAGGTGGTTTCCGTCGGTGCATCCCTGATTCCGTTCCTGGAACACGATGACGCCAACCGTGCCCTGATGGGTGCGAACATGCAACGTCAGGCCGTTCCTACCCTGCGTGCTGATAAGCCGCTGGTTGGTACCGGTATGGAACGTGCTGTTGCGGTTGACTCCGGTGTAACTGCCGTAGCCAAACGTGGTGGTACAGTACAGTACGTGGATGCATCCCGTATTGTAATCCGCGTTAATGACGATGAAATGTATCCAGGCGAAGCCGGGATCGACATCTATAACCTGACCAAATATACCCGTTCTAACCAGAACACCTGCATCAGCCAGATGCCGTGTGTGTCTTTGGGTGAGCCGGTAGAACGTGGCGACGTTCTGGCAGATGGCCCGTCCACCGATCTGGGTGAACTGGCGCTGGGTCAGAACATGCGCGTGGCATTCATGCCATGGAATGGTTACAACTTCGAAGACTCCATCCTCGTTTCCGAGCGTGTGGTTCAGGAAGATCGCTTTACGACCATCCACATTCAGGAACTTGCCTGTGTGTCTCGTGACACCAAGTTAGGGCCTGAAGAAATTACTGCGGATATCCCGAATGTGGGTGAAGCAGCACTTTCTAAACTGGATGAGTCCGGCATCGTTTACATCGGTGCGGAAGTGACCGGTGGTGACATTCTGGTTGGTAAGGTTACGCCGAAAGGTGAAACCCAACTGACGCCAGAAGAAAAACTGCTGCGTGCGATCTTCGGTGAGAAAGCGTCTGACGTTAAAGACTCTTCTCTGCGTGTACCAAACGGTGTTTCCGGTACGATTATCGACGTACAGGTCTTTACCCGCGATGGCGTGGAAAAAGACAAGCGTGCGCTGGAAATCGAAGAAATGCAGCTGAAGCAGGCGAAGAAAGACCTGACTGAAGAATTGCAGATTCTGGAAGCGGGCCTGTTTGCACGTATCCACGCTGTGCTGGTTTCCGGCGGCGTAGAAGCTGACAAACTGGACAAACTGCCGCGTGAGCGTTGGTTGGAACTGGGTCTGACTGATGAAGATAAACAGAATCAGTTGGAGCAGTTGGCAGAACAATATGATGAGCTGAAGCACGAGTTTGAGAAAAAACTCGAAGCTAAGCGCCGTAAAATCACTCAGGGCGATGATCTGGCACCGGGCGTGCTGAAAATCGTCAAGGTTTATCTGGCTGTTAAACGTCAGATCCAACCGGGTGACAAAATGGCAGGTCGTCACGGGAACAAAGGTGTTATCTCCAAGATCAACCCGATCGAAGATATGCCTTACGATGAGAACGGTACGCCGGTCGATATTGTACTGAACCCACTGGGCGTACCTTCACGTATGAACATTGGTCAGATTCTGGAAACCCACTTGGGTATGGCTGCGAAAGGTATCGGCGAGAAGATCAACGCCATGCTCAAGCAGCACGAAGAAGTGACTAAACTGCGTGAGTTCATCCAGAGAGCCTACGATCTGGGCGACGATGTGCGTCAGAAAGTCGACCTGAGCACTTTCTCAGACGAAGAAGTGATGCGTCTGGCTGAAAACCTGAAGAAAGGTATGCCAATTGCAACGCCAGTATTCGACGGTGCAAAAGAGAAAGAAATCAAGGAACTGTTGCAGATGGGCGGTATCCCTACCTCCGGTCAGATTACCCTGTACGATGGACGTACCGGTGAGAAATTTGAACGTCAGGTTACAGTGGGCTACATGTACATGCTGAAACTGAACCACTTGGTTGACGATAAGATGCATGCTCGTTCCACCGGCTCTTACAGCCTGGTTACTCAGCAGCCGCTGGGTGGTAAGGCGCAGTTCGGTGGTCAACGCTTCGGTGAGATGGAAGTGTGGGCGCTGGAAGCTTATGGTGCAGCTTATACCCTGCAAGAAATGTTGACCGTTAAGTCTGATGATGTGAACGGCCGTACCAAGATGTATAAGAACATCGTGGATGGCAATCATCAGATGGAACCAGGCATGCCGGAATCCTTCAACGTATTGTTGAAAGAAATCCGCTCGCTGGGTATCAACATCGAGCTGGAAGAAGAGTAATCCCAGCTCGTTGTATTGCTGGCATTCGTCATAGGGACACCTGAATTGTGTTGTTAAAGGCATGGTTCAGGTGTCTATCAGGTCTAACTCCGACAGGAGCCAATCCGTGAAAGACTTATTAAAGTTTCTGAAAGCGCAAACTAAAACCGAAGAGTTTGATGCGATCAAAATTGCTCTGGCCTCGCCAGACATGATCCGTTCGTGGTCTTTTGGTGAAGTTAAAAAGCCAGAAACCATCAACTACCGTACGTTCAAACCTGAACGTGACGGCCTTTTCTGCGCCCGTATCTTTGGGCCGGTAAAAGATTATGAGTGCTTGTGCGGTAAGTATAAGCGCCTGAAACACCGCGGTGTGATTTGTGAGAAGTGCGGCGTTGAAGTGACCCAGACTAAAGTGCGCCGTGAGCGTATGGGCCACATCGAGCTGGCTTCTCCGACTGCGCACATCTGGTTCCTGAAGTCACTGCCTTCCCGTATCGGCTTGCTGCTGGATATGCCGCTGCGTGATATTGAGCGTGTGCTTTATTTCGAATCTTATGTTGTGGTTGAAGGTGGCATGACCAACCTTGAGCGCCGTCAGATCCTGACTGAAGAGCAGTATCTGGATGCGCTGGAAGAGTTTGGTGATGAATTCGACGCGAAAATGGGCGCCGAAGCGATCCAGGCTCTGCTGAAGAATATGGATCTGGAGCAGGAATGTGAGCAGCTGCGTGAAGAGCTGACCGAAACCAACTCCGAAACCAAACGTAAGAAGCTGACGAAGCGTATTAAGCTGCTGGAAGCGTTCGTACAGTCTGGTAACAAACCAGAGTGGATGATTCTGACCGTTCTGCCGGTACTGCCGCCAGATCTGCGTCCGTTGGTTCCGTTGGATGGTGGTCGTTTCGCGACTTCCGACCTGAACGATCTGTATCGTCGCGTGATCAACCGTAACAACCGTCTGAAACGCCTGCTGGATCTGGCTGCGCCAGACATCATCGTACGTAACGAAAAACGTATGTTGCAGGAAGCGGTTGATGCGCTGTTGGATAACGGCCGTCGCGGTCGTGCGATCACCGGTTCTAACAAGCGTCCTCTGAAATCTTTGGCCGATATGATCAAAGGTAAACAGGGTCGTTTCCGTCAGAACCTGCTCGGTAAGCGTGTTGACTACTCCGGCCGTTCTGTAATCACCGTTGGTCCATACCTGCGTCTGCATCAGTGTGGTCTGCCGAAGAAAATGGCACTGGAGCTGTTCAAACCGTTCATCTACGGCAAGCTGGAACTGCGTGGTCTTGCTACCACCATTAAAGCCGCCAAGAAAATGGTTGAGCGCGAAGAAGCTGTCGTATGGGATATCCTGGACGAAGTGATTCGCGAACACCCGGTTCTGCTGAACCGTGCACCAACACTGCACCGTTTGGGTATCCAGGCATTCGAACCGGTTCTGATCGAAGGTAAAGCGATCCAGCTGCACCCGCTGGTTTGTGCGGCCTATAACGCCGACTTCGATGGTGACCAGATGGCTGTGCACGTACCGCTGACGCTGGAAGCCCAGTTGGAAGCGCGTGCGTTGATGATGTCGACCAACAACATCCTGTCTCCTGCGAATGGTGAGCCAATCATCGTTCCTTCTCAGGACGTGGTATTGGGTCTGTATTACATGACGCGTGACTGTGTTAACGCCAAAGGCGAAGGCATGGTTCTCACGGGTCCGAAAGAAGCTGAACGCGTTTATCGCGCTGGTCTGGCCTCTCTGCATGCGCGCGTGAAAGTGCGTATCACGGAAGAGATCAAGAGCATCGAAGGCGAGATCACGCATCAGACGACGCTGATTGATACGACTATCGGCCGTGCCATCCTGTGGATGATCGTACCGAAAGGTCTGCCGTATTCGATCGTTAACCAGCCTCTGGGCAAGAAAGCGATCTCCAAAATGCTGAACACCTGTTACCGCATTTTGGGTCTGAAACCGACCGTTATCTTTGCTGACCAGATCATGTATACCGGTTTTGCTTACGCGGCGCGCTCTGGTGCTTCCGTAGGTATCGATGACATGGTTATCCCAGAGAAGAAAGCCGAGATTATCGAAGAAGCCGAAACCGAAGTTGCCGAGATTCAGGAGCAGTTCCAGTCTGGTCTGGTTACCGCGGGCGAACGCTATAACAAAGTGATCGATATCTGGGCTGCGGCGAACGAGCGTGTTGCGAAAGCGATGATGGAAAACCTGTCCGTTGAGGATGTGGTTAACCGTGATGGCGTGGTTGAGCAGCAGGTTTCTTTCAACAGCATCTTTATGATGGCTGACTCCGGTGCGCGTGGTTCTGCGGCACAGATTCGTCAGTTGGCGGGAATGCGTGGTCTGATGGCGAAACCAGATGGTTCCATCATCGAGACGCCGATTACCGCAAACTTCCGTGAAGGTCTGAACGTACTCCAGTACTTCATCTCGACGCACGGTGCGCGTAAAGGTCTGGCGGATACCGCACTGAAAACCGCAAACTCCGGTTACCTGACTCGTCGTCTGGTTGACGTTGCGCAGGATCTGGTTGTGACCGAAGACGATTGTGGTACCCACGAAGGTATCATGATGACGCCGGTTATCGAGGGTGGTGATGTTAAAGAACCACTGCGTGAACGCGTACTGGGTCGTGTAACGGCTGAAGACGTGATCAAACCGGGCACGGCGGATATTCTGGTTCCACGCAACACGCTGCTGAACGAGCAGTGGTGTGACATGTTGGAAGAGAACTCCGTTGACGCCGTTAAAGTACGTTCAGTAGTAAGCTGCGAAACCGACTTTGGCGTGTGCGCCAATTGCTACGGTCGCGATCTGGCTCGTGGTCATATCATCAACAAAGGTGAGGCTATCGGGGTTATCGCGGCACAGTCCATCGGTGAGCCGGGTACACAGTTAACCATGCGTACGTTCCACATCGGTGGTGCGGCATCGCGTGCGGCAGCTGAGTCCAGCATTCAGGTGAAAAACAAAGGTAGCCTGAAACTGAGCAACGCGAAGTTCGTTGTGAACAGCAGCGGTAAACTGGTTATTACTTCACGTAATACCGAACTGAAGCTGATCGACGAATTCGGACGTACTAAAGAAAGCTATAAAGTGCCTTACGGTGCGGCGATGGCGAAAGGCGATGGCGCAGAAGTTAACGGTGGCGAAACCGTAGCGAACTGGGACCCGCATACCATGCCGGTTATCACCGAAGTGAGCGGTAACATTCGCTTCACCGACATGATCGACGGCCAGACGATTACTCGTCAGACCGACGAACTGACCGGTTTGTCCTCTATCGTGGTTCTGGATAGTGCAGAGCGTACCGGTAGCGGTAAAGACCTGCGTCCGGCACTGAAAATCGTTGATGACAAAGGTGAAGACGTACTGATTCCAGGTACGGATATGCCTGCTCAGTACTTCCTGCCGGGCAAAGCGATCGTGCAGTTGGAAGACGGCGTGAAAATCAGCAGCGGTGATACTCTGGCGCGTATTCCTCAGGAATCCGGCGGTACCAAGGATATTACCGGTGGTCTGCCACGCGTAGCCGACCTGTTCGAAGCCCGTCGTCCGAAAGAGCCGGCTATTCTGGCAGAGATCAGCGGTATCATTTCCTTCGGTAAAGAAACCAAAGGTAAACGCCGTCTGGTGATTTCTCCGTTGGATGGCAGCGATGCTTACGAAGAGATGATTCCGAAATGGCGTCAGCTCAACGTGTTCGAAGGTGAAGTGGTTGAACGTGGTGACGTTGTTTCCGACGGCCCAGAGTCTCCGCACGATATCCTGCGTCTGCGTGGCGTACATGCAGTAACGCGTTATATCACCAACGAAGTTCAGGAAGTTTACCGTCTGCAAGGCGTTAAGATTAACGATAAACACATCGAAGTTATCGTTCGTCAGATGTTGCGTAAAGGCACCATCGTTAACGCAGGTAGCACCGAGTTCCTGGAAGGCGAACAGGCAGAAGTCTCTCGCATCAAGATTGCCAACCGTCAGTTGGAAGCGGATGGCAAGATTACGGCAACGTTTAGCCGCGATCTGCTGGGTATTACCAAAGCATCTCTGGCGACCGAGTCCTTCATTTCTGCGGCATCGTTCCAGGAAACCACTCGCGTACTGACCGAAGCCGCTGTTGCGGGTAAACGTGATGAACTGCGTGGCCTGAAAGAGAACGTTATCGTGGGTCGTCTGATCCCAGCGGGTACGGGTTATGCGTACCATCAGGATCGTATGCGCCGCCGTCAGGCGGGTGAAGCGCCAATCGTACCTCAGGTGAGTGCCGATGAAGCTTCTGCTAACCTGGCAGAACTGCTGAACGCAGGCTTTGGTAGCAGCGACGACGAATAAGTCTCTTTACGCTGTACTACCATGCGGTAAATAACGAAAACCCCGGCTATTATGGTCGGGGTTTTTTTATGGTGCCTGCCCTATAGATGCTCGTGGTCAAGCCGTCGCAAGCGACGTTAAAAATTGATGGAAGGCGTCCTGCCTTCCACCCTGTGGGCCAACGCGATGCGTTGTTAAAAAACGCTCCCGGCGTTTTATATCATCCTGAAATTTTTTATAGCGCACATCCCTGTGCGCTACCTAAAGGCCGTCGCAAGCGACGTTAAAAATTTCTTCCTGAAATTTTTTGTTGTACAGTAGTGTAAAGTAAATAGAACGGAACCGACATGGACACCTCAACTACGCCAACACTCTCACAGCCTGGCGGCTCAGTACCTCATCAGGATGATTCAATTTCATCTGATAAAACCCTACAAACACAGTCAGTAAGCCATTCTCAGAATAAAGCGAAACGTGCCGCCTGGGGCAGCTTTGTGGGGGCCGTGGTGGATTGGTATGATTTCTTGCTGTACGGAATTGTTGCCGCTCTTGTATTTAATACCGAATTTTTCCCGCAGGTCAGCCCGACAATGGGGACGCTGGCAGCATTTGGTACGTTTGGCGTGGGTTTTCTGTTCCGTCCGCTTGGCGGTATGGTGTTTGGGCACTTCGGCGATAAGCTGGGTCGTAAACGGATGTTGATGATCACGGTCTGGATGATGGGCATTTCCACCGCGCTGATTGGTCTGTTGCCGTCGTTTGACTCCATCGGTTGGTGGGCGCCAGTGCTGCTGGTTATGCTGCGAGCCATTCAGGGTTTTGCTGTCGGTGGCGAATGGGGCGGTGCGGCGCTGTTGGCGGTAGAGAGCGCGCCAAAGAAGAAGAAAGCCTTTTACAGCAGCGGCGTACAGGTTGGCTTTGGGGTCGGGTTATTACTGGCTACAGGGTCGGTCTCGCTAGTTAGCAATTTGACGACCAACGAAGAATTTATCACCTGGGGCTGGCGTTTGCCGTTCTTATTCAGCCTGATTCTGGTTGCGATTGCCTGGTGGGTGCGTAACGGGATGGATGAGTCTCAAGAGTTTGAGGCGAATAAGACTCTGGGAGAAAGGGCAAACAAACTGCGTTCGTTCCCCATTATGGAAGCACTACGCCAACACCCGAAAGCCTTTCTGCTGATTATTGCGCTACGGCTTGGAGAACTGTTGACGATGTATATCGTCACCGCGTTTGCGCTCAATTACTCCACCACTCATCTTGGGCTATCGCGGGATATTTTCCTGAATATCGGGCTGCTGGTGGGGGCGATCAGCTGCGTGTCTATTCCTTTCTTTGCCTATCTGGCGGATAGCTTTGGCCGACGTCGGATCTACGTTACTGGTGCGCTGATTGGTGCTGCGAGTGCAGTGCCGTTCTTTATGGCGCTGGAAAGCCATAACACGCTGCTGATTCTGTTCTTTGCCATCATGCTGGCGAACATTGCCCACGATATGATTGTTAGCGTACAGCAGCCGATGTTTACCGAGCTATTTGGTACCGCTTATCGCTATAGTGGAGCGGGAGTGGGTTATCAGGTTGCCAGCGTGGTAGGCGGCGGATTTACGCCTTTTATCGCTGTTCTGCTGGTGCAGTTTATGGATGGTTCATGGCACGCCGTGGCGGCTTACCTCGCCATTGGCTGTTTGCTGTCGGCGATTGTCGGGATGCAAATGAAAGCAAAATCGGCGGATGCCTTACCTCACTAACTTCTTCATCGCTGTAATCCAAAATACCGATACAGACGCAGCGTCTGTATCGGCATATTTCTACTGTGTTTTATCTATTGTTTTCTGCGGCGCTGTTATCTGAATCGATCGAGATCGCTTCGCTTCAGCCCGATATCTTTAAGCCCGTCATCGCTCATATTCCGTAGTATCTTCAGCGTTTGTGCTCTTGCCCGCCAGGCTTTCCACAAGCGGTACGGCAAAATAAGCATTAGCCAGAACGGTGACTCGCGGAACGGTTTTTGTGATCGATTCTCATGAAATTCCATATTTTCCCCCTCGCCAGTGAATGATCGCTATGATGGGGCGAAAGGTATTTTCAATACAGACGCAAAAAATTCATTTTTTTAGCATACAGATTGTGTGATATTGCATCTGAATGGTGATTTTTATTTAAATCTGTACTGGTTGCTGCTGGGAATCTTGATAGAGGACGATACTGATGACGCGTTATCAGCACCTTGCTGGGTTGTTAGAACAGCGGATCGAACAAGGGTTATACCAAAGTGGAGAGCGCCTGCCTTCTGTACGGGCGCTGAGTACAGAACATGGTGTCAGCATCAGTACCGTACAGCAGGCCTACCATCTGCTGGAAACTCGGCAGTTGATTATGCCGCAGCCGCGTTCGGGATATTTTGTCACGCCGCGTAAGGCCACGCCGCCTGTACCCGCGCTAACGCGTCCTGCCCAACGTCCGGTTGAGATTACGCAGTGGGAATCGGTACTGGAGTTGGTGAACGTGCGTCTGGAAACGAACGTGCTGAAATTTGGTAGCGGAATGCCGGATGTAAGCCAGCCGACCATCAAACCACTGTGGAAAGAGATGGCTCGCCTCTGCCAGTATCAGGATCCTCGTATCTTACAATATGACAGCGTATATGGCGTGCCTGCGCTGCGTGAACAGATTGCCCGTCTTACCGTGGACTGCGGCTGCCAGCTGACTCAAGATGATATTGTGGTTACGACCGGATGTCAGGAAGCTCTATTTGTCGCTGTCCGCGCCGTTTGTCAGCCCGGCGACATCGTGGCCGTTGAATCACCCGCTTTTCCGGGCACGATGCAGATCCTTCGCGGGCTGGATATCAAAGCGATCGAGATCCCAACCGATTCAGTAACGGGGATCAGTCTCGAAGCATTGAGGCTGGCGCTGGATCAATGGCCGATCAAAGCCGTATTGCTGGTGCCGAGCTGCAATAACCCGCTTGGTTTCATCATGCCAGACGCCCGTAAGAAATCGCTGGTGACGCTGGCGCAGCATTTCGATATCGCCATTATTGAAGATGATGCCTACGGTGAGCTGGCCTATGAATATCCGCGTCCCCGCGCAATAAAGTCGTTTGATGAAGATGGGCGTGTGCTGTTGTGCAGCTCATTTTCAAAGAACCTGGCGCCCGGTTTGCGCGTGGGTTGGATCGCTCCGGGGCGTTATCTGGAGCGGGTGATCCATACAAAATACATCAGTACGGGATCGACGGTGGTGCAGCCGCAACTAGCGGTGGCGGAGTTCATTCGCCAAGGGCACTATCAGCCTCATCTGCGCCGCATGCGCGCCCAGTACAAAGCCAATCTGAGTACGTTTACCTGCTGGGTGCGCGAGTATTTTCCGTCCAATATTTGCGTCAGTCGTCCGCAAGGGGGATTCCTGATGTGGATTGAACTGCCGGAATATTTTGATTCGCTCAAGCTCACCCGTGAGGTCAGAAAATCAGGCATACAGATCGCCGCCGGGTCGCTCTTCTCTGCCTCAGGGAAATACCGCAATTGTATTCGACTCAACTATGCCAATCGCTTCACGGAAGAGATGAGGGAAGGGCTGCGTATCGTGGGTAATGAGGTTGCGAAGATGATGCATACGCCTTCTGACTAGAGCGCCTCCGAGAGTGTTAGGGAAGGGCCGATACGGGTAAGGATAAGCCCCGTATCGGCGGGTTGATGTGCAGAACCGATGAGTGACAAACGGCTCCGGCCAGCAAGCGCCGTAATGCTTAGGCCTGCCAACGACGCTACTGTATTCTTCGTCACGGATCGTGGCGATAGGCCGAATGTCATGTTGCGCGGCGCTATCCCAAGAATGTTGTCTTCCGTGTAATTCTCACTTTGGCTTGCGAGCCGCATCCCAAATCCTGTGTATCACTTATTCCGATCGCTTAAGCTTCGAGATACGAGGGCTACCACGGTGCGAGGTGCTCTGCAGGAACCTCATCACCGTGTTTCCCTCTCACTGACGATTAAGTGAACATTATCAAACGTATCCAGCCTTATCTGCCCAAATAGCCGTCCCAGTCTTTCCATACTGGTTGAAGACCTGCACGCACGATGGCCTGCGCTACGTCTTCAGGACGCCGTGAATCGTGGGGAGAAAATTGTTCCAGTTCAGGATGGTCGTCGGCGTAGCCACCCGGTTGGGTTTTGGAGAAGGCGCTGACGTTGTTAATCGCGATAGGGATCGCATGATCGCGAAAGAACGGTGATTCACGTGTGGACAGCGACAATTCAATATCCGGCGCTAGCAAGCGGAATGCGCAAATCACCTGCATCAGCTGTGCTTCATTCATTAACGACGCCGGTTCAATGCCGCCCGCACAGGGGCGCAGGCGAGGGAACGAGATAGAATACCGGCTCTGCCAGTAGCGTTGCTGCAAGTGCAACAGGTGCTCTGCCACCATGTAGCAGTCGGTACGCCAGCTATTGGACAGGCCGATTAAGGCACCTAGCCCGATCTTGTCGATCCCGGCACGGCCAAGCCGATCCGGTGTGGCAAGCCGCCAGTGGAAATCCTGCTTTTGTCCTTTTAGATGATGCAACTGGTAGGTCGCCGGATGATAGGTTTCCTGATAGACCATCACACCATCCAGCCCCAGTGCTTTTAATTCGGCGTACTCATCCTGCGACAACGGCTGAACTTCGATCATCAGGGAACTGAAAAGCGGCCGGATCAGTGGAAAAACGCGCCGAAAATAGTCCATCCCCACTTTACGCTGGTGTTCACCTGTGACGAGCAGCAGGTGCTCAAACCCGAGTTCTTTTATAGCGGCGCATTCACGCAAGATCTCTGCCTCATCCAGCGTTTTACGCTTGATGTGGTTGCTCATCGAAAAGCCGCAGTAGGTACAGTCGTTAGAGCACAGATTGGACAAATACAGCGGGACATAGAAACTCACCGTATTGCCGAAACGCTGGCGGGTGAGCTGCTGCGCCCGCTGGGCAAGCGGTTCCAGATAGGCGCTGGCGGCAGGTGAAATGAGCGCCATAAAATCGTCACGCGTCAGGTGTGGTGCAGTGAGCGCCCGTTCAACATCCTGTGCGGTTTTGCTGTTGATGCGTAGCGTCAGGTCATCCCAGTCGAGCTGTTCCCAGACGGTTTGAAAATTGACGCTCATCTCACCGCTCCTTCCGCTTGCTGATGCAGAAAACCGGTGAGCGGGCTGGTGGCGCTGGCGACGAACTGCTTACTTCCCAGACCGGCCTGACGAGCAAGGCCACCTGCCTCGACTGCCAGCCGGAAGGCGCGCGCCATCGCGACGGGATCGCGAGCAACGGCGATGGCCGTGTTGACCAGCACGGCATCTGCTCCCATTTCCAGCGCATCGGCCGCCTGGCTGGGTGCGCCAATGCCTGCATCGACAATCACCGGAACGCGTGCTTGTTCGATGATGATGCGGAGAAAATCACGCGTTTGTAGCCCCTGATTGGAGCCAATCGGTGCACCGAGAGGCATCACCGCCGCGCAGCCGACTTCTTCCAGCCGTTTGCACAGTACCGGGTCGGCCCCGCAGTAAGGCAGTACCGTGAATCCTTCTTTTACCAACTGTTCAGCGGCCTTCAGCGTTTCGATGGGGTCGGGCAGCAGGTATTTTACATCGGGATGAATTTCCAGCTTCAGCCAGTGAGTCCCCAACGCCTCACGTGCCAGACGCGCTGCAAAAATGGCTTCGTCAGCGGTTTTGGCTCCTGACGTATTCGGCAGCAGCTTAATGCCGAGCTGGCGTAGCGGGGCGAGAATGGCGTCATTGCCGCCGTTCAGGTCAACGCGTTTCATCGCCATCGTAACCAACTGCGAACCGGAAGCCTCGAGTGCCGCTAGCATCAGTTCTGGCGTGGCGAATTTTCCGGTGCCAGTCAGCAGCCGTGAAGTTAATGTCGTATCGGCAATGTGCAGCATGTCATCCTCCCGCGATTGCCTGAAAAAGCAAAATATCATCACCGTCCTGAACCTGATGCTGTGACCAGGTGGCGTGCGGGATAATGGTCTGATTGATAGCCAGCGCCGTGCCGGGCTGGAGCCGGTTTATCTGGCTTAGCAGCGCTTCAACCGTGATGGCCTCTGGGAATTCAAAGGGCTCATCATTCAGTGTGATTCTCATGCTGCTCCCCCGCATACCGGGCAATGGGGCGCGCGCGTGAGCTGGAGCGTGTTCCAGCTCTGCTGTTTGCCATTGAACATTCTCAGCTTGCCGTCCAGCGCGGACGGCATACCTGCCAGTAGTTTGATCGCTTCCAGCGCCTGAAGTGTGCCGATCACGCCGACCACCGGCCCCAGCACGCCAGCGGTACGGCAGTTGCGCTGTGGTTCAGCCGTATCGGGATACAGGCAGGCGTAGCAGCCCGCGTGATAAGGCGGCGTGAAGACCGCGAGCTGTCCGCTGAAACCGACGGCACTCCCGCTGATGAGCGGCTTGCCTGCGTTAAAGCAGGCGGCGTTAACCTCATGGCGAGTGGTCATGTTATCGCTGCAATCCAGCACCAGATCGGCGCGGCTGACGGCGTGGTGTAGTGCGTCACCGTTGAGCCTTTCGGTAAGTGCAATGGTTTCCGAGTACGGATTTAACGCCTGTAGCTGACGTTGTGCTAACACGGCTTTGGGTTTGTCGGTGTCGCTGGTGCGATACAGAATCTGGCGTTGCAGGTTGCTGATGTGCAGCGAGTCATCGTCGGCAAGCAGCAGCTTACCGATGCCTGCGGCGGCCAGATAAAGCGAAGCGGGAGCACCCAGCCCGCCCAGGCCAACCAGCAGAACGCAGGCGGCTTTGAGCTTCTCCTGACCCTCCGGGCCAATGTCTTCCAGCATGAGCTGGCGGCTGTAGCGCATAAATTCGCTATCGCTCAGTCCGGCAGGTGTTGGATGGGGATTCGTTACCATGTCATGCCTCCCGCCCTTCAATCATCCTGAGCAGCGTTGCCGTAGCCTGACGCCAGTCTGTTGCCTGCGTAATGGCGCTGACGACGGCAATACTGCCGACGCCCGTTTCCAGTACCACAGGGACGCTATCGATGCTGATACCGCCAATCGCAACGGTGGGAAAACGGCCTTGCAGATCGATTATGTGCCGCGTCAGCTCGGCCAGCCCCTGCGGCGCTGATGGCATGTCTTTGGTTTGCGTGGGGAAAATGTGCCCCAGCGCGATGTAGGACGGGTTTATCACCACCGCGCGCGCCAGTTCACGATCGTCGTGCGTGGAAACACCTAAGCGCAGACCCGCTTTTTTAATCGCGGCCAGATCGGCGGTGTCCAGATCTTCCTGACCCAAATGTACGCCGTACGCCTGATGTTTTACGGCTAATTTCCAATAGTCATTGATGAAAAGCTGTGCCTGATAGCGACGACCCAAGGCGATCGCCTGGATCACATCGGCTTCGGCTTGTTCATCTGACCGATCTTTGATCCTCAACTGGATCGTTTTCACCCCGACGCCGAGTAGTCGCTCGATCCACTCCACGCTATCGACGACGGGATATAGCCCCAGCCGCTGCGCCGTTGGGGCAAAAGGCGTCGAGTCTGTCATTTGCTTTCCTCGGTTTGCAGGCTGGTGGCGCTGTGATAAAGCTCGCTGCCGCGAGAGCGGAATTCTTGCGACATCTGCGCCATACCCACTTCAATCGGTTTGGCTTCCGCTTCCTGTTTCGCGGCGTAGTTGCGTACTTCCTGTGAGATTTTCATCGAGCAGAATTTGGGGCCGCACATAGAACAGAAGTGAGCGACTTTACCGGATTCCTGCGGCAGCGTTTCATCGTGGTAGGCACGTGCCGTTTGGGGATCGAGCGCCAGATTAAACTGGTCTTCCCAGCGGAATTCGAAGCGTGCTTTTGACATGGCGTTATCACGGATCTGTGCGCCGGGGTGACCTTTTGCCAAATCGGCAGCGTGGGCAGCGATCTTGTAGGTAATCAGTCCCTGCTTAACGTCTTCTTTATTGGGTAAGCCAAGATGCTCCTTCGGCGTGACGTAACAGAGCATCGCGCAGCCGAACCAGCCGATCATGGCGGCGCCGATGCCGGAGGTGAAGTGATCGTAACCCGGTGCGATATCGGTAGTTAACGGGCCGAGTGTATAGAACGGGGCTTCGTGACAGTGCTCCAGCTCTTCGGTCATGTTGCGGCGAATCATCTGCATCGGAACATGGCCGGGGCCTTCGATCATCACCTGCACGTCGTATTCCCAGGCGATTTTGGTCAGCTCGCCCAGCGTATGCAGTTCGGCAAATTGGGCTTCATCGTTGGCATCCTGAATGGAACCGGGGCGTAAGCCGTCACCCAGCGACAGCGCGACATCGTAAGCGGCACAGATTTCACAGATTTCACGGAAGTGCTCGTACAGGAAGCTCTCTTTGTGATGCGACAGGCACCACTTCGCCATGATGGAACCCCCGCGTGAAACGATGCCGGTCAGGCGTTTAGCGGTCATTGGCACGTAGCGCAGCAGCACGCCGGCGTGGATAGTGAAATAGTCCACGCCTTGTTCCGCCTGCTCCAGCAGCGTATCGCGGAACATTTCCCAGTTCAGGTTTTCCGCCACGCCGTTCACTTTTTCCAGCGCCTGATAGATTGGCACGGTACCGATGGGGACGGGGCTGTTACGCAGAATCCACTCGCGGGTTTCATGAATATAACGGCCGGTTGAGAGATCCATCACCGTATCCGCGCCCCAGCGGGTAGACCAGACCAGCTTTTCCACCTCTTCTTCGATGGAGGACGTCACAGCGGAGTTACCAATATTGGCGTTAACCTTCACCAGAAAATTGCGTCCGATAATCATCGGCTCTGATTCTGGGTGGTTGATGTTGGAAGGGATGATGGCGCGACCGGCGGCCACTTCCTGACGGACAAATTCCGGTGTGATGTTTTCCGGCAGTAGGGCGCCAAAACTTTGTCCCGGATGCTGCTGGCGCAGCACGTCGGTACGAATACGCTCGCGTCCCATATTTTCGCGAATAGCGATAAATTCCATTTCCGGGGTAATGATTCCCTGTCGCGCATAGTGGAGTTGGGTGACGCGTTTGCCTGCTTTGGCACGTAGCGGCCGTGGCAAGTGTTCGAAGCGCAGATGATCCAGTCCTGCATCTGCCAGACGCTGCTGGGTGAAATCGGAACTGACGCCGGATAGCGCTTCGGTGTCGTGACGTTCGGCAATCCAGCTGGCGCGCAGCTTCGCTAACCCAACGCGGACATCGGGTTGGGCGGCGGGGTCGCCATAAGGCCCTGACGTATCGTAAACCGGGATCGGTTCATTGGGTTCGTATTGAGGATTGTCTTTGCTGCCGCCGAGTAGCGTCGGGCTGAGCTGAATTTCCCGCATCGGTACGGCGATGTCGTCGCGCGAGCCCGTAAGATAAATGCGTTTGGAATTGGGAAAGGCCGTTCCCTGTAAGGTTTCAATAAACTGCTGGGCGGCGGCACGCTGCTCGCGGCGACCCGATTTTGACGGCACTGTGTTTATAGACAAGGGTTCTGTAGACATAGCAAGTTCCTGTAAGACGTAAAGGGAAGATTGCTTGTCTGGAGCCGGAGGGAGTAATAATGATATTGGGCATCAGAGCAGGTATGTAGGAATACGCAGCCTTGGGCTCAATGAGGTGCATTACTCTTGTTCCCTTCGCAGGTATTAACCCGATCAGGTTCCGCGGATCCCGAATTAACGGTCTCAGCCTGTGCGCTCATAGATTTCGTAAAACGATTGCTTTCGTAAAACGATTGCTTTCGTAAAACAAAACACGAGCACGCTAGGCACTCCGACAAGATATGCCCGTTTCTTAAACGGGCCAATAAAACCCCTACACTGTATGACGGCAAAACGCGGATGTCAAAGCGTGACGGTTTTGCCTGTACAGCGTGTGGCGATGTTCTTAAATAACGTCAAATGACCGCTAGTTGTCGTAAACCAGACGGATCATGTTGTCTTCTAACGTAAAACGCTCCTCCAGAGCTTCACCGACGCTGGAGAGTGCCTGCTGAAATTCGAGGCAGTTATCATGGTCGATAGCCGTCGCCAGATGGTTATCGTAAAACGTCATGATTTGCTGCGTGTTGTTTTGCAGGGCGAGGTCGAGCTGGGTAGAAAGGGCTAATAGTTGTTCGCTGTGTGTCGCTGCTTCGTGCAGCATCTTTTCGTATAAGTGAAAGTGACCGGTAGAAAGATAGTCCACCAGATTCTGGCAAAAATGATCCAATGCTTCTTCATCCAGAAGAGAAAGCGCATCCTTGTTCGGCTTGATGCCAACCAGATGATAGTAAGCCACCAGAAGCTGCTTACGCGCTTGTAGCCATTGGTCGATTAACGCATTATTGCCACCAACGTATTCAGTCAGACTTTGTAGCTGGTTTAGCATTGTTGACTCCGTGAACGGTAAGAAATAACTGAAATCCCAGTTATAAAACTTATGTAATCACTCTGAATGTAAAATGCCAGTGAAGTGGCAGTGGAGCAATAAAAAGATATGGAACAGACGCTAAAAGGTGATGAGACCGGCTGGTGGGTGGTTAGCGATGCGGTACAAATCTGGCTGCCCCAGGGAGAATTACCGTGTGGAACGGCGACGAAGTGGTCTCTGCAGGGGAAAACGGCTCGCCAAATCGGCGAATGGCAAGAACAGCCTGTCTGGCTGGTGTGTCAGGGCCGTGATACCGATATGGCCTCGGTTCGCCAACTGCTCGATCAGGACGTGGGGTTATTCCAGCTCGCGGGGCGAGGCGTACAGTTGGCTGAGTTTTATCGTTCCCATCGTTTTTGTGGTTACTGCGGCCATGAAATGGTGCGGAGCAAAACGGAGCTGGCGTGCTTATGTCACCACTGCAAAGAACGTTATTATCCGCAGATCGCGCCTTGCATCATCGTCGCGATTCGCCGTGGTGATGAGATTCTGCTGGCGCAGCACAATCGACATCGCGGAAACATGTACACCGTGCTGGCTGGGTTTGTAGAAGTCGGCGAAACGCTGGAACAGACGGTCGTGCGTGAGGTAATGGAAGAGAGCCAAATTCAGATAAAAAACCTGCGTTACGTGAGTTCGCAGCCTTGGCCATTCCCTCATTCTCTGATGATGGCGTTTATGGCCGATTATGCGGGTGGAGACATTAAGCACGACCCAAAAGAGCTGCGTGACGCGGGCTGGTTCCGCTATGACCAACTCCCGCAACTGCCCCCGCCGGGCACCGTGGCGCGTCGACTTATCGAGGATACGGTGGTGTTGTGTCGCGCTTATCACGAGAACGAAGGCTGACGTGGTACTATTTGCGCCATGAATGACTCATGTACACAACGTACTCGCGTCATAGCGTATTCGTTTTATAAAGCGTTCGTTTTATAACGCATCCGTTTCATCACATCTATCCGGTGTCGAACCGCCGTGAGGTTGAAAGGAAAAGAACATGACTGATCTGAAAAACGATCGCTACTTGCGGGCGTTATTGCGCCAACCCGTTGATGTCACCCCGGTGTGGATGATGCGTCAGGCGGGGCGTTATTTGCCGGAATATAAGGCAACGCGCGCACAGGCGGGGGATTTTATGTCGCTGTGTAAAAACGCAGAACTGGCTTGCGAAGTCACGTTACAACCTTTACGGCGCTATGCGCTGGATGCGGCAATCCTGTTCTCCGATATCCTGACCATCCCTGATGCCATGGGATTAGGGCTCTATTTTGAAGCGGGGGAAGGCCCACGCTTTCACTCTCCCATTACGTCTCATGCCCATGTGGTTAACCTGCCGATTCCCGATCCTGAGCAGGAGCTCGGTTATGTGATGAATGCAGTGCGGACGATTCGTAAAAACCTCGCCGGTGAAGTGCCGTTGATCGGTTTCTCGGGCAGCCCGTGGACGCTGGCGACCTACATGGTTGAGGGCGGTAGCAGCAAAGCGTTTACCGTCATCAAGAAAATGATGTTTGCTGAGCCTAAAACGCTACACCTGTTGCTGGATAAGCTGGCGGATAGCGTCATTCTCTATCTCAATGCGCAAATTCGTGCTGGTGCGCAGGCAGTGATGGTATTCGATACCTGGGGCGGCGCGCTGAGCGGACGTGACTACAAAGAATTCTCCCTGCGGTACATGCATAAGATTGTTGATGGTTTACTGCGTGAGAACGACGGTCGCCGTGTGCCAGTGACGCTCTTCACCAAAGGTGGAGGCCAGTGGCTGGAAGCGATGGCGGAGACAGGCTGCGACGCGCTGGGGCTAGACTGGACAAGTGATATTGCTGATGCACGCCGCCGTGTAGGCGATAAAGTGGCGCTACAGGGAAATATGGATCCGTCGATGTTGTATGCCGATCCTGCACGGATCGAGCAGGAAGTGGCGTCGATCCTTGCTGGATTTGGGCAAGGCAACGGGCATGTTTTCAATCTGGGTCATGGCATTCACCAAGATGTGCCGCCGGAACATGCGGGCGTGTTTGTTGAGGCTGTCCATCGGTTGTCTCGCCCTTATCACGCATGATTCACAGGAGATGATGTGATTGATACACAACAGCTGCGGGTTGAGCAACTGGCCCGCGCTTCTGATGTGATTCGGCACGACGATGTACCTTTTGAGCAGCCTGCGTTTATCGCGGGTGCTGACGTTGGCTTTGAGCAAGAAGGCTCGGTCACTCGCGCGGCGATTGCGCTAATGCGCTATCCTTCGTTGGAGCTGGTAGAATACAAGATTGCGCGTATCAGCACGACGATGCCCTATATCCCCGGTTTTCTTTCATTTCGCGAATGCCCTGGGCTGCTTGCCGCGTGGGCATTGCTTGAACAGAAACCCGATCTGCTGTTTGTCGATGGGCATGGGATTTCTCACCCACGGCGCCTCGGCGTTGCCAGCCATTTTGGCCTGCTGGTTGATGTTCCGACGATTGGTGTGGCAAAAAGTCGGCTGTGTGGCCGATTTGAACCGTTGGCGGAGAGCGTCGGCAGCCAGCAGCCGTTACTGGATAAGGGCGAGCAGATTGGCTGGGTCTGGCGCAGCAAAGCGCGCTGTAATCCGCTGTTTGTGGCGACGGGGCACCGAGTTGGACAAGACAGTGCATTGCACTGGGTACAATGTTGTATGCGCGGTTACCGTTTACCGGAGCCGACCCGCTGGGCTGATGCGGTTGCATCGAATCGTCCCGCATTTGTGCGTTGGCAACGGCAGCAAGATGCTAACGTATTGTCGTAAAACTTTAGGAATTCAGGCATAGGGCGTCACTGTGATTTCAGGTACACTGCCGTCCGTCGCTGTTAATGAGCATAAAAATGTTACGTAACCCCATTCATTTACGTCTGGAAAAACTGGCAAGCTGGCAGCATGTCACTTTTATGGCATGCCTTTGTGAACGTATGTATCCCAACTACCACGAGTTCTGTCGTCAAACAGAGTTCGGCGATGCGATGGTTTACCGCCGCATTCTCGATTTGGTATGGGAAACATTGGTTGTTAAAGATGCGAAGGTTAATTTCGATAGCCAGTTGGAAAAGCTGGAAGAAGCGATTCCTGCTGCGGAAGATTACGATCTTTACGGCGTCTACCCGGCTATTGATGCCTGTATCGCGTTGGGCGAGCTGATTCATTCGCGTTTAAGCGGTGCAACGCTCGAACATGCGATAGCGATTAGCGAAACGTCCATCCGCACAGTTGCCATGTTGGAAATGACGCAGGCAGGCAAAGAAATGACCGACGATGAGCTAAAGGTTTTGCCTGCAATTGAAGAAGAATGGGACATCCAATGGGAGATTTTTCGCCTGTTGGCGGCCTGTGAAGAACGCGACATTGAGCTGATAAAAGGGCTCCGTTCCGATCTGCGCGAGGCCGGAAGTAGTAACATCGGGATAAATTTGCATCAATAACGCGATAAAACGTGATTTAAGGCCTGAAATGGCCTGTCTTAAGGCTTCACATTCGCACCCTGTCTGGTCTACATTTGGGGGGCGTAAAAAAAGTGGCTGTCGGTGCGTGTATGCAGGAGAGTGCTACCACACCCTGAAAAGGGAGATGGCATATCCGTCGCACTCGATGCTTAGCAAGCGATAAACACACTGTAAGGATAACTTATGAATAAGACTCAACTGATTGATGTAATTGCGGACAAAGCTGATCTGTCAAAAGCACAGGCTAAAGCAGCTCTGGAATCAACTCTGGCGGCAATTACCGAGTCTCTGAAAGAAGGTGATGCAGTACAATTAGTTGGTTTTGGTACATTTAAAGTCAACCATCGTAATGAGCGCACTGGCCGCAACCCACAAACCGGTAAAGAAATCAAAATTGCTGCTGCCAACGTGCCAGCGTTTGTTTCTGGTAAGGCTCTGAAAGACGCTGTTAAATAAGCCCATGTCGGTTAAAAGTTTAAGCAGAGGGGCGTTTTCGCCCCTTTTGCTTTTACGACGATTGTGTGGCGCAGGCCTCGTGCTTATTGCTGTGGTGGCCTGTAGTAGTCGCACCGCACCGCCGGAGTTTTTTGCCAGCGGTTATGTTGCCGATCGCGGTATTGTGCGTTTGTGGCGTAAAGACGATGCGCAGAATACGACGGCGCTGACCACCGTGTTCAACCCGCTTCAGGGTAACGGCCTGGTGGTGACTCGCTATACGTTCCAGCAGGATAAGCTGCGTGAGATACAGCGTAATCAGCTCGGCGCGCAAAAAGAAGATATGCGCTTGCGCTTTGCAGAAGATGGAACCGTCAGTTTTATGCAGCGGCAACTTGCCGAAAGGCGTGAATCGGTTTCTGACGATGATATCGCGCTCTATCAGTTTGATGCTAAGCGCATGCTGGAGTTGAGCGATGTACTGCGTGCAGGCAAGGTGACGCTAAAACAAGGGAAATGGCTGGAAGGACAGGTTCAGTCTTGTGACGGTACGGTAGTTCGCCCTGATTTTGACAATGATTCGCGTGAATGGATTGCAGAGCAAAAAGTGCATGCCACGCGCCCGCTAAACGTCGCATGGCTGGAAGCGCCGGAAGGGACGCAGCTATTGCTGGTGGTGGAAGATGATGTTTGCCAATGGCAGCCTAAATAACGTTAATCTAAAAATCTGGCAATAAAAAACCCGGATTTCTCCGGGCTTCAGTATTTATCAGACAATCGTTATCAGGATCGCCTATCAGGCTTGCTCGCGCTCAATGGCGCGGTAGCCGATGTCTTTTCGACAGAATACACCTTGCCATTGAATACCTGCTGCGATTTCGTAAGCGCGCTGCTGCGCTTCAGCGACGGTATTGCCCAGTGCGGTGACGCACAGTACGCGGCCGCCGTTGGTGACGACATCAATACCGTTCAGCTTGGTACCAGCATGGAAGACCTTGCCATCTTCGGCATCTTGCTGCGGTAAGCCGGAAATCACATCGCCCGTGTTGTAGTCAGCCGGGTAGCCGCCTGCGGCCAATACCACACCCAGAGACGGACGTTCATCCCAGATGGAATCTTTCTGATCCAGCGTGCCGTCACAGGCTGCCAGACACAGTTCCACCAGATCAGAGCGTAAGCGCAACATAATTGGCTGTGTTTCTGGATCGCCAAAACGACAGTTGAACTCGATCACTTTTGGCTGACCATCGGCAGAAATCATCAGGCCCGCATACAGGAAACCGACGTAGGTATTTCCCTCTGCGGCCATGCCGTTGACGGTTGGCCAAATTACCTGATCCATCACTCGCTGGTGGATTTCATCAGTCACGACCGGGGCTGGAGAATAAGCACCCATACCGCCAGTATTCGGGCCTGTATCTTTATCCCCAACACGTTTATGATCCTGACTGGTGGCCATTGGCAGCACATTCTTGCCATCCACCATCACGATGAAACTGGCTTCTTCGCCATCAAGGAATTCTTCCACCACGATACGGTGCCCGGCATCACCGAAGGCATTGCCCGCCAGCATATCCTGAATGGCGTTTTCTGCTTCCTGCAACGTCATGGCGACAATCACACCCTTGCCAGCGGCTAATCCATCCGCCTTGATGACGATAGGCGCACCTTTGCTACGCACATAGGCCAGTGCAGGTTCAACTTCGGTGAAGTTTTGGTATTCCGCTGTCGGGATGTTGTGGCGTGCCAGAAAATCTTTAGTGAAGGCTTTGGAGCCTTCTAACTGTGCTGCGCCCTGCGTTGGGCCAAAGATTTTTAGACCCGCGTTCTGAAATGCATCGACAACACCGAGAACTAACGGTGTTTCTGGGCCAACGATGGTTAAATCGATGTGGTTTTCCTGCGCAAAAGTGACTAACGCTGGAATGTCGGTTGCGGCGATATCGACATTGGTCAGCGCTGGCTCAAGCGCGGTGCCGGCATTTCCCGGAGCGACATAAACGCGTTTTGCCAGCGGTGACTGTGCGGCTTTCCAGGCCAGCGCGTGCTCGCGTCCGCCATTACCAATTACTAAAATGTTCATTTCGGTCAAGCTCCAGAATTAATGGCGGAAATGGCGCATGTCGGTAAAGATCATCGCAATGCCGTGTTCGTTGGCGGCGGCAATGACCTCATCATCGCGAATGGAGCCGCCCGGTTGGATCACACAGGTAATACCAACAGCTGCAGCAGCATCAATACCATCACGGAATGGGAAGAACGCATCAGATGCCATCGCGGAACCTTTTACCTCCAGCCCTTCATCACCTGCTTTGATTCCGGCGATTTTTGCTGAATAAACGCGGCTCATCTGACCGGCACCTATTCCGATGGTCATATTGTCGCGTGCATACACAATCGCATTGGATTTAACGAATTTAGCCACTTTCCAGCAGAAGAGGGCGTCGCGCAATTCCTGCTCGCTCGGCTGGCGTTCAGTCACGACACGCAGTTGAGAGGCATCGACCATGCCCAGATCGCGATCCTGTACCAGCAAACCGCCGTTGACGCGTTTGAAATCCAGGCCAGCAACGCGTTGCTGCCAATTGCCACTGATCAGGACACGTACGTTTTGTTTGGCAGCCGTCACCTTTAATGCGGCCTCGCTGGCGGATGGCGCAATAATCACTTCGACAAACTGACGGCTGATAATGGCCTGCGCCGTTTCTTCATCTAGCTCACGGTTGAAAGCGATTATGCCGCCGAATGCCGATGTTGGGTCGGTTTTATAGGCGCGTTCGTAGGCATCAAGAATTGAGCCGCCAATTGCTACACCACATGGGTTCGCATGTTTAACGATAACGCAGGCCGGTTCGGAAAATTCTTTCACACATTCCAGCGCCGCATCGGTATCGGCGATGTTGTTATAAGACAGTGCCTTTCCTTGTAACTGTGTAGCCGTCGCGACAGAAGCCTCACTAATATTCTCTTCTATATAGAAGGCAGCTTGCTGATGGCTGTTCTCGCCGTAGCGCATGTCCTGCTTTTTGATGTAGTTCAGGTTTAACGTGCGCGGGAAGTTACCTGATGGTTTATCGGTTTCACCGTGGTAAGGCGGAACCAGTGCGCCAAAATAATTGGCAATCATGCTGTCGTACGCGGCAGTATGTTCAAAAGCTTTAATGGCTAAATCGAAACGGGTTTCGTATGTCAGCGAACCTTCGTTGGTGTCGATTTCATTAATAATGGCACTGTAGTCGCTGCTCTTGACCACGATAGCCACATCTTTATGGTTCTTGGCGGCGGAGCGAACCATCGTCGGGCCGCCGATATCGATATTCTCGACAGCGTCTTCTAATGTGCAGTTCTCACGCGCCACGGTCTGGGCAAACGGATACAAATTCACAACCACGATATCGATCGGCTTAATGTCATGCTGCGTCATGATCGCATCATCTTGATCGCGACGTCCCAAAATACCGCCGTGTACTTTCGGGTGCAGAGTCTTTACACGCCCATCCATCATTTCCGGGAAGCCAGTGTAGTCAGAGACTTCAGTCACCGGCAAGCCAGCATCAGCCAGCAAACGGGCGGTTCCACCAGTTGAAAGAAGCTCGACGCCACGGTGGGACAGAGCTTGAGCAAATTCGACAATACCTGCTTTGTCAGAAACGCTGAGCAGAGCGCGGCGAATTGGACGGCGTTGTTGCATGATGATGTTATCCCCTGGATTTGGGTAGTCAGTAAAGAACGGTATGTGAATATCGTCTTTGTCAGAGCAATAATTGCGGAATAAAGAGAAATATTCAGTTAGCGTTCGCAAAAACACGACGATTTTGAACGAGGTGAATTGTAGCGAAAACGTTTGCGTGATGCTCGTCAATTTTTGAATAGAATGCTTTCTGTGGATAAGTTTGTGCAAAAATAGGTATAAAGCGGGGTTTTGCTGTGGAATGCAGCAAACAAACATTTTTCTTTAAAATACCTATTGCGGCCTGCCGAGAAGTCCCTATAATGCGCCTCCACTGACACGGCAACAGCGCAAACGCAGTTGTGATGACAGAAAAAAGATTTCATAAAGCAGTCAGCAATGACTTGACTTTAAAGCGGATTAGCATAGTATATGCGACCCGCGCCACGAGAGATTGTGGCACTGCTCTTTAACAATTTAATCAGACAATCTGTGTGGGCACTCACAAGACCGTATCTTGACGATATAAAAAGTCTTGAAGAGTGAACAACAGTAAATTCATTACGAATAAACAGTTTTAATTCTTTGAGCATCGCTGACGAGTTCAGCAAATCAAACAAATCTTAAATTGAAGAGTTTGATCATGGCTCAGATTGAACGCTGGCGGCAGGCCTAACACATGCAAGTCGGGCGGTAGCACAGAGGAGCTTGCTCCTTGGGTGACGAGCGGCGGACGGGTGAGTAATGTCTGGGAAACTGCCTGATGGAGGGGGATAACTACTGGAAACGGTAGCTAATACCGCATAACGTCTTCGGACCAAAGCGGGGGACCTTCGGGCCTCGCGCCATCAGATGTGCCCAGATGGGATTAGCTGGTAGGTGAGGTAATGGCTCACCTAGGCGACGATCCCTAGCTGGTCTGAGAGGATGACCAGCCACACTGGAACTGAGACACGGTCCAGACTCCTACGGGAGGCAGCAGTGGGGAATATTGCACAATGGGCGCAAGCCTGATGCAGCCATGCCGCGTGTGTGAAGAAGGCCTTCGGGTTGTAAAGCACTTTCAGCGGGGAGGAAGGCGGTGAGATTAATACTCTCACCGATTGACGTTACCCGCAGAAGAAGCACCGGCTAACTCCGTGCCAGCAGCCGCGGTAATACGGAGGGTGCAAGCGTTAATCGGAATGACTGGGCGTAAAGCGCACGCAGGCGGTTTGTTAAGTCAGATGTGAAATCCCCGAGCTTAACTTGGGAACTGCATTTGAAACTGGCAAGCTAGAGTCTTGTAGAGGGGGGTAGAATTCCAGGTGTAGCGGTGAAATGCGTAGAGATCTGGAGGAATACCGGTGGCGAAGGCGGCCCCCTGGACAAAGACTGACGCTCAGGTGCGAAAGCGTGGGGAGCAAACAGGATTAGATACCCTGGTAGTCCACGCTGTAAACGATGTCGATTTGGAGGTTGTGCCCTTGAGGCGTGGCTTCCGGAGCTAACGCGTTAAATCGACCGCCTGGGGAGTACGGCCGCAAGGTTAAAACTCAAATGAATTGACGGGGGCCCGCACAAGCGGTGGAGCATGTGGTTTAATTCGATGCAACGCGAAGAACCTTACCTACTCTTGACATCCAGAGAACTTAGCAGAGATGCTTTGGTGCCTTCGGGAACTCTGAGACAGGTGCTGCATGGCTGTCGTCAGCTCGTGTTGTGAAATGTTGGGTTAAGTCCCGCAACGAGCGCAACCCTTATCCTTTGTTGCCAGCGGTTAGGCCGGGAACTCAAAGGAGACTGCCAGTGATAAACTGGAGGAAGGTGGGGATGACGTCAAGTCATCATGGCCCTTACGAGTAGGGCTACACACGTGCTACAATGGCGTATACAAAGAGAAGCGACCTCGCGAGAGCAAGCGGACCTCATAAAGTACGTCGTAGTCCGGATTGGAGTCTGCAACTCGACTCCATGAAGTCGGAATCGCTAGTAATCGTAGATCAGAATGCTACGGTGAATACGTTCCCGGGCCTTGTACACACCGCCCGTCACACCATGGGAGTGGGTTGCAAAAGAAGTAGGTAGCTTAACCTTCGGGAGGGCGCTTACCACTTTGTGATTCATGACTGGGGTGAAGTCGTAACAAGGTAACCGTAGGGGAACCTGCGGTTGGATCACCTCCTTACCAAGAAGATGTGGGTTGAGTGAAGTGCTCACACAGATTGTCTGATGAAAATAACGAGCAAAAGCGTCAACAAAGTACGGTGTCGTGTCCCCTTCGTCTAGAGGCCTAGGACACCGCCCTTTCACGGCGGTAACAGGGGTTCGAATCCCCTAGGGGACGCCAGCGCATCCGACCATTCCGGTGAAAGCGGGGGTCTTCAGTAAGTAATCTGCTTACCTCATATCTTAAAACTGATTAGCGATAGTCAGGGTTTAAGATATTGCTCTTTAACAATCTGGAACAAGCTGAAAATTGAAACATGACAGCTGAACATGCATGACTGCCTTCGGGTGAGTTGTGATGATTCTGTCTGTCAATGAGTCTCTCAAATAATCACAGCACGATGATGACTTTGATTTATCAAAGACACCTTCGGGTTGTGAGGTTAAGCGACTAAGCGTACACGGTGGATGCCTAGGCAGTCAGAGGCGATGAAGGGCGTGCTAATCTGCGATAAGCGTCGGTAAGCTGATATGAAGCGTTATACCCGACGATACCCGAATGGGGAAACCCAGTGTGTTTCGACACACTATCATTAACTGAATCCATAGGTTAATGAGGCGAACCGGGGAACTGAAACATCTCAGTACCCCGAGGAAAAGAAATCAACCGAGATTCCCCCAGTAGCGGCGAGCGAACGGGGAAGAGCCCAGAACCTGAATCAGTTTGTGTGTTAGTGGAAGCGTCTGGAAAGTCGCACAGTAAAGGGTGATAGTCCCGTACACAAAAATGCACAGATTGTGAGTTCGATGAGTAGGGCGGGACACGTGACATCCTGTCTGAATATGGGGGGACCATCCTCCAAGGCTAAATACTCCTGACTGACCGATAGTGAACCAGTACCGTGAGGGAAAGGCGAAAAGAACCCCGGCGAGGGGAGTGAAATAGAACCTGAAACCGTGTACGTACAAGCAGTGGGAGCCTACTTGTTAGGTGACTGCGTACCTTTTGTATAATGGGTCAGCGACTTATATTCTGTAGCAAGGTTAACCGTTTAGGGGAGCCGCAGGGAAACCGAGTCTTAACTGGGCGTTAAGTTGCAGGGTATAGACCCGAAACCCGGTGATCTAGCCATGGGCAGGTTGAAGGTTGGGTAACACTAACTGGAGGACCGAACCGACTAATGTTGAAAAATTAGCGGATGACTTGTGGCTGGGGGTGAAAGGCCAATCAAACCGGGAGATAGCTGGTTCTCCCCGAAAGCTATTTAGGTAGCGCCTCGTGAATTCATCTTCGGGGGTAGAGCACTGTTTCGGCTAGGGGGTCATCCCGACTTACCAACCCGATGCAAACTGCGAATACCGAAGAATGTTATCACGGGAGACACACGGCGGGTGCTAACGTTCGTCGTGAAGAGGGAAACAACCCAGACCGCCAGCTAAGGTCCCAAAGTCATGGTTAAGTGGGAAACGATGTGGGAAGGCACAGACAGCCAGGATGTTGGCTTAGAAGCAGCCATCATTTAAAGAAAGCGTAATAGCTCACTGGTCGAGTCGGCCTGCGCGGAAGATGTAACGGGGCTAAACCATGCACCGAAGCTGCGGCAGCGACACTCAGGTGTTGTTGGGTAGGGGAGCGTTCTGTAAGCCTGCGAAGGTGGCCTGTGAGGGTTGCTGGAGGTATCAGAAGTGCGAATGCTGACATAAGTAACGATAATGCGGGTGAAAAACCCGCACGCCGGAAGACCAAGGGTTCCTGTCCAACGTTAATCGGGGCAGGGTGAGTCGACCCCTAAGGCGAGGCTGAAAAGCGTAGTCGATGGGAAACAGGTTAATATTCCTGTACTGGGTGTTACTGCGAAGGGGGGACGGAGAAAGCTAGGTTATCCGGGCGACGGTTGTCCCGGTTTAAGCGTGAAGGTGGGTGACTTTGGTAAATCCGGGTCATCGTTAACACTGAGGCGTGATGACGAGTCACTACGGTGATGAAGTAACTGATGCTACGCTTCCAGGAAAAGCCTCTAAGCTCCAGGTAACACCGAATCGTACCCCAAACCGACACAGGTGGTCAGGTAGAGAATACTCAGGCGCTTGAGAGAACTCGGGTGAAGGAACTAGGCAAAATGGTGCCGTAACTTCGGGAGAAGGCACGCTGGTGTAAGGTGAAGTCCCTTGCGGATGGAGCTGAGACCAGTCGAAGATACCAGCTGGCTGCAACTGTTTAATAAAAACACAGCACTGTGCAAACACGAAAGTGGACGTATACGGTGTGACGCCTGCCCGGTGCCGGAAGGTTAATTGATGGGGTTATCCGTAAGGAGAAGCTCTTGATCGAAGCCCCGGTAAACGGCGGCCGTAACTATAACGGTCCTAAGGTAGCGAAATTCCTTGTCGGGTAAGTTCCGACCTGCACGAATGGCGTAATGATGGCCAGGCTGTCTCCACCCGAGACTCAGTGAAATTGAACTCGCTGTGAAGATGCAGTGTACCCGCGGCAAGACGGAAAGACCCCGTGAACCTTTACTATAGCTTGACACTGAACCTTGAGCCTTGATGTGTAGGATAGGTGGGAGGCTTTGAAGTGTGGACGCCAGTCTGCATGGAGCCGACCTTGAAATACCACCCTTTAATGTTTGATGTTCTAACGTGGGCCCGTAAACCGGGTTGCGGACAGTGTCTGGTGGGTAGTTTGACTGGGGCGGTCTCCTCCCAAAGCGTAACGGAGGAGCACGAAGGTTAGCTAATCCTGGTCGGACATCAGGAGGTTAGTGCAAAGGCATAAGCTAGCTTGACTGCGAGAGTGACAGCTCGAGCAGGTGCGAAAGCAGGTCTTAGTGATCCGGTGGTTCTGAATGGAAGGGCCATCGCTCAACGGATAAAAGGTACTCCGGGGATAACAGGCTGATACCGCCCAAGAGTTCATATCGACGGCGGTGTTTGGCACCTCGATGTCGGCTCATCACATCCTGGGGCTGAAGTAGGTCCCAAGGGTATGGCTGTTCGCCATTTAAAGTGGTACGCGAGCTGGGTTTAGAACGTCGTGAGACAGTTCGGTCCCTATCTGCCGTGGGCGCTGGAAGATTGAGAGGGGTTGCTCCTAGTACGAGAGGACCGGAGTGAACGCACCACTGGTGTACGGGTTGTGATGCCAATTGCATTGCCCGGTAGCTAAGTGCGGAAGAGATAACCGCTGAAAGCATCTAAGCGGGAAACTTGCCTCGAGATGAGTCTTCCCTGGACACTTGATGTCCCTGAAGGGCCGTTGAAGACGACGACGTAGATAGGCTGGGTGTGTAAGCGTAGCGATACGTTGAGCTGACCAGTACTAATGACCCGAGAGGCTTAACCTTACAACACCGAAGGTGTTTTGAGTGATGATGACTCATAAAAAACAATACTCAGCTTGTTCGAAGATTGGTTCTGATGGTTGTGCAGAGAGAAGCGAAAGCGACTGAAGTGCGACGGTTGGAATGAAACAGAATTTGCCTGGCGGCGATAGCGCGGTGGTCCCACCTGACCCCATGCCGAACTCAGAAGTGAAACGCCGTAGCGCCGATGGTAGTGTGGGGCTTCCCCATGTGAGAGTAGGGAACTGCCAGGCATCAAATAGTGGAAGGCCCCTGTCGAAAGACAGGGGCTTTTTGCTGTGCGCGTGTCGGTGCGAGCTGATTTTATCTATACCCATGGTGAAAGACCGCCTCTATCTATTCAATTACTCTGTGTAAACTGTGCTCAATTCTGGGCTATTGACGGTTATTTTTGAGCCAGTGATGAAGTGAAACCAGTCTACCTTAATATCGCGTTAGTGATCCGATAATGTGAACCGCGAGAGCCATCATCATACTGATGTTATTAGGAAAGGCCTGCGCAGACACGCAGGCAGAGTGCTTCGGTATTAGTGCAGAATCTGCGAGAGAAATGACTGCGTGCGTTCTGAGCGAGGGCTGGAGAAGAAGATATCTGGTGGCGCTTGTTCCACGATCTCCCCCTGATCCATAAAGATCACCCGGTCAGCGACCGTTCTTGCGAAACCCATCTCGTGCGTTACGCAGAGCATCGTCATCCCGTCCTGAGCCAGTCCAAGCATGGTATCGAGTACCTCTTTTACCATTTCAGGATCCAACGCGGATGTCGGTTCATCAAACAACATAATCTTAGGTTTCATGCACAGTGAACGGGCGATGGCCACACGCTGCTGCTGACCTCCAGATAACTGTCCCGGAAATTTATGGGCATGGGCGGCGATACGCACGCGTTCCAGATAGTGCATTGCCAGCTCTTCCGCTTCTTTTTTTGGCATGTGGCGCACCCAGCATGGCGCCAGCGTGCAGTTCTGTAATACGGTTAAGTGTGGGAACAAATTGAAGTGTTGGAAAACCATGCCGACTTCAGTACGAATTTTTTCGATATTACGCAAATCATGATTCAATTCGATCCCATCAACGACAATTCGCCCTTGTTGATGCTCTTCGAGATGATTAATGCAGCGTATGGTGGTTGATTTCCCCGAGCCAGATGGGCCACACAGTACGATACGTTCCCCCTGTCTGACCTGCAAATTGATATCTTTAAGTACATGAAATTGCCCGTACCATTTATTCACATTTTCTAAGGTAATCATGTGATCGGTTGATTGAGTGAATGCAGTCTGATTCATGGATGGCCTCAGTGTGACTTGTGTCCGGTGTTAAAACGATTTTCAAGATGCTGGCTATAACGCGACATGCTGAAACAGAAAATCCAATAGACCATGGCGGCGAAGACATAGCCTTCTGTCGACATACCTAGCCAGGTGGGATCGACCGTGGCCTGTTGGATGCTGCTGAAGAGATCGAAAAGGCCGATGATGATCACCAGACTCGTGTCTTTAAAGAGAGAAATAATGGTATTCACCAGACCCGGGATAACCATTTTCAGCGCTTGTGGGAGAATGACCAGGCCCTGCATACGCCAATAGCCTAAGCCCAGAGATTCAGCGGCTTCATACTGTCCTTTAGGTAGCGCCTGCAAGCCACCGCGAACGACCTCGGCGACATAGGCGGACTGGAATAAAATCACGCCGACTAGCGCCCTTAGCAGTTTGTCGATAGTCGTGCCCTCCGTTAAAAACAGCGGCAGCATCACGGAGGACATAAAAAGCACGGTGATAAGCGGTACGCCGCGCCAGAATTCGATGAAGACAACGGAAAGCATACGCACAATCGGCAGTGTGGAACGGCGGCCTAATGCGAGCAAGATGCCAAGTGGTAACGCACCCGCGATACCCACGGCGGCGATAATCAGCGTTAACGTTAACCCGCCCCACTGATAGGTTTCCACTCGGCTAAGTCCGCCAAAACCGCCGTAAAGTAACCACCATGCAATGAGCGGATACACCATCGCCCAGACCGCAATGTAGCGCCCGCGATAGGGAATGCTTTTCAGAAACATCGGCAGGATACTCAGCAACCCGATAGTGAGCGCAAAGTTGATACGCCAGACTTCCGCAGCCGGATACAGGCCATACATGAAATGACCAAATCTTTCATGAATGAAGACCCAACAAGCGCCATCACGCGTACAGTCATTGCGGGTGGTGCCAATCCAATTCGCCTGAAAGATCGCCCAGTTGAGCAGCGGCGGTATGGCAACCCACAATAGCCAGAGGCAAAACAGCGTTAGCAGGCTATTGCTGATACTGGAGAAGAGATTACGTCGAGCCCATAACATCGCTCTGAAAAGAGAGGACTGACGGCCTTGCGTATAATGGTTCATCGTCATGACGTCCTCTTAGCGTTCGACTAATGCGATCTTTCGGTTATACAGATTCATCAGCAGCGAAATCAGCAGGCTGATAATGAGGTAGACCGACATGGTAATGGCGATGGTCTCAATGGCCTGGCCGGTCTGATTGAGAACCGTTCCTGCGAACAGCGACACCATATCGGGATAGCCAATGGCGGCAGCCAGTGAAGAGTTCTTCACAATATTCAGATACTGGCTGGTGAGTGGCGGAATGATGACGCGCAGCGCCTGTGGGAGGATCACTTTGCGTAGCGTAACGGGATTTGGCAACCCGAGAGAACGTGCCGCCTCATGTTGACCGTGGGAAACCGATTGGATACCTGAACGAATGATCTCGGCGATAAACGATGAGGTGTAGACCGAAAGCGCGACGGTTAATGCCGCCAGTTCAGGGATCAACACCATACCACCACGGAAATTGAAGCCTTTCAATTCCGGCATATCCCAGTGAAAAGCGGAGCCGAAAATCAAATGACTGAGTGCGCACAGCACAAGCAACAGGCCTAACGCCAGCGGCCAGGTTCTGCGTGGCTGGCCGGTTAACGCGTGGTAGCGCCGGTTACGCCGAAAGACGACCCATGCCACAACTGCTGCGATCAGCAGAGAAAGGAAAAATGCCGCCGCGCCTGGCCCCAATTCAGGAGAGGGTAGATAAAAGCCCCGATTGCTGAGGAACGCGATATCAAAGGCGCTGATCGACTGGCGTGGCCCCGGCAAATTTCGTAGTACCGCAAAGTACCAAAAGAAGATCTGCAATAGCGGTGGAATATTACGAAATATCTCGATGTAAACGTTGGATATTTTTCGCAGTAACCAGTTATCGGACAGTCGGGCAAGGCCAACGGTAAAGCCGAGAATCGATGCAAACACGATACACAATGCTGAAACCAGCAGTGTGTTGAATAACCCAACAAGAAAAACGCGGGCGTAGGTGTCGCCTTGTTGATAGTCAATCAGGTGCTGGACGATGCCAAAGCCGGCGCTTTTATTCAGAAAATCAAAGCCAGAGGTGATGCCCCTCTGTGCCAGATTGGTTACGGTGTTGTGCAACAGGTAGGCTGCGACAGCCAATACCGCGATCACAACGACAATTTGATACAGCCAGGCGCGCACCGCTGGGTTAGTCAGTGATAAATCACCTTTTACGGTTGGGCGTTGTAGCATGCTGGAACCTCGATGCGGGGTACTGAAGGGCGCAGCCATACGCTGCGCCCGGTTTTTTCTGATAATTAACGTACCGCTGGCGCGTACTGGATCCCGCCTTTGTTCCACAGTTCGTTCAGGCCGCGCTTAATTTTCAGCTCACTGCCCATACCGACATTACGTTCAAAGATTTCGCCGTAGTTACCGACTTGTTTGATGATTTTAAATGCCCAATCGTTTGGTAATTTGAGATCTTTACCATAGCTGCCTTCGTGACCCAGCAGGTGAGACATATCTGGCGTAGTCGGTTTTGCTGCCAACTGATCGACGTTTTTCGAGGTCACACCCATCTCTTCGGCGTTCAGCATGGCGAATAATGTCCAGCGCACGATAGAGAACCACTCTTCATCACCACGGCGTACCACCGGGCCCAGCGGCTCTTTAGAAATGACTTCTGGCAGAACGATAAACTCAGCAGGTTTGCTCAGCTTGATGCGCAGCGCGTACAGCTGTGACTGGTCGGATGCCAGCGTATCGCAGCGACCAGATTCCAGCGCTTTGGCGCTTTCATCAGAGCGGTCGAACGTGACAGGGGTGTACTGCATTTTATGGGTCTTGAAGTAATCTGCGACGTTCAGCTCGGTATCGGTACCGGCCTGAATACAAACGGTTGCGCCATCCAGCTCTTTTGCACTGGTTAAGCCTGCTTTGTTGTGCGTCAGGAAGCCAATACCGTCGTAGTAAGTGACACCGGTAAAGAGCATACCCATGCCGCCGTCGCGGGAAGATGTCCACGTGGTGTTACGTGACAGCACGTCAACTTCACCGGATTGCAGCGCGGTAAAGCGTTCCTTCGCCGTCAGCGGCGTATATTTAACTTTATTGGCATCGCCGAATACGGCTGCGGCAAGGCCGCGACACACGTCAACATCAATACCGGAGTATTTACCGCTTGCATCGGCATAGGAAAAACCGGGTAAGCCATCGCTGATACCGCATTGCACAAATCCTTTCTTCTGAATGGCGTCCAGTGTTGCACCAGCATGGGCTTGATTGATTGCGGCAAAGAGTGACGCGCCAGCAACCAGAGTAGAAATCACTATTCTTTTCATAATCATCCTAGCGTCTAGAGTTATTTGCTGTTTTTGAAGTACACAATTGTTTTTGACGTACACAATAAGGTGCACCATACCTGTCTGTCGGGATGCCGACGTGAGCAGAGCGAAGCAAATAAAATGCCAATTTTCTATTTGCTTGATAATGAAGACGAAATGAAAGGCTTATTGATCTAAATAGGTAATTCTAAATGGGTATGTTCGCACCGTGACAAATGCAAAGAGGGCGGTGCGCCCTCTTTTGGTGCGCCGAAATAGAGTGTGCGAGGCTACCTCAGCCAATATACGCATTTTTCTGGTATGGGGAGTCGTCGTTCTAGCTGCTTTAAAAGCGGAGTGACTGCGAGGGAGCATCAGCCCAGCGGAGTGCATAGGCTGATGTCGGCATTAGTGTGCGATATGGCGCTGATAATACTTTTCGAGTTTCACCTGTAGCTGGCTCAGTACGGTGCTGAACATCAAGTAAATCAACGCTGCTTCGATATACAGAATCAGAGGCTCATAGGTAACGGAAACGATGCGCTGAGCGGATAAAAACATCTCCGGTACGGTAATCACGGCAGCCAGCGACGTATCCTTGATTAAGGAGATAAACGTATTGGAAAGCGGCGGTAGCGACACGAAAACGGATTGCGGGAAGATGACCCAGCGAATCGCCTGCCTGCCGTTCATGCCGAGAGAATAGGCGGCATTCCATTGGCCTTTCGGGACAGACAAAATGGCTCCACGGACGATTTCCGAGCTGTAGGCACCCACACTGATGGTGAAGCCAATGAGCGCAGCGGGGAAGGCATCGAGAGTAATCCCCGCGCTGGGCAGCCCATAAAAAATCAGGAAAAGCTGCACCAGTAACGGCGTGCCACGAATAACCCAAACGTAGAAATCACCCAGCCATTTCAGCGGCTTCGGGCCATAAAGGCGAACCAGCGCGATGAGAATGCCGAGGGCTAAGCCAAAGATGAAAGACAGAATCGCCAGAGGGACGGTAAATTTAAGTCCCGCAGACAGCAGACTCCAAAAGGAGTCTGCCATGAGTTGTAGCCAAGGCGGCATGAAAACGAGCTCCGATAACGGTATGCGCTGATAACAGTGCGATTATTGAGAAACATCCTCCCCGAAGTATCGCACAGATATGGTTTTATAGGTGCCGTCTGCTTTGATTTCATCCAGAGCTTTATTCAATGCTTCCACTAGTGGTGCCTGATTCTTACGCACCAGAATCGCGGAAGGTTCGCCGTCTTTTGAGGTCGCTGCAATCTTCACGTTGGCATCTGGCTTCTGCTTTTTGAAATCCAGGAATGACAGATTGTCGTTCAACGTGGCGTCCGCACGGCCGCTGAGAACCAGATCCAGCGACTGATTAAAGCCGTCCGTCGGCACAATGTCCGCGCCGTAGCTGGTGGCTTGTTTAGAGTAATTGCTGGTCAGGCTTTGTGCTGATTTTTTGCCTTTCAAATCGCTGAAATCTTTAATGGTGGTGTTATCGCCACGGACAACCAGCACCGCTTTGGAGTCGATATACGGCTTGGAGAAATCATACTTGGCCTGGCGCTCTTTGGTCACACCAACCTGATTGATGACCGCATCGTAGCGCTTGGCATCAATACCGGCGATTAAGCCGTCCCAACGTCCTTCAATGAACTGGGCTTTTACGCCGAGCTTTTCTGCCACCGCGCGGCCAATATCCACATCGAAGCCAACCAACTGGCCTGATTTATCATGATAGGTATAAGGTGCGTAGGTGCCCTCTGTGCCGATCTTGATAACCCCTGCGGACTTGATGGCGCTAAGGTCATCGGCATGAGCGAATACGCTGGTAGCAAGCAGGGCGCTGGTCAGTAAAGCAAAACGTATTTTTTTCATTATGAATTCCTGTGAGTGGAGTGCAGTGATGTGCTTATAACTTTTGTTAATAATTAATCTACTAGACAATACATCTGATTATAAATCACGTTGTGTGATGGTTTATAGCAGAAGTGAATATAGTGCATGTGTTGAGAATATAGTGCGCCCGTCAGGTTTTAACCATGTTGAGTGAAAGAACGATAGAAAAAGTCTATTGCTGCTGGGAATGCTGACCAACTGTCACAATGTGCTTCTATCCTCAAAAGGACATCATTGCTTTTGCCACTACCCAGCAGGAGACAACAATGAAGCTCCGCATCGCCAGTTATAACGTAGAGAACCTGTTCCACCGTTCCGCTTCTCAACTTCCTAGGATATTACCTGATAGGCGCTTTACGGCTATGATGGCGTGAGAAAATAGAGCGATGATAGCCATATAAACCGAGGAAGATGATGAGCAAGCAAGGATTAGAGCAATATCCAGACGCGTTGCGCTGGTCATTTGGTGACAGCCCCGAGCTGGCGGATGAGCTTTTGCAACTGGTACTCGAAGGGCATAAAACGGCAACCTGTAGCTCGTATCACGCGTTTAAAAACGAGGAAACGCCACAGGTCGGCGATTACAACATCGTTCTGGACGGTGCCGGACAGCCTTCCTGCGTAATCCGCACGCGCTCGTTAACGCTGGTGCGCTACTGTGATGTGACGGCCGAGATGGCGGCGAAAGAGGGCGAAGGAGACAAAAGCCTGGCTTTCTGGCGTGAAGGTCATCAGACATTTTTCGAACGAGAAGGTACCTTCGCCCCAGATATGCTGCTGGTGTTTGAAGAGTTTGAGCTGATTGAGGTGTTTTGATTCAGGATTAGCAGGCATAAAGAATCTGGTGATTACTTCCAGCATTTTTAAAAGCAATTATCTGTTGTGATTTATTTATCTTATGATTTGTATAAATAATGATTTTAGAGTAACTAGTATCCGGTGGCGGATACGAATCATTACATAATACGTCGGAAGAAATAAAATCCAATAGATTATTAAGTAGGTATGTTAATTATCTAAAAATTCTATTTATAGTACACAACCTGACTAGTCTAGCCAGGTTGTGTTATTTTTGTAATTGGTTGTTAAATATCTTGGGATCTGAATTTTACCGAGATAAGCGAATAGTCATCAATGGGGGGGCCATTTTCAATTCTTTTCTTCAAACTTGAACTGAAGCGTGAAGGCTCTGATAATGTGTTAAGAGAAAAGCGTGGTCTCTTTTCCCAAAATGAATGTGCACCATCAGACATAATGAAAATAGATAAATCCCCATATTCATCTGCTAATTCTTTGAATGTGAAATTAATAATGTTGTATTTTAGATCTAACGTTTTTGAAATGGCTGTTGTTAGTATATTTTTTCCTTTTGCATTTTTAAGTTGACGAGAAGTAAAAACCCCATTATCTATATAAGCTTGATGTTGAGTATGATCTTTGGTTAACTGGTTTAATTTTGATTGTCTTTTTATATATAATCTGCAATCGCCAATATGACCAATAATAACTGACTCTTGAGTGACATAGCACAATGTTAATGTACTTGCCGCATTAACATATTCTTTTTCGACTTCGCTTATTTTTTTTAGATCATCTTTGAGATTCGAAAATAAGCTTATAAAGTCACTTTCTATTTCATTTACGAAGTTTTTAGCTAGATAGTCTACAACCCTTTGAGATGCTTTATCTCCACCTTTATATCCGCCCAGCCCATCAGCAATAGCAAAAAGATAGCCATTATTTATTTTTAATGGGGGAAGAATGGTATCTTGGTTGGTTTTATTATTTTCTTTTGAAAATGAAAAAAATGAAGCTGATGTTAAATTTAACATGGTTATATAACCTCGCCTATTCTTCTGATATCTATTATAAGTTGCTCAGCGCTGACATATCTTTTTTTTAGTTTTCTATCAGTACTTCTTGCCACTATATCATCGAATCCATCAATATTTAATTCTTCGATTATTATACCTAGAGAGAAAATATCTGACTGTCTTGAGTATCCATCAATAACAACATTGTGATCGAAATATTTTGGTGTTCTTGGGAAATGGCCTGCTAGTGTTAGAATTTTGCTGGCTTCGGACGGATCCATGTGTCTTGCAATTCCAAAGTCAGATATTTTATAAATTCCGTTAGAGAACTTTAATATATTTTGGGGTTTTATATCACGGTGTAGATAACCTTTGGAATGAATCCAATCTATTCCTTCTGCTATCATTAACACAATGTTTATTTTTTCTTTTCTACTTAGCTTTCCTGATTTAATTTCATTGTCTAAATTTGACTCGGCAAGCTCCATTATAAACCATGGAGGGGTCGTATCTAGATTGCATATGAATATTTGAGCAACATTCTTATGAAGGCATAAATCTTGAAGTTTTACTTCTCTTATAAACCTTGAAATTAAGTCAGGGTCTTCATGTTGATTGATTAATATTTTTCTAGCGTATTCACCACAGATAACGTTTTGAGTGTTTTTAACTCTTACTTTTTCAACTACCCCAAAACTACCAGTTCCGATCTGGTTCATTGGTTCTATTATGTAATTGCTATGTGGAATCACATCAAACTCCTAGATTTTAATGTTATTTTCCATGGTGGTTGTATTTTATTTTTATTAAATAATTATCAGTGTTGAGGTCATATTTATTAACCCCCAAAAGACACGTATTGATAACTATCCGTATAGTATTATTATCACTAACCTCTAACAATACTGTTAATTTATCAGGGGGGGATTTTAACCCAAATTATGTCGAAATTTTTGTGATGAGTGGTTCGGTAAGAATGCTTTTAATTTTTTACTTTTTGTTTTTTAAAGCTATTTTATTATTACCACTTACTGGCTTTGGATTATGGGGTGGTCGTATGTGAGTCATCAATGTGTAAAGCATATTTAGTTATGAAGTACCAATTGCTAGCCTCAATTCGCATTAACTTTGGACTAACTGGCTTACCCTACCCGCCAATACTAGTCTCTGGACTCATCTTTGGTCTGTTTTCGCTGGCGGCGTTTGATCTCGCTTTTTACTGCGGTGATGATGAATTGCGCCTTTGTCTCACCAGCTTCAAGACTGCTTTCCATTTCAGCAACAACGTCGTGCGGGAATCTTGCATTCAACTGCTGTGATTTGTTGTTAATTGAACCCGTTGCCATTGCTGGATCTCCATGCACTAAGTGCGATCCAGTATACGTAAAAATAATTCTAAAAAATACCTTGAGGTGCGATTCACTTGGGCGTAATGTTAGCTGCATAGGTGCGATTCACCTATAAAATACGAAGCCCGGCAGTGTTGGAGCACTAACCGAGCCTCTAACCACAATGTTATTGGAGCTAACACTATGGCTGATATCCAGTCTACCCAAACTCGCCCCGAATTTCAGTATCGCTTTCTTGCTTTGGGAATCTCTTCCCAATGTGTCGTGCATATTATCGCTACCACCGAACGTCAGGCGCGGGAGCATTCCCCTGATGGTCATGTCATGGTCTTCGCTGGCCGCCTGCCTGCTTAGGGGGGGCGCCATGTTTGATAACACGCCGTTAGAACCCGAAGAAGCGCTCGATCAGTGTCGTGCGCTGGCTTACGCTATTGTTGAATTGAACCATCCAGAATCGAAAGAGATCTTAACGTTCGTGTTGGCAGAGCGATTAGATAACCTATACCGAATTCTTCATACGCCGGAGACGGATACACAAGAAGGGATGAGTCATTAACAACGTCGCGGACACAATGCTCAGGCCGCCACGCTAAGGCTGTTTTTGCCTTAATCAAGGGCAAAGAAAAAGGCGCTTAACCCGAAAGGTAAAGCGCCTTTTTTCAAATGCTTAACTGATTAGTATCAGTTCATGCCGTATTTTTTCAATTTCTTACGCAGAGTACCGCGATTGATGCCCATCATCAGGGCGGCGCGGGTTTGGTTACCGCGGGTGTATTGCATCACCATGTCCAACAGTGGCTGCTCAACTTCAGCCAGTACCAGCTCATAAAGGTCACTTACATCCTGACCGTTCAATTGAGCAAAATAGTTCTTCAGTGCCTGTTTAACCGAGTCGCGCAGGGGTTTTTGGGTTACCTGAGCCTGAGAGTTTACAGTGGAAACGGTCAGTACGTCAGAATTCACGCGTTGTTCGAACATAGTTCTGTCAGCTCTTTTTCTGTTTACGCAAGATTTTCAAAATATGCCTTCAACGCCTCCAGCTGCTCGCTGGCATCCTCAATGGCGTTGAATGTGCGCCTAAACTGGTCGTTTGGGGCATGCTCCTGGAGATACCAGGATACGTGCTTACGAGCGATACGAAATCCCTTGCCTGGACCATAAAAGTCGTGCAATTCCCGTATGTGCTCGATCAACAAGCGCTTGACCTCTGCCAACGGCATTGGTGCCAGCAACTCCCCTGTGTCCAGATAATGCTGGATTTCCCGAAAGATCCAGGGTCTTCCCTGAGCGGCTCGTCCTATCATCAGGGCATCAGCCCCGGTGTAGTCCAGAACCGCTCTGGCTTTATGCGGGTCTGTAATGTCGCCATTCGCAATAATTGGAATGGTAACGGCCTGCTTAACTGCCCGAATGCTGTCGTACTCGGCGGAACCATTGAACAGGCACGCACGGGTGCGTCCGTGAATGGTTAACGCCTGAATGCCACAGTCTTCAGCCAGTTTGGCAATTTCTACACAGTTGCGGTGCTCTGGTGCCCAACCGGTACGGATTTTCAGTGTCACCGGCACGTCTACCGCTTTCACTACCGCAGAGAGGATCTGTTTGACCAAATCCGGATACTGCAATAACGCAGATCCTGCCATCTTGCGGTTCACCTTCTTCGCCGGGCAGCCCATATTGATGTCAATGATTTGTGCGCCGGAATCAGCATTGATTCTCGCTGCCGCCGCCATCTCATCGGGGTCACAACCGGCAATCTGCACGGCTCTGATACCCGGTTCATCGCTATGAACCATTCGCAAACGCGATTTGTCTGAACGCCACACTTCCGGGTTGGAAGAAAGCATTTCAGACACGGTCATTCCAGCGCCCATCGCGTGACAGAGTGCTCTAAATGGGCGATCGCTAATACCAGCCATTGGGGCTGCTATCAAACGATTGGTAAGCTGAAATTGTCCAATGTGCATAGACAAAAATTGACCATACTGTGCCTGCAAGGGCGCGTATATTACGCATTTTTTACGTCAGATGAAAGGCCAAACTTTGACCAATTTACGGCTATCGATCAATGAAAATGCACATCGTGAAGATGTGTAAAAATATTATCCATATTTAACAGCTAGTTATATTTTTATGGCGATTTTTTGTTCTGGGAAATATTCATCTGTTTACAGAATTTTATCTGTAAGCGTAGCCATTTTTAGTGGAGATACAGCAGGCTATCAATGCGTTATCAGTGAAATGCGTTGGTTAATGCGGCAAAAAAGGATACTGATTCATCAGAGGCTGGTCGACAGACGGCCTGACCAGCCTCGCGAGTAGCTTAATGGATGATGACGCGGCCATTAAGCGGCTGTATGGGGCGATTATTGGCGTGATGCATGACCGAACGGAACTGGTTTATCTGTTCAGCGGAGGCGGTGACGGGGTGATCCAGCACGAGCCAGCGAATACCTTCTGAGCACGGTGGCGTGGTGAGTGACCCGCTAAACCGATAGTAGTTTAATGATGTTGGTAACAGAGCTTGAATCGCGATTGGCGTGCGCATCTCCACCGCCTGATTAACCTGAGCCGGAATCTGCTGCCATGCCATGGCTAATTGTGGATTGGCCTCTCCTTGCTGAAACATCAACGCGATAACGGTAAGCGCGCCAGCCGCGTCTTTATAGACAAAATGGCCTTCCAGCGGGAACTGCTTACCGTCAATTTCATTCTCGCTCGGTGCGTGAAAGTGAAACTGTTGCAAGGTGAATGTCTCGTTATCCAGCAACAGCGTATTCCCTGTACTGACGTTAACCTGAACGGTATGCCCGTTGTTGATAATGTGCTGCGTCCCTGGCAGGAAAGCCAACTGTAAAGGGTCGTGTTGAGCGTTCAGTGCCTGGCGGATATTGATGGGAGATTGGTTTTTACCGGTTTCACACAGCGAGAAGTCTGGAGATAGCTTTCCCCAGTGTGCGGGATCGCCATTGCCTTCGTAGCCCCAGTGAACCGGATCGGCCGCCAAGGCGGAAAAGCTGGCGGACAGCATCAATACGATAGAGAGTTTACCTTTCATTTTTCATCCCTTGAAAATAATGATACGGCATCGTTGAGCGCCAGGCGCAGGTGCGTCTGGTCACTTGCCGAGCTGCATCATACGCCAGCTTTTCGGGATCAATCGTGAGATATAGCAAGAAGAAAGGCGCCCACCGTTGCACATACGGTGGGCGGGACTCGCGGGGTAATACTATTACGATGCGCGGCGTTGGCCGGTAATGCGGCACCACTCTTCGCGTTCAGCGACTGGGTCGAGCGTGAATTTGTCTTCGTATGCTTCTGCGACGCCTTCGGCCTGCGTCGCTAGTACGCCGGACAAGCCGAGGTGACCACCCACTTTAGGCAAATCGCTAATCAGCGGTGCCAGCTCGCGTAGTGGGCCAGCAAGGATGTTGGCGACGACGACATCGGCAGACAGGTCGGCAGGCTGGTCTTTCGGCAGATAAAGCTCAAGACGCTCGGAAACGCCGTTGCGCTGTGCGTTGTCGCGGCTGGCCTGAATCGCCTGCGGATCGATATCAATCCCGATAGCGCGTGCAGCACCCAGTTTCAGGGCGGCAATCGCCAGAATACCGGAACCGCAGCCGAAATCGATGATGGTTTTCCCTTCCAGATCCAGTCCGTCGAGCCATTGCAGGCACAGCGCGGTCGTTGGGTGGGTGCCGGTGCCGAACGCCAGACCGGGATCGAGCATCACGTTGACGGCCGTCGGGTCAGGAATGTCACGCCAGCTTGGGCAAATCCATAAACGTTTGCCGAACTGCATCGGGTGGAAGTTATCCATCCACTCGCGCTCCCAGTCTTTGTCTTCCAACTGTTCGATTTTGTGTTTAAAACCGCTGCCCAGCAGCGGTTCTTGCTCCAGCATAGCGATAACCGTGTTCATATCGGTTTCAGCATCGTACAGCGCAATCGCGTCGGTATCGCCCCACAGGCGGGTCTCGCCCGGTAGCGGTTCGAACACCGGGGTATCGTGCGTATCCTGAAACGTAACGGATACCGCACCGCTTTCTATCATGACGTCACCCAGTTGTTCAGCAACCTTTCCTGAGGTGTTTATTTTCAGTTGAATCCACGGCATAGCAGTCTCTATTACATTTAAAGTGAAGATGAAGCGGCAACCGGCGCTGGTGGATTATGACCAAAGCGGTTGCCAATAATAAACGCCATCAGGCTGAGTAACAGCGATGGCACAATCGGGTGATATCCGGCCAGTTGAAGATTGAAGCTGGCCAGTAAGGTATAGCAAATCGCCCCGGTGAACATGGCGCTAAGCGCACCTGCGGCGTTCGCGCGTTCCCAGTACAGGCCCAGCACCAGCGGCCATAGGAACACCGCTTCCAGCCCGCCAAATGCCAGCAGGTTCAGCCAAATGATCATATCCGGCGGCCGCAACGAGGCCAGTAGCACCAGCAGGCCCAATAGCAGCGTGGTCATGCTGGAGAGGATCTTGATGCGGCGTTCGTTATGGATCTGCTGCGGGCGCACGCTGAGATAGAGATCTTTGATGATCGTGGCGGAGGCCTGAAGCAAATGCGCATTAATGTTGGACATGATAGCGGCCATTGGCGCGGCGAGAAAGATCCCAGCGGCCAGCGGCGGTAATACGGTGACCATCAGCGCCGGTAACACTTGATCGGGGATCGTCAGATTTGGCATCACAGCGCGGCCCAGCGCACCGGCCAAGTGCATGCCGAGCATCAGAATGCCGATGACGATGGTGCCGATGATAATTCCACGGTGCAGCGCTTTGCTGTCACGATAAGAGATGCAGCGCACGGCGGTGTTCGGCAAGCCGATGACGCCGAAGCAGACCAGCACCCAGAATGAGGTCATAAACGGCATCGACAGAATACCGTTGCTGCCCTGCGGCGACACCAGCATCGGGTCAATCTGTTGCAGTTTATCGACCGCGCTATGCAAGCCCCCCGCGGCATAGATCACGCCGACCAGCAGGATGACGGTGCCGATCAGCATCACGATGCCCTGCATCGCATCATTAAGCACGCTGGCGCGGAAGCCGCCAAACGTGGTGTACAGCGCGATGGTGACGCCGAAAATCAGTAGGCCGATGTCGTAAGGGATGTTCGCGGCGGTTTCCAGCAGGCGCGCGCCACCAATGAACTGCACAGCCATGGCGCCGATAAACGCGACCAGCAGGCTGATGCTGGCGAACCAGACCAGCAGCGGGCTGTTGTAGCGGGCGTACAGCATGTCATTCAGCGTGATGGCGTTGTAGCGTCGTGCCAAAATGGCGAACTTTTTCCCCAGAATACCGAGCGACAGCAGCATGGTGGGAAGCTGGATCATCGACAGCAGCACCCAGCCCAGCCCGTATTTATACGCCGCACCCGGCCCACCGATAAACGAGCTGGCGCTGACGTAAGTGCCGATGAGCGTCATCGCCAGCACAAATCCGCCCATTGAGCGGCCGCCGAGGAAATACTCGTTAAGAAAGTTACCCGCCTGACGGCGACGGTACGCATAAACCGACAGCCCGAACACCAGAAGCAGGTAGCCAATCAGCGGCAATAAAATTTCAATTTGCATCGTTACTCTCCAGTGAGATATCGCGGAAAATAACGCGCACCATCAGCCAGCATAGCAGCGTAAACACGAGCGGCAGCAGCAGGCAGGCCATCTCAAACCAGTGTGGAAGGCCGGTGATCCCTTGTGTGTTGTCTGGCAAATAGGCGGCAAGCACCCAGGCCACTAAATAAACCAGCGTCAGGCCAAAAGCCCAGCGGGCCTCTTTGTGCGCCTGAGGAAAGCGTGTATCCATGTTCTTCTCCACCGTAAATGGGAGCATCAACCCGTCATTTTAGGGTATGGGGATTGTTATGGGCGTCATATTGTTATGGACGTCGTGATGACGAAAGCGGGAATTTTACGGCATGTGAGCCAATTGACTAGTAAGAATTACGCCATCAGCGTAAAAGCCAGTCTCGGGAGGTAATGCTAATCGTTTAAGAATCGAGATACCGGGGCTACCACGGTGTGAGGCATCCCTGCGGGAACCTCATCACCGTGTTTCCCCTAAATCCAGAAGTAAGCGTTCAGCATTCAATTGCGGGGCGCTCATTGTCTGGCAAAAAAAGCCTGCTTTGCGATAGGTGTTAAAAAGGAAGTACGACGGGTATATTTCGGTCTGGTGAGCAACAGGTCAAGACTGAAATAAAATCTATCTCACCACAAAATAATACTAAATGAGTATTTTGGCTTATTGATCTTGAGGTAATTGGCGAATGATGGACGTCACATCGCATAATTTTCTCAGGAGAAGGTTTACTGTAGGACTATTATTTATCGTCTGCTCTTTCAGAGCAGAATAGTTAAAGATGAGCCAAAGGAGTCGTTATGTCAGTTTCAGCAAGAAATCAGCTTTCGGGTGTGGTGTCTTCCATTGTTGAAGGTGCAGTAAACAATGAAGTCGCATTGACCTTGGAAAGTGGGGATAAGTTAACGACGGTGATTACACGAGCCAGCTGTCAATCGATGAACCTTGCCGTTGGCAAGCCTGCGATTGCGTTGGTGAAAGCCCCTTGGGTCATTCTGGCATCCGCCGAATGTGGTTTGAATTTTTCTGCCCGCAATCAGTTCCACGGTAAGGTGAGCACCGTTACAAAAGGCGCCGTCAACTCGACAGTGCAGTTGGTGACTGCCAGTGGGTTGACGCTGACATCAACCGTTACCAATGAGAGTCTGGAAGAGATGAATATTGATGTGGGCAGCGAATTAATTGCTCTGGTTAAAGCGTCCAGTATTATTCTGGCTACCCGGAAATAATTACCGCTTTCTTTAGTGAATTCAAATATCGCTTATTTCCCGTTTAAATAGCCAATGTCTGGTATCGTCGGAAGATTGACCTTGAATAGGATTATTTAAGAGATATACGCAGATATAAATAACAAAGGCCAGCATAAGCTGGCCTTTTGGCTCGATTGCGAAGTGTTTACTGCAAGCCGAGTTTCTTCTCCAGATAGTGGATGTTCGTGCCACCTTTCTGGAAGTTTTCGTCGCTCATGATCTTCATCTGAAGCTCGATGTTGGTTTTAATACCATCGATAATCAGTTCAGCCAGCGCGTTCTTCATACGGGAAATCGCGATTTCGCGGGTTTCACCGTAAGTGATCAGCTTGCCGATCATGGAATCGTAATACGGCGGTACGGTATAACCGGCGTAAATATGCGATTCCCAACGTACACCAAAGCCGCCCGGCGCGTGGAAACGCGTGATTTTACCTGGGCTTGGCAGGAACGTGTTCGGATCTTCCGCGTTGATACGGCATTCTACCGCATGGCCGCGAACCTTGACGTCTTTCTGCTTGATGGACAGCGGCAGACCAGCAGCAATACGCAGCTGTTCTTTGATCAGATCCACGCCGGTAATCATCTCGGTGACCGGATGCTCCACCTGAATACGGGTGTTCATTTCAATGAAGTAGAACTCGCCGTTTTCGTACAGGAACTCGAACGTACCCGCGCCACGATAGTTGATATCGATACAGGCTTTGGCGCAGCGATCGCCGATGTTGCGACGCAGTTCGTCGGTGATGCCCGGTGCTGGCGCTTCTTCCACCACTTTCTGGTGGCGACGCTGCATGGAGCAGTCACGCTCAGCCAGATAAACAGCATGGCCCTGACCGTCAGCCAATACCTGAATTTCCACGTGGCGTGGGTTTTCCAGGTATTTTTCCATGTAGACCATGTCGTTGTTGAAAGCCGCTTTGGCTTCTGCACGGGTCATGTTGATGGATTGTTCCAGCTCTTTGTCGCTGCGCACGACGCGCATACCACGACCGCCGCCGCCGCCAGAGGCTTTGATGATGACCGGATAGCCGATGCGTTTTGCATGAGCGCGGTTAGCGTCCATGTCACCGTCTAACGGGCCATCAGAGCCAGGTACGGTTGGAACACCTGCTTTTTTCATCGCGGTGATGGCAGACACTTTGTCGCCCATCAGGCGAATAGTTTCTGCGCGTGGGCCGATGAAGATAAAGCCAGAGCGTTCAACCTGCTCGGCGAAATCCGCATTTTCGGACAGGAAGCCGTAGCCAGGGTGAATCGCGACGGCACCGGTGATTTCCGCAGCGGAAATAATCGCAGGGATATTCAGATAGCTTTTTGTTGACGGCGCCGGGCCGATACACACGGTTTCGTCCGCCAGCAATACGTGTTTCAAATCGCGATCCGCACTGGAGTGAACGGCGACGGTTTTGATGCCCAGTTCTTTACAGGCACGCAAAATACGCAGCGCGATCTCTCCGCGGTTAGCGATAACGATTTTATCTAGCATGATAAGCCTCGTTATTCGATGACAACCAGTGGCTCGTCAAATTCAACCGGCTGACCGCTTTCGACCAGGATGGCTTTCACCACGCCTGCTTTGTCGGCTTCGATCTGGTTCATCATTTTCATGGCTTCGACGATGCACAGGGTATCGCCAACGTTGACGTGCTGACCCACTTCCACGAAGGCTTTAGCGTCCGGGCTTGGGGTGCGATAGAAGGTTCCAACCATTGGAGAACGAACGATGTGTCCACTGATGGCAGCCGGTGCTGCTGCAGCTTCCACTGGCGCTGGTGCAACGGCGGCGGCCAGAGCAGGCTGTGGCTGCATCATTGGCGTAGCGTAAGCCTGTTGCATCATCGGGTAGTTAACCGCTGCTGGGGCACGACTGATACGTACTGATTCTTCACCTTCAGAAATTTCCAGTTCGGCGATGCCGGACTCTTCAACCAGTTCGATCAGTTTTTTGATTTTACGAATATCCATGGATGTGGTTCCGTACTCTTTTGTTTAATTGGAAGTTGACAGGCGTTTTACCGCTGTCTGTAAAGCATACTGATAACCATCTGCCCCCAGGCCACATATCACGCCTACCGCAACATCAGAAAGATAGGAGTGATGACGAAAAGGCTCGCGTGCATGCACGTTGGACAGATGAATTTCGATAAACGGAATCGAGACCGCCAGCAGGGCATCACGCAGCGCAACGCTGGTGTGGGTGAATGCCGCTGGGTTAATCAGAATGAAGTCTGTGTTTCCTCTGGCCTGATGGATGGTATCGATCAGGATATGTTCCGCGTTGGATTGCAGATGGGAAAACTCCACGTTCAATGTCTGCGCCTGTGTTTCCAGTTCGCTGACAATGTCTGCTAGCGTCGTCTTACCGTATTTGTCGGGCTCTCGGGTTCCTAGCAGATTCAGGTTTGGACCGTTCAAGAGCAAAATGTGAAACTTTTCTGCCATTGTGCTGCTATCTCCCGCGATTGACCTAGATTGGCAAAACCGTGTCGCACAAAATAGCGCGAAGCTATTCGTTTGTCACCTTTCGTGATGCAAATTGTCCGACCCGAGAAATTAAAGTCGTGCATTATAACCATATCGTGGCAATTCGCAGCTAAATACTGGTCTTATCTGCGGAGATATTCCTGAGCCAGACCGTGAGACGGTGTGAATCTTGCTGTGACTTACGCCCGGTTTTCCCCGTGCCAACGCGGTGTTTAGCGCCACCATTGACGAAATTTCTTATAACGGAACAGCAGCAATATCAGCGCCGCCAGTGCATATAAAATAGGCTGTGGAGACAGTGTTTTAACTGACCAAAGATAGTGTATAGGCGCAAGGATGGCGACTAAATAGACGAAATTATGCAGTTTTTGCCATTGCGATCCCAACTTGCGCATCATTATCTGTGGCGACGTTACCGCCAGTGCCAGCAAAATCAGCCAGCTTATGACACCCAGCGTCAAATAGGGACGGGATATCAGTTCCTTACCCAATAGCTCCAGATGACTCAGACCCAGCTCCAGCAGCGTATAGCTCACCAGATGTAACGTCGCCCAGAAAAAGCACCACAGCCCGAGGAGCCGACGACAGCGAATGAGCAGCGGCTGCTTGCCATCGCGCGCCAGTGGGGTGACCAACAGCGTCGCCAGCAGCAATTTCAGCGCCATCCTGCCGGTAAAGTGCTGGATATCCTTGGCCGGATCTGCGCTGAACCACCCTTGGTCAACCGACAATATCAGCCACAGCAGTGGCAGAAAACCAGCCAGATGGAGTAGCACTTTTAACCGGGTAATGTGTTGTAGCGTCAGTCTCATGCTGATGTGGATTCCTATCCTGACAAGGTGTTATTGGTTAGACGTTTTGTGTCATTTGTTCACGTTTTGGTATCAGTCGCTAAAAGTTTTCACGCAGATTCAAGCCGCGATACAGCGAAGCGACCTGTTCCGCATAGCCGTTGAACAACAGCGTGGGTTGACGCTCAACGTTAAGTAGGCCGCCTGAACCGATGACGCGTTCTGTCGCTTGCGACCAGCGCGGGTGATCCACATGGGGGTTAACGTTGGCATAGAAGCCATATTCGTCCGGGGCTGCCAGATTCCAGGTGCAGGGTGGTTTCTCACGAGTGAACCGGATATGTACGATGGATTTGATGTTTTTGAAGCCGTATTTCCACGGCGTGACTAACCGGATGGGGGCACCGTTCTGCGGCGGCAGTGTCTTGCCGTAAACGCCGACGGCCAGCAGCGCCAAAGGGTTCATGGCTTCATCCAACCGTAGCCCTTCTACATAGGGATAATCCAGCCCGCCGCCCATAAAGCGATCTTTTTGTCCCGGCATTTGTTCCGGGTCGTAAAGCGTTTGAAATGCTACGTAGCGTGCGTTGCTGGTGGGTTCGGCGAATTTGATCAGCTTGGCCAGCTCAAATCCAACCCACGGAATCACCATCGACCACGCCTCAACGCAGCGAAAACGATAGATCCGCTCTTCCAGCGGAAAGCGTTTGAGCAAGTCGTCGATATCCAGCGTGAGGGGTTTGGCGACATCACCGTCTATCTTGATGGTCCAGCCTTCGGTTTTTAACCCACCAGCATTCGCTGCCGGGTCGGCTTTATCGAGCCCGAATTCATAGAAGTTGTTATACCCCGTGACCTTATCTTCCGGCGTGAGTGGTAAATCGATCTTCCAGCCCGCAGGTTGGCTAAACGTGAGCGGTTTACCCGGCGGCGCTTTGGGTTTATCGGCACCTTTAAACCAGGCCAGCAGGTCGGCCTGTGCAGAAAACGGCAGTGCAAGCGCCGCAGCGGAAATACCCAGCGCTTTGAGTACGCGCCGGCGCTGATAGAAGAGGGATTCCGGGGTAACGTCGGCTTCCGTGAACTTGCGATGTTTGTGCATGTGAACTCCCGCCAGTCATTATTTTTTTGACACAAAGTGGCGTTTTTACTGCTTACTGTTCACTTAGTTATAGATGAAGTACGGTAGAAACCGCGACAGGAGAGATGAAATACTTTTTTGCAGGGTGTAACAGCGCTCAAGATTACTGATAATGCGTTGGGCGATGATAATGGATAGATCGTAAAGACGCTGTGAATACATCCATGTACGCTCGAGCCGCGCAGATATGAATCTCATCCCTGAGATTCACCCTTTCAGAGCCGTCGCAAGCGACGTTCAAAGGCGTTCCTGACGCCTTTGTCCCTGTCGCGGACGCTTTACTCTTCTATTCCATTATCACCGTTTTCGTTCCGCAAATTAATACGTCAACGAACGGCGTTAGCTGATTTTCACCAGCGTGCGGCCGGTGACTTTGTTCTCCAGCAGCGCCGCGGCGGTGGCAGGGACGTCTTCTAACCCAATTTCCCGCGTGACCTGCTGGTAGAACGACTCGGGCAGGATGGCGGCCAGACGCTCCCACGCTTGCTGACGGCGAGCCAGCGGTGCCATGACGGAATCCACGCCTTGCAGGCGAACATTACGTAAAATAAATGGCATCACGGTCGTTGGCAGGGCAATACCGCCAGCCAGGCCGCATGCGGCAACCGTCGCGTTGTAATCCATCTGCGCCAGCAGCGTCGCCAGTACGTTATCGCCGACGGTATCCACCGCGCCAGCCCAGCGTTGTTTTTCCAGCGGGCGAGGGCTTCCGCTGAATTCGCTGCGATCCAGTACCTGCTTCGCCCCGAGTTTTTTCAGGTAATCGGTGTTGTCGGCACGGCCGCTGACGGCGGTGACCTGATAGCCTAGCTCTGCAAGCAGCGCAACAGCCGTGCTACCAACGCCGCCGCTGGCACCAGTCACAATAATGTCGCCGCTTTCCGGTGTGATGCCGCCGTCTTCCAGTGCCATGACGCACAGCATCGCGGTGAAGCCCGCCGTACCCAGGATCATGGCTTTACGTGCATCCAGTGAAACAGGCAGGGGCACCAGCCAGTCGCTCTTCACGCGAGCCTGTTGCGCCAATCCGCCCCAGTGGTTTTCACCCACGCCCCAACCCGTCAGAATGACTTGTTGGCCGACGGTAAACCGATCGCTGTCGCTGTGGCGTATGGTTCCTGCGAAATCGATCCCAGGAACCATCGGGAAGTTACGAATAATTTTGCCTTTGCCAGTAATGGCAAGCGCATCCTTATAGTTAATACCAGACCAGTTAATATCGACAGTTACATCCCCGGTGGGAAGCTGCTCGGCGTCAATCTCGCGAATCTGAGCGTGGGTCAGTCCGTCTGACTGTTCAAGAACTAAAGCCTGCATGGGCTATCTCCTGTAGCAGGATTAAATAGGGGGAGTCATTCGACTATAGTTATTACAGATACTATTTGTTAATACAGTTACCTGCGTTAGTACTGGTACTATGCGTTATAGCTGGCCTATGCGAACTGATAAAAAACAACAAACTCGCAGAAATGACAATTATTTGGAATAGGACGTAGGGATGGGATTTACGACCAGATTCTCGATACTCGTGGTATTGCTGACGGTTCTCGCCATTTTTCTTATGCTTTTCAGTAGTATATTTAGCCTCTGTTATTACAGCCAGTTGCGGACAGAGCAGCAACTGCGTGAGGTTACGGCCAGTATCGATCAGGCATTATTAGTGCAATCGCCCGAGAATATCCAATATTGGCTGCCGGCAATGATGAAGACGGCAGGCATTGTTGTGCTGGATATTCAGGACAACGATTCGACACTCTATTTAATACAGTTGCCTGAGGCTGGCTGGGAACGCACACACCTCTATCACGAGGTTGAATTTCCGCTGATGCATCATCTGAACATGACGATCGCCATCAGGTATGTTGATCCGCTGATTGGTTTACCGCGCTTTGTGGTGCCGATGTTATCGGTGTTACTCGCTGCGGGCCTGATGCTCCTGATGCTGTATTTCTCCATCCGCTGGCTGCGTCGTCAGGCCGCCGGGCAGGAAGAGTTGGAGGAGCGGGCACAGCGTATTCTCAAGGGCGAACGTGAATCGGTTATGCAGGGCTCGGTACGTGAATGGCCAGTGAATACCAGCGGCGCGCTCGATAAACTGTTGTCTGATTTAGTCGAAGCGCGTGAGGAACGTGGGCGGGTGGATACCTTAATTCGCGCTTTCGCCGCGCAGGACGCCGAAACTGGGCTGAGTAATCGTCTGTTTTTTGATAATCAGCTGACCACACAGCTTGAAGAAGGTGCAGAAGTGGGGACGCACGGCGTTGTCATGATGATCCGCGTACCCGATTTTGAAACCTTGCAGGAAACGCACGGCTATACCAGCGCACTTCAGGAATACCGTTTCACGCTGGTTAACCTGCTATCGACGTTTGTCATGCGTTATCCCTCCGCGCTGCTGGCGCGTTACTTCAGCAGCGATTTCACCGTATTGCTCCCCCATAGCACCTTAAAAGAAGCCAATGCGATTGCTACGCAACTGGTGAAGGCCATTGATATTCTCCCCGCCTGCCCGCTGATCGATCGGGAAGAGGTGCTCCACATTGGTATTTGTGCCTATCGCGGCGGGCAAAGTGCCGATCAGGTGATGGAAAGTGTGGAAGATGCGACGCGTAATGCAGTGTTGCAGGGCGGTAACAGCTGGTGCGTGTTTGACAGACAGGTGCCAGACAAAGGGCGCGGCAGTGTGAAGTGGCGCACTTTGCTGGAACAGACGTTGGCGCGCGGCGGCCCGAGGCTGTATCAGAAACCCGCTGTCACGAAAGAGGGCGTGGTACATCATCGTGAAATGATGAGTCGGATCTACGACGGCGAACAGGAACTGCTCGCTGCGGAGTATATGCCGCTGGTGCAACAATTGGGGCTGGTGGCCAGCTATGATCGGCAATTGGTGGCGCGTATTATTGATTTATCAGCGAGCTGGCCCGGAGAAACATTGGCTTTGCCGGTAAGTGTGGACTCACTTTTACAGAAGCCTTTCCTACGTTGGTTGAAAGAAATCTTACTGCAATGTCCGAAAACGCAGCGGCAGCGCATTTTATTTGAACTTGCAGAGGCAGATGTTTGTCAATATATCGGCCACCTGCGACCAGTTCTTGAGGTGATCCTGGGATTAGGCTGTCGCCTGGCCGTCACGCAGGCGGGTTTAACGCTGGTCAGCACGACGTATATCAAGTCACTCCCCGTGGAGATCATCAAGCTTCATCCCGGCTTGGTTCGGAGTCTTGAGCGCCGCCCGGAAAATCAGTTGTTTGTACAAAGCCTGACCGAAGCCTGTAAGGGTACGCAAACACGGGTGTTTGCCGCTGGTGTGCGAACCAAAGAGGAGTGGCGAATGCTGTTAGGCAAGGGAGCCTATGGTGGGCAAGGGGATTTTTTTGCCGCATCAGTCCTTGTCACCGATGAGCTGAAAAAATATTCATCGCAGCATCGTGTTTAATATAAACCTCCTGTGCAAATTGACGTAGAATGAGGCGGTTGTTAAATCGGTTAGTGTGTGCTTACGATAGCGGCAATCCGATTAAATGTTAGATTTTATGTCCTGTGTTAGCGCAATGCTGTCGGGTGGACAGCGGTAAGAGGCCTTGCCGCGTGAGGAGAAAGCATGTTGTGCCTTCTTCCTGACGCCGACGTGCGCAACGCAGACTCATTTTTCACCGAAGCAGAGCCTTTTCGTGCCTTGTCGCTGCTTCGTGTGGTTGGTAAAGTAGGCGGATTTATTTTTCGCCCCCAGCTTGCAGGATTATCCTTTAGTTATGTTTAAGAAATTTCGTGGCATGTTTTCCAACGACTTGTCCATCGACCTGGGTACCGCCAATACCCTGATTTACGTTAAAGGGCAGGGCATCATACTGAATGAACCCTCTGTCGTTGCGATTCGTCAGGATCGTTCCGGTTCCCAAAAAAGCGTGGCGGCAGTAGGCCATGACGCTAAGCAGATGCTGGGCAGAACGCCTGGGAATATCGTGGCGATTCGCCCGATGAAAGACGGTGTGATCGCCGATTTCCAGGTCACGGAAAAAATGTTGCAGCACTTCATCAAGCAAGTGCATAGCGACAGCTTTATGCGTCCGAGCCCGCGCGTGCTGGTGTGTGTTCCGGTAGGAGCAACCCAGGTTGAACGTCGTGCCATTCGCGAATCTGCACTCGGTGCAGGTGCCCGTGAAGTGTTCCTGATCGAAGAGCCGATGGCGGCTGCGATCGGTGCTGGCATGCCGGTATCCGAAGCGACCGGTTCCATGGTGGTGGATATCGGTGGTGGTACCACGGAAGTGGCGGTGATCTCGCTGAACGGCGTGGTGTACTCCTCTTCTGTCCGTATTGGTGGTGACCGCTTTGATGAAGCGATCATCAACTACGTTCGTCGTAACTATGGTTCACTGATCGGTGAAGCGACGGCGGAACGTATCAAGCATGAAATCGGCTCCGCTTATCCGGGTGACGAAGTGCTTGAGATTGAAGTACGCGGCCGTAACCTTGCTGAAGGTGTACCGCGTGGCTTCACGTTGAACTCCAACGAAATTCTGGAAGCGCTGCAAGAGCCGTTGACGGGTATCGTCAGCGCGGTCATGGCGGCGTTGGAACAGTGCCCACCGGAACTGGCCTCCGATATCTCCGAGCGCGGTATGGTGTTAACGGGCGGCGGTGCGCTGCTGCGTAACCTGGATCGCTTGCTGATGGAAGAAACGGGTATTCCGGTTGTGGTGGCTGAAGATCCACTGACCTGTGTTGCCCGTGGTGGCGGCAAGGCGCTGGAAATGATCGACATGCACGGTGGCGATTTGTTCAGCGAGGAGTAATCCTGTCTGGAAAAGGGGGGACCGGATGGATGAACGCCTGCGTTTTTCATCTCTCGTGGTTACCCCTTTTTTATTTGCCTGAGCGAATGAAATCCGCCCTACGGGGTGCAGCTTTGTGACGTTAAAAATCGCCAGGAGCGATTTGAGGTTGCTGTCGAGGAATACGCAAATTTTATGAAGCCGCTTTTTAGCAGGGGACCTTCCCTGCAATTACGACTTTTTCTTGCTGTCGTTACCGCGATTGTCGTGATCGTTGCGGACAGTCGGCTCGGTTCGTTTGTCAAAATCAGAACGTACATGGATACCGCCGTTAGCCCATTTTATTTTTTGGCGAATGGGCCTCGTCAGGTTCTGGACAACATGTCTGCCTCACTGGCAACCCGTGGGCAATTAGGTCTTGAAAATACCGCCCTGCGTCAGGAACTGTTGATGAAAAACAGTGACCTGCTGCTGCTAGGCCAGCTCAAGCAGGAAAATGCGCGGTTACGTGAACTGCTCGGCTCGCCGCTGCGTCAGGATGAGCAGAAGATGGTGACGCAGGTGATGTCTGCCGGAACCGACCCTTACAGCGATCAGGTCGTGATTGATAAAGGTCAGGCGAACGGTGTGTATGAAGGGCAACCGGTCATCAGCGATAAAGGCGTGGTGGGTCAGGTTGTGGCGGTTGGCCAGTTTACCAGCCGGGTTTTGTTGATTTGTGATGTTTCCCACGCGTTGCCCATTCAGGTGCTGCGCAATGATATCCGCGTGATTGCTGCCGGCAATGGCTGCACCGACGATCTGCAACTGGAGCACCTGCCTAACAATACCGATATTCGGGTCGGTGACGTACTGGTCACATCCGGGCTGGGTGGACGTTTTCCTGAAGGGTATCCGGTCGCGGTCGTGTCATCGGTTAAAGCGGATACACAGCGTGCCTATACGATTATTCAGGCACGTCCGACGGCGGGATTACAGCGCCTGCGCTATCTGCTGTTACTGTGGGGCGTGGAGAATAATTCCAATACGTCGCTGCCGCCGGCGGAAGTTCATCGGGTTGCCAATGAACGCCTGATGCAGATGATGCCGCAGGTTTTACCCTCGCCTGACGAGATGGGGCCGCCGCTTCCTCCTGATGCCGCTGGGCCTACCGTCGAGCCGCAGCAGAGAGGCCGCCAATGAACCGTTATCGCAGGCATGGCAACTGGATTATCTGGCTTTCTTTTTTGATCGCCATGGTTTTGCAGATTATGCCGTGGCCGGATGAAATCTACATGTTTCGCCCCTCCTGGCTGACGTTGTTTCTGATTTACTGGGTGATGGCATTGCCACATCGGGTGAATGTGGGTACAGGATTTATATTAGGTCTGATTATGGACCTGATTCTTGGGTCTACACTGGGAGTACGGGCGCTGGCGTTGAGCATTATTGCTTATCTGGTCGCCTTTAAATTCCAGCTGTTCCGAAATATGGCGTTATGGCAACAGGCATTAATCGTGATGCTATTGTCGCTGCTGATGGACCTCACGGTATTCTGGGCAGAATTTTTAGTTATTAATGTCTCTTTCCGACCAGAAACATTCTGGAATTGTGTCGTTGATGGCGTACTCTGGCCGTGGCTGTTCCTGCTGATGCGAAAAATTCGTCGTCAGTTTACTGTGCAATAAGGTGATTCATGACCCAGCTTTACCTGGCTTCCGCTTCTCCCCGCCGTCGTGAACTGCTCACGCAGCTCGATATTCCTTTTGCTGTACTGAACGTCGCGGTGGAAGAGCAGCGGTTACCGGAGGAAGCGGCGGAAATCTATGTCCGGCGTCTGGCGCATGAAAAAGCGACTGCGGGTGTCGCGGTCGCACCGCTCGATTTACCGGTTCTGGGTGCGGACACTATTGTGGTGCTGAACGGTCAGGTATTGGAAAAACCGCGGGATGCAGCCCATGCGGCTGAGATGCTGAGTCAGCTGTCCGGGAAACCGCATCAGGTGATGACGGCCGTCGCGCTGGCCGACAAAGACGACATATTGAGCTGTCTGGTGATCACCGATGTCGTCTTCCGTCCGCTCTCGCAGCAGGATATCGAACGGTATATCGCCAGCGGCGAGCCGATGGATAAAGCCGGGGCTTATGGTATTCAGGGCAAGGGTGGATGCTTTGTCCGGTCGCTTAACGGGAGCTATTACGCGGTGGTTGGATTGCCGCTGGTAGAAACCCAGGAGCTATTCAGTAATTTTGCTGCATTGCGGAGTGCAAGAGGAAAACATGACTGCTGAGTTACTGGTAAACGTTACACCTTCAGAAACGCGCGTTGCCTATATCGACGGCGGTATTCTGCAGGAGATCCACATTGAGCGTGATGCGAAGCGCGGCATCGTCGGCAACATTTATAAAGGCCGCGTGAGCCGTGTTCTGCCAGGTATGCAGGCGGCGTTCGTGGATATCGGTCTGGATAAAGCGGCCTTCCTGCATGCGTCCGATATTATGCCGCACACCGAATGTGTTGCCGGTGACGAACAAAAGAATTTTCACGTCCGTGATATCGCCGAGCTGGTGCGTCAAGGACAGGATCTTATGGTTCAGGTGGTCAAAGATCCACTCGGAACCAAAGGTGCGCGTCTGACGACCGATATCACGTTGCCGTCACGTTATCTGGTGTTTATGCCCGGCGCATCGCACGTTGGCGTGTCACAGCGGATTGAGAGCGAAGCGGAACGCGAGCGCTTAAAGAAAACGGTCGCCGAGTATTGTGACGATGACGGTGGTTTCATCATTCGTACCGCAGCAGAAGGGATCGGTGAAGAAGAGCTTTCGCAGGATGCGGCGTTTTTGAAGCGCCTGTGGGGCAAGGTGATGCAACGCAAAAAACGCAACCAGACCAAATGCAAGCTCTACGGTGAAGTGGCGCTCGCTCAGCGTATTTTGCGTGATTTTGCTGGTGCGGCGTTGGATCGCATTCGGATTGACTCCCGGCTGACCTATGAAGCGCTGCTGGAATTTACCTCCGAATATATCCCGGAAATGACCCGTAAACTCGAACACTATGCGGGTAAACAGCCAATTTTTGATCTGTTTGATGTGGAAAATGAGATCCAGCGTTCGCTGGACAGAAAGGTTGAACTGAAATCCGGCGGCTATTTGATCATCGATCAGACTGAAGCCATGACGACCATCGACATCAATACGGGGGCGTTTGTCGGCCACCGTAATCTGGATGAGACCATTTTCAATACCAACACGGAGGCCACGCAGGCGATTGCGCGGCAGCTGCGTCTGCGTAACCTCGGCGGCATTATCATTATCGACTTCATCGATATGAATAACGAAGATCACCGTCGGCGGGTGCTGCATTCACTGGAGCAGGCGCTCAGTAAAGATCGGGTCAAAACCAGTATTAATGGTTTCTCTCAACTAGGATTAGTAGAGATGACGCGTAAACGCACGCGTGAGAGTATTGAACACGTGCTTTGCCATGAATGCCCGACTTGCCACGGTCGCGGTACCGTGAAGACGGTAGAAAGCGTCTGCTATGAAATCATGCGTGAAATCGTGCGTGTCCACCACGCGTATGACACCGATCGTTTTCTGGTTTATGCCTCACCGGCTGTCGGGGAAGCGCTGAGAAGCGAAGAATCGCACGCGTTAGCTGAGGTTGAAATTTTCGTCGGCAAACAGGTCAAAGTACAAATCGAACCCCTGTATAGCCAGGAGCAGTTTGACGTCGTAATGATGTAAATTCGTGCGCTCGTCGTCGGCGACGAAAGAAGGAGAGATTAGTGAGGCGACTGCCCGGAATACTCGTCATCACGGGTGCCACTCTTGTCGTGATGGTTGCGCTGTTAGTCAGCGGCTTAAGACTGGTACTGCCACAGCTCGATCACTTCCGGCCACAGCTGGTGGCCTGGGCGCAGTCTGCGGCCGGTGTTCCGTTAGAAATCGGTTCGATGACGGGGCGCTGGGAGTCCTTTGGCCCCACGCTGGAAATTGAAAAATTTCGTACCTCCCTGCCGGAATCGAACTGGCAGGTTGACCGCATTACGCTGGCATTGGATGTGTGGCAGTCGCTGCTGCATGGGCGCTGGCAGTTCCGCGATCTCACATTTCACCAGCTAAAGCTTGATCTCAATAGCCAATTCACCGGGCAGCAGCAGGATAGCAAATTGATGGAGTCAGGAAAGGTCAGCGATCTTTTCCTGCGTCAGTTTGACCACTTTGATCTGCGTGATAGCCACATTACCTTCCTGACGCCTTCCGGTTCCCGCGCGGAGCTGAGTATTCCGCAACTGACCTGGCTGAATTCCGACAAACGCCATCGTGCGGAAGGTTTGATCAGCCTGTCGAGCTTTAATGGTCAGCACGGCGTGGTACAGATGCGCATGGACTTGCACGATGAGCAGGGGCTGCTCAGTAACGGTACGTTCTATCTGCAAGCTGACAATATTGATATGAAGCCTTGGCTCAGCCGCTGGATGAAAAATACGACCGGGTTGGAAAGTGCCGACTTTAGTTTGGCGGCCTGGCTGAATGTTCGTGAAGGTGATATCCACAGCGGTGACGTGTTCCTTAATCAGGGGACGGCCAACTGGGGTGAAGGCCGCGATGCACATCGCCTGAATGTCGATGACATGACACTGCATGTCAGCCGTCAGGAAAATGGCTGGCAGGTGGATGTGCCTGAATTGAATCTGGCAACGGATGGCGTCGCCTGGCCAAAAGGTCGGCTCTCTGCCCTCTGGCTGCCAAAAAATGAACACATGTTAGGGCCCGATCGACAGGAAGAACTGCGCGTTCGCGCCAGTAATCTGGCGCTGGAACGGGTAAGCACGCTGCTTCCGCTGTTATCCGGGACTACGCCAGCCTTGAAAGAACGTTGGGCAGAACTGCAACCGACGGGCACATTGAATACCGTTGCGGTCGATATTCCTCTGCAACAGCCGGAGAGAAGCCGCTTTCAGGCCAATTGGCAGGATGTGAGCTGGCAGCAGTGGAAATTGCTGCCGGGTGTTAATCATTTCTCTGGCTCTGCCCGCGGTAGCGCCGAACGTGGTCAGGTTAGCGTCGCGTTAGATCAGAGCACGCTGCCCTATGTCGATATGTTCCGCGCGCCGCTGGAAATCAAGCAGGCCAGCGGTACGATTGACTGGCGTAATGACGCACAGGGTCTGGCACTCTGGAGCCACGGGCTGGACGTACAGGCGAAATCGCTATGGGCTAATGGCGATTTCCGTTACGAGCAGCCTGCTAAACAGGAACCGAAGCTGGATATTCTGGCGGGCATTCGACTGACCGACGCGGCGGACGCCTGGCGCTATTATCCTGAACAGTTTATGGGCACCGAGCTGGTGGACTATCTGAGCGGTGCGCTGAAGGGCGGCCGTGTTGACAATGCGACGCTGATTTTTGCCGGTAATCCGCAGCATTTCCCCTATACGCACAACGAAGGCCAGTTTGAAGTCTGGGTGCCAGTGAAAGAGGCCACCTTCGAGTTTGAGCCGGGCTGGCCTGCGCTGACGCCGCTGGATATCAATCTGGATTTTGCCAACAACGGCCTGTGGATGTTTGCGCCGCAAACCTGGCTGGGCAAGGTGGAAGGCAAGAATATTAGCGCGGTCATTCCCGATTATGAAAAAGAGATGTTGCTCATTGATGGCGAGCTGGAAGGTCCGGGGCTCGAAGTGGGGAACTATTTTAATCAGACGCCGCTGAAATCGTCGTTGGGTACGGCGCTGGATGAACTGAAAATTGGCGGGCCGGTGAAAGGCACGCTGCATCTGGATATTCCGCTTGCTGGTGACGATGTTCGCGCCAGTGGCGACATCGCGCTGAACAATAACAGCCTCTATATCAAGCCGCTGGATACCACGATTAAGAATCTCACGGGTAAATTTCGCTATGAAAACGGCAATTTACGTAGTGACACGCTCCAGGCGAACTGGATGAATCAGCCGATGACGGTCAATTTCACGACGGAAGAGCAGGCTAAGGCTTTTCTGGTGAATGTTGGCTTACAGGGCGACTGGCAGCCTGCGCGCTTGCCCGGTTTACCCGCATCGGCAAGCAAAGACGTGTCCGGTTCGGCAGGCTGGAAGAGTACGGTGGTCGTCAACCTGCCACATTCTGGTAAAACAACCTACGATGTTGATGTACAGGCCGATTTAAGCAAAGTAAGTAGTCACTTACCTAATCCGCTAAGTAAACCTGCTGGCGAGAGCCTGCCGCTGGAGGTGAAAGCCAGCGGTGACCTGAATGGCTTCACGATGCAGGGACGGCTGGGCAAAGATAACCACTTCAATAGCCAATGGTTGCTGAAAGGCGACATCGTGACGCTGGCGCGGGCAAGCTGGCAGAACGGGGCAACGGCAGCGCCTGCACTACCAGAAGACTCCTCGCTGGTGCTCGATCTTCCGCCGCTGGATGCAGAAAGTTGGTTGGGGCTCCTGCCATCGCTGCGTGCCTCGACATCAGCGGAAGGAAGAAAGGCACACAGTTCCCTTCGTTTTCCAGAAGCGGTGACGTTGCGGACGTCTGAATTACAACTGCTAGGGCAGCAGTGGCACGATCTGGAAATCACACGCAAAAATACGCTTGGTGGCAGTGAAGTGCAGGCAAAAGGGCGTGAAATTGACGGAATGGTTGAGATACCGAATCGTGGCATGTGGCGCAGCGATATCAATTATCTCTACTACAATCCTCAGTGGAAAGGGAATGAAGCGACCAACCCGGTGGCGTTAGCAGAGAAAAAATCGCCGCTGAACGACCCGAGCATTAGTTTTGAAGACTGGCCGTCGCTGGCGGTTAACTGCCGCCAGTGCTGGATTATCGGGCAGAATATGGGAAGTATTCAGGGAACGCTGCTGCCAGAAAAGGAAAAACTAACGCTGACGGACGGCATTATTGATACGGGTAAAGCCCGCCTGACGGTAAACGGTTCCTGGCAGGAAAATACGGAAGGTGTGCGGACCGCGCTAAAAGGCCGCCTGACGGGAGACAGTCTGGAGCAGAACGCGAGCTGGTTCGGCGTGGATTCACCGCTCAAGGCTGGCACTTTCGATGTGGATTACGATTTATACTGGCGTGGAACACCTTGGGCGCCGGATATTGCCAGCCTGAGTGGAATATTGCACACGCGTATTGGTAAGGGTGAAATTGCCGAAGTCGGTGCGGGTCAGGCGGGTCAACTGCTGCGTTTATTGAGCTTCGATGCGTTGATGCGTAAGCTGCGGTTTGATTTTAGTGATACGTTTGGTCGTGGATTTTACTTCGATTCGATTCGCAGCACCGCATGGATTAAAGACGGCGTGCTGCATACTGATGATATGCTGATCGACGGGCTTGAAGCGGACATCGCAATGAAAGGCGATCTCGACCTCGCTCAACGCCAGGTCAACATGGAAGCGGTGATTGCTCCAGAAATTTCCGCGACGGTGGGCGTGGCGACGGCCTTTGCCGTCAACCCGGTTGTGGGAGCTGCCGTGTTTGCTGCCAGTAAAGTGCTGGCACCGCTATGGAACAAGATTTCGCTGATTCGTTACCAGATTTCCGGTAGCGTCGATCAGCCAAAGATTCAGGAAGTGCTGCGTGAGCCGAACAAAAAGAAAGGCGAATAATGCCGTTAGGGCAGCGCAGTGTACTCAACCGATTATCTGATAAAGAGTGAAAAACTATGAGCCTTGCGTTTGTCAGTGAGCAGTTACTCACCGCTAACAAATTGAATCTTGACGATCTCGCTGCTGTGCTGGGGTCGCTTAATGAGCGTCGTCTGGACTATGCCGATCTCTATTTCCAGTCCAGCTACCATGAATCCTGGGTACTGGAAGACCGTATCATTAAAGACGGTTCTTACAATATCGATCAGGGCGTGGGTATCCGTGCGATTGACGGAGAAAAGACCGGGTTTGCTTATGCCGATCAGATCACGCTGAATGCATTGCACCAGAGTGCGCAGGCTGCACGCAGCATTGTGCGTGAACAGGGCACGGGGACTGCGCACACGTTGGGAGCGGTATCGCATAATGCGCTTTATCCAACGTTGAATCCGTTGGATAGCCTGACGCGTGAGGACAAAATTGCGCTGTTGCAGCGTGCCGATACGGTCGCGCGTGCTGCGGATGCGCGGGTGCAGGAAGTGTCAGCCAGCCTGACCGGCGTGTATGAACTGGTGCTGGTGGCGGCGACGGATGGCACGTTGGCGGCGGATGTACGTCCGCTGGTTCGCCTGTCGATCAGCGTGCTGGTTGAATCTGAAGGTAAACGCGAGCGTGGTTCTAGCGGCGGCGGCCTGCGTGGTGGTTACGATTATTTTTGGGAAGTGACTGACGGCGAAGCGCGTGTCGACGCCTGGGCAAAAGAAGCCGTGCGTATGGCGCTGGTAAACCTGTCGGCGGTGGCCGCACCCGCAGGGCCGATGCCTGTAGTGCTGGGCGCAGGCTGGCCGGGGGTACTCCTGCATGAAGCGGTAGGCCACGGTTTGGAAGGCGACTTTAACCGTCGCGGTACGTCAGTGTTCAGCGGACAGATGGGGAAACTCGTCGCATCAGAGTTGTGCACGGTGGTCGATGATGGCACCTTGAGTGGACGCCGTGGCTCCCTCTCAATGGACGATGAGGGCGTGCCAGGGCAATACAATGTCCTGATCGAAAACGGCATTCTGAAAGGCTACATGCAGGACAAGCTGAACGCTCGTCTGATGGGCGTTGCACCCACAGGCAACGGTCGCCGTGAGTCTTATGCTCACCTGCCGATGCCGCGTATGACGAACACCTACATGCTGGCCGGGAAATCCACGCCGGAAGAGATTATCTCCAGCGTTGAATACGGCCTGTATGCGCCAAACTTTGGCGGCGGTCAGGTTGATATCACCTCTGGCAAGTTCGTCTTCTCGACGTCGGAAGCGTACCTGATCGAAAAAGGTCGTATCACCACGCCAGTCAAAGGTGCAACGTTGATTGGCTCCGGTATTGAAGCAATGCAGCAGATCTCGATGGTCGGTAACGATCTGGCGCTGGATAAAGGCGTTGGGGTGTGCGGTAAAGAAGGGCAAAGCCTGCCCGTTGGCGTTGGCCAGCCTACGCTGAAGCTGGAAAGCCTGACCGTTGGCGGCACCGCGTAATTTGCTCTGAGTCCTGAGTTCCCTTTAAGACCGCGCGTTATTAGCGCGGTTTTTTTATTGGGCTGAGAGGTAATGGAGTAAAAAGTCAGGAAACCGCTGCAATAATCGATTTGAGCTGCCTGATGTGTATTTCATCTCGCTGTACCAAGACATCTTCCTTAATCTTGAGAACAATGCCTTTTAATAGGTCTGTTGTACTGGAGATGTTTGTTGTTGTTTTTAGTACGTCAATGTCTGTCGCGACATGCCTTCCTTTAAGAGAAAGACGTTTCTCGGATTTGCCTTTTGCCAAATCACTTTGCAGAAAACGCGGGATATCTTGTGCCGCTGCGCGATCGGCTGCCAGCGTGTGAAGATAGTATTTCATCAGCGTGGGAATAAAATCGGGTTCCCCACCTAATTCGCAGCTTGCCAGATTTAAGATATCTATCATGTGCGCAGGGACTCTGCTTTCTAGCGCCTTACGCTGTACATCCAGCGCTTTCTTAATCATGGGCGTAGATTGATGGGGAATGATGGCAACATTCCCGCAGCGGTTGCAAACGCCAACCAAAACCTGTCTCACCACGCCGCTGTTATCGCTGAATGGGACGTCTCTAAGCTGAAACGTCGCAGTTTCAGGTGACTGGCATGTGTTACAGAGAGCGGACTGTGTATCGCCGACTTTGAAAATTTTCATGTCATCGCCTCAATGGTGGACGCTAATAAAGACACAATTTGGCTCGGAAAAATACCATCTGATATACCACGATATTCCCCGATGGCGGCAACGGATGATATGAACATCAATATGCGCTGCAAAATGATGGGGTGAAGAAGAGTAGGATGTCCCCGAAGATTGATAAATAATATCAATGAGTTCTGCTATTGATGTTTGCCCGGTTGCCAGCAAATTCTTTGTACTGATATTTCCTCTGGCTTCATGCAACACAGTACCCGACTGCAAACAGACGATAAGCTGCTTTTTGGCATCCTTGAAACCCATCCCTTCACCTATATTGTACGAATTTATTCGTACTTTATCCATGTGATTTTACTTTCCTGAACGAAGGAAAGAGATATAACGTACGGATGGTGGGATGGGGATGTGTTTTGTATGAAAGAGGAAGGTGTCTCGCATTTTCCTCTTTGCAAATCCTACTTTTTTTCCTCGCTATGATTCTGCCGGTAGCCCTGATACGTCAGGGCGACGTTTTTGAAGTATTCCGTCATGTAGTTAATGCAGACCTGTACTTTTAGCGGCAGGTTGTCTTTGCGGGTGTAGAGCGCATAGACCGGGCGCGGATCGGAGTGGTAGCGGTTAAATAAGATCTCAATTTCGCCGCGATTGATTTCATCCACGATCCACATGAGCGGCACGTACGCGATACCCGCGCCAGCCTTGAGCCAGCGCACCAGCGTTTGCGGATCGTTGGTGACAAAGCGTCCTTGTGGCGTGACGCGGGTTGAAATGCCTTCCGGGGCGATCAGCTCAAATTCGCTGTCGGGACGCACGCTGTATTCCAGCCAGGAAAAATTCACCATATCTGCCGGTTTATCCGGCGTGCCGTGCTGTGCCAGATAGCTTTTGGCGGCACAGACGACCATGGGCATCGAGCCTAAGCGTTTCGAGAAAAGGCTGGAATCCTGTAACGCGCCGACGCGGATAACGATATCCAGCCCGTCGGCAATCAGGTCAGGAGCGGGAATTCCTGTGACCAGATTAACGGACAAGCCGGGATATTCCTTCAGCATCGCGGCAGTCATGGTGGACAACACATTCTGCGCCATCGTAGAAGAACTGCCGATGCGCAGTGTGCCGATCGGCGTATTGTTGAAAGCGTAGAGCTGCTCATGGACCTCATGCGCCTCATGCAGCATGCGGCGACAACCGTGATAGTAAATTTTCCCCGCTTCCGTCAGTCCAATGCTGCGCGTACTGCGGTTCAGTAGCTTAATCTGTAGTTCATCTTCAAGCTTGGTGACGGTTTGGCTGACGGCGGATACGCTCATCTGCAACTGGCGGGCGGCCGCGGTAAAAGAACCAAATTCCACCACGCGGGCAAACACCGACATACTCTTTAGTCTTTCCATTATTCACTCTGGCTTAAAAGTGATTTAGATCACACTATGTAGATAAGGTGATAATAAGCATCCATAATATAGCCTATCCGGTGATGCTGAGTGGAACATTGTCCGCCATCGTTCAAGCGGCAGCGTTGCCTGAAGGCGAAAGCGAACAGACATCGCCCCTGTGGTCGTCCATGATTATTCACCACTCAGAGCTAACCAATGGTTGTGTTTATTTACCCAATGTAGATCGTGCGCTGATTTCCCATCGCTAGTCAGCCTCTGCTGGCATCGCTATTCATCAGTTTAACGCTATTTAATTCGCTGGCTACAGCCTGCGGGATGACGCGCTTTTGTCTATGCTGAACGTCAGCATCAGACGACATCATTTACCATCCGGTAGCGAACCTGCGCGCTACCGCTACCTAATAGAAAAAAGGAAAAGAGGATGAGTTCACTCCCGGTTATGGTGCTGTTCGGGTTGTCATTTCCCCCCGTATTTTTTGTCCTGCTGGTGTCATTGACTCTGTTTTTTGTCGTGAACCGCCTGCTGCAACCGACGGGTATCTATGACTTCGTCTGGCATCCGGCGCTGTTTAACAGCGCGCTGTTCTGCTGTTTGTTCTATTTACTCTTCCGTTACGGTCTGTGAGGCGTCTGTGAAAGCGTTCTTTTTAACCTTGTTTAGACAGCAGGCCGTGCTGATCAAAAAACTGAGCCGCGTGGTTATTACGCTGGTGATTGTGCTGTGCGCGATTGTCGCCATTTTCCGTGTCTGGGCGTTTTATACCGAATCACCCTGGACGCGCGATGCCAAATTTACGGCGGACGTTGTCGCCATTGCGCCGGACGTCAGTGGGTTGTTGAGCGATGTTCGCGTCACGGACAATCAACTGGTGAACAAAGGGGATGTGCTGTTTGTCATCGACCAGCCGCGCTACCATCAGGCCGTGGCGCAGGCGGAAGCCGATGTCGCCTATTATCAGGCGCTGGTAACAGAAAAACGTCGTGAATCAGGGCGTCGTGCGCGACTGGGCATCAGTGCGATGTCGCAGGAAAATATCGATCAGTCCAGTAATGCGCTGGAAACCGCCACGCACCAGCTTGCTAAAGCGCAGGCGGTATTGTCACTGGCGCAGTTGGAGCTGGAACGCACCGTGGTACGCGCCCCTGCCGATGGTTGGGTGACCAACCTGCATGTGCAGAGCGGTGAGTTCATCGAACGCGGCAATACGGCGGTGGCGCTGGTGAAGAAGGATTCGTTCTACCTGCTGGCGTACATGGAAGAAACCAAGCTTGAAGGGGTTCGCCGCGGCTACCGCGCGGAAATCACCCCGCTGGGCAGTGAAAAGATATTTTACGGCACGGTGGATAGCGTGGCGGCGGGCGTGAATAACAGCAGCAGCAGCGCGAACAATAAAGGCCTGGCGAATGTGGATTCTAATCTGGAGTGGGTGCGTCTGGCGCAGCGTGTGCCGGTAAAAATTCGCCTCGATCGTCAAATGGGCGGCCTCTATCCGGCTGGCACGACGGCAACCGTGGTGATCACCGGTGAGCAGGTCAACAATGACAAAAAGCCGTCGCCGCTTATCCGTCTACTGTATCGCCTGCGTGAGTTTGGTTAAGTGAGGCGATGATGAAAACGCCGTCGTTGACAGGCCCCGTGTTTTTTACGACACCGAAGTTTGCGCGTTTGCGCTTTGCCTTCAAACTAAGTTTTGCGATTGTACTGTCCCTGTTTCTGGGGTTTCATCTCCAGTTGGAAACCCCGCGCTGGTCGGTGCTGACGGCGGCGATTGTTGCTGCCGGCCCCGCTTTTGCCGCAGGCGGCGAGCCGTTTTCCGGTGCCATTCGTCATCGTGGTATTCTGCGTATTATTGGCACCTTTATCGGCTGTATCGGTGCACTTATCATCATTATTGCCACTGTTCGCGCACCGGTGGTGATGTTAATGCTGTGCTGTATTTGGGCAGGCCTTTGCACTTGGGTTTCCTCACTGGTTAAAGTCGAAAACGCCTATGTGTTCGGGCTGGCGGGTTACACCGCGCTGATTATTATTGTGTCGACGCAGGGCACGCCGCTGCTGACGCCGCAGTTTGCCGTGGAGCGCTGTAGCGAGATTGTACTGGGCATCGTCTGTGCCATTCTGGCGGATTTACTGTTTTCGCCACGTTCGATCAAACAGGACGTTGACCGGAGCATTGGTGAGCTGTTGGTGGATCAATATCGCTTACTGCAACTCAGCATGAACGGCGTGGAGAAAGAAGCCATCGATGCGGCATGGCACGCGCTGGTGCGTAAAACGACCGCACTAAACGGCATGCATAGCAGTCTGATGCTGGAATCCTCGCGCTGGCAGAACAGTAATCGCCGCTTAACGTCGCTGCATACGCAATCCCTCACGATGATTACCCAGGCGTGTGAAACCTACCTGATGTTGCAAGATGCTCCGACTCCCGTAAAAAGCAGCCTGAAACTAGTGTTGGCTCAGCCCGTTGAGTCATTCCGCGATGTGCATTGCCGTGTGAAAGCATTACGTCATCTGATTGCGGCTGACAGCCGCGATGTGCCGCCTACGCTGGTTAGCTGGGTGGGGGCGGCGACGCGCTATCTACTGTTGGCAAAAGGGGTGCAGACCAACGGGCGTATCACGACGATTGAAGCCGACGTGCTGAACAGCGAGGTGGAAATTAAAGCGCCATCAGCCGAAACTCATCATGCCATGATCAACGGTTTACGTACTGGCGTGGCGACTGCGCTGGGCTGTTTGTTCTGGTTGAGCACCGGCTGGACCTCTGGCAGCGTATGTATGGTGATGATTGCGGTGGTGACATCGCTTGCCATGCGTTTGCCGAATCCGCAGATGATGGCGAAGGATTTTCTGTTCGGGACGATCTACGCGCTGCCGCTGGGGGCAATAATGTTCATGTTTATTATGCCCTCAACGCAGCAAAGTATGCTGCTACTGTGCCTGAGTCTTGGGGCGATGGCCTTCTTTCTTGGGATTGAAGTACAAAAACGTCGTCTCGGTTCGCTGGGTGCATTAGCCAGTACGATCAATATATTGGTGCTGGATAACCCGATGACGTTCCATATCAGCCAGTTTCTGGACAGCGCGATCGGCCAGATCATCGGCTGTTTTCTGGCGCTGATGGTGATCCTGCTGATCCGGGATAACACCAAGGCGCATACGGGAAGAACGTTGTTGAACCGCTTTGTGTATGGTGCGGTTTCGGCGCTGACGACCAACACGGCGCGGCGCAAGGAAAACCATCTGCCTGCGTTGTACCAACAGTTGTTCCTGCTGTTGAATCGCTTTCCTGACGATATTGCCAAGTATCGCCTCGCACTGTGGCTGATCATCATGCACCAGCGTCTGAGAACGCTGGATATTCCGCAAAACGCGGCACTGTCGGCCTTTCATCGTCAGATTCGCGCAACGGCAGAGCAGGTGATATTGGCTCGACGTGATAGTACGCGTAGCCGCTATTTCACGCAGCTGTTAGACGAGCTTGAACGCTATCAGCAGATGCTGACGGAACAGCATCTTCCCCCGAGCGTGACTGCGCCAGTAGGACGATTGACCGGGGTCTTACGTGATTATCAGCATGCGCTGAGCCGCTGATTTTGAGGGGAGGTATTCGGGAAGATCTCTACGTGATGAGTGGTGTTTATTGATTTTTCTTATCGCTATCGGTCGTCCATTTCATCCAAAAAAGATTCTGCATCGGAATATTTGCCTTCTGTAAACGCTTTTCTCCCCAAAGCTAACAGCTTCAGCAAGGCAAGCGTTTCTTGCTGTTTTTCATATTCCGTGATGTCCATAACTACCATTTTGACTTTACCATTATTGGGTAATAAAGCACGGGATGAGTGAGATATACTCCTCATCCCGCTTTTGACATTAGTCTGTGGTTTCAGCCAGTTCACGCAGATACTGGAAGATCTGGCGGGCGGATTTCGGCGGTTTGTTCGCCGCTTTCTCTTTCTGCGCATTCCGCACCAGAGAACGCAACTGCTGACGGTCTGCATGGGGATACAGCGCCAGAATATCGGGAACCACATCGTCACCCTCGGCAATCAGACGATCGCGCAGCTGTTCCAGTTTGTGGAACAGTGCCACCTGCTGATTATGACGGTTGTTCAGTTTATCCAGAGCCGTTTGGATTGGTTCAGGATCGCGGGCGCGCAACATCTTACCAATCAGCTGTAGCTGACGGCGACGGCCTTCTTTCTTGATCCGCTGTGCCAGTTCTACCGCTGCACGCAGATCGTCGTCCAATGGGATCTTCTCCAGGGCATTTTTGCCCAGATCAACCAGTTCCGCGCCGAGATCTTTCAGCGCTTCGGCATCGCGCTTTATTTCGCTTTTACTGACCCAGATAATCTCATCATCTTCGTCGTCTTCTTGGTTATCTGGGACGTCATTCAGCCAGTCTTCGTACTTTTGCTTCATGGTTGGCTCCTAAAAAGTGTCCAGGAGCAATTCGTAACGCTACGCGTAGCGGCTCCGGGATGGTGAACAGCGTGCCCACCAGAAAAAAAGAGGCTGATACTAACAGGTTTGGGCTTTGTGCGAAATTGTCCGTAGATCCTGTTAGACTAGAAAGCATTATGCTACACCATTTTATGCTCGTCATACCTCACGTGACCGATGGGTTGGTTGCGCGAAGTAGGTAGAGTATACGCCCCTTTTGTACGCGTTGCGGGGATGATGATGGTGAGCTTTCTTCCACTCATTATGGCAGAACAATGACGATAACTACTCAGGTTGCAGAGCAGCGTAAAGCGCTGGAGCTCGCGGTGGCTCAGGCGCTGGAACTGGCGCGTGCCGGTTCTGATGCGGCAGAAGTCGCGGTGACAAAAACGACAGGCATTAGCGTCAGTACCCGTTATGGTGACGTTGAAAATGTTGAATTCAATAGCGATGGTGCGCTGGGCATCACAGTTTATCATCAACAGCGTAAAGGCAGCGCATCGTCTACCGATCTCAGCCCGGATGCGATAGCGCGCACCGTACAAGCTGCGCTGGATATTGCGCGCTATACCTCTGTCGATCCGTTTGCTGGCCCGGCGGATCGGGATCTTCTGGCATTCGATGCACCGGATCTCGATCTGTTCCATCCGACCGAGCTGGATGCGGATCGCGGCATTGAATTAGCGGCTCGCGCAGAGCAGGCGGCGTTACAGGCTGATAAACGTATCACCAATACCGAAGGCGGCAGTTTTAATAGTCACTATGGCGTCAAGGTGTTCGGCAATAGTCACGGCCTGCTGAAAAGCTACTGCTCCAGCCGTCATTCCATGTCCAGTTGCGTGATTGCCGAAGTGAATGGCGATATGGAACGGGATTATGCCTATACCGTCGGCCGTGCGTTGGATGATTTGCGCAGCCCAGAGTGGGTGGGTGCAGAGTGCGCGCGCCGCACGTTATCCCGCCTGTCACCGCGCAAGCTACCAACCATGCAGGCACCGGTAATGTTTTCTGCGGAAGTGGCGACCGGCCTGTTTGGCCATCTGGTTGGCGCAATCAGCGGCGGTAGCGTTTATCGTAAATCGACCTTCCTGCTGGATAAGCTCGGTCAGCAGATTCTGCCAGAGTGGCTGACGATAGAGGAACAGCCGCACTTGCTTAAAGGGCTGGCTTCTACGCCGTTCGACAGCGAAGGCGTACGGACGCAGGCACGTGAAATTGTGAAAGCAGGCGTGCTGCAAACCTGGTTGCTGACGAGCTACTCCGCGCGCAAGCTGGGGATGAAGAGCACCGGTCACGCGGGGGGGATTCATAACTGGCGGATTGCCGGACAGGGCCTGGACTTCAACGGCATGCTGAAACAGATGGGCAAAGGCCTGCTGGTGACTGAACTGATGGGGCAGGGCGTGAGTGGTGTGACGGGAGATTATTCCCGTGGCGCATCTGGCTTCTGGGTTGAAAACGGTGAAATTCAGTATCCAGTCAGTGAGATTACGATCGCGGGTAACCTGAAAGACATGCTGCGGAATATTGTGACGGTGGGGAACGATATCGAAACCCGGAGCAATATCCAGTGTGGTTCCGTGTTGCTGCCTGACATGAAGATTGCGGGCGCGTGATTACCGTTGATTAGAGAGAGTATTCACGCTCATTGCCGTTGTAAACGACTCGTCGTTCTCTTCTATGCGGTACTCCTCTGGGGGTACCGCGCTAACCTTCCTATTGCTCTCTTTCTTGCCTGATAACGCAGTGGTTTCACTGAGAATGCGCATACCGATATGCCGCTTTTGACGATAAATGCTGCGTACTGGTAAAAGTATTCTCTTTTTTATATGCCCTTGCTACTTTTACTTTGAGTCGTTTGATATTTGTTCTTATTTATTACGGTGCAAATAGCAACGTCGTCTTAGATTTTAACTGACTTATTTCATGTAATGACATCAGGAAAAACGGCCGTTGGGTGCTATCGCCGAAGCGCAAATTGCGCGATCGCATTGGTTGTCGGAACCGCATTAAGCATGATGCTGACGTGTTATTTTTTCATGGAGGAATTTTATGTCCGAGAGAATCGTTGTCCCTCAGCCGCCCGTTAAGCCGTTTATTGGTAATTTAACCGATATTGACCCTAATGATAGTCAGGGTAGTTTAACTAAGCTGGTTAATAAACACGGTCCTTTTTTTAAACTGAAAATACTTAAAGATACTTTCTACGTTGCCTCTTCCCAAGAACTTGTAGATGAACTGAGCGATGAGAGTCGTTTCGAGAAATGCCTTCATGGTGAGTTGATTGAGTCGCGCAATATTGGCGGGGATGGCTTATTTACCGCATATACTCATGAACCGAACTGGGGTAAAGCACACCGTATTCTAATGCCTGCGTTAGGCCCGATTGGCGTTCGTGGCATGTTCGATAAGATGCTGGACATCGCGGAACAAATGTTGCTGCGCTGGGAACGTTTCGGACCTGATATGGCGATTGATGTTGCCGATCAGATGACTCGGCTGACATTAGATACTATTGCGCTATGCGGGTTTGATTACCGTTTCAATAGTTTTTACCGTGATGGTCAGCACCCGTTTGTTGATGCGATGGTGGCTTCACTACTTGAAACTGCCGCACGCTCAAGACGTCCTGCATTTCTCAATACTTTGTTGATATCCAGAGATCATCAATATCGAACTGATATTGATTTGATGCATTCGGTTGCTCGACAAGTCGTTTCTGAACGGAAGGCAGATCCGAAGGGAAATGAAAAAGATGACCTGTTGCACCGTATGCTGAACGGGGTTGATCCGGTGACGGGGGAAAAACTTTCCGATGAAAACATCGCTTATCAGATGGTGACATTTCTGATTGCTGGGCATGAAACCACAAGCGGTATGTTGTCTTTTACGGTGTATTTGTTACTGACCAACCCAGATGTATTGAGAAAAGCGCGCTCCATCGTTGATGAGGTTATGGGCGATGAGACGCCCCGAATTGAGCACCTCACGCAATTGCGCTATTTGGAACAAGTGCTGATGGAAAGCTTGCGACTTTGGCCGACCGCAGGGGCTTTCGCTCTCAAACCCATAAAGGATACGTTACTTGCTGGTAAATATCCGCTTACACCACAGGATATTATTGTCGTGTTTGAACCTATGCTCCACCGCGACAAATCGGCATGGGGCGAAGATGCGGAAGTATTTAGGCCGGAACGTTTTTCGCTGGAAAATGCGGGTACGATTTTACCGAACTCGTGGAAACCGTTTGGTACAGGTGCTCGAGCCTGTATTGGTAGAACCTTTGCTATGCAGGAAGCGCAACTGGTTCTGGCAATGCTGCTACAGCGCTTTGACTTCGAACTCGCTGATGCCAACTATGAACTCAAACTGGTAGAAACGATAACCGTCAAACCCGCGAACCTGAAAATCCGAGCTCGGATTCGGCGACCATCGACTACGCTGACGCGCAGCGTGTCGGTTAATGTGCCCCGAGCCCCGACCACATCGTCTCCCATTCCCGAGAGTTCAACACTAGTGGGTAGTGATGCGACTCCTTTGTTGGTTCTTCACGCAGGCAATACCGGTTCTTCAGAGATGTTCGCTGTTCGTATCGCCGAAGATGCAAAGATATACGGTTTCGCACCGACACTTGCGTCACTGGACGAGTATGCTGAGAATTTGCCGCAAACTGGCGCACTGGTTGTGGTGACGGCGTCCTATGAAGGGCAACCACCAAATAATGCGCGCCGTTTTGTACCCTGGGTTGAGAATCTGGGGACTGGAGCGCTTGCGGGGTTGCAGTTCTGCGTTTTTGGTTGTGGCAACTTACAGTGGGCGCGCACTTATCAGGCGATCCCGAAACGGGTGGATGCTGCGCTTGAGAAGGCTGGAGCGCAACGTATCAAAGCGCGGGGCGAGGCCGATTCCGGTGGTGACTTCTTCGGTAGCTTCGACGACTGGTATGGCAACCTCTGGCCTACATTGACCACGGCATTTGGTAAACAGGCATTATCTGCTGACGAGGCGAATACGCTTGAATTGGAATTTGTCAAAGTCGGGCGTGAAAGTGTGCTGCAACAGGGCGATATGGTTCGTGGCATGATGACTGAAAACCGCGAACTTGTCGATATGACGTCTCCGTATGCGCGTTCAAAACGGCATATTGAAATCAGGTTGCCGGAAGGGATGACGTACAGAGCGGGTGATTACCTTGCGGTATTGCCACAAAATCCAGATGAGCAAGTAAACCGCGTATTGCGACGTTTCGGTCTGGCTTCAGATATGATGCTGGTTATCAACCGTTCGCCCGGCGGAACTGGGCTACCCGTTGGGCAAGCCATCAGTTGTGCTGAATTGCTGGGAAACTATGTTGAACTGTCTCAGCCAGCAACACGAGCACATGTTGCTGTTATGGCCGCAGCAACTCGTTGTCCGCCAGAAAAAGCTGAACTCGAAAGGCTAGCGACAGAACACTATGATAGTGAAGTTTTGGCGCAACGGTTTAGCGTTCTGGATTTACTGTACCGTTTTCAGTCTTGCCCAATTGACTTTGCAACCTATCTTAAAATGTTGCCACCGATGAAAACACGGCAATACTCGATTTCATCATCACCTTTGTGGAAGCCCGATCATGTGACGCTAACGATCGCGGTAGTTGATGCACCCGCATTGTCTGGTTTAGGCCGCCATCGTGGCGTCGCATCCTCGTACCTTGCCACATTATCTCCTAATGACAGTATTTCCGTTGCGGTGCGACCTTCCGGTTTCCATTTACCAGACGACCCTGCCACGCCGCTGATTTTGATCGCTGCGGGTTCTGGTGTAGCGCCATTCCGTGGTTTTTTACAGGAACGTGCACAGCAAAAAGCGGCAGGGATCCAAGTCGGTCCGACGTTGCTATTCCTGGGAGTTAATCATCCCGATGTCGATTATCTTTACCATGATGAGCTTGCCGACTGGGAGAAAAACAATATCGTGACGGTGCTCACTGCATTTTCCAGAAAACCTGACGGTGATATCAAGTATGTCCAGCATCGGGTCTGGGCTGAGAGGGAGCGGCTTAAAGCGCTCTTTTGCCAGGGTGCATCTATTTTCGTTTGCGGTGATGGTTTGCATATGGCTCCGGAAGTGAGGGCTGCATTGCTGGGAATCTATTGCGAAGAAACGGGGAGTACTGAGGCTGATGCTATTCTCTGGGCTGATAAGCTTGAACAAGAGCAGGGACGATATGCGGCTGATATATTCATATAATAGAGTAAAGCCAACATCGCGTTAACTCTCTGTTGGCTATGGGATATGGGATTGCCGGTGGCATTAAAAAAGCGTCTCTGCTATTTTTATTGCCCTGCAATCCCTCCAAATAATGTTGGTGTATTTAGCGGTGGTATTCGCCAGCGGCTTCAGGCTGATAGAGTAGTTCGAGCACTTCAATTCGCGTTTCTTCACCGTTTGGCAACTGCCAGGTGATCGAATTTCCCACATGCATTCCCAATAGTGCCGCGCCCAGCGGAGCCATCACCGACAGCGGTTCTTGACTGTCCTTCACCGCGGCCGGATAAACCAGCGTACGGATGTGCTCTTCGTTGGTATTCAGATCGCGGAAACGCACCCGACTATTCATGGTGACGACATGTGAGGGAATCGATGCTGAAGGCAGAATGTCCGCCCGATCCAGTTCCTCATTCAACGCCTGTGCAATATCGCTGCCCGCAAAGGCGGGCTGCTCCAATAACATATCCAGACGTTCTGCATCCAATTCACTGATTGTCAGGTTAGGTTTCGTCATACTCCTCTCCAGTTGGTATTTTCAGATGATATAAAAATAACCCCCGCGCCCAAAGGAGCAGGGGTATAAGAAAATATTATGATTTATGCAGATAGATAGTAGGAGGTTCGGGAGGGAAAGTGAAGCGATCCGCTAAGGAAATCGCTAGTCTTCGTCGAACCCGGCTTCAAACAGCCCGATGACGGCGGCAAGCGCTTGAACTTCATCCGGACCAGTGGCTTCGACCTCGATGAGCCGTCCTTTGGCGGAGTCCAGCATCAGCATGGCAATCACGCTGCTGGCTTCGGCTTCGGTGCCGCTGTCATTGCGCAGCATTACCTCTGCATCAAAGCTCTGCACCAGCTCGAACAACTTCATCGCTGGGCGAGCGTGCATGCCCAGCTTGTTTTTGATTTCAACCGTTTGCCGGACTGTCATGGGTTACCTGGCTGTACTGGTTTGCCAACGATTACGAGGGTTTACGCTTTTCCAGCGTACGGTGGCGCGACTGGACGTTCTTACCGCGTGAGCGGAAGTAGTCTGCCAACTGCTCGGCGACGTAGACGGAACGGTGTTTACCGCCGGTACAGCCAATGGCGACAGTCAGATAACTGCGGTTATTGGTTTCCAGCATCGGCAGCCACAGTTCCAGATAGCTGCGGGTCTGGTAGATGAAATTGTGAACTTCCGTATGCCTGTCGAGGAAGGACGCAACGGGCTTATCCAGACCGGTCATCGGGCGCAGTTTCGGATCCCAGTGCGGGTTCGGCAAGAAACGCACGTCAAAGACGTAATCCGCATCGATGGGGATACCGTGCTTGAAACCGAATGACTCGAACACCATCGTAAGCTCACGTTCCCGCTTGCCGAGCAGGCGGGTACGCAGCATCTCAGCCAGTTCATGTACCGACATCTCGGAGGTGTCGATAATCAGATCGGCGCGTGAACGTAGCGGCTCCAGCAGATCGCTTTCTTCATCAATGGCGCTTTCCAGCGACAGATTCTTACTGGAGAGCGGATGCAGGCGACGGGTATCGCTGTAGCGACGGATTAATGTATTGCGATCGGCATCCAGAAATAGCAATTGAGGCGAGAAGCTTGGCGGCAGTTGCTCCATGGCATGCTCGAAGATCTCTGGCGATTCCGGCATATTGCGCACGTCAATACTGACTGCTGTGGAAATGTTACGTGCCGCAAGCGTATTAGCCAGCTCTGGCAGTAGAACCACAGGCAGGTTATCTACGCAGTAGAACCCCATATCTTCCAGTGCGCGCAGGGCTACAGATTTCCCTGAACCTGAGCGACCACTGACAATCATCAGCACCATCTGACGACTCCCCTCTGGCAACGTGACGGCGAATTCTCATTGCCACTGTTTTTATAAAAAAGTGATGTATAGCTAGAAAAATGACGGCTTCGCGTAGGGATTGCAAGCATTCTCTGAACCCAACGCGGATCGCCCGTCATCGTGAGCATGACGATCGACCGGCTTAACCGGCTTCCGTCATAATCTGGTACAGCTCTTCATCGCTTTGCGCCGCACGCAGGCGTCGGCAAACCGTTTTATCCGCCAGCCGCTTGGCAACAAGCGACAGGGTATGCAAATGGGTTTTACATTGTTCCGCCGGAACCAGCAAGGCAAAAAGCAGATCAACAGCCTGATTATCAATGGCATCGAAAGCGATCGGTTGCTCTAACTGGATGAAAACACCGATGGCACCCAGCGCATTATCGTCTTCCAGCTTGCCGTGAGGAATGGCAATGCCGCCGCCGATTCCCGTGCTGCCCATCCGTTCCCGAGTCAGGATGGCATCAAAGATAATCTGCGAAGGAATGTTAAGCTGCCTGGCGGCCAGCTCACTGATAATTTCCAATGCCCGCTTCTTACTCTGGCAGTGGACAGTGCTTCGGGTGCACTCAGGACGTAATACGCTACTGAGTTGCAATACGGGATCGTGGCTCATTTTATTTTCACTTAATGACGCTTTCACTTCTGGTGATCCCGGCCCATCTGATGGATGGGCCGAGCTTGTTCCTTTGCCAAACGGCAAAGGAGAAAATTAGTGCTGCTTGAGTTTATCTTTATGCTTATTGAGCTGTCTTGCCAGCTTATCAATCAATAAATCTATCGCGGCGTACATATCTTCCGCTTCTGAGGTTGCATGCAGCTCGCCACCGTTCACGTGGAGCGTGGCCTCGGCAATTTGCTGAACTTTTTCCACTCTCAATACCACATTGACCTGATTAATCCGGTCAAAATACTGCTCTAACTTGGCAAACTTGCCATTCACAAAATCACGCAGCGGTTCAGTGATCTCGATGTGGTGTCCGGTAATGTTGAGCTGCATAGTGTCTTCCTTCTCTGTTGAGATCAAATCAGTTGTTTACGCTGATTTGATGGTGGGATAGATAAAGACTCTCGGTATTTTGCCACGGTACGGCGCGCCACGATGATGCCCTGATCGGAGAGCAGCGCCGTCAGCTTGCTGTCGCTTAGTGGTTTGACGGGGTTTTCCGCCGCAATCAGCTTCTTCACCAGCGCGCGAATTGCCGTTGACGAGGCTTCTCCGCCGCTGTCGGTATTCACATGGCTGGAGAAGAAATATTTTAGTTCAAAAATGCCGCGTGGACTGTGCAGGAACTTCTGCGTCGTCACGCGTGAGATGGTGGATTCATGCATATCCACCGCCTGGGCGATATCTGCCAGTACCATAGGTTTCATGAATTCTTCACCCTGCTCGAAGAAATCCTGCTGCTGCTCGACGATGCAGCGGGTCACTTTCAGCAGCGTGTCGTTACGACTTTCCAGGCTTTTGATGAGCCAGCGCGCCTCTTGCAGATTACTGCGGATAAATTGCCCGTCGCTGTCGTTGCGTGCGCTATTGCCCAGTGCCGCGTACTGCTGGTTAATCTGTAGGCGGGGAATGCTGTCGGTATTGAGTTCTACGGCCCAAATGCCCTGGACTTTGCGCACCAGCACGTCAGGGATCACGTATTCAGATTCGCCAGTGTTGATCGACTGCCCCGGCCGTGGATCGAGTGACTGGATCAGCGCCAGCGCTTCTTTCAGCACGTCTTCTTTCAGACGCGTGATGCGGATCAGGCTACGGAAATCATGGTTGGCTAACAGATCGAGATGATCGCTGACGATCAGGCGGGCTTCGGCCAGACGCGGCGTGCTGTCAGCAAACTGGGAAAGCTGCACCAGCAGGCAATCACGCAGATCGCGAGCGGCGACGCCAACAGGATCAAAGCGTTGCACGCGTTTGAGTACGGCTTCGACTTCTTCCAACGTCACATCGTCGTCGCCGATGCTGTCAAGAATGTCCTCCAGCGGTACGGTCAGGTAGCCTGTGTTGTCCACGGCATCAACGATAGAGGTCGCGATAGCGGCGTCGGTGTCGGAAAACGGTGTGAGTTCGACCTGCCACATCAGGTAATCCTGAAGCGTTTGCGTGGTTTCGCCTTGGTAAATTGGCAGTTCTTCATCGCGATAGTCGGTGCCGGTGCCTGACGGTGTGCCTGCGGAGTAAATCTCATCCCAGGTGGCGTCTAGCGGCAATTCTTCCGGCATGTCCTTCTGTTCCAGAGCTTCACCGGTATCCAGTGAATCGCTGTCTGCCTTTTCAAATGACTCGATTTCGTCGTGCTGATCCGTTTGTTCGAGCAACGGATTGCTTTCCAGTGCCTGCTGAATTTCCTGTTGCAATTCAAGCGTGGACAGTTGCAACAGGCGGATGGCCTGTTGGAGCTGTGGGGTCATGGCCAGTTGCTGGCTAAGCCTGAGTTGCAAACCTTGCTTCATAAATCGCGCTAACGTCCCATAAGTGCTGCAAAGAGAAAATAGTACCCTATCAGAGTCGGAAGCCTTCGCCCAGATAGACGCGCTTCACTTGTTCGTCGGCCAGAATATCGGTCGGTGAACCGTGGGCGATCAGGTTGCCTTGACTCACGATATAGGCTCGTTCACAGACATCGAGCGTTTCGCGGACGTTATGATCGGTAATCAACACGCCAAGTCCGCTGTCACGCAGATGTTCAATGATTTTTTTAATATCCAGTACGGAGATCGGGTCTACGCCCGCAAACGGTTCATCCAACAGGATGAACTTCGGCTTTGCCGCCAGCGCACGCGCAATCTCTACGCGGCGTCTTTCCCCACCGGACAGCGATTGTCCCAGACTATCGCGCAAATGAATAATATGGAATTCTTCCATTAGCTCATTGGCACGATCTTCCTGCTGCTCGGTCGTCAGATCTTTGCGGATCTGCAACACCGCCATCAGGTTGTCATAGACGCTTAAGCGACGAAAAATAGAGGCTTCCTGCGGCAGGTAGCCGATGCCGCGCAGCGCACGTTCGTGCAGGGGAAGCAGGCTGATGTCGTCGTTGTCGATGACAATACGCCCTTCATCACGGGGGACGATACCCACGACCATGTAGAACGTTGTCGTTTTACCAGCACCGTTCGGCCCGAGCAGGCCGACGATTTCACCGGAATTGACAGTGAGGCTGACGTTTTCGACGACCTTACGGCCTTTGTACGCCTTAGCCAGATTTTCTGCGGTTAATGTTGCCATAACTTATTCAGTGACCCGTGGTTGCGGTTGTTGAGAACGAGAAGGCTGGCTCTTGTTCTCTTTCTCCTGAAGCTGAGAGGGAACCAACACCGTCGTCACGCGCTTTCCTTTTTCGCTGGTCGCTTCCATCTGCTGCTGTTTCACCAGATAGGTGATGCGATCGCCTTTTACATTGCTATCCTGCTGTTCCAGATAGGCATTGCCTGTCAGCACCAGAAAGTCTTTGGCCAGTTCGTAGCGGATTTTCTGCGCGTGGCCTTTAACCGGTTTGCCGTTGTCCTGCATCTGGTAGAACGTCACGGGGTTACCGTAGCCTTCCACCACTTCACTGCCTTGCGCGCCCTGTGGGCGCGTCACGACGACCTTGTCAGCTTTTACTTCAATCGTCCCTTGCTTCACGACAACATTACCGGTGAACGTCACCGTGTTGCCCTGCATGTCCAGAGACTGCTGTGCGGAATCAATGCGAATCGGTTGGTTGCTATCGCCAGTGACGGCAAAGGCGGAAACGCTGACGGCGAACAGCGAGCTGGCGATCAGGGTGTTACGCATCGGATTATTGGTTTTGGATTTCATAAGAGGTTTTTACCTTTTCGATCAACTCGGCCGTTTTGTTACGCAGATTTCCGCGCATTTTCATTCCGCTTGAGGTAAAGCTGGTGCCGTACAGGGTGACTTCATCATCGGAGGAAACGTCCTGCGTCACCAGATTCACCTGGGCATTATTCGTTGTGATGCGCTGAAGCTGTGCGTCTTTCGTCAGGCTATTCACCTCGACGTGACCGTACAGATAGAGCATCTTGTCTTTTGTCAGCTTGGCGCGGTCGGCGCGGACTGACCAGGTTGCCGTCCCTTGTTCGTTGAACAAGGTGGCAACGGGGGCGGTAAACCAACTCAACTGCTCGTCGTTGAAATACTCCGCTTTTTCCGAAATCAGTCTGTAACTCAGCTTACCCGCAGGGCTGTATACCTGCGTGTTGGTTTTCTCGCTGGTATAAACCGGCACGGCGGGGTCGCTTGCATCCGGTGCCGCTACCGTGTCGTCATCCGCAATATTCCAGCCGATGAGGATAAGCACCAAGAGGGCCAGAAAAGCGGTGAGCCAACGCTTGGTTTTACTCATATTGACAACCCTTTGGCATGCTCCAGCTTGTCCTGCGAGAACAGAATCAAATCACACAGCTCACGTACTGCGCCACGCCCGCCCGCAAGGCGAGTGACATAATCTGCGCGTGGTAACAACAACGGGTGAGCGTCAGCCACGGCAACGCTCAACCCGACCTTTGCCATCACTGGCCAGTCGATCATATCGTCGCCGATATACGCGACCTGATTTGCCGTTACTGATAGTTTATCCAACAGATCGTTGAAGGCCAAAACCTTATCCGATTGCCCCTGATAAAGATGGTTAATGCCCAGTGTTTTACACCGATCTTCCAGCAATTTTGCTGAGCGTCCGGTGATAATGGCAACCTCAATGTCAGACGTCAGTAAGCAGCGAATGCCATAGCCGTCGCGGACGTTAAAGGCTTTCAGCTCTTCGCCGTGGTTGCCCATGTAAATCAGACCATCGGACATCACGCCGTCAACGTCGCAGATTAACAGGCGAACTTCACGGGCTTTATCCAGTACCTGTTGATCGACAGGCCCATAGCAGGTATCGGTTTGCGCCCTGACTTCACTCATTCACAATTATCCTTTCTTTTTAAACCACACCCGCTCGCAACATATCGTGCATATGGATAATACCGACCAGATGATCGTTTTCTGCCACCAGCAACGAGGTGATGTGACGCGACTGCATCAGGTTAAGTGCATCCACCGCCAGCGTTTGCGGTGCGACCCGGATGCCGCCCGCGGTCATCACATCAGCAATGCGCGCGCTGTTCAAGTCAATATTCATGTCGAAGATGCGGCGCAGGTCGCCATCGGTAAAGATGCCCTGAATTTTCATATCCGCTTCGCAGATTACCGTCATACCCAGATTTTTGCGCGTAATTTCCACCAGCGCATCACGCAGTGAAGCATCGTGTGGGACATGCGGGATCTCATCGCCTGAATGCATGATATCGCTGACGCGCAGTAAAAGTTTGCGGCCGAGTGCGCCACCAGGGTGAGAAAGGGCGAAATCTTCGGCGGTAAAGCCACGCGCCTGTAGCAAAGCCACGGCCAGCGCGTCTCCCATGACCAGCGTCGCAGTGGTGCTGGTAGTGGGGGCGAGACCAAGCGGGCAGGCTTCCTGCGGGACGTGGACGCACAGGTGAATGTCCGCCGCTTTACCCATCGTACTTTCCGGCGCGCTGGTCATACAGATCAGGAACACTTTCTGGCGTTTCAGGACGGGGATCAGCGACAGAATTTCATGGGACTCGCCGGAGTTGGAAATGGCGATCACGATATCGTGCGGTGTCACCATACCGAGGTCACCGTGGCTGGCTTCGCCCGGATGAACAAAAAAAGCAGGCGTACCGGTACTGGCGAAGGTCGCGGCCATCTTGCAGCCAATGTGACCAGATTTGCCCATTCCCATCACCACGACTTTGCCCTGGCAATGGAATATTTTTTTACAGGCGAGGGTAAAATTGTCATCAATGTACTGGTCTAATTGCGCAAGCCCATCGCGTTCGATACTCAGTACCTGCTTGCCCGCCTGCTGAAAGTCGAAATCGGCCGGTAGTTCGTGAGCCTGCTGTAGCCTATGGCCAGCTTGCGAGCCATGATCGGCCTGTCGTGTATGATCGGCTTGTTGTGCGTGGTCGGATAGTGCACGGTCAGACAGCTGTTTTAGACGAGCATCTTGTTCAAACTGTGACATACCAATAGTCCTGATTATGATGGAAAACAGAGCGTCTTATGAAAAGCAAAGCTTCTCTATGAAAAACAAAACGTCTCTATGAAAAACAAAACAGGGCCGTCAGATAGGCGATAAACGCGCAGCATAATAATGCGCCTGCGCCTTGTCCTATACGGCGTTTTTTACTGAGGCACAGTGCGGTTAACAGCACGCTCGCCGCCAGCATGACCCAATAGTCGCGTTGAAAAACCTGAGGATTCAGCGCGCCCGGCGAGAGCAGGGCGGGAACGCCCAAAACAATCGCGATATTAAAAATGTTCGAGCCAATCAGGTTGCCCAGCGCAATATCATCTTCTTTCTTCAACGTCCCGACGATGGCGGTCGCCAGTTCAGGCAGGCTAGTACCGATCGCCAATATCGTTAGCCCGATGGTCAATTCACTGACGTCGAAGTAGCGTGCAATGACGGTGGCGTTGTCCACCACCATGCGGGCAGCCATAGGTAAAATAATCAGGCCGAGAATCAGCCACAACACGGCCACCATCTGATTGCTGTCGTCCTGCGGAAGTTCCGCCAGCTGTTCGCGGGTCAGGCTATCGCCACCTTCTCGCTGTGCCTGCTGCGCCATACGCAGTATCAACACCAAACACAGAACGGCGGCGAAGAGCAGCATCATGCCGTCTGCGCGGCTCAGGTAGCTATCATGCAGTAAAACGCCACACAATAAAGTGACGGACAACATGAGCGGCAATTCCCGACGCAGGATGGCTGACTGTACTGTCAGCGGCCGGATAAGCGCTGCGCTGCCGAGAATGAGTAAGATATTGGCGATATTAGAGCCGATAACATTACCGACGGCCATATCGTTCTGATTGTTTAAGGCGGCGGTAACGGAAACAATCAGCTCAGGGAGAGAGGTGCCGAAGCCGACAATGGTGATGCCGATGACGAAAGGAGGTAAGCCAAGAGAACGCGCAAGCACGGCAGCGCCATAGACAAGACGATCGGCACCGTAAACCAGTAGTAGCAAACCAACGAACAAGAGTAGTGTTGCAAAGAGCATGCAGCGTCCTTTAATAGGATATATACCCGTCATACTTCAAGCCGCATGTGTGTTGGCTGCGTTTACTCATCTGAATCAATTACTTGAGTAAGCTCATCGGGATTCCCCCGCTTGCCGCCTTCCTGCAACTCGAATTATTTAGTGTATAATCACCGGCTTGTTGTCGAATAAGTCAGCATTTCTGGACGATTTTCGCACAAAAAGCATTTTTCTGTGATGAGTGCTAATTCTGACGGTGCCAGGCGAAAAAGTAAAACCTGTCGCGATAAGTAAAACCCGATAACGGTTTATGCCGCCATTTTGGACAAGAACTGACGGTAAGTTTTTGTAAAACTCGCACCTTGATGAAAGTCAGCCGTTAGGCTGGAGTGAAAGACGCTACATAAACGTACTGACTGGCGTACTGATTGGTAAGGAATGGAAATAATGCACCATGAGGCAACTAATCTGGTTGAGATCCGTGGTCTGAGCTTTCGTCGCGGGGAGCGAGAGATCTTTACGGACATCACGCTGAATGTTCCTAAAGGCAAGGTCACCGCGATCATGGGGCCTTCCGGTATCGGTAAAACTACGCTGTTGCGCCTGATTGGCGGGCAGCTACAGCCGGACAGTGGCGAGATCTGGTTTGATGGCGAGAATATCCCCACGCTGTCGCGTAGCGAACTGTACAACGCGCGCAAGAAAATGAGCATGTTGTTTCAGTCCGGGGCGCTATTCACCGATTTGAACGTGTTTGATAATGTCGCCTGGCCGCTGCGTGAACATACTAAACTGCCGGAATCGCTGCTGCGTAGCATTGTGATGATGAAGCTAGAGGCGGTGGGGTTGCGTGGTGCGTCAGAACTGATGCCTGCGGAACTGTCCGGCGGTATGGCGCGGCGCGCGGCGTTGGCGAGAGCCATTGCGCTTGACCCGCAGTTGATTATGTTTGATGAGCCTTTTGTCGGGCAGGATCCGATCACGCTGGGGACGCTGGTGAAGCTCATTGATGAGTTGAACCATGCGTTGGGCGTGACCTGCATTGTCGTTTCTCACGATGTGCCAGAAGTGATGAGCATCGCCGATTACGCCTATATCGTGGCTGACAAACGCGTGGTGGCAGAAGGGACGGCGGATGAACTGAGAGCGAACACTGACCCGCAGGTTCGTCAGTTTCTGGACGGTATCGCCGACGGGCCAGTGCCTTTCCGTTTTCCGGCGGGCGACTATAAAACGTCACTGCTAGGCTCAGGAGGTTAACGCAGTCATGTTATTACGGACGTTGGCGTCGTTTGGGCGTCAAGGCATCGCTACCAGTGCCGCGTTTGGGCGCGCCGGATTGATGCTGTTTAATGCGCTGGTGGGGAAACCCGAATTCAGAAAACAGTGGCCGCTGTTGGTGAAACAGCTTTACAGCGTTGGCGTGCAGTCGCTGCTGATCATCATGGTTTCCGGCCTGTTCATCGGCATGGTTCTGGGGTTGCAGGGCTTTATCATTCTGACGACTTACAGCGCCGAGGCCAGTCTGGGCATGATGGTGGCGCTGTCGCTGCTGCGTGAGCTTGGTCCGGTAGTGACGGCGCTGCTGTTCGCCGGGCGTGCAGGTTCCGCGCTGACGGCAGAAATCGGGCTAATGAAGGCAACGGAACAGCTCTCCAGCATGGAGATGATGGCGGTCGACCCGCTGCGTCGCGTTGTTGCACCGCGCTTTTGGGCTGGGCTAATCAGCATGCCGCTGCTGGCAATCATTTTTGTCGCCGTGGGGATCTGGGGAGGCGGGTTAGTCGGTGTGGACTGGAAAGGCATCGACAGCGGGTTCTTCTGGTCCGCCATGCAGGGTGCGGTTGACTGGCGTCAGGATGTCTTGAACTGCGTGATTAAAAGTGTCGTATTTGCGATTACCGTGACCTGGATTGCACTGTTTAACGGCTATGACGCGATCCCGACGTCTGAAGGGATTAGCCGTGCAACGACGCGAACCGTCGTGCACTCGTCGTTAGCGGTATTGGGATTGGATTTTGTGCTGACAGCACTGATGTTTGGGAACTGAGTCGATGCAAACAAAGAAAACTGAAGTCTGGGTTGGTGTGTTTATGTTGATCGCGCTGGCTGCCATCCTTTTTTTATGCCTGAAAGTGGCCGATCTCAAGTCGATCGGGAGTGAGCCGACGTATCGTCTGTACGCGACGTTTGACAACATTGGCGGGCTGAAAGCGCGTTCTCCGATCCGAATTGGCGGCGTGGTCATTGGTCGCGTGGCAGATATTTCGCTGGACGAGAAAACCTACCTGCCGCGCGTGGCGATGGATATTCAGCAGCGCTACGATCATATTCCTGATACCAGTTCTCTGGCTATCCGTACCTCCGGTTTGCTGGGCGAACAGTATCTGGCACTGAACATTGGGTTTGAAGATGAAGAAATGGGCACCGCGATCCTGAAAGACGGAGGTGTGATTCAGGACACCAAGTCAGCGATGGTACTTGAAGATCTCATCGGTCAATTCCTATATAAGAGCGGCAGCAATAGCGAAGATAATGCCGGTCAATCGGGTACGGAGCCGGGTGCCAATCCTGCGGCAACCCCAGAGCACAACAACGAACCTGTTCCTTCACATCCATAATTAAGAGGATACCTGCATGTTTAAACGTTTACTGATGGTGGCTTTACTGGTGGTCGCGCCATTAGCCAACGCGGCGGACCAAACGAATCCCTACAGTCTAATGAATGAAGCGGCGGAAAAAACGTTTAACCGCTTGAAGAACGAACAGCCAAAGATCAAACAAAATCCTGACTATCTGCGTACTATCGTACGTGAAGAGCTGCTGCCGTATGTTCAGGTGAGATACGCCGGTGCGTTGGTGCTGGGTCGTTACTACAAAGACTCGACACCGGCTCAGCGTGACGCCTATTTCAAAGCGTTTGAAGCCTATTTGGAACAGGCCTATGGGCAGGCTTTGGCGATGTATAACGGGCAAACCTATCAAATTGTGTCGGGACAGCCGCTGGGCAATGCCGATATCGTATCCATTCGCGTGAGCATCATTGATAACGGTGGCCGTCCTCCGGTACGTCTGGACTTCCAATGGCGTAAGAACAGCCAAACCGGTCACTGGCAGGCGTTCGACATGATTGCTGAAGGTGTCAGTATGATCACCACTAAACAGAACGAGTGGGCGGCAGTCCTGCGTCAGAAAGGCGTTGATGGCCTGACTCAACAGCTGGAATCCTCGGCGAAGCAGACCATCACGTTGGATCAGAAAAAGTAATTTGGGTGTGAACATGGTGAACGCATTGAACTGGCAAGCGCAGGACTCCACGCTGGCGTTAACGGGCGATCTGGATCGTGAAACGCTGTTACCGTTCTGGCAGCAGCGTGAATCGTTACTGGCGGGTAAAACGACGCTGGATGTGTCTGGATTAAACCGCGTTGATTCTGCCGGGTTAGCATTGCTGATGCACGTTTATCAGCAGCCGTCTTCAGGCGGAGAGATAACGATTGTCGGTGCCAGCGATCGGCTAAAAACGCTCATTGCGCTCTATAACCTGAATGAAATCATTCCTGTGTCTTAAGCTGTCGCGCCAATGCCTGATTTCCCCTTCAGGCATTGGCGCATTCTTTGTTTAAGATAGCGCCATATTCATCTAAGATACCTCCCTGTAAATCATCCCCCCTGACATAGAAATCGAGAGCGATGGAAAATAACGAAATTAAAGACGTGCTGATGAACGCATTAGCACTGGAAGAAGCCCATGTTTCTGGTGATGGCAGCCATTTTCAGGTCATCGTAGTGGGCGGACTTTTTGCTGGAATGAGCCGAGTCAAAAAACAGCAGGCCGTTTATGCGCCGCTGATGGAGTACATCGCGGATAACCGTATTCATGCACTGTCAATCAAGGCCTATACGCCGGAAGAGTGGCAACGCGACCGTAAACTGAACGGCTTCTAAATACGCTCCGTGTGTGAGCAGAGAGAAATCGCCTGTATCAGTGTGACGACATATTGAATTAAGACATCGAGATACAAAGACTATGGATAAATTTCGTGTTCAGGGCCCAACCCGCTTAGCGGGGGAAGTGACCATTTCCGGCGCCAAGAATGCTGCGTTGCCCATCCTGTTCGCTGCGTTGCTCGCAGAAGAACCGGTAGAGATTCAAAACGTGCCGAAGCTGCGCGATATTGATACCACCATGAAGCTGCTTGGTCAGTTGGGGGCGCGCGTTGAGCGTAACGGCTCCGTTCATGTGGATGCCAGCGAGGTAAACGTATTCTGCGCGCCGTACGATCTGGTGAAAACCATGCGTGCATCCATCTGGGCGCTGGGGCCGCTGGTGGCGCGTTTTGGTCAAGGTCAGGTATCGCTGCCCGGCGGCTGTGCGATTGGCGCCCGCCCGGTAGATTTGCACATTTATGGTCTTGAGCAGCTTGGCGCGCAGATCGTGCTGGAAGAAGGCTACGTCAAAGCGACGGTTGATGGTCGCCTGAAAGGCGCACACATCGTGATGGATAAAGTAAGCGTGGGTGCCACGGTCACCATCATGAGCGCTGCAACGTTGGCGGAAGGCACCACGATTATTGAGAACGCCGCGCGTGAGCCGGAGATTGTCGATACGGCAAACTTCCTGAACACGCTGGGGGCGAAAATCAGCGGTGCAGGCAGCGATAAAATTACTATTGAAGGCGTCGCGCGTTTAGGCGGCGGCGTGTACCGCGTGGTGCCTGACCGCATTGAAACCGGGACATTCCTGGTGGCGGCAGCAGTATCTCGTGGACAGATTATCTGCCGCAATACCCGTCCTGATACGTTGGATGCGGTACTGGCGAAGCTGCGCGAAGCGGGCGCAGAGATCGAAATCGGCGAAGACTGGATCAGTCTGGATATGCACGGTAAGCGTCCGAAAGCCGTTACCGTTCGCACGTCACCGCACCCAGGCTTCCCGACCGATATGCAGGCGCAGTTCAGCCTGTTGAATCTGGTTGCGGAAGGAACGGGCGTGATTACCGAAACCATCTTCGAAAACCGCTTCATGCATGTGCCTGAGCTTATCCGCATGGGCGCGCAGGCGGAAATTGAGAGTAATACGGTGATTTGCCACGGCGTCGATAAGTTGTCTGGCGCACAGGTGATGGCGACCGACTTACGTGCGTCGGCCAGTCTGGTATTAGCGGGCTGTATCGCGGAAGGCGTGACGATAGTCGATCGTATTTATCATATCGATCGTGGCTATGATCGCATCGAAGACAAGCTGCGTGGATTAGGCGCAAATATCGAGCGCGTTAAAGAACACGAGTAATCGCTTCCGTTATTTGTCTTCACTCTCTATTTGTTTTCACTATGATGTTTTTTAGCCGGGTGGGTTCCCACCCGGTTTCTTGTTTGTCTGCTGATGGTGTTTTATCAACTTGCGCTTTGAATACCGCTATTGGTTGGGAAATTCCTGAATCGTCATTTGTAGTGTGATTTGCTTATTATCGCGCTCAATAGTGACCGGAATGACGGTGCCGGGGCGTATTTCTGAAACTTGCTCCATGGTTTCAATAATCGATCGCGCTGGCTTATTGTTCACGCTCACGATGACGTCTTCAATGTGGATGCCCGCTTTATCCGCTGGTCCACCCGGATCGATCGTCTGAACGAGAATGCCTGTTAATCGCCCCTGTGCATCACGGCTGTTGGTCAACGTACTGTTCTCAAAGTTTTCGAGCTGTACACCATTGACGCCAATATAGCCACGCACGACGCGGCCATCGCGGATGAGCTTGCCCATCACCTTAGTCGCCAGCGCTACGGGAATCGCGAAGCTAATGCCTTCCGGCGTTTCGCCGTTGCTGCTTTTATCAAAAGATAGGGTATTGATACCGACCAGTTCACCCAGTGTATTGACGAGCGCGCCGCCGGAATTCCCGTGGTTAATGGAGGCGTCGGTTTGCAGTAAATTTTGGCGTCCGACCTGGCTTCTTTGCTGACCATAAGCGCTTAGGCTGACGCGCCCCGTGGCACTGATGACACCCTGCGTGACGGTTTGCCCCAGATTATAAGGGTTGCCGATTGCCATCACGACATCGCCAACGTGCGGTAGACGGTCGGAATTAATCGGAATAACGGGCAGGTTGACGCCATCAATTTGCAGCACAGCCAGATCGGTCAAAGAATCGGAACCGATCACGCGGGCTTCGTACAGCCTGCCGTCTGACAGTTCTATCTGGATCTGCTGCACGTTATTAATCACATGCTTGTTGGTTAAAATGTACCCTTTTTCATTCATGATGACGCCAGATCCGAGAGGATGAATAGCGACCTCACTGGGCTTTTCTTGATTGGCAACCCGGTTGTAAATATTAACCACAGCAGGCGCCGCACGGCTTACCCCTTGGTGGTAACTGACGGGTGAACCATCAGTCTGTCTGCCACTGCTTTTCAGGAACGACGTACCAGACCCAATGAATGGGAGGACGGCCAGAATAATACCGGCGACGAGGGCACCAAAGAGTGCTGAACGTAATAACTTAGCAAGCATGGCCGTGATTTACTGTGAAAAAGAGAGGTAGGGGGAGGATATCACGAGAAGTTCGGACACCGCATGATTCGGTGTCCGATTTTTTTATGGCGTGCCATCCCTGGCCGCCACCCTTACGGGCCGTTGCTGATACAACGTTAAAAATTTCTCCCAGAAATTTTTTAACATCAACGGCTTTCTGCTTGGTTACGCTGCCGAAAAAGACGACAGGTGATTAACGTAACAGCAGATAAATCGTTTCTTCGCCCCGGACGATATTCAGCGCCAGAACAGAAGGTTTTGCTTCCAGCAGCTTGCGCAACTGTGTGATGTTTTCAATACGCTCACGGTTTACGCCGATGATGATATCGCCTTTTTGCAGACCAACCTGCGCCGCAGGCGTGTCTTTGGCGACACTATCAATCTGTACGCCTTTGCTGCCGTCTTTCAGTTGGCCATTGGTCAGAGAAGCTCCCTGTAATGACGGCGAAAGCGTTTCGGCGCTGGTTGATGCCGATGAGCTGTTATCCAACACGACGGACACTTCCTGCGGTTTGCCATCGCGCAGCAGGCCGATTTTCACAGTCTTACCTGGTGCGGTGGTGCCAACTTTCGCCCGCAGTTCCGCAAAGCTGCTGATCGGTTTACCATCCAGCGTCGTCAACACGTCACCTGCTTTGATACCGGCTTTCGCGGCGGCAGATTTCGGTAAGACTTCGCTGACGAAGGCACCACGCTGTGCATCGACGTTGAAGGCTTTCGCCATCTCAGACGTCATTTCGCTGCCTTTAATACCCAGCAGCCCGCGTTTGACTTCGCCAAATTCAACCAGCTGCTGTGCCAGATTCTGAGCCATGTTGCTGGGGATAGCGAAACCGATGCCGATATTCCCGCCGCCCGGCGCCAGGATCGCGGTGTTAATACCGATCAGCTCACCGTTGAGGTTAACCAGCGCGCCGCCGGAGTTGCCGCGGTTGATGGAGGCATCGGTCTGGATGAAGTTTTCCAACCCTTCCAGATTCAGCCCGCTACGTCCCAGCGCGGAAATAATACCGGAGGTCGCGGTCTGACCAAGACCAAACGGGTTACCCACGGCAACGGCGAAATCGCCGACGCGGAGTTGGTCGGAATCAGCCATTTTCACAGCAACCAGATTCTTGGCGTCATTCAGCTGTAGCAGGGCGATATCGGTCTGCTCGTCGCGACCAATCAGTTTCGCTTCATATTCACGTCCGTCATTAAGCTGGACGCGAATTTTGTCGGCGTTATTGATCACGTGGTTATTGGTAAGCACGTAACCTTTTGCGGCATCAATAATGACGCCAGAGCCCAGCCCTTCAAACGGACGAGAGCTTTGTTTGTCCGACGGGAAGTTTGGACCAAAGAAGAACTTGAACTCTTCCGGTACGCGCTGACGCTGTACCTGTGTACCTTCAACATGCACGCTGACGACGGCTGGCAACACTTTTTCCAGCATCGGGGCCAGGCTTGGCGTCTGTTGCCCTTGTACCACGGCAGGCAGCGCAGCATGCGCTGCGGGAAGCGTGGACAGGGTCAAACCTATACTCATTGCCAGTGCACTAAATAATAATGATGTTTTTTTCATTGTTATTAACTCTCTCACGGCCTGCGGATGAATAAAACGATGATATATAAACTTAAAGACACGGTGAAGAGTCAGACTGGCGATCAATGTGTAAAGTTCACTGCTGTTTCGTCAACAGATTGTAACTATCGCTTTTATACAATGTGTTAGCAGAAAAGCAGTGTGTTAGCAGAAAAACAATGTGTTAGCAGAAAAACAGCGCGTTAGTGGGAATCCGGTGTTATCGAAAATACTGTGTCATCGAACGATAGCAGCCTGCTGTGCGTGTCTTAAACGTACAAGCGCTTTAAGCGTAGAACAAGAGAGAGGAAAACGTGAGGCCAGGAAGCCTCACGCTGAAGAAGGTGAAAGAATTATTTGCGAATCGGGCGTTCGCCACGCAGCAGACCTGATGCACCATCAGAGTAATCGCGCGGTGGCATGTTCACCGGTGCCTGATCGTTATCCGCTTCTGATTCGGTCAGACGATATTTAAACGGATTATCCTGGCCGGGAACGTGGGGCAACAGGCTACTGGAACTTTTCGCCATGTGCTGATAAAGCTGACGATAGTCATCCGCCATGTTATCCAATAGCTCCGCACTGCGGGCGAAGTGACCAACCAGTTCCTGACGATAATCTTCCAGTTCGGTTTTGCTTTTCTCCAGCTCATTCTGCAATGCCTGCTGTTGCCGCAGCTTACGGTTACCAAAGCGCATGGCGACAGCACCAATAATAATACCGACAACTAAACCTATCAGCGCATACTCCCAAGTCATAATCGCTCCTATTTTGACGTCGTTGTCCCGTAGGGTTTTTCACTTAATAATAGTCACTATAACCGTTAACCTTGCCTGAGTGGAATCCTGATGCTCGATGACGGAAGGGAATGTTGACCCACCGCAGACATCAAGGTTGTCAACTGCGACGATTACGGCTTAAATCGACGGCAACACACAGCAAAACACGGCTAACTTTTTTCTCAGGGATTGCGATGGCTACTCCACAGATAACACAGCAGCAAACAACACCCTTGGCACTTTATCAGCAGGCGCTTTCCGCCGGTGAATATCAACCGGATGAGGTGCAACGGCAAACGGTTGTGCGTCTGGAAGCGATACATCAGGCGTTATGCGCACGTGCTACTGATGAGCACTCGGGGGCATCCGGCCGCGTGGGGAAATGGCGTAGCTGGCTGGGACTGAATGAGAAACGCGAATCTGCGCCAGTCGAAGGGCTGTACATGTGGGGCGGCGTCGGGCGCGGTAAAACCTGGCTGATGGATATGTTTTTTCACAGCCTGCCTGCTGAGCGCAAGATGCGCCTGCATTTTCATCGTTTTATGCTACGAGTGCATGAAGAACTGAACCAGTTTCAGGGGCAGGAAAATCCACTGGAAAAAGTGGCAGATGGCTTTAAAGCCGAAACCGACGTGCTGTGCTTCGATGAGTTTTTTGTCTCTGATATTACCGACGCTATGCTGCTGGCTGAACTACTGCGTGCGTTGTTTGCCCGCGGTATTGCGCTGGTGGCGACATCGAATATTCCGCCGGACGATCTCTACCGCAATGGACTACAACGCGCCCGTTTTCTTCCTGCGATTGAGCTGATTAAACAGCACTGTGAAGTGCGTAATGTCGATGCGGGTATCGATTATCGTCTACGCACGCTGACGCAGGCACACCTTTATCTGTCTCCGCTGAATGAAGAAACCGATGTCACGATGCAGCAGATGTTTACCCGCCTGACAGGGAAACGTTGGCAGACGCCGGGGCCGATGCTGGAAATCAATCATCGCCCGTTGGCGACGCTCGGCGTGAGTGACGGCGTGCTGGCGGTGGATTTCCACACGCTGTGCACCGAAGCGCGCAGCCAAAATGATTACATCGCGCTTTCGCGCCTCTACCATACGATGCTGCTGCACAATGTGACGGTGATGGAAACGAAGGAAGAAAACACGGCCCGCCGTTTTCTGGCGCTGGTGGACGAGTGCTACGAGCGCCGCATCAAATTGATTATTTCTGCGCAGGCATCCATGTTTGAGATTTATCAGGGAGAACACCTGAAATTTGAATATCAGCGCTGTCTATCCCGTTTGCAGGAAATGCAAAGCGAAGAGTACTTACGACAGCCTCATTTGGCGTAACGCAGGCTGCGGTTTTTTAGTCATTTGCGAGTGAAAAAAGGTCGATCTTTGGGAATGACTTCTCTATAATCTTGCGACCCCACGTTACAACAAAGTTTTTTTCCCAAAAACTTTATAGTGCCGGCAATGGCTATTCGAAGGGGTAGGTTTGCTGGACTTGATGGTCGTGTGAGCCTCAACTGTTTTTGAGCGTTTGGGTGTTCACCAACGTGTAACTAATTATTGGGTAAGCTTTTAATGAAAACTTTTACAGCTAAACCAGAAACCGTAAAACGCGACTGGTACGTTGTTGATGCGAACGGTAAAACTTTAGGCCGTCTCGCTACTGAACTGGCTCGTCGTCTGCGCGGCAAGCATAAAGCGGAATACACCCCGCACGTTGATACAGGTGATTACATCATCGTTCTGAACGCTGACAAAGTTGCTGTAACTGGCAACAAGCGTAACGACAAGATTTATTATCACCACACCGGCCACATCGGTGGTATCAAACAAGCGACCTTTGAAGAGATGATTGCCCGCCGTCCTGAGCGTGTGATTGAAATCGCGGTTAAAGGCATGCTGCCGAAGGGCCCGTTGGGTCGTGCTATGTTCCGTAAACTGAAAGTTTACGCGGGCACCGAGCACAATCACGCGGCACAGCAACCGCAAGTTCTGGACATTTAATCGGGATTATAGGCAATGGCTGAAAATCAATACTACGGCACTGGTCGCCGCAAAAGCTCCGCCGCTCGCGTGTTCATCAAACCGGGCAACGGTAACATCGTTATCAACCAGCGTAGTCTGGAACAGTACTTCGGTCGCGAAACTGCCCGCATGGTAGTTCGCCAGCCGCTGGAACTGGTCGACATGGTTGAGAAACTGGATCTGTACATCACCGTTAAAGGTGGTGGTATCTCTGGTCAGGCTGGTGCGATCCGTCACGGTATCACCCGCGCTCTGATGGAGTATGATGAGTCTCTGCGTAGCGAACTGCGTAAAGCAGGCTTCGTTACTCGTGATGCTCGTCAGGTTGAACGTAAGAAAGTCGGCCTGCGTAAAGCACGTCGTCGTCCTCAGTTCTCCAAGCGTTAATTTCTTGCTGCTTTGCAGCGAAATCAATGCGAAAAACCCGGTGCTGGTCACCGGGTTTTTTATGCCTGAAAATAAATTTCCTCGAAATATACGCTTTACTTTCCGTATGTTAGCGATGAAGTTGCGCTTATATCCCCACAAAACGAACAAAATCTGATAAGCTATTCGCCGATTTTATGCCTGTGTGCCAGCTATCACGTAGCGGTTTAAAACGCTGGATTTTGTCCGGTGACGTTTACACACATTGGCGAGCAGCATTTCGAATAGCGGTTTGCAGGTTATTGACTGCACGGTTATTCGCCATATTTTCTCGATAAACTTGGAGGTTTTCATGGCTGTCGCTGCCAACAAACGTTCGGTAATGACGCTGTTTTCTGGTCCATCCGACATTTTTAGCCATCAGGTACGCATCGTATTGGCGGAAAAAGGTGTGAGTGTCGAGATTGAGCAGGTAGACATGGATAATCTGCCTCAGGATCTTATTGACCTCAATCCTTACGGTTCCGTGCCAACGCTGGTCGATCGCGAACTGACGCTCTATGAATCACGCATCATCATGGAGTATCTGGATGAACGTTTTCCTCATCCTCCGCTAATGCCTGTCTATCCGGTTGCACGCGGTAATAGCCGCCTGATGATGCATCGCATTGAGAGCGACTGGTATTCTTTACTGAAAAAAATTACTCATGGCAGCGCGCAAGAAGCGGACGCGGCGCGTAAGCAACTGCGTGAAGAACTGCTGGCCATCGCTCCGGTGTTCAACGAAGCGCCTTATTTCATGAGTGAAGAGTTCAGCCTGGTAGATTGCTATCTGGCCCCGCTGCTGTGGCGTTTGCCGCAGTTAGGCATTGAGCTGAGTGGTTCGGGCGCGAAAGAGTTGAAAGGCTACATGACACGCGTCTTTGAGCGTGATGCGTTCCTGGCTTCCCTGACGGAAGTGGAACGTGAAATGCGTTTGCAAACCCGAGGTTAAACTGTATGGCGTTGTCTCAACTGTCTCCACGTCGTCCGTATTTATTGCGGGCTTTTTATGATTGGTTGCTGGATAACCAATTAACACCTCACCTGGTGGTAGATGTCACTCTGCCGGGTGTTATGGTGCCGATGGAGTTCGCCCGTGACGGCCAGATCGTGCTGAATATCGCACCGCGCGCTGTTGGCGGCCTTGAGTTAGCTGATGACAGCGTTCGTTTCAATGCCCGTTTTGGTGGTGTACCGCGTCAGGTCTACGTGCCGATGGCGGCCGTAATGGCGATTTATGCACGTGAGAACGGGGCTGGAACGATGTTTGAGCCCGAGCCTGCTTACGAAGAATCCGCAGGTGAATTTGAAGACTTCCAGGAAGGCGCCCCCTCTTCAGGGACGGTAATGTCGATTGTCGAGAGTCCGCCTGATTCTGAAACCCCTAACGATGGTTCCGGTTCTGATGATGAACCGCCACAGCCGCCTAAAGGTGGCAGACCGTCGCTGAGGGTGGTTAAATAATGCACTTTCAAGGGCACCACTGCGGTGCCCTTTCTTATTTTTCGTGTTGCTAGCTGAAAATAGTGTTAACTGAAATTGCCCTTAACTGAATACCATTCCGCCATCAATCAATAGCGATTGCCCCGTCATATAGTCAGAATCGTGGCTGGCCAGATAGGATACGCAGGCAGCGACATCTTCTGGTTCAGAAAGGCGACCCAGCGTAATACGTTTGGCGAATTCTTCTGTCGCATAGCCACGCGGTTTCCCTGCGGATTCAGAGATCTTCCGATCGATTTCATCCCACATTGGTGTTTTTACGATACCCGGGCAGTAACCGTTGACCGTGATGCCTAACGGCGCTAAATCGCGTGCGGCAGTTTGCGTCAGACCACGAACCGCAAATTTACTTGAGCTGTAGACGGCGAGTTCAGGGTTGCCCACATGTCCGGCCTGCGAACAGGCGTTGATGATTTTTCCGCCGTGACCCAGAGATTTAAAGGCGTCGAGCGCAGCCTGAATCCCCCAGATAACGCCTTTGACGTTGATGTTATAAACGCGATCGATGACTTCCGGCGTGATGTCTTCAATCAGCGTTGAAGGGGCAACGCCAGCGTTATTGACGATGACGTTAAAGTCACCAAAGCGCTTTTTAGCTGCGGCAACGGCTGCGAAAACGGCCTCACGATCCGCGACGTCTGCCTGTAATGCGATAGCCTGTCCGCCAGCTTTTTCGATTTCTTGCGCCACGCTGCGCGCGGTTTCCTGATTGTAATCCACGATGGCGACGGCAAAACCGTCGGCCGCCAGTCTGAGAGCAATAGCGCGGCCAATACCTTGACCGGCTCCTGTTACAAGGGCCACTTCGACTGTCATAGTTCCTCCTTAATGAAATCCAATCTCAATAAAGACAAGTAAATGCCGGAGGTAAGTGTAGGCCTTTAACGTGATATTGCAGGATTTATTACGAAAAGTTCTTTAGGGAGAAGTGGAAAGATAAAGGTTTTATTGGACTTTATGGTGTGATGTTCCGCAGGGAGATGAGCTGATTGTCATCGGCTGCTAACCGAAATTTCAGGTAAGGGCGGAAAAAGAAAAGGGCAGCCAGTGCTGCCCTTAAGAGAAGTGAGTCGTTCTTACACTTCCAGATAGTTCATGATGCCATCAGCCGCTTTACGGCCTTCTGCGATGGCGGTGACCACCAGATCGGAACCACGTACCGCATCGCCGCCCGCAAAAATTTTCGGGTTACTGGTCTGGAAGGCGTTATCACAGCTTTCTGGTGCGACAATGCGACCTTGATCGTCCAGTTTGACGTCATGCTCTGCCAGCCACGCCATTTTGTGCGGACGGAAGCCGAACGCCATGATGACCGCATCGGCTTCCAGAACGTGTTCGGAACCCTCTACGATTTCAGGACGGCGACGCCCGTTGGCATCTGGTGCACCCAGTGCAGTACGCGCCATTTTCACACCGCACACTTTGCCAGCGCCGTTGATCTCGACGCTTAACGGTTGCAGGTTGAATTTGAACTCGACGCCTTCTTCACGCGCGTTTTTCACTTCGCGTTTGGAACCCGGCATGTTCTCTTCATCGCGACGATAGGCACAGGTCACGTGCGTTGAACCCTGACGAATTGAGGTGCGCACGCAGTCCATTGCGGTGTCACCACCGCCCAGCACCACTACTCGTTTCCCTTGCATGCTGACGTAAGGTTCGTCTGCTGCGGCTTCAAAGCCCATCAACTGCTTGGTGTTGGCGATCAGGAACGGCAGCGCATCGTAGACACCCTGAGCGTCTTCATTGTCCAATCCGCCACGCATAGACTGATAGGTGCCGACGCCGAGGAAGACGGCATCGTATTCGTCCAGCAGCGCTTTCATCTGCACATCTTTGCCGACTTCGGTGTTCAGGCGGAATTCGATGCCCATCTCGGTGAAAATCTCACGACGTTTCACCATTACCTCTTTTTCCAGCTTGAAAGAGGGGATACCGAAGGTCAGCAGGCCACCGATCTCTGGATGACGATCGAAAACGACGGCCTGTACGCCATTGCGTGCCAGCACGTCGGCACAGGCCAGCCCTGCCGGGCCAGCACCAATGATGGCGACGCGCTTGCCGGTCGGTTTGACGTTGGCAACGCTTGGCTTCCAGCCCATTTCGATCGCTTTATCATTGATATAGCGCTCGATGTTGCCGATGGTGACCGCGCCGAACTCATCATTCAGCGTACAGGAACCTTCACACAGACGATCCTGCGGGCACACGCGACCGCAGACTTCCGGCAGGCTGTTGGTTTGGTGCGATAACTCAGCCGCTTCGATAATGCGGCCTTCGTTCGCCAGCTTCAGCCAGTTCGGGATGTAGTTGTGTACCGGACATTTCCACTCACAGTAAGGGTTACCGCAGGACAGGCAGCGATCTGCCTGAGCTTTGGACTGGCTTTCTGAGAACGGCTCGTAGATCTCAACAAATTCAATTTTACGAATCTTTAGCGGTTTCTTGGGCGGATCAACGCGCTGTAAGTCGATAAACTGGTAAACATTCTGACTCATGATGACCTCTTACTGCGCCTGAACCCGCAGCTCGGCTGCGGAACGACTACGGTGACCCAACAATGCCTTCACATCACTTGACTTCGGTTTCACCAGAGCAAACTTCGGTGCCCAGGTCGGCCAGTTAGCGAGGATCTCTTCTCCGCGGTGTGAACCGGTATTCTGTACGTGCTCGGTGATCAGACCACGCAGATGCTCTTCATGAATAGCCAGCTCTTCCACATCCAGCACTTCCACCAGTTCCGGGTTAACGCGTTTGCGGAATTCACCGTCTTCATCCAGCACGTAGGCGAATCCACCGGTCATGCCTGCGCCAAAGTTCACGCCAGTACGACCCAGCACGCAGACGATACCGCCCGTCATGTATTCACAGCCATTATCGCCGATGCCTTCTACTACGGTGATACAGCCGGAGTTACGTACGGCGAAACGTTCACCCGCACGGCCTGCGGCAAACAGCTTACCGCCAGTCGCACCGTAGAGACAGGTGTTACCGATGATGCTGGCTTCGTGGCTGCGGAAGGCGGAACCCACCGGGGGACGCACGGAGATGCTGCCACCCGCCATGCCTTTGCCCACGTAGTCGTTGGCATCGCCGGTTAATTTCAGTTCCACGCCGCCGGCGTTCCAGACGCCAAAGCTCTGCCCTGCGGTACCAGAGAAGTAGGCTTTGATCGGATCGCCAGCCAGCCCTTGATCGCCATGTTTCTCGGCAATCGCACCGGACAACGTCGCGCCGACAGAGCGATCGGTGTTGCGGATATCGAAGTAGAGCGCTTTGCCCTGTTTCGAATCGATGTGCGGCTGTGCCTGTGCCAGCAGCTCTTTGTTCAGCAAGCCCTTATCGAACGACAGGTTGCTTTCCGTGCAGTACAGCGCTTTGCCCGACTGAGGTTGTGCAGCGTGCAGCAGCGGCGACAGATCCAGCTTGTTCTGTTTCGCGCTGAAACCGTCCAGTTCAACCAGCAAATCGGTACGACCAATCAGATCGACCAGACGGCTGACGCCCAGCTCTGCCATCAGCACGCGAGTTTCATGTGCGATGAACTGGAAGTAGTTGGTTACACGCTCAGGCAGGCCGTGGTAGTGATCGCGACGCAGTTTCTCATCCTGCGTTGCAACGCCGGTCGCACAGTTGTTCAGGTGACAGATACGCAGGTATTTACAGCCCAGCGCGACCATTGGCCCGGTACCGAAGCCGAAGCTTTCCGCACCCAGAATCGCTGCTTTGACGATATCCAAACCGGTTTTCAGGCCACCGTCCACCTGAAGGCGGATTTTGTGGCGCAAACCGTTGGATACTAAAGCTTGCTGTGTTTCTACCAGACCCAGTTCCCACGGGCAGCCCGCGTATTTCACGGAAGACAGTGGGCTGGCACCGGTACCGCCGTCGTAACCAGCGATGGTAATCAGGTCGGCATACGCCTTGGCAACACCTGTAGCGATAGTTCCGACACCCGGTTCGGACACCAGTTTTACCGAAATCATCGCTTTCGGGTTGACCTGCTTCAGATCGAAAATCAGCTGAGCCAGATCTTCGATAGAGTAAATGTCGTGGTGCGGCGGTGGTGAAATCAGCGTCACGCCCGGCACGGAATAGCGCAGACGGGCAATGTACGGTGTGACTTTATCACCCGGTAACTGACCGCCTTCGCCCGGCTTCGCGCCCTGCGCCACTTTAATCTGAATCACATCGGCGTTAACCAGATAGGCTGGCGTCACACCAAAGCGACCAGAAGCAACCTGCTTGATACGGGAAACTTTATTGGTACCGTAACGCGCGGGGTCTTCGCCGCCTTCACCGGAGTTGGAGAAGCCGCCCAGTCCGTTCATCGCTTCAGCCAGCGATTCATGGGCTTCGGGGCTGAGTGCACCGATGGACATGGCCGCGGTATCGAAGCGTTTGAACATTTCAGATGCAGGTTCAACGTCGTCGAGCGCGATGGCTGCGCCTTCCTGCGGTTTCAACGCCAGCAGGTCACGTAATGTAGCCGCCGGACGCTCGTTAACCAGTTTGGCGTATTGTTCGTAATCGCTGTATTCCCCGGTTTTCACCGCCGTTTGCAGCGTGGTGACGACATCCGGGTTGTAAGCATGATATTCGCCGCCGTGAACAAATTTCAGCAGGCCGCCCTGTTCCAGCGTTTTGCGTTTCAGCCAGGCGCGCTTGGACAGGTTCAGCAGATCCTGTTCGAAGTCGCTGTAATTTGCCCCGCCAATGCGGCTGACGACACCCAGGAAGCATTGTGTCGATACATCTTTATGCAGGCCCACGGCTTCAAACAGCTTGGAGCAGCGGTAAGACGCAATCGTCGATATGCCCATTTTGGACATAATCTTATACAGGCCTTTGTTGATGCCGTTACGGTAGTTCAACATCACGGCACGATAAGGTTTGTCGATCGTGTGGTTATCCACCATCCGCGCCAGCGTTTCGTAGGCGAGGTAAGGGTAGATAGCCGTCGCACCAAAGCCTAACAACACGGCAAAGTGGTGCGGATCGCGTGCGCTGGCAGTTTCGACAATGATGTTGGCATCACAACGCAGGCTCTTTTCGACCAGACGGCGCTGAACGGCACCGACGGCCATTGGCGCAGGGACTGGCAAGCGTGATTCGCTAATGCCGCGGTCGGACAGCACCAGCAGAACGGCACCGTCTCTGACTTTGCTTTCTGCTTCGTCACACAGTTTCTCGATCGTCTGTTGCAGCGTTTGCTGTGACGGATCAAACGTCAGATCCAGCGTGTCGGCGCGATAGTGCAGCTCATCCTGCGACGTCAACTGGGTGAAGTCGGAGTAAAGCAGGATCGGCGATTTAAAGCTCAGGCGGTGAGCCTGACCTTCCGCTTCACAGAACACGTTCATTTCACGACCAATGCTGGTCGCCAGCGACATCACATGGGCTTCACGCAGCGGGTCGATCGGCGGGTTGGTTACCTGCGCGAACTGCTGACGGAAGTAGTCATAAATGATGCGTGGACGGCTGGATAGCACGGCGAACGGCGTATCGTCGCCCATCGACCCCGTGGCTTCCTGACCATTTTCGCCCAGCACGCGAATGATTTGATCCAACTCTTCGCTGCTGTAACCGTACTGCTTCTGGAAGGTCTCCAGCAGTTCATCGTCGAATTCACGGCTGCCGACCTGATCGTCTGGCAACTCTTCAAACGGCACGAGGCGCTTAACGTTTTTCTCCATCCACTCTTTGTAAGGGTGGCGGCTTTTCAGATCGTCATCGGTTTCAGCAGAGTGCAGGATACGGCCACTGCGGGTGTCGATGACCATCAGTTCACCCGGACCGACGCGGCCTTTTTCAACCACTTCATCCGGCTGATAATCCCAGATACCGACTTCAGACGCGCAGGTGATCAGCTTGTCTTTGGTGATGACGTAGCGCGCAGGGCGCAGGCCGTTACGATCCAGGTTACAGGCGGCATAGCGCCCGTCGGACATGACGATACCGGCAGGGCCATCCCACGGCTCCATGTGCATGGAGTTAAAGTCGAAGAAGGCGCGCAGTTCAGGATCCATATCCGGGTTGTTCTGCCAGGCTGGCGGAACCAGCAGGCGCATCGCGCGGATGATATCCATCCCGCCGCTCAGGAACAGTTCCAGCATGTTATCCAGCGAGCTAGAGTCAGAACCGGTTTCGTTGACGAACGGCGCGGCATCCTGCAAATCTGGGATCAGCGGGGTTTTGAATTTGTAAGCGCGCGCGCGTGCCCACTGGCGGTTACCAGCGATGGTGTTGATCTCACCGTTATGTGCCAGATAGCGGAACGGCTGCGCCAGCGGCCAGCGGGGTACCGTGTTGGTTGAGAAACGCTGGTGGAACAGACAGATCGAGGATTCCAGACGCAGATCGGCCAGATCGAGGTAGAAGCGCGGCAGATCCGCCGGCATACACAGACCTTTATAGATCGTGACCAAATTGGAGAAGCTACAAACGTAGAACTCTTTGTCTTCGATACGCTTTTCGATACGGCGACGCGCCATGAACAGACGGCGTTCCATATCACGTTGACGCCAGCCTGCCGGGGCGTTAACGAAAATTTGCTCAATACGCGGCATGGACGACAGGGCGATTTCCCCCAGTACGTCCGGGTTGGTCGGCACTTCACGCCAGCCTAATACAGACAGCGTTTCGTTCTGCAACTCTTCTTCTACAATCCGACGGGTGGCGCGAGCCAGATCTTCGTCCTGATTGAGAAACATCATGCCAACGGCGTAGTTTTTGGCTAAACGCCAGCCGTGCTCTTCCGCCACCAGACGAAAGAAGCGATCGGGCTTCTGAAGTAATAAACCGCAGCCGTCGCCAGTCTTGCCGTCAGCAAGGATTGCGCCACGGTGCTGCATACGTGCGAGCGCGTGAATCGCGGTACGCACTACTTTGTGGCTCGGCTCACCTTCTATATGGGCGATTAATCCGAAACCACAGTTATCTCTCTCTTGGGATGCATCGTACAACATATTAGTGAACCTCCCCAGGCTCTGTGTGACTCTCACAACCTACTGCGAGAAAGCACCGTGGCGTCGAGCGGCTAGTATTACGCTCTCTTCTTCGGCCTCTCGTGACGGTCTCACAAGTGGTAAATGACTTGTTTTTAGAGGGAGTCTTCATTTACTGCATAAATATGACGAATCATGGACCCGTCAGGAAAGCTTCCAGCGGATTTCCAAATTAGCGAGAAAGCCTGTTCAGGTCAAATACCAGTGCAAAATGTGCTGATAAACGATAATTTTTAATTATACCTATGAAAGATAATGATTTTTTTAGAAAAACTATCTCGGTAAATGACTATGGCGTTTAATTGAAGTGTGAGCTGTATCACTATACAAAAGCGCGAGAACCCTTATCCATGCTGCATTATTTCTGCGTTTCAGCATATTATGCTGAATATGACTACTTTTAGATTTCATGAAACTATTTTTAAGTATTGCTTCATCTTTTCATCAAGCGCATACAGGGGATAAGAAAAATTAATTAGCACTGACGTGAGTTTATTTTCACTAAAAGCGAATAAAAATGCATTTCGTTGGGTGTGTGTGATTGATCGCGGTCATCGCGAAGGGGGCAAGAGAAAGGTAGTCTGCTGTTCCTCAAGGGAGCAGGTTAGAATATGCAATTGCAAAAATTAATCAATATGTTTGGCGGAAATCTTCAGCGTCGCTATGGCGAGAAGATCCACAAACTGACGCTGCACGGCGGGTTTAATTGCCCAAACCGCGATGGCACGCTGGGGCGAGGTGGCTGTACGTTCTGCAATGTGGCCTCGTTTGCGGATGAACAGATGCAACAACGCAGTATTGCGCAGCAGTTGGAAACGCAGGCGGGAAAGGTGAATCGCGCCAAACGTTATCTGGCGTATTTTCAGGCGTACACCAGCACTTATGCTGAAGTTCAGGTGCTGGAAAGCATGTATCAGGAAGCGCTGAAACAGGCTGAAATGGTGGGACTTTGTGTGGGCACGCGCCCCGACTGTGTGCCTGATGCAGTGCTGGATTTATTGTCTCGCTACCACGAACAGGGCTATGAGGTTTGGCTGGAGCTAGGGCTGCAAAGCGCGAGTGATAAAACGCTGCACCGGATTAATCGCGGACATGACTTCGCCTGCTATCAGGAAACCACCCGACGCGCGCGTGCGCGTGGTCTGAAGGTGTGTAGCCATCTGATTGTCGGTTTACCGGGAGAAGACGCACAGCGCTGCTTATCGACGCTGGAGCAGGTGGTTGAGACCGGCGTGGAGGGCATTAAGCTGCACCCGCTCCATATCGTGGAAGGCAGCACGATGGCGAAAGCCTGGCGAGCGGGAAGGCTCCCCGAGCTGGCGCTGGATCGCTACGTGGAGACGGCGGGAGAGATGATTCGCCATACGCCACCGGAGGTGATTTATCATCGCATTTCCGCCAGCGCGCGCCGTCCGACCTTACTGGCTCCGCTCTGGTGTGAAAACCGCTGGACGGGCATGGTAGAGCTGGATCGCTATCTGCAAACGCATGGCGTACAAGGTTCCGCGCTGGGCACACCTTACCGTTACGATGGGCCCTGACGTGTCAGAAGATGCGGGTATTTCGTGCCGTGAATCTGTGCGGCGGCACCGTATAAGCTCCCATTTTACGTTATGATGCGCGGGTGGGTGACTAAGGGAAATCGCTATGAAGCAAATTCGTCTGTTGGCTCAGTACTATGTTGATTTGATGGTAAAACTGGGGCTTGTCCGTTTTTCACTGCTGCTGGCCTCAGTCTTGGTGCTGCTGGCGATGGTGGTGCAAATGGCGGTCACCCTGTTGCTCAGTGGAGAGGTCGAGAACATCGACGTTGTCCGCTCTATTTTCTTCGGGCTGCTGATTACGCCCTGGGCCGTTTATTTTCTCTCTGTGGTAGTGGAACAGCTCGAAGAGTCGCGCCAGCGGCTGTCGAAGCTGGTAGCGAAGCTGGAAGAAATGCGCCATCGGGATCTGGAGCTGAATGCGCAGCTTCAGGAGAACATCGCACAGCTCAATCAGGAAATCGCCGACCGTATCAAAGCAGAAGATGCTCGCGCGCTAGTGATGAGCCGACTGAAAGACGAGATGTCCCGCCGCGAACAAGCGCAGATTGAACTGGAGCAACAGTCGGCGTTGCTGCGTTCGTTCCTCGATGCCTCACCGGATTTGGTTTACTACCGTAACGAAGATAAAGAGTTCTCCGGCTGTAACCGCGCGATGGAACTGCTGGTGGGCAAAAGTCAGAAGCAGCTCATTGGCCTGACGCCGCAGGATGTTTACACCCCCGATATTGCCGAGAAAGTGATGGAGACGGACGAAAAAGTGTTCCGTCATAACGTTTCTCTGACCTATGAACAGTGGCTGGTTTATCCCGATGGCCGTAAAGCCTGTTTTGAGCTGCGTAAGGTGCCATTTTATGACCGGATGGGCAAACGTCACGGGCTGATGGGATTTGGACGCGATATAACGGAGCGTAAGCGTTACCAGGACGCGTTAGAGAACGCCAGTAGGGAGAAGACTACCTTCATCTCAACAATCAGCCACGAGCTTCGTACGCCGCTTAATGGCATTGTCGGGTTAAGTCGCATCCTGCTAGATACACAACTTGACCCTGAACAGCAAAAATACCTGAAAACCATCCACGTCAGCGCGATTACGCTCGGCAATATCTTTAACGACGTGATTGAGATGGACAAACAGGAGCGCCGCAAGGTGCAACTGGATAACCAGCCGATCGATTTCACCGGCTTCCTGGTGGATTTGGAGAACCTCGGCGGCCTGCTGGCGGAACCGAAAGGCCTGAAGCTGATTATGGATCAGCACCAGCCTCTGCCACAGAAAGTGATTACCGATGGAACACGCCTGCGACAGATTCTGTGGAACCTGCTGAGTAACGCGGTGAAATTTACACCGAAAGGTGAAATTGTGGTGCGCGTCTGGCATGAAAAAGGCGATCGTCTGCGCTTTGAAGTGGAAGATTCCGGGATGGGCATTCCGGCGGATGAACTGGAAAAAATCTTCGCCATGTATTATCAGGTCAAAGACCAGCATGGCGGCAAGCCAGCGACAGGGACGGGAATCGGTCTTGCCGTGTCGAAGCGTCTGGCGCAGAACATGGGGGGCGATATCCAGGTTTCCAGCACGCAGGGCAAAGGTTCCTGCTTTACCCTGACGGTCATTGCGCCGAGCGTCGATGAAGTGGGAAGCGGTCTGGACGACGACGATGATTTGCCGCTACCGGCGCTGCACGTTCTGTTGGTGGAAGATATCGAACTGAACGTGGTGGTCGCGCGTTCCGTGTTGGAAAAATTGGGTAATAGCGTCGATGTCGCCATGACTGGACAGGAAGCGCTGGATATGTTCGATCCCGATGAGTTCGATCTGGTGCTGCTCGATATTCAACTGCCGGATATGACCGGGCTGGACGTCGCGCGTCAGCTGCGTTCGCGCTATGGCAACCGCAGCCTGCCACCGCTGGTGGCGTTGACGGCGAACGTGCTGAAAGATAAACGCGAATATCTGGATGCGGGGATGGATGACGTGCTCAGCAAGCCGCTATCGGTGCCCGCGCTGACGGCCGTCATCAAACAATTCTGGGACACTCACACGGTGTGGACGGAAGAACCGGCGGCGGAGGAAGGTGATGAAATGGCAAAAGCAGAAGAAGATCTGTTGGATATCCCGATGCTGGAACAGTATCTGGATTTAGTGGGCCCGAAATTGATTCATCAGAGCCTGGAGATGTTTGAACAGATGATGCCGGGCTATCTGGCGATTCTGGATTCCAACATGACGGCGCGTGACCAGAAAGGTATTACGGAAGAAGGGCACAAAATCAAAGGGGCGGCGGGTTCTGTCGGGTTACGGCATTTGCAGCAGGTCGCCCAGCAGATTCAGACCTCATCGTTACCGGCATGGTGGGATAACGTGCAGGAATGGGTCGATGAACTTAAGCACGACTGGCGTCATGATGTTCAGGTACTGCGAGATTGGGTGGCAAAAGCGGAAAAAGAATCCTGATACGGTTTGTTGTGGCCACAGGGACGTGGTGAGTAAAACAGCGAGAAAATTTTTTTCGTCTCATGCGATATCATGCAAAAAGGCGGCAGATTGAGCAGGGTGTTCGGGTGGAGAGAGGTAGGGAATACGGGGTTTTGCACGTTTTCATACGGTAGAAAAAAATGACCCCGGCCGAAGCCGGGGTGCGCGAATTATGCGCCAACACCAAGGAAAACATGCACCTGCATTTAGATTTCAGGTTTTGTAAACTCGCAAGTGCGGATATTCGTGTCTTAACTATGTTTCTAACTTAACGATGTTTCTAAGCAGAGCTTAGTCTCTAAGTACATCTTACAACAGTGATTAAAACCTCACTACTGTACATCTTCATCAAGCAACAAAATAGCAAATGTAGAAATCTTTGTTACAAGAATCATTAAAATGTGTGATGTAGATTAGTGTTTGTCAATTAAAAAATCAATTAGTTGATGTAATGAAATGAAGGAAAAGATGATGAAACGAGTCGGCATTGTCCTTAGTGGCTGTGGTGTTTATGACGGTTCCGAGATTCATGAAGCCGTATTGACGTTACTTGCGTTGGATCGCGCGGGTGCACAAGCGGTTTGCTTTGCACCAGATAAGCCGCAATTACAGGTGGTTAATCACCTGACGGGTGACGTAACTGGTGAGAATCGCAACGTTTTAGCAGAATCGGCACGGATCGCCAGAGGAAAAATCCAGCCGCTTTCTACGGCGAATGCGCAAGATTTAGATGCGCTGATTGTGCCGGGTGGTTTTGGCGCCGCGAAAAATTTAAGTGACTTTGCGATGCAGGGAACGGCCTGTCAGATTGATGAAACACTGCAATTGCTCACACAGGAAATTTATAAGCAAAATAAACCAATTGGTTTTATTTGCATCTCACCTGCGCTGTTGCCGAAGATTTTGGGTGAACCTGTACGCGTAACCATTGGTAACGATATTGACACCGCTGAGGCAGTCGAAGAGATGGGCGGTATCCATGTTGTTTGTCCGGTCGATGACATCGTGGTTGATGCGGAACATAAAATCGTGACGACACCGGCTTACATGCTGGCTAACTCCATCAGCGAAGCGGCAAAAGGCATTGATAAGCTCGTAGCCCGCGTTTTGGATCTCACCGAATGAGGTGGAGCAGAGGGCGTGGAGGCGTGCTAACGTGGCTGAAGCGTCTGATTGTTCGCAGTATGCTGATCGTCATCGGTGCGTGGCTGGCTGGCATCCTGCTGTTTTCCTTCCTGCCTGTGCCGTTTTCTGCGGTGATGGTCGACAGGCAAATCAGCGCATGGCTAAAAGGCGAATTCTCCTATGTTGCCCATTCTGACTGGGTTTCGATGGCGGATATCGCACCGGAAATGGCGTTGGCGGTGATAGCGGCGGAAGACCAAAAATTCCCTCAGCATTGGGGCTTCGATCTGGATGCGATTGGTCAGGCATTGAAGCACAACGAGCGCAATACACAGCGGATTCGCGGTGCTTCTACGCTCTCACAGCAGATGGTGAAGAATCTGTTCCTGTGGGATGGACGTAGCTGGGTACGTAAGGGGCTTGAGGCGGGGATTACCACCGGGGTGGAACTGGTCTGGACAAAACGGCGGATCCTTACCGTGTATCTGAATATCGCCGAATTTGGTCCCGGTATCTTTGGCGTAGAGGCCGCTGCCAGACGTTATTTCAACAAGCCAGCTAGCAAGCTGACAGCAAGCGAATCCGCCTTACTGGCGGCGGTGTTACCGAACCCTATTCGCTTTCGTGCGAATGCCCCCTCCGGCTATGTTATTCAACGCCAGCAGTGGATTTTACGTCAGATGAGACAGATGGGCGGCGACGCATTTTTGCGAGATAACGATCTGCTGTGAGATATCATTTGTTGTGAGATAACAATCTGAATTAATAAGTGTTGTTCGTTAGTATACCGAGAAATTTTTGCGTTAACGGTCGTGTTTTCGACATCAGGAGAAAGTATGCGGTTACGTTATTGGTCAGGTTTACTGGTTGCATTGTGTTGTGTGGCTTCCGTTGCCCGTGCGGATGCGGAGCCTAAAGCGTCACCCCTCGATAATCCCTACGCCTTCTTGCAGCAGCCCCAGCTATCCTCGGTAAAACAGCAGCTACAGCAGAAAACGGAAAAGCCGCAGACGCGCATGGCGTACGAGCAGCTCATTTCAGAAGCCGATCGTGCACTGAAAATTGAGAACCCTAGCGTGACGGAAAAAAAATCCACGCCTCCTAGCGGTTCAAAGCATGATTATTTGAGCCTCAGCGCCTACTGGTGGCCCGATCCCGACAAAGCTGATGGTTTGCCCTGGATTCGTCGTGATGGGCAGGTAAACCCTGCTAGCAAGGATGAGGAGACGGACGGCGTTAGACTGGCAAAATTTACCGCCCAAACGCAGGCATTGACGCTGGCGTGGTATTTCTCTGGTAAACAGGCTTATGCCGATAAGGCCATCTCGATGATCCGTACCTGGTTTATCGACCCCGCTACGCGCATGAACCCTAATCTCGATTTCGCGCAAGGCGTGCCGGGCATTGCGCCGGGCAGAGGCGCGGGCGTCTTGGACGGACGCTATTTTTCCACCCGTATTGTCGATTCCCTGATTATGCTGCGTCATGCTCCGGGCTGGACGACGCAGGATGAGCAACAGATGCAGAAATGGATGAGCGATTATTTGCACTGGCTGCAAACCAGTAAGCTGGGGAAAAAAGAGGCAACAGCTCAGAACAACCACGGTAGCTGGTATACCGTGCAGGTAGCGGGAATTGCCTGGTATTTGGGAAAAATCGACGTGGTGAAGTCTATGGTGCAATTGCAGCGTGAAAAACTGGATCACCAGTTGCAACCGGATGGTTCTCAGCCTGAGGAGCTGGCGCGCACTCGCTCTTTCCATTACAGCTACTTCAACCTTCAGGCGATAACGGATATGGCGATGTTGGCTTCGCGTGTCGGGGAGAATATCTGGCAATACCACACGCCGAAGGGCAGTAGTGTGATAAAGGCGCTGGATTTCATGGCACCGTATCTGGATGAAAACAAGGCGTGGCCGCGTAAGACGCTGGACAGGCAAAGCAGCCGTCTCATTCCTCTGTTATTGCAGGCGGAGCACGGTTTGAAAGCGCCGCGTTACCAGACGCAAATCAGGCAGGCGGGCTTTGCGGAGCTACTCACTGGTGCAGCTAGCGAGCGAGATAAAGAACCAAGCCATGTCAGCGTAGAAACCCGCCGTGCGCTCTGGCTGCTGAATCCTGCTACACCGTAATTTGGTTGTACCTGATTCCACCGGGTGACGGTACACGTCTGTCGAATCGAGATAAAAAAACCGCTGATGTTTTCATCAGCGGTTTTTGTTTTTAAAAAGACAAAAATATTAAAGAGATAAGCGTTATTGCAGGTAGGTGAAGGCCGTTGTCACGTGTTTCACGCCGCCAACCTTACTGGCGATTTCTGCGGCGGAGGTGCCTTCACGCTGTGTTACCAAGCCTAACAGGAAGACTTCGCTGTTTTCCGTTGTGACTTTTACGTTAGAGGATTTAACCGTGTCGCTTGCCAGAATCTGTGAGCGAACCTTGGTGGTAATCCAGGTATCCATGGAAGCGGTTCCCATTGAAACCGGACTGCCCTGGCGTATCTCATTGTAGACTTCGGTTGCACCTTCCACGCCGAGGGCAATTTGCTTAGCCCGGTTTGCCATTTCTGTGTTCGGAGCTTGCCCTGTTAACAAGACTTTCCCCTGATAAGCCGTCGCAATGATACGGGCTTCTTTTTTCAGCTGCTCGTCTTTGCTGATTGCATTCGTCACGCGGACTTCCAGTGTGCCATCGTCAACCTGCGTGCCAACAGTGCGCGGGTCTGTGGCTGTTTTGGTCGCCACGGCACTGCCAACCGCAACAACCCCGACACAGCCTTGTAGCAGCAGGGCGATAGACAGCACGGCAAATGCAGAACTTATCCTCATGTAGTGCTCCTTCAATCGTTCTGGTGTGGAAAAAGTGTGTTATCAATCAAATCGCACAGGCAATTTACTGTCAGCATGTGCATTTCCTGAATACGGGCGCTGCGGTGTGACGGGATGCGAATCTCCACATCCTGTGGCCCGAGCAGCCCAGCCAGTTCGCCGCCATCGTAGCCAGTCAGGGCGACAATCGTCATGTCGCGGGTAACGGCAGACTCTACGGCTTTAACAATATCGCGACTATTGCCACGGGTTGATATCGCCAGTAATACGTCGCCTGCCTGGCCTAATGCTCTGACTTGTTTGGCATAGACTTCTTCATGCAAGCGGTCATTTGCTATCGCAGTTAAGACCACATTATCCGCATTAAGTGCGATGGCCGGTAAGCTAGGGCGTTCCGCCTCGAAGCGGTTAATCATGCTGGCGGCAAAATGCTGCGCATTGGCTGCCGATGTTCCGTTGCCACAGCACAGAATCTTGTTGCCGTTCAGCAGAGACTGCACCATCGCAATCGCGCCGCGGGAAATGGCGTCAGGCAAGGCTTCTGCCGCTGCAATCTGCGTTTGAATACTCTCGGTAAAACAAACTTTTATTCTATCCAGCACGTTGAGTTAACCTACGTAAATTAAAATTCATAAGGATGAATTATCCCTGAGCGGCAAAGGCGTTCGGTAACCAGTCGAACTGGTCGCCCGTAATGGCCAGCACGTCAAAACGGCAGTCTACCGTGTCAAAACTGGCACCTCGCTGTGCCAACCACACGGCGGCGGCATGCAGCAACCGCTGCTGTTTGCGTCGGGTGATGCTGGCTGCCGCATCGCCAAACTGGGCGTTGCGCCGATAGCGCACTTCAACAAACACCCAGATATGACGGTCACGCATGATTAAGTCCAGCTCACCGCCGCGTAGCGTAACATTTGCGGCGGCGAAGGTCAGACCCGCGCGTTCAAGATAACGACGGGCCTGTTGTTCATAAACTGCGCCAGCGGCCCGCTGATTCAGAGAACCGGTACCAACTGACCCTGGCGATATTGCTGCCAGGTTAACTGCCGATTGATCGTGCAATCCGGCCCTGAGCTTAACATCCCTGTCGCGCCGGGAATCTGGTGACCCGGAATCTGACGCATTTCACCAAAGTGGCTGGCGAGCGTCCAGGCATCCATCCCCATGGCATACAGGCGGACTAGCGAGTAATCGTTTTTAAACTGGCTGCTGACCTGCTGCATCAGTGCCGGGTTCGCGCCTGCTAACAGCGGGATATCGCTGAACTGCAACCCTTCCATTTCGAGACGGAAGTCAGGGCCTAATCCGGCCTGGAAGCTACGTGAGCTGGCATAAAGCGCTGGACGTGCGCGTGAGGTGGTACGCATGTCGATCATCGGCTTAATCAGCGCCAACTCGTCTGGCGTTGCGATGATGTAGACCGCATCGATATTGCCACTAACGGATGAACTGACCGTCGGTTGAACCTGTGACGGAATGGTTAAGCCACCGATGGTGGTGCCCGACGGTGCCTGCTGCTGCGACACGTTAACGGGTTGGCCGCTCAGGCTTAAGCCTGCGCCGCTATTGATGGCCTGTTTTAACTCCGCAGTGTTGCCAAAACGCTGTTGCAGAGGGCTGGTGCCGCTTTGCTGGTTCCAGGTCTGAGCAAATGCGTTGACGATACGGTCACCCAGTGCACCGCGAGGAGCCAAGACCAGCGGCTGCTGTTTACCCTGCTGATGGATGAATTTTGCGGCGTCTCTGGCTTCATCTTCCGGAGAGAGCGCGAAATAGCAGATGTTAGGGCTATTTTCGACGTGTTCCGGCTGGTTCAATGCCAAAATATTCAGCGGTGATTGGCTGTTTGCCAACTGATCCACTTCATTTTTCAGCAGTGGACCGATGACCAGCGATGCACCATCTTGCTGTGCCTGTGTGAGGATATTCGCCAGCGGCTGTGAAGAGGTGTCATACACTTTGACCGGAAGCGAGCTGGACAGCCCCGCGCTTGTCGCCTGTGATTCCGGTGCGGATGCCGGAGAGGCTGCCGCCTGATTGCTGTATGGCGCGGGCGATTGGGCATTCTGACCATCGGATGATGGGGTTACCTGTCCGTCCTGCGCAGCGTCCGCTGAAGGTGCAGTCGGCGCGGATACGGGGGCGGTGGCTATCTGACCGTTCTTGGCCGCGTTAAAGCCTTGCTGAATGGCATTAGCGAAAACCTGCGCCTGACCGTTAAGTGGCAACAGCAGCGCGATGCTGTTCACTGATGACTGCTGGTAGTTAAGTACCTGATTCAACTGCGTAGGCAATGTTTTCGCCGCAGGGTGATGCGGGTAACGGGTCTGCCAGTCCTGAATCGCACTCTTTAACTGATCGGGGGAAGTCCGGTTGTCCTGATAGTTATTGAGTAGATCGACCCAGCCTTGCAGCACATTTTCATTTGCATTAATCAGCAGCGAGCTGGACTCCTGCGGTGACATTTGCGTCAACGTCAGCCAGGTCTGATCGAGATTGACCTGATGCTCGTCGCCTTTTAACAGCGGTTCCTGAGCGATGTAGGCGCGCAGCAGCTCAATTGAAGGACGCCCTTGTGCGGTTTTGATCTGCGCCTGGTAGTAACGCTGTTTCTGCTGATCGGAAAGCGCACCCACATCAAGCTGGCTCAGTGCTGCCTTGGCCGCATCCATAGTGTTTTGGGCGATGGACAGTTCCGCACTGAGGAGCTGCTGTTCTTGTTTTTGCGCCGCGCTCAATTTTTCTGGCAGCGCGTTGAACTGCTGGCTTGCCTGAGGGGCTTTCCCTTCCTGCAACAGGGAACGAATAGCAAGTAATTGCCAGTCAGCCTTGTTATTATCGCTACTTTGCTGCATCTGTTGCAGATAATAATCGGATGATGCGTCGGCTTTGCCCTGAACCTCGGGTGGTGGGCTCTGCGGGGCGTGACTTGGACAGCCTGCGAGAAACAGTGCCGCTAACAAAACAGGGATAACACGCCCTGCCTGGGTACGGACGAAATGAAAGGGAAGCATACTGTATCCAGTGATTTTTTTTAAAGATGCTCAATATTAAATCGGCAACCCGGATGAAACAATGAATCAAGACCAACAAGCAGACATTTCTGCATCTACCCTCTACATTGTCCCCACGCCAATCGGCAATCTGGGCGACATCACGCAGCGTGCGCTGGCGGTATTGGCGAGCGTTGATCTGATCGCCGCAGAGGATACCCGCCATACCGGTCTGCTGTTACAACATTTTGCGATTAATGCGCGACTGTTCGCATTACACGATCACAATGAACAACAAAAAGCGGATGTGTTACTGGCTAAATTGCAGTCAGGGCAAAGCATCGCGCTGGTTTCAGATGCGGGTACGCCGCTGATTAACGACCCTGGTTACCATTTGGTTCGACGCTGCCGTGAGGCAGGCGTTCGCGTAGTGCCGCTACCTGGCGCGTGCGCGGCGATAACGGCGCTCTCCGCCTCCGGTCTGGCATCCGATCGCTTTTGCTATGAAGGTTTTCTGCCTGCCAAGACCAAGGCGCGTAAAGATACGCTACGCGATCTGGGGGAAGAACCTCGTACGCTGATTTTCTACGAATCCACTCATCGCCTTTTGGATAGCCTACAGGACATCAGCGAAGTGTTGGGGGCCGAGCGCTATGTGGTGCTCGCGCGTGAAATCACCAAAACCTGGGAGTCGATTCACGGTGCGCCCGTGGGCGAATTGCTGGACTGGGTGAAAGAAGATGAGAATCGGCGCAAAGGGGAAATGGTGCTGATTGTGGAAGGTCATCAGGTTGATGACAGCGCGCTGTCGGCAGAAGCGCTGCGCACGCTGGCGCTATTGCGTGCCGAGCTGCCGCTGAAGAAGGCGGCTGCGTTGGCGGCTGAAATTCACGGCGTGAAGAAAAACGCGCTTTATCGCTATGGGCTGGAGCAAGAAGGCGATAGCGGTGAATCGGAGGATGACAAGTAGGGCAATTTGCCCTATTATCCGCGCCGGAGTTGACCAGACAGTCGCCGCTTCACTGCCGTCCCTTTCGGGGGAGACAGGTGGAGGGGAGGAAAGTCCGGGCTCCATAGGGCAGGGTGCCAGGTAACGCCTGGGAGGCGCAAGCCTACGACTAGTGCAACAGAGAGCAAACCGCCGATGGCCCACGCAAGTGGGATCAGGTAAGGGTGAAAGGGTGCGGTAAGAGCGCACCGCGCGACTGGCAACAGTTCGTGGCACGGTAAACTCCACCCGGAGCAAGGCCAAATAGGGGTTCACATGGTACGGCCCGTACTGAACCCGGGTAGGCTGCTTGAGCCAGTGAGCGATTGCTGGCCTAGATGAATGACTGTCCACGACAGAACCCGGCTTAACGGTCAACTCCCTTCATCATGAAACCCCGCTTCGGCGGGGTTTTGCTTTATGGGGCAGGCGAGATGAATGACTGTCCACGACGCTTTTTATGAAAGAAAGCGGCTTAACGGTCAACTCCCTTCATCATGAAACCCCGCTTCGGCGGGGTTTTGCTTTATGGGGCAGGCGAGATGAATGACTGTCCACGACGCTTTTTATGAAAGAAAGCGGCTTAACGGTCAACTCCCTTCATCATAAAACCCCGCTTCGGCGGGGTTTTGCTTTATGGGGCAGGCAAGGTGAATGACTGTCCACGACGCTTTTTATGAAAGAAAGCGGCTTAACGGTCAACGCCCTTCATCATAAAACCTCGCTTCGGCGTACCCGATCGCCCCAACTCGGTTTTTTACGTGAAGAAGGAGGAAAGCGTGCGAGCAGGAAATAATGACGATAAGACACTACAGATAGCGCTTTTAAAAGTGCTATTATTAGAGGGTTTAGTCGTCTTTAACTAATCTGATTGAGTGATCGAAATTATGGCTTTCAACATCCTAACTAACACAGCCGCCAGTATTACTGAGTTGAAACGTGACCCGATGGGGACAGTGCGGTCTGCTGAAGGTGAAACTATCGCTATACTGAACCGGAATGAGCCTGCGTTTTATTGTGTGCCTCCTGCCATGTTCGCTTATTTAATGGAATTGGCTGAAGATGCAGAACTGGGGCGTACTGTTGATGATCGTATGTCAGAGTTAGCTGACGCGGAAGAGATTTCGCTCGATGACCTATAAGTTAAAATTTGTGCCTTCTGCAATGAAGGAATGGAAAAAATTAGGGCATCCTGTCAGGGAACAATTCAAGAAAAAGCTAGCTGAGCGTTTAGAAAATCCTCGTGTTCCTTCAGCCCAGCTTCATGGTCGTAAAGATCAGTATAAAATTAAACTGAAGTCTGCGGGTTACAGGCTGGTGTATTTGGTCCAGGATGAAACCATTACGGTGATGGTCATGGGAGTTGGAAAGCGCGAAGGTAGTCAGGTTTACTCTGATACTAAAGGTCGCTCTGCTTAATCTGGTTTTTTGCGAGTGATATATTCCTCGTTGGCGGCTTTTCTTGCCGTGTAATACCTTTCAAATTAATTGATGTTCTTCATCACATAACTCTGACTTTTTCTGTGTCATAAAGCGCGTAAAGTAAGGCCATCGCGTGCGGCTGCACGCTCGCTGACATCTTTCAGAGGATATGATTATGAACAACCCTTCCCGGATGCCTGCACTGTTCCTCGGCCACGGTAGCCCGATGAACGTGTTGGAAAATAATGTGTATACGCAGGCGTGGCAAACGCTGGGTGAGACGCTGCCGCGTCCGAAGGCGATTATTGCGGTTTCTGCCCACTGGTATACCCGGGGTACAGCTGTAACAGCGATGGAAAACCCGCGCACCATCCATGATTTTGGCGGTTTCCCGCAGGCGCTTTTTGATACCCAGTATCCTGCGCCCGGTTCGCCTGAATTGGCGGCGAGAATCCAGCAGGTGCTGGCGCCCTATCCCGTGACCGCCGATAAAAGCCAATGGGGTTTGGATCATGGTTCCTGGGGCGTACTGATCAAGATGTATCCCGATGCGGATATTCCCGTTGTGCAACTGAGCGTGGATGGCACGCAGCCCGCCGCGTATCACTACGAATTAGGGCGCAAGCTGTCGGCACTGCGTGATGAAGGGTTCATGATCGTAGCCAGTGGCAACGTTGTGCATAACCTGCGGATGGTGCAACGGGATGGTGACGCGGATCCGTATCCGTGGGCCATTTCATTCAATCAATTTGTGCGTGACAACCTGACTTATCAGGGCGACAACCATCCGCTGGTTAATTTCATGCAGCATGAAGGTGCCGCATTATCTAACCCGACGCCCGATCACTATTTCCCGCTGCTCTATGTGCTGGGAAGCTGGGACGGTAAAGAGCCAGTGAGTATTCCTGTTGATGGGCTCGAAATGGGGTCGTTGAGTATGCTGTCGGTGCAGGTGGGGTAATCCGCTTTTTGCTTCAGTAATAAATAAGGCACGGTGAAAACCGTGCCTTATTAGTTTCAATGTTGCGGCTTAATCCAGAATGGTATGTGGATAGAAACGCGAGAGATCCTGAGTGATCAGGGCGCGATCTTCGCGTACGCCTATACCACAAGGCTGATCGTTCACCAGCCAGCTCCCAATCAGCGTGTAGCTATCGCCAAATTTCGGCAGTGGGTGATATTGCTGGACGATCATGCCTTCTTCGCCATAAGGGCCGTCGGCTGAGGCAATCTCTTTCCCGTTCTCGATAATTTGAATGTTTGCCCCCTCGCGCGAAAACAGCGGCTTGGTGACGTAGCTGTCCAACTGGGGATGTTCATCTTCTGCGAAATAGGCAGGAAGTAGGTTGGGATGATTCGGGAACATTTCCCACAGCATCGGCAGAAGCGCTTTATTGGAAATGATGCTTTTCCAGGCCGGTTCCAGCCAGCGCACGCCAGCATCTTCCAGCTTGGTGGAAAACATTTCGCGCAGCATAAACTCCCACGGATACAGTTTGAACAGGTTACCAATCACCTGGTTTTCAGGATCGGTAAACTGGCCTTTCTCTCCGAGGCCGATTTCCTCAATGTACAGAAACTCGCTCGGCAGGCCCGCTTCCAGTGCGCAATCTTGTAGATATTGCACTGTGCCGCGGTCTTCTTCCGTATCCTGACAGCAGGCGAAATGCAGTAAGCCGAAGCCGTGATTGAGTTTCAGTTCTTCAAAGCGTTCGATCAGCTTTTCCTGAATGCTGTTGTACTGGTCAGAATTCTGCGGCAGATTCCCGGCGTTGATTTGATCTTCCAACCAGAGCCATTGGAAAAAGGCTGCTTCGTACAGCGAGGTTGGTGTATCCGCATTATTTTCCAGCAGCTTGGCTGGGGATTTGCCGTCATACGCCAAATCGAGGCGTGAATACAGCGAGGGTTGATTGGTACGCCATGAGTGTCTCACGAATTCCCAGGTGTGCTTGGGAATACGGAATTTAGCGAGCAGCGCGTCGCTATTGATGACTTTCTCCACCACCTGCAGGCACATCTGGTGCAGCTCCGCCGTGGTTTCTTCCAGTTCTTCGATCTGAGCAAGGGTGAACTGGTAGTAAGCCTCTTCGCTCCAGTAGGGCTCGCCGTACATGGTGTGGAAACGAAAACCAAACTCGGTCGCTTTTTCCTGCCAGTCAGGACGCGCTGTAATATCTATCCGCTTCATTCAATACGCCTCAGCCGCCCATACTGCGGGAAGCGCTGGAACTTGAGCTGGCGCTGCTGCGCTGCATGCTGTTTTGCTTCGCGACGGTTTCACCAAAACCACCACGCGTGATGGTTGAGGTCGTTGCAGGTTTTGGTGCCAGTGCGGTTTTAGGCACAGTCATCGTGCGACCTGTCGTTGCGTTGCCGTAATTTTTACCTGCAGCATCAACGAACTGACCATTGGCCGGGCTGGCCGGTGTTTTTGGACTGAACAGCGGCTGTTGCGCGAAACCGGCACCGCCACCCATCATGCGACCCATCATGTAGCCAGCCATCAATGGCATCCAGGACATCCCGCCGCCCTGCTGAGATTCTGCTGCCATACCGGCCTGTGCTGGCGCAGGCGTTTGGGTACACTGTGCTTCGCCGAATTCTGCTACGCAATCTTCTTTCGTTGCGTATTTTGGTGCCGTTTTTTCCGCTTCTTTTAACGCATTATTGTACGCGGTGGTGCACTGGGCAGCCATTGACGGGTTAGCTGACGAACAGTCATCTGCATTCTGATAGAGAGAGACGGTTTCATCGGTTTGTTCACAGCCCGCGAGGAAAAATACGGCACTGACGGCCAACGCGACAGGTGCCAAACGGTGCGTTCGCCATTCCTTGCGGAACATTTCCTGATTAATATTTTTTGTACGTTTCATCGTGTTTATCCCAGAGCAAAGCATCACGGCCAATAACCAATAAGTGTGCCTAAGAATAGGGGAAGGCTGCCTGAATTTAAAGCGGCAATAGGCGTAACAGAAGGGGTCTTTACGTTGCTATACATTATGTTGTGCAACGTTTCGCTTAATACAAAGTGAACAAGTCTCTTGCAATGTGATGACGTTGCGTGGTTCTGCAAAAAACATCGACATAAAAAAGGGGAACCGTGGTTCCCCTGTATTTGATGCGTGTAAACGCGGCTAGCTGATTAATGCTGTGCCGAGGCGGTGGTTGCCTGCGGGGCAGTGTTGTCCGTTACGGTCGGCGTGGTAGAAACCGGCTGACCCAGTGAGGCATTCAGCGTCTGTAGATCATTTTCATTCAACGAACCCTGCGCGGATTTAATGTTTAACTGATTGATCAGATAATCATAACGTGCGCTGGAGAGCTGTTGTTTGGCGTTATACAGCGTGGTGGTGGCATCCAGTACGTCAACAATAGTACGTGTGCCAACCTGATAACCGGCTTCCATCGCATCCAGAGAGCTTTGTGCAGACACTTCAGCCTGTTTGTAAGCGTTGATGCTGCTGATGGACGCAGAAATGTTGTTAAACGATGAACGCACGGTTTGGATAACAGAACGGTGGGCGCTTTCCAGCAGTTCGCTGGCGCTGACGTAGCTGTGCTGCGCCTGTTTCACCTGAGAGTTGGTCGCGCCGCCGCTATAAAGTGGTAGAGTGAAGTTAATACCGACTCTGTGCTGCCCTGCGTCGGTGTCGTTGAAGCTGCTGCTATTTGTGCGGGAACCGGAATAGCGAGTATCACTCACACCTGTAGACGCGGTGAGATCCAGCGTTGGCATATAGCCAGTTTCGGCGGAGCGAATCTGCTCACGCGCCAAATCCTGGCTCAAACGCGCGGACAACAGGTTCAGGTTGCGGTTTTCCGCTTCTTTCAGCAGGTTGTTAACGGCCTCAGGCTTCTGCGTAGAGAAACGCTCGATATTCAGGCCGGCCAACTGCGGGTAGAAATTACCGGTAATCTGGCGCAGTGATTCCAACGCGTTATCCAGCGTATTACGCGTCAACACTTCATTAGCCAACACGCTGTCGTATTGGGCGCGGGCGTTCTGGACGTCGGTAATCGCGACCAGGCCGACGTTGAAGCGCTGTGTCGTTTGATCCAACTGACGATAAATCGCCTGCTTCTGCGCATTGATGTAGGACAGCGAATCAATTGCTCGCAGGACGTTGAAATAGGCGGTCGCCGTGTTCAGCATCAGGTTTTGCTGGGCAGTCTGGTAGGTGACGTCTTCAATACCCGCTTGTTTTTCCTGCAATGTTAGCGCACGCCACTTGGACATGTCGAACAGCGTCTGGGTTAACTGCAATGTTGCGCTTTTTTCGTTGCTGTTGACGCCATTGCTGTCACGGTAACCTTTGTTATAGGTATAACCGGCGTTGATTCCCAACTGCGGCAGTAACGGGCTACGTGATTCGTTAATCTTTTCAAACGCGGCGTCGCGGGTTGCCGCAGCGCTGCGTAAATCAGGGTTGGTGCTTTTTGCCTGCTGGTAGACCTGTAACAGGTTTTCCGCCTGACTCATGGCGCTAAAACCGCCCAGGCTCAGACCAATCAGAAGAGGGAGCAATTTCTTCATTTGCATTCCTTGTTGTGCAGCAATCTCGCTATGGTAGCGCTGTCTGTAGACGAATAATTGTCGATTCTATCAGAATCTGCCAATAGGATAAGGTAGCTGAATGTGCCATCTTTCAGCGGAATATGTCCAAATGGTCAGGTAAATTGACCCGTTGGATGATTCAGTGCGACGTTTTACTGTTCAGTAAGGTACCGAAAAGTGATGCGATGGACGGGTACTCCCCTCACTTCGCCGACGTCACGCTCAATAAACGGTCAAAAACAATGATGAGTATAATGACAGCGGATTCCGCCATACAATACCGGATTCCATTAATACTTGTTACAGGAGTGCAGCCATGTCGTCTTCCGAATCCGGCCCGGTTACTTTCACCAAAGATGATGTAGAAATTATTGCACGCGAAACGCTGTACGACGGTTTTTTTTCGCTGGAGTGTTACCGCTTCCGCCATCGCCTGTTTAATGGCGGCATGAGCGGTGAAGTCCGCCGTGAGATTCTGGAGCGCGGCCATGCTGTCGTGCTGTTGCCTTACGATCCGGTGCGTGATGAAGTGGTATTAATTGAACAGATTCGCATTGCCGCCTATGACACCAGCGCGTCCCCCTGGCTGTTTGAGCTGGTGGCTGGCATGATTGAACCAGGAGAAAGCCACGAAGAGGTGGCACGGCGCGAAGCGCACGAAGAAGCCGGATTAAGGGTTGGTCGTTGTCGACCGATAATCAACTATCTTGCCAGCCCCGGTGGCACCAGTGAACGTCTGGCGGTGATGGTAGGCGAAGTAGATACGCGAACGGCGAAAGGCATTCATGGCCTGACGGAAGAGAATGAAGATATTCGCGTACATGTGGTGAGCCGTGAACAAAGTTATCAATGGGTTGAAGAAGGCATCGTTGATAACGCTGCGTCTGTCATTGCCCTGCAATGGTTGGCGTTGCACCATGAAGAACTGAAACGCGCGTGGGTGGATTGAATTTATGAAACGTTATACTCCGGATTTCCCCGCCATGATGAGGCTATGTGAAACCAACTTTATGCAATTACGGCGTTTGCTGCCGAAAATTGATGAAGTCGGTGAAATCGCGGTTTATCACGTCAATAATGCGGTCTATCAACTGACGATACTTGAGTCTACCCGCTATACCTCATTGGTCGAAATTAAGCAGACAGCGCCCACTGTCAGCTACTGGAGCCTGCCAATGATGAGCGTTAGGCTGTATCATGATGCGTTGGTTGCGGAAGTGTGTGCTAGCCAGCAGATCTTTCGTTTCAAAGCACGTTATGATTATCCTAATAAGAAGTTACACCAGCGTGACGAAAAGCATCAAATTAATCAGTTTCTTGCTGATTGGCTAAAATATTGTTTGGCGTATGGTTCGATGTCGATACCGGTTTTTGATACCCAATAGATTTCAAGGCGCAGGACGGCGACAGTCGTGCCATCAAGGGAAGCTAGCGTATTCTGCAAGTTGAGAGATGACGGGTAGAGACAGATTTACGTAACCAAGGACACCATTTGGAAAGCCTGTTGACACTGCCTGTGGCGAGTGGCGCCAGAGTCAGGATTTTACAAATAACGGATACCCACCTTTTTGCGGGCGAGCATGAAACCTTGCTGGGTATCAACACCTATCGTAGCTATCACGCAGTGCTGAATGCCATCAAGGCTCGGCAGGATGCGTTTGATTTAATCGTGGCGACAGGCGATTTGGCGCAGGATCACACGCTGGAGGCCTATCATCATTTCTCGCGCGGTATTGCGCAGATCCCCGCACCTTGCGTATGGCTTCCGGGTAACCATGATTTCCAGCCGGCGATGGTTGATGCGCTGGCGGAGGCTGGCATTGCGCCATCCAAGCATGTGCTGTTGGGCGACAAGTGGCAGATTATTCTGTTGGATAGCCAAGTGTTCGGTGTCCCGCATGGCGAACTGAGCGAATACCAGCTTGAATGGCTGGAGCGTAGCCTGAAAAGTCAGCCTGACCGCTTTACGCTGCTACTGCTGCATCATCACCCGCATCCTTCCGGTTGTACCTGGCTCGATCAGCACAGCTTGCGTAATGCACATAGCCTGTCTGCGGTGCTGGATCGTTATCCTCAGGTGAATACCGTGTTGTGTGGGCATATTCATCAAGAGATGGATTTTGACTGGCATGGCCGCCGTTTGCTGGCGACGCCGTCGACCTGCGTGCAGTTTAAACCGCACTGTACTAACTTCACGATTGATGAGGTCGCGCCGGGTTGGCGCTATCTGGATCTGCTGCCGGATGGTCGCCTGGAAACTGAGGTCTATCGTCTGTCGGGTAGCGAATTCCTGCCTGACATGGATTCGGACGGTTACTAATGCCAACGCTTCTTTATCTACACGGTTTCAACAGTACGCCGCAGTCGGCGAAAGCGACAGCGTTGAAGACGTGGCTGGCGGAGCAGCACCCTGAAATTGACATGGTGATTCCACAGCTTCCGCCTTATCCGGCGGAGGCCGCCGAGATGATGGAATCGTTGATTATGGCGCGTGCGGGTCGTCCGGTGGGCATTGTTGGTTCTTCCCTCGGTGGTTATTATGCCACCTGGTTATCCCAGTGTTTTATGCTGCCTGCCGTGGTGGTGAATCCTGCGGTGAGGCCGTTTGAGTTATTGCTGGACCATCTGGGCGAATACCAGAACCCCTACACCGGTGAACAATATGTGCTAGAGTCTCGGCACGTTTACGATCTGAAGGTCATGCAGGTTGACCGACTGGAATCGCCGGATTTGCTCTGGCTGCTGTTGCAGACGGGGGATGAGGTTCTGGATTATCGTCAGGCAGTCGCGTATTACACGGCCTGCCGTCAAACTGTGGAGTCAGGGGGCAATCATGCCTTTGTCGGATTTGAGCACTTTTTCACGCCGATTGTGAATTTCTTAGGGCTCACGACAGACTGAATCGCCACCTATGCATTATGGATTGAAAAACGACTCGCGAAGGCGCGGCTCGTTAAACCCCATTTACTGAACTCAAAGAATTAACGCAAACTATGGCTCAATCAAGTTATAACGCTGATGCGATTGAAGTACTCAGCGGACTGGAACCGGTGCGCCGTCGTCCGGGAATGTACACCGATACCACGCGTCCTAACCATCTGGGGCAAGAGGTCATAGATAACAGCGTTGATGAGGCGCTGGCGGGTCATGCGCGTCGTATTGATGTGATTCTGCACGCCGATCAGTCGCTGGAAGTGATTGATGACGGCCGTGGGATGCCGGTGGATATTCACCCGGAAGAGGGGGTGCCTGCCGTTGAGCTGATTTTGTGCCGTCTGCACGCAGGTGGGAAATTTTCCGGTAAAAACTACCAGTTCTCGGGCGGCTTGCACGGCGTAGGGATTTCTGTGGTTAACGCCCTGTCTACCCGGGTTGAAGTCACCGTGAAGCGCGACGGTCAGGTGTATGACATCGCGTTTGCAAACGGCGATAAAGTGCAGGAGCTCACCGTAACTGGCACCTGTGGCCGTCGTAATACCGGCACGCGTGTGCACTTTTGGCCGGACGAGAAATTCTTCGATAGCGCTCGCTTTTCCGTCTCCCGTTTGACGCACCTGCTGAAGGCCAAAGCGGTCTTATGCCCCGGTGTGGAAATCATCTTTAAAGACAAAGTTAACAACACCGAGCAGCGCTGGTGCTATCAGGATGGCCTGAATGACTACCTGTGCGAGTCGGTGAACGGCCTGATTACGCTGCCGGAAAAACCGTTTCTGGGGTCGATTACTGGCGATACCGAAGCGGTCGACTGGGCGCTGCTCTGGCTGCCGGAAGGCGGTGAGCTACTGACGGAAAGCTACGTTAACCTGATTCCGACGCCAATGGGCGGGACGCACGTTAACGGCTTGCGTCAGGGGCTACTGGATGCGATGCGTGAATTCTGCGAATTCCGCAATATTCTGCCGCGCGGCGTGAAGCTGAGCGCAGACGATATCTGGGAACGTTGTGCTTATGTGCTGTCGGTTAAAATGCAGGAACCGCAGTTTGCCGGGCAGACCAAAGAACGCCTTTCTTCTCGTCAGTGCGCCGCGTTTGTGTCCGGCGTGGTGAAAGACGCGTTCAGCTTGTGGTTGAACCAAAACGTGCAGGCTGCGGAGCAACTGGCCGAGTTGGCGATTTCCAGCGCGCAGCGCCGTATGCGCGCCGCCAAGAAAGTGGTGCGTAAAAAGCTGACCAGTGGGCCTGCGTTACCGGGCAAACTGGCCGATTGTACCTCGCAGGATCTCAGCCGAACCGAGCTGTTTCTGGTGGAAGGGGACTCGGCGGGCGGCTCGGCGAAGCAGGCGCGCGAGCGTGAATTCCAGGCGATCATGCCGCTGAAAGGAAAGATCCTGAATACCTGGGAAGTGTCCTCCGATGAAGTGCTGGCTTCGCAGGAAGTGCACGATATTTCGGTGGCGATCGGCATCGATCCTGACAGCGACGATCTCAGTCAACTGCGTTACGGTAAGATCTGTATTCTGGCGGATGCGGATTCCGATGGCCTGCACATCGCGACGCTGCTGTGCGCGCTGTTTGTTCGCCATTTCCGGGCGCTGGTTCAGGGTGGGCACGTTTATGTCGCGATGCCGCCGCTGTATCGCATCGATCTGGGCAAAGAGGTGTACTACGCGCTGGACGAAGAGGAAAAAGCGGGCGTGCTGGAACAGCTTAAACGCAAGAAAGGCAAGCCAAACGTTCAGCGTTTTAAAGGGTTGGGTGAAATGAACCCGCTACAGCTACGTGAAACCACGCTGGATCCGAATACGCGCCGTCTGGTGCAGTTGACGATCAAAGAAGACGACATCGATCAGACGATGGCGATGATGGATATGCTGCTGGCGAAGAAACGCTCGGAAGATCGCCGCAACTGGCTGCAAGAGAAAGGCGATAAGGCGGAGATTGAAGTCTGACGCTAACAAGCGCCGAGTTTGATGAATGACGTGAACAAAAGATAAACATTAACCGTCTTTTAAGCTGGGGAGCTTTTGGGACGGTTTATTATGTTTATCCCGGTTCCTAAAATGAAATGCTTAAATGGTAAAAACGGATCCTACCCACGTAATGTGGACACAGCCCTAAGCGAGGTTCTGGTTTTCAAACTGTTCGGGGCTGAGACCGCCACAGGTACTGTGGCGACGCCACCCATTGTAATTACACTCGATATAATTAAACACCGCTGTTCGCATTATTTCCCTACTGGCAAAGCGCTCTCCGTGGAGACATTCCACTTTCAGCGAGTGGAAAAAGCTTTCCATGCTGGCGTTATCTTAGCAACAACCCTTTGCACTCAAGCTGCCATGCCGATTATGCCGTTTCAGCAGAGTCTGGTAACTCGCTAAACAGTACTGCCGCCACGGTCAGCATGGACAATAACGTTTTTCGGTCGCTTACGACGCCAGAGTGCCATTTGTAACGCATCGCAGGCCAGTTGCGCCGTCATTCGTGATGACATCGACCAGCTAATAATGGCCCGTGACCACAGGTCAATGACCACCGCCAGATACAGCCAACCCTCGTCCGTGCGAAGATACGTGATATCGCCTGCCCACTTCTGGTTCGGGCCGCTGGCGATGAAGCCCTGCTTCAGCAGGTTTTCAGACACGGGCAGGCCGTGCTCCTGGTAGCTGACCGGACTGAACTTTCGCGCGGCTTTTGCCCGCAGCCCCTGACGGCGCAGACTGGCAGCAATGGTTTTCACGTTATAGTCCGGTAGCTCATCAGCCAGTCGTGGGGCTCCGTACCACTGTCTGGCATGATTGAATGCCTTGCTGACGGCAGCATCGCAGACAAGTCGGAACCGCTGACGCGAGTTGACCTGATGACGGCGAGACCGCCAGACATACCAACCGCTGCGCGCGACTCTGACCACCCGACACATGGCTTTGACGCTAAACTCAGCCCGATGCTTTTCGATAAAGACATACTTCATTTCAGGCGCTTTGCAAAGTATGTCGCGGCCTTTTGGAGAATGGCCAGCTCCTCGTCCCGCTCCGCCAGTTGGCGCTTGAGGCGGGCATTTTCAGCGGCCAGTTCGCTTTCACGTTCTGAAGATGTCATTTGCTGCTGTTGTTTACTGCGCCATGCATAAAGTTGTGATTCATAAAGGCTGAGTTCACGGGTAGCGGCAGCGACACCGATGCGTTCTGCAAGCTTCAGGGCTTCGTTGCGAAATTCAGGCGTATGTTGCTTACGTGGTTTTTTACTGGTTGATACGGCTTTTGTCATGTGAGCTACCTCTGGTAGAGAGTTTACTCACTTAGTCGCGTGTCCACTATTGGCGGGTAGGATCATGCTCATCTGGCACAGGAAACGGTGGCGTTGTAGTTTCCGTTTCATCTTCAGGGATAGGATAGATCAGGATGGTAGGCTGATCGATGGGGTTGACCGGACTTCCTGTATGCGCAACAGGCTCTGACCCCTCTGGCTTTTCTGGTGCCCATGTGATAGTCGGGCCATCCAGACCGGGCGCAGGCGTGAAAGTATAGCTCTGAATTTTCGCATCCCACACCATGTTGGCAACACGAACGCTTTCATATGGTGTTCCCTCCCCCGTATGAACTCCATAGACCTGCATTTTTCCATGAATATCAGGATGCCAGAAAAAACGAACACGCGTCGTTGCCGTTTCCTCTGCCCAACCTTTACGTCGCAATTCATCTTCCAGCCAATGCTTGTCACGTAATTGGCATTTATGGAAAGGATGCATAGCTGCATCGCTATCCGGGCGCGGTTCTGAAGGCTGATAAGGGACATGTCGATGAAGATGACTGCACTGAGGTCGAAAGCTCGGCGTAACGCACTTGACGTTGAGCATATTCTTGCGGCTGCGAAAGTGGGTTTGTCGGGGTTTCGCGATGAACTTAATCGGCTATCCGCTGAATTTAGCTGGTCTCACTCACCCTATTTGCCCGACGGCACGCACGTTGTACCGCTAGCGAAATGGGCTGACGTTGCAGGCGTTTATGCTGACGAAGGGATTGCGACGCAGGGGAAGCGTGTGCCAGTGGCGACATTATTTTTGGCGACAATGAAGATTTGCAGGACGATGACACGCTGCTGGAGTGGCAAGGTATTCTGGCTACGACGCTGATTTTGATCGGCGAGACCCATCACTCGCACGGCGCGCTGCTTATGGATATGACTGGCGCCTGTTACGGAATGAGTTTTATACATGATGCGTTCTGGTTTGAAGGAGCGTCTTTCGGTGCTGCCGTTGAGGGTATTCTACTTGGTCTTAGGGGAAAGCCTATGCTGCGACCCGATCAGCCATCAATATCCGTATATGGCGAGACGATGACCGCCGATCATCCGAACGTCTATCGCTACCGCTAACCTTCTTTTCTCGCCGCGGCCGGATTCACATCAGTCATGAACGGCGTGAAGCCGCGACACGGTGCTCTGCGAGATTGTTCTCTGTGACATCACCTCATCAGATAAGGTACTATTCCCGCCAAACATACCGCCGCTATGGCGTGCCGGAAAGCGTAACCATCGCGCCGCGATGTGAGGGAAATGAGAGAAATGAGTGAGATGACTCATGACGGCGCAGAAAGCCTTGCGCTGCGCACGTTTACCGAAAATGCATACCTGAATTATTCCATGTACGTCATCATGGACAGGGCATTGCCGTTCATTGGCGATGGCCTGAAGCCTGTGCAGCGTCGCATTGTGTATGCGATGTCCGAACTGGGGCTGAATGCCAGCGCCAAATTTAAAAAATCCGCCCGTACCGTGGGTGACGTGCTGGGTAAATACCACCCGCACGGCGACAGCGCCTGCTATGAAGCGATGGTGCTGATGGCGCAGCCGTTCTCGTACCGCTATCCGCTGGTGGATGGGCAGGGGAACTGGGGGGCGCCGGACGATCCGAAATCCTTCGCCGCCATGCGTTATACCGAATCGCGGTTGTCCAAATACGCTGAAATCCTACTGTCGGAGTTAGGGCAGGGCACGGTTGATTACATCCCGAACTTTGACGGGACGATGCAGGAGCCGAAAATGCTGCCTGCGCGTCTGCCGAATATTCTGCTGAACGGCACCACCGGTATCGCCGTTGGTATGGCCACGGACATACCGCCGCACAACGTGCGTGAAGTCGCTGCCGCTGCGGTGATGCTGCTGGAAAAACCGAACGCCTCGCTGGACGACTTATTGCAGCACGTTCAGGGGCCGGATTTCCCTACGGAAGCTGAAATCATTACGCCGCGCGAGGAAGTGCGCAAACTCTACCAGAATGGCCGCGGCTCGGTGCGTATGCGTGCCGTCTGGAAAAAAGAAGACGGCGAAGTGGTGATTACCGCGCTGCCGCATCAGGTTTCTGGCGCCAAAGTGTTGGAGCAGATTGCCAGCCAGATGCGTGCGAAGAAGCTGCCGATGATCGACGATCTGCGCGATGAATCCGATCACGAGAACCCAACCCGTCTGGTGCTGGTGCCGCGTTCGAACCGCATCGATCTGGATCAGGTGATGAACCACCTGTTCGCCACTACCGATCTGGAAAAGAGCTATCGCGTTAACATGAACATGATCGGTCTGGATGGTCGTCCTAGCGTGAAAGGGCTGGTCGAGATCCTGAGCGAATGGCTGGTATTCCGTCGCGACACCGTGTGCCGTCGACTGAACTACCGTCTGGAAAAAGTGCTCAAGCGCCTGCATATCCTTGAAGGCTTGCTGATTGCGTTCCTGAATATTGATGAAGTTATCCATATCATCCGCACGGAAGATGAGCCGAAGCCGGTACTGATGCGCCAGTTCAGCCTGAGTGAGACACAGGCTGAAGCGATCCTGGAGCTGAAATTACGTCATTTGGCCAAGCTGGAAGAGATGAAAATCCGCAGTGAGCAGGACGATCTGGCAAAAGAGCGCGATCGGCTTCAGGAACTGCTGGCGTCAGATCGTAAGCTCAGCAATCTGATTAAGAAAGAAATTCAGGCGGATGCGCAAACCTATGGCGACGATCGTCGTTCGCCGCTGCATGAACGCGGCGAAGCGAAAGCGATGAGCGAGCATGATTTTGTGCCGTCCGAACCGGTCACCATCGTACTGTCGGAAATGGGCTGGGTGCGCAGCGCCAAAGGGCATGACATCGATCCTGCCGGACTGAGTTACAAAGCGGGCGATAGCTTCCGCGCCGCCGCGAAAGGTAAGAGCAATCAGCCTGTGGTGTTTATTGACTCCACCGGCCGCAGCTACGCGCTGGACCCTATCACGCTGCCTTCCGCACGCGGTCAGGGCGAGCCGCTAACGGGCAAACTCACGCCGCCGCCGGGCGCAACGATTGAGCAGGTGCTGATGGCCGCAGACGATCAGCCGCTGCTGATGGCATCGGATGCAGGCTACGGCTTCGTGTGTACCTTCAACGATCTGGTGGCGCGCAACCGCGCGGGCAAAGCGATTATTACGCTGCCGGATAATGCGAAAGCGCTAGCTCCGATTGAGATCCACGGTGACGATAACCTACTGATGGCGATCACCGCCGCTGGCAGAATGTTGTTGTTCCCTGTCTCCGATCTGCCACAGCTGTCAAAAGGCAAAGGCAACAAGATTGTGTCCATCTCTTCGGCAGATTTTGCTGAAGGTAAAGACCGTCTGACCTGGTTGTATCTGCTGCCTCCACAGGCTTCCGTCACGCTCTATTTCGGTAAGCGTAAGCTGGTGTTGCGTCCGAACGAACTTCAGAAATATCAGGGTGAGCGCGGACGGAAAGGCACGTTGCTGCGTGGGCTACAGCGCATCGACCGGATTGAGGTGGATGCACCGCAGCAGATTAGCACCGGCAGCAGCGAAGAATAACCCCTCCGTATTGTCCTGTGCATGTTGAGAAAGGCGGCGTAATACCGCCTTTCTTTAGTTTCCGGTTGCCATCTTGCAGCAAATTGAATCACCGTGTGTTTTAGCGCGAAATCGCTATACTAGCGGCGGCTGTTGGCTAATGAGGTTGCTATGTTATCCATTTTGCGTTTTTTTATTGTCGTTATATTTTCGATTTTGGTCTGTGTTTTTGGCTTGTTTTACTGCCTGTTCAGCCCTAGAAATCCCCGTCATGTGGCGACCTTCGGCCATCTTTTTGGGCGTTTGTCCACGGTGTTTGGCCTGAAAGTAGAAATGCGGATACCGGAAGAAGCCGCGCGTTACGGCAACTGTATCTATATCGCGAATCATCAGAATAATTACGATATGGTCACGGTATCCAAAGCCGTCCAGCCTCGTACGGTTACCGTGGGTAAGAAAAGCCTGCTGTGGATCCCGTTCTTTGGGCCGCTCTACTGGTTGACGGGTAATTTGCTGATTGATCGCGAAAACCGCGCGAAAGCGCATGGCACCATCGCTCAGGTGGTGAAGCACATTAAAGAACGAAACACGTCTATCTGGATGTTCCCCGAAGGTACGCGCAGCCGTGGACGCGGTCTGCTGCCATTCAAAACCGGTGCTTTTCATGCCGCGATTAGCGCAGGAGTGCCGATTGTGCCGATTTGCGTGTCTACGACCAGCAATAAAGTGAAATTGAACCGCTGGAATAACGGCCTCGTTATCGTAGAAATGTTGCCGCCCATTGATACCCGTGCGTATACCAAAGATCAGGTTCGTGAGCTGGCGATACACAGCCATGATGTGATGGCGGCCAAGATTGCCGAGCTGGATGCAGAAGTGGCGGCACGCGAAGCGGCAGACAAAAAATAAACTTATCCCATCGGGTTACGCGATTATTTCTTCCGATTGTCTATTCAAGAACGAATCGGAAGTTAAACTTTGCTTACGGTTAATGGATTTACGGAGTCATTATGTCACTCAGCCGACGTCAGTTTATTCAGGCATCGGGCCTTGCGTTATGTGCGGGTATGACGCCACTGACGGCTAAAGCCAGTGGGAATTCCGCCGCATTGCCGATACCGCCATTACTGGAGTCGCGTCGAGGCCAGCCGCTTTTTCTGACCATGCAGCGTGCCCATTGGGCATTTTCCGGCGATCGTAAGACAGCCATTTGGGGCATCAACGGCCACTATTTGGGGCCAACGGTGCGGGTGTATGACGGCGATGACGTTAAGCTGATTTACAGTAACCGGTTAAACGAGCCTGTCGCGATGACGATCGGCGGGTTGCAGGTGCCGGGGCCGCTAATGGGCGGAGCCGCCCGTATCATCTCTCCAGGAACCGACTGGTCGCCGGTGTTGCCCATTCGTCAGCCGTCGGCGACCTGCTGGTATCATGCGAATACGCCGAACCGCATGGCACCTCATATCTACAACGGGCTGGCTGGACTATGGCTAGTGGAAGACCGAGGCAGTAAAGCCCTGCCGCTGCCCAATCACTACGGTGTTGATGATTTCCCATTGATTATTCAGGATAAACGACTGGATAACTTTGGTGTCCCTATTTATAACCCGCCTTCTAGCGGTGGCTTCGTGGGGGATTCGCTGTTAGTTAACGGTATCCAAAACCCCTTTGTTGAAGTGTCGCGTGGCTGGGTGCGTCTGAGGTTGCTGAATGCGTCGAACTCCCGGCGTTATGTGATGCGGCTGAGCGATGGCCGGGCGATGCATGTGATTGCCAGCGATCAAGGGCTGTTGCCCGCGCCGATGGCGGTGAACCAGCTTTCTCTTGCACCCGGCGAACGGCGCGAGATTCTGATCGATATGTCGCAGGGCGAAGAAGTCACGCTAACGGCAGGGGAATCGGCTGGGATAATGGATCGCCTGCGCGGCTTATTTGAGCCTTCCAGCATCCTGATTTCTACTCAAATACTCACGCTTAAGCCGACGGGTCTGCTGCCATTGGTGACGGATAACCTGCCGATGCGCCTGCTGGCCGACAATATCATTGAAGGCAGCATCAGCCGCACGCGTGAATTCCGTTTGGGCGACAGTTTGCCTGGTATCAACGGCGCGATGTGGGACATGACGCGTGCCGATGTACAAACTCAGCTTGGCCGCTGTGAGCGCTGGATTATTCACGCCGACACGCCGCAGGCTTTCCATATTCAGGGTGTGAAATTTCTCGTCCGCAGCGCGAATGGTGGCCCTCCGGCGGTGGAAGACAGCGGCTGGAAAGATACGGTGTGGGTGGATAACGACGTCGAGCTGCTGGTTTATTTCATGCAGCCTTCCTCAATGGCATTCCCCTTCCTGTATTACAGCCAAACGCTGGAATTGGCCGACCGTGGTTCAACGGGACAGCTCGTCGTCCAGTCGGCGATGTAAACCGCCTGCCATCCGCCTTATTCCTCTGCCGTGACACGTGTGACGGCAGAGTTTCTGGTATCCACCTGTTTCTTAATGTGATCCACCTCTATTCAGACAAACCGAAATTAAAGATGCGAAGACGTGTGGACGATACCTTATAGATTAATGTTGTGATGAATTAAGGGTGAATCGCGTTTTGAATCGCATGCGGTTCTGGGTCTGATAGGTGCTAAAAAACACGTTTTATTACAACAATTTCAGAGTCAGAGCGTTTCGTTTCGCGATGAAATCAGGTTCACTCCCTGTTTTAACCTGCACGCAGCCAGAATGCTGCGTCACTAAAAAGGCTGCACTATGCGGGAATTACTGCTTTGGGTCAGGGATCAACTGGCTGAGGCGTCGTCGGCGCCTCGCTATATGCAGCTCGCGTCGTTGCTTGAATCAGAAATCGACCGTCGGAAGGCGTTAGCAGGCCAGTTCTTACCTGCGGAAAGATTGATTGCGCAACAGCTGGGATTATCGCGCGTAACGGTCTCTCGTTCCCTGTCGCTGCTGGAAGATAAAGGGTTGATTGTTCGCCAGCAAGGGGTGGGAACTCGCGTAGCGCAACGGCTTCACTACGCATTGAGTGCTGAGGATGAAGGATTCACCGCGCTGGTGCTGAAACAGGGCGGCGTGGCTGGGAGCCTGTGGTTAGAGAAAACGATACAGGTTCCACCTGCTGCTATCGCGGAAAAAATGTCGCTGCCGGAAGGCGAGGCCGTTACCTATCTGCGACGCGTGCGGCTGAGCAATGGCGAGCCTGTTTCGCTGGAAGCGACCTGGATTCCGCAAAAATTCCTGCCTGACCCGGAAGCGCTTGAACAGTCTCTCTACCAGCATTGGATGACGGGTGGGATCACGCCGGACAAAAAGCGCTATCGCTTCAAAGCGATAGCCTGTGCGGCAGAGGTCGCCACACTGCTTGGTATCGCGGTGGAAGCACCGATACTGTATTGCCAACTGCATGTTTATAACGATCGGGGTGAACTGTTGGAATACAGCGAGGCACATTGCCGTAGCGATGTGTATGAGATTCAGTTTTCCGATTAGAAGAAAAATGCCAGCACGGTGAATGCTGGCATTACAGGTGGCTTAGAGACTATCCCAGTAGCCGTAATGGGATTAGCTCCTAGTCGTTTCTCGGTTCATCTGGGTCCGATCCTAGTCGCTTCCCGCTATCCAGCTTGGCAATTTCACCTAGCTCGTCTTTATCCAGACGGAAATCGAACACTTCGAAGTTTTCTTTGATGCGGGAAGGCGTCACCGATTTAGGAATCACCACCAGCCCGCTGTCCAGATGCCAGCGAATCACAATCTGTGCTGGCGTTTTCCCGTATTTTGTCGCCAGTTTACGAATAACCGGATGGTCAAAAACGCCCTCACCGCCCTGTGCCAGCGGGCTCCAGGACTCGGTTTGGATATGATGCGTCGCATTCCAGGCGTGGAGCTGTCTTTGCTGGAGAAGAGGGTGTAGCTCGACCTGATCGATAACTGGCAATACGCCCGTTTCTTCTTTTAACCGCTGTAAGTGGTGAATGTGGAAATTGCTAACGCCGATGCTTTTCGCCAGACCCTGTTCCTGGAGTTTGATGAGTCCGCGCCAGGCATCCACAAAGGTGTTCTGTTGCGGGAGCGGCCAGTGAATAAGGTAGAGATCGATATAATCTAACCGAAGTTTTCTCAGGCTTTCTTCCAGCGCCTTCTGGGGGGCGGTGTGATCGCCATTCCAGAGCTTGGTGGTGATGAAGACTTCTTCACGCGGCAGATTCGCGGAGCTCAGCGCCTGACCGACGGCTTCCTCGTTCTTATAAATAGCGGCGGTATCGATCGCCCGATAACCGATGGACAATGCTTCAGTCACGGCGATTACCGTGTCTTCACGGCTTGCTCGCCAGACACCAAGGCCCAACTGGGGCATGATATTGCCGTCCGCCAGCTTAACTTTCGGTTGCGTCATCTCATTCTCCTTTTATATCCGTTAATCTATAAAAATATCATAGAGTTAACTGGATGGGCGACCTGTTCATATCACGAAAATAGCGCAACGTGATCCCTAGCAGGAACAGGCATATGATTTCATTCTAGTAGAAAAATGCAGCGGTTATGGATTGTCCGATGATAAAGGGAGCCGATTGGCTCATTCCGATCGTTTAAGCATCGAGATACACGGGGCGACCACAGGGGTGAGGCCTCCCTGCGGGAACCTCCCCCTGTGTTTCCCCTAATAGCGGGCTTAAGTGACCAGTATTAGCCGATTGGCTCCCCTTAACAGACACAGCATTGAGGTGAGGGTATTCGTGTTGTTTAAATGATCGCGTTTTCTCCTATCATTCGAAGGGGTAAGAACGGAGGGGCTTAGCGCGCCGCTTCGTAAATCTTCTGGCTTTCTTCCAGCGTAATGTCGCGGTGCTCGCCCAGCGCGGTCAGGCCATGCTCGTTGAGTTTGGCGACCAGTGTCGGAATGGAGCTGCCATCCAACTGGTAGTCAGACATGCGGGTCGGTACGCCCATTTTCTCGAAGAAGTCGCGCGTAGCGGCAATCGCGCCGTCGATGCGCTGGTCTTCGCTACCGTCGTGCAGGTTCCAGACGCGCTCGGCGTATTGCAGCAGTTTGTCGCGCTTCTGTGCTTTTCTCGCTGCCAGCATGGCAGGTAGGACGATAGCCAGCGTTTGGGCATGATCGAGACCGTGCAGCGCCGTTAATTCGTGCCCCAGCATGTGGGTTGACCAATCCTGCGGCACGCCTGCGCCAATCAGGCCGTTCAACGCCATCGTGGCGCTCCACATCACATTGGCCCTGACCTTGTAGTTTTCCGGTTCTGCCAGTGCGCGCGGGCCTTCTTCAACCAGCGTCAACAGCAAGCCTTCCGCAAAACGATCCTGTACTTTGGCATCGACGGAATACGTCAGGTACTGCTCGACTGTATGAACGAAGGCATCAACCACGCCGTTCGCAATTTGGCGAGCGGGCAGGGTATACGTTACGACGGGATCGAGCACGGCGAAAAGCGGCTGTGTGTGGCGTGAACGGAAAGCGAGCTTATCGTTGGTCGATTTACGGGTGATGACCGCGCCATTATTGGATTCCGAACCGGTCGCTGGCAGAGTGAGCACGGCTGCCATCGCGACGCCGCGATCGATTTCTGCACCGCCGGTTTGCAGGATGTGCCACGGGTCCTGCGCGGCCTGATAATCTGCGGCAGCAGCGATAAATTTCGTACCATCGACGACAGACCCCCCGCCAACGGCCAGCAGGAAATCAATCTTCTCTGCACGAACGACCTCGACGGCTTTCATCAGCGTTTCGTAAGTCGGGTTTGGTTCAATGCCGGAAAACTCGCGTACGTTACGGCCTTCTAATGCGCGATAGACCTGATCCAGCACGCCATTGTGCTTCACGCTGCCGCCGCCGTAGGTGATGAGGATACGGGCATCGGCAGGGATTTCTTTGCCTAATTCAGCAATCTGGCCTTCGCCAAACAAAATCTTGGTAGGGGTATGAAGTGTGAAATTGAGCATAGGTTATTTGTCCAGTTTAAAGCCCTGTTGGAGGATCGCGGGTAAGACTTTCGGGAAATAAATGTGCTGATAGTAGCTGGCGGTGTTGTCACCCCAGTTGTCGCCGTCTGTGCGACCAGTTTGCTGCCAGTGTGTCACCAGCGTGTGGTTATATTGCTCGATCGCCGCAGGCAGAACGTCCTGATGATAGGTTTCATCATGACGGAAGGAATTCAGCGGCAAGCGCGGTTTCTGATGCGCAGGCGTGTCCACGTAACCGATAGCGACGCCGGCGACGGGGAACGTCAGTTCAGGCAGTTCCAGAAAATCGATCATCGCCTGCGGGTCGCGACGAATACCGCCAATCGGGACGATACCCAGCCCAAATGAGCGTGCGGCGGCCATTAGCGTGCCGAGCGCGATACCAACATCCGTTGTGCCGGCGATCAGGCTTTCTATGCTTTCATGCGCGTGCTGTTGCTTGTCGCTCATGGCAATCCCGACTTGTGTTTTATGCATATCCAGCACCACGGTAATGAAAACGGGTGCTTTAGCAATCCACGGCTGACCGCCGGCCAATTCGGCGATGCGCGCCCTGCGTGCCGGATCGCGAGTGACGATGAGCGAAACCTGCTGAGAGTTTACGGACGTGGGTGCCAGATGGGCGGACTGAATAATGGCATCCAGCACGTCATCGGGAATCGCTTTATCAAGATAGCTACGTTCACTGCGGTGTGAGGTGAACAGTTCGATCGTTTTATTCATGTCTTTTCCCGTGAGATGAGGGACGAATGTATGCTTCGTATTGTCATCAACCCACGAAAGACGTTCAATGCACATTTCTGTTTGCTTATTGCCTATTTCTACAAAATGCAGGAGAAAAGGGTGATAATAATTCGCAGGTATGTCATTTTGTTTCTTCTGTCAGGAGAGAGGCTTCGGGCAGGAAAAGTGAACCCGTAGCGAGATAACACCATGGTGACGCACACTCAAAGCATGTTGACGGAAAGCCAATCTGAGCAGCTTGTTCAAAAACCATCCGTTCAGGCACGACTCGCTCAGAAAGAGCCAGAGCAGCAGACGGTGCGGCAACGTATCGTGCAGCAGGCAATACGCTGTTCAACCAAAAGCTGGACTACGCCTTCGCTCGTGCCACAGGTCAAGATTCTGTATACAGAACAGCACCATCCGCGTGTGCCGGTTATGTATGAGCCGACGATTGTCATCATTTTTCAGGGACAGAAGGTTGGCTATCTGGGGGGGAAAACGTTCCAGTATGACCCGGAAAATTACCTGTTGATGACCGTGCCGCTGCCGTTCGAATGTGAAACGATAGCCAGCGTTGAACACCCTTTGGTGGGGATGGCTATCCGTATCGATATCCAGATGCTTCAGGATTTGTTGATCGACATCGGTGATGACGACAGCGCGATCCGCTCCTGTTCCTGCACATGCGGTGTGAACAGCGCGCCGCTGACCGATGAAATTCTGTGTGCTGTGGAACGGCTGCTGGATGCGATGGATAACCCGCGTGATGCCCGTGTGCTGGGCCCGACGATTGTGCGCGAGATTATCTATCATATGCTCTGCGGTGAACGCGGTGCGGCATTACAGGCGCTGGTCAATCGGCACACGCACTTCAGCCAGATTGCCAAGTCTCTGCGACGAATCGAAAATCACTACGCCGATAGCCTGAATGTGGAACAGCTGGCGGCGGAAGTGAACATGAGCGTCTCGGCGTTTCACCATAATTTCAAAGCAGTCACCAACACCTCGCCGTTGCAGTACCTGAAATCCTACCGCTTACACAAAGCACGCGTGATGATGATCAACGAAGGGCTGAGAGCGGGCGTCGCGGCCGCTCGCGTAGGATATGAAAGCGTGTCGCAGTTTAGCCGGGAATTTAAGCGCTATTTCGGCGCGACGCCGAGCGATGAAGCGGCGAGATTAAAGGCCGGCAATATGGCGGTTGAGGAAAGCTGAGGGCGTTAAGCAAGCGTGCGGTTACCGATTAGGCGACGGCACGTTTTTTACGCCACACGACAACAGCCATGCCAACCAGGCCGCTAACCAGCAAAATAATCGGGAGCAGGATCAGCGCGGTCATCACCTGATCTTCATAGCGTTTGACCAGTGGAATGTGGCTGAGCGCATAGCCGAGCGTGACAATTCCCCCAACCCACAGCAGCCCGCTGAGCCAGTTGAAAATTTGGAAGCGCGTATTATTTAACCCGGAAATGCCTGCCATTGTTGGCAGTAGCGTGCGGATAAACGCTAAAAAGCGGCCAACCAGCAGCGCCATCAGGCCGTGGCGGTGGAACAGGTGATGGGCACGCTGGTGGTAATGCGCAGGAAGCTGCAATAGCCAACCTTTTACCAGACGCGTATCGCTCAGCCAGCGCCCCTGGAGGTAGCTGAGCCAGCAGCCGAGGCTGGCAGCGATGGTGAGCAGAATCATCGTAGGGAAAAAGCTCATCACGCCTTTGGCAATCATGGCACCCGTGAGCAACAGCAGGCTGTCGCCTGGCAGAAAAGAGGCAGGTAGCAGGCCGTTCTCCAGAAACAGCGTCGTGAACAGAATGCCGTAAACCACCCAAATGACGTGGGGATCGGCCAGTGCACTAAAATCCTGCTGCCAGAGCGCCTGAATAATGTCGTGAACCACACTCATATTACATCCCGCCAGTGACGATATTCACTATCTCTCAGGCTGCGGCGATGGAACGCTGAATTACCTGAAATCTACTGTCTATCAAGCCCTAAAATCGATGGGGCAAAACGCCTTGCCGCATTGTGAGAATACGACAGGGCTTAATGCTTAATTTTGGTTAAGGTAACGCGGTTTTTGGTAAGCGTTGACTCATAATTATGATAACGCATTCCCCAGCGCGCCGCAGGGGAAATCAAGATGTGGCGGCTTTATGGCCGTCACATTTTCTATATTTTATGTCTGCTGATATTTTGTTTCCTGCCGTTTGGCAGCGATGAGCCTGCTGACGCCTTGCCAGACTAAGCACTCAGCCTGCTGAAACCCGCGGCCAGATCGTCGATCAGATCGTCACTGTCTTCAAGTCCAATATGTAACCGAATAAGTGTGCCGGTAAAGTCCACGCCGCTCACCGGGCGGATAGCCGCAAGTTCTTCCGGCTGATTTGCCAGAATCAGAGACTCAAAGCCCCCCCAGGAATACGCCATGCTGAAGTGCTCAAAATGATCCAGATAGTTCGCCAGCGCCTCTTTGCTTAATTTCTCTTTCAGCACAAAGGAGAACAAGCCGTTGCAGCCGTTAAAATCGCGTACGTAGAATTCATGCCCTTTACATCCCGGCAGCGCAGGGTGATTAACGACGGCGACTTCTGGCCGTTCTGCCAGCCACTGTGCAATGCGGATGCTGCTTTCCTGATGCTGCTTGAGCCTGATGCCCAGCGTGCGCAGGCCACGGCTGGCGACATAAGCAGTATCAGCATCTACCATTTGGCCCATCAGGTAAGACTGTTCGCGCAACTGCGCCCAGCAGCGTTCATTAGCGACAGCGGTGCCAATCATGGCATCGGAGTGACCAACAATATATTTGGTAGCCGCCTGAATAGAAATATCAATATCGAAGTCGAGCGCTTTGAATAAAATGCCTGCTGCCCAGGTATTATCAATCATGATAACGATGTCGGGATTGATGCGGCGCACGGCTTGTACGATCGCCGGCACATCATGGACTTCCATCGTGATGGAACCCGGTGATTCGAGAAAGACGACTTTGGTATTGGGCTGGATCAGTTCGGCAATGCCAGCACCGATGAGTGGATCGAAATAGGTGGTGCTGACGTTCATTTTTTTGAGCACTTTGGTGCAAAAATCCTGTGTGGGTTCGTAGGCCGACTCCGTCACCAGAATATGATCGCCTGCCGCGACGAAAGAGATAATCGCGTTAGAGATAGCCGCTGCACCGCATGGATACAACACACAGCCTGCACCGCCTTCCAGTTCCACCATCGCTTCCTGAAGCGAAAAGTGGGTCAGTGTGCCACGGCGACCGTAGAATAGCGCACCCTTGGCACGGTTAATGGTGGCGTGTTTCTTATCCTGCACGGTATCGAATACCAGCGAGGAAGCGCGCTGAATAACGGGGTTTACGGAACCGTGGGTGAATTTCTTGCTGCGTCCTGCGGCGACTAACGCTGTTGCCGTTTTTTTGCTTGTCATAATCACTATTACCTTTTCTATTCAATCCTGCCGGATGACCCAATACGCCAGATATTCCTGATAGCGAAAGTGTGAGGAAACAAGGAGGCGTTATTCGATGTATTAGCCCTACGTTATCACGGCTGGGGCGGCGTGTGGGCTTGAGTAAGATAAGATTAGAGGTAGGTGAAAATATTTCAGGTAGGGAAATGATCAAATAGGGAAATGAAAGGTAAGGAAAGCGCCATGTCTTCTGTATTGCTGTTCATCAACATGGCGCAATGTAATGTGCTAACCCGTATGCACGCCGAAGAATTTGGGCAGCCAGAGTGAGATCTCCGGAATATAGGTGACCAGCATCAGCACAAAGAACAGCCCGCAGTAGAAGGGCAGCATCGCTTTAACGACCTGTTCTATCTTCTGCTTACTCACCGCACTGGCGACGAAAAGCACGGACCCCACCGGCGGCGTGATCAGGCCGATCCCGAGGTTCACCAGCATGATCATGCCGAAATGCACCGGATCGATACCGAGCGAGAGGGCGACGGGCAGCAGGACGGGCGTCAGGATCAGGATCAGCGGTGCCATGTCCATCAGCGTGCCGATCAGCAGCAGCATGATGTTAATCCACATCAGGATGACGTACTTGTTATCCGAAATGGAGGTGAAAAACTCGGTAATGCGGGCAGGCAGCTGCATGTAGGTCATGATGGCGCCGAATGCGGCGGCGAAGCCGATCAGGATCATCACGATCGTCACGGTTTTGACCGTGCGGTACATCAGCTTGGGCAGTTCCGACCACTTGTAATCTTTATAGATAAACATGGTCACGAAGAAGGACCACAGACAGGCAATAGCCGCAGACTCGGTCGCGGTAAAAATACCGGACAGAATCCCGCCCATGATGATGACGACCGTCATCAATCCCCATAAGGTATCGACAAAGATTTTCAGCGCCTGACGGAACGGTACACGTTCACCTTTTGGATAACCGCGTCGATGGGCAAAACCGACGCACATCACCATCATGGTCAGACTGAGCAACAGGCCGGGCAGGATCCCTGCGATAAACAGCGAAGCAATAGAAACCGTACCGCCGGTAGCCAGCGAATAGATCACGGAGTTGTGGCTCGGCGGTGTCAAAATCGCCTGCACGGATCCGCTGGCGGTGACGGCGGCGGAGAAGTCGCGCGGGTAACCCTTTTTCTCCATTTCTGGGATCATCACCGAACCGATTGAAGCCGTATCTGCGACAGAAGAACCAGATATTGCGCCGAAGAACGTTGAAGCGACGATGTTAACCAGCGACAAGCCGCCGCGAATAAAGCCGACAAAGATGTAAGCGAAGCTGACCAGCCGACGGGCGATGCCGCCTTCGGCCATGATTGCCCCGGCCAGAATAAAGAAAGGAATCGCCAGCAGCGAAAATTTGTTCACGCCGTTGGTAATCTGGATCATGACTGCTTCAAGCGGCAGATCGATCCAGAATGCGCCAACAATGGCGCTCAACCCTACTGCGTAGGCAACGGGAACACCGACCGCCAGCAGCACGGCCAATGTAGCAACAAGAATAAATGCATCCATGGTATTGGCTCCGAATTAAGAACTGCCAAGCATTACCACAGGGCGTTTATCCTGCGGGCCGAAAAACATCTTTTCGATGATGAACAGCACGGTGATTAACGAACCGATAGGCAACGGTAAATAACTTTCACCTGCGGTTAATAAGGGAAACTCCGCCACGGGCTGCTCCCATAATTCCAGGCAAAGTAATGTGCTGTAATAAAGAATAAACAGACTAATTAAGAGCATCAGAAGGTTCGACAGATGAACGCAAATCTTCTTACCGGATTCTGGCAATCTGTCGGTCAACATACTGACGGCAATATGTGAGTTGGAACGGTAACTGACGGCGGCACCGACAAAAGTAAACGTCACCATACAAATGATTGAAATGGGTTCTGGCCAGGATAATGCGGCATTTAATACATAGCGTGCGAATATTCCGACTGGAATCACGAGCGTCATAATTAATAACGCCAGACCAGAAACCCACATGGCAATACGATAGAGTACATCCATACTGGAAAGATAAGACTGTGCCATTGTGCCACCTATATTCGCTAAGCAATAAGCGAAGGGGAATTGTTGATATCAGGGGCGAATAAATAGAGCGCTATCTATGACGTTGCCGATAAATCCGTGGTGTGGTGATAATGGAAATCTATCCACTATCACCGTTTTCATTGCGTTAATCCGTTCGTCAAGAGTCTGCTATTTATCCGCTCAGGTGAGAGATTGATTATTGGACGTCGGCGACGGCTTTAATCAGATCCTGATATTTGGCACCAAACTGATCGCGTACGGGCTGAGTGGCTTTGAAATAATACTCGGTATCAATGTCATGGAATTGAACGCCACCCGCTTTCATTTTATCCAGAGATTGCTGAGTATACTCACTCCACAGCACGCGCTGTTCTTGCTGTGCTTCTTTCGCGAGCTTCAGGATAAGATCCTGATCTTCTTTAGAAAGTTTGTCCCATTTGGTTTTGGAATACAGAAACAGTTCAGGAATAATGAAGTGGCGACTCCAGGTGTAGTTTTTCACGACAGGCAGGTAGTTATGTGCGACAAACGTCGGCGGGTTATTTTCAGTGCCGTCAATCACACCAGTTTGCATGCCGCTGAAGACTTCACTGACGCCCATCGCGATTGAGTTGGCACCCATCGCTTTTAGCGTTGCCAGCGCGACCGGGCTACCCTGGACGCGAATTTTCATGCCCTTAAGGTCTTCTGGTTTTACCACTGGTTGTTTGGTGATTAAGTTACGCGTTCCTGCGTCCATCCAGCCCAGAAAAACCAGTTTGGATCTGCTGTTGTTAGTAATTTTGTCTCCAATTTCCTGACCGATTTTTCCATCCAGCACTTTGTGCATATGATCTTCATCACGGAAGATATAGGGCAGCGTGAAGACTTCTATTTCTGGTAAAATAGCGGCAACGGGCGTCATTGATACACGAATAATATCAATCGCACCAAGCTGTGCCTGCTCAATCATTTGTTTTTCATCACCTAAGACGCCACCGGGAAAGGTTTTAATTTCCAGTCGGCCATTTGTGGCGGATTTTAATTTCTCTCCCATTTTCTGAACGGCAACGACATTAGGGTAACCTTCTGGGTGAACATCAGAGGCTTTAATTTGTTGTGCCTGAATCGCTTGGCTCATCAGGAGTACGGTAGATCCCAGACAAACGCCGATCAATGTTTTTGACAGCTTCATTGAATTATCTCCAGAGGTGGGGTGACATTATCGATAATCAAATGGTGATTTAAAAATATAACTCTATGAAAAATAGTGTAATGAACAGTAGGTTTACTGCTGAGAAAACGGCAGCCGGATTAAGTTATTCTTGTGGCATGCATCGGTATTCTCTGTGATTTAAGCTAACCTATTATACAACTTTGTAGAATGACTCGTGTCACAAAAGAAAAAGCTAATATGAAATACTGTTTTATATGGATTTTATTCCTATTTACCTCACGAACTTATACGTAACATTGTGTTTTTATTTATCTTATTATACTTAATTGTATCCTATTATTTCGTGAAACTTGTCGCCAGCCATCATGAAATGGTGTGATAACTTAATGTCGATCACAAAAAGCCGATCGTAAAAATTCGATTATAAAATCTGGGATATCACGCCGCGTTTAGGGGCGTTTTGCCTGAGATATGCCGGAATACGCCTCTTCTTTCTCGTTTTTATGCTTTTTCTGCCGATATGCCGGCAATACCCCCAAAAACCCTGTTAGAACGCAAGAAAAGTGCATTATCTTGTGTAAATAATAATGAGAACGACTATCAATTCGTTCAGGGTTTGGTATCATTTCAGGCTGCGTTATTGCGGCATTATACCTGCGGGTATGTGCGGATATTGTACAGAACAGATGACTGTACAGAACAGATGATGTACAGAATGAATGGTGGAGGCACAGCGTGAAGACGGCTGTCAGTAATACAACTCAACAGGTGTTATCAACCTGGCAAAAAAAACGTGGCGTGTTCAGCGCATTTTCCCGTAGCGTGCTGGTTATCCTGCTGTGTACAGCGGGACTAAGTGGAAATGCGTTTGCGGCTCCTGCAACGACGCCGTTATCGACAGAGAATGCAGCGCCTGCCACTCAGCCTGCTGCGGCATCTCCTTCAGCCCCTGTGACAACCGATGCTCCGGCGTCAGCCCTCTCGCTGCCAGCGAGTGCGGCACCGGGCACCAATAACCTGATGAAAACCGATTTGTCCGTTTGGGGCATGTACCAGCACGCTGATGCCGTGGTGAAAACGGTGATGATTGGCCTGCTGCTGGCTTCCGTGATTACCTGGGCGATCTTCTTCAGTAAAAGCGTTGAGATGTCTGGTGCGAAACGCCGTCTGCGCCGTGAATATCTGGCGTTGGAGCAGGCAAAAACGCTGGATGATGCGCTGGAAACGGCCGACGCGTTCAAAGCTGGCAGCGTCGCGCAACAACTATTGGTGGATGCGCAGAACGAACTGGAGCTTTCCGCACGCTCGGATGACAACAACGGAATTAAAGAGCGCACCGCGTTTCGTCTGGAGCGCCGCGTGGCGGCTACCGGGCGTCACATGGGGCGTGGTAACGGCTATCTGGCCACGGTCGGTGCGGTGGCGCCGTTTGTCGGGCTGTTTGGTACGGTATGGGGCATCATGAACAGCTTCATCGGTATCGCACAGACGCAAACCACCAACCTGGCGGTAGTGGCTCCGGGGATTGCAGAAGCCCTGCTGGCGACGGCGATTGGTCTGGTTGCCGCGATTCCTGCGGTTGTCATCTATAACGTCTTTGCACGTTCGATTGCCAGCTACAAAGCGATGGTCAGCGATGTCGCTGCACAGGTGCTGCTGCTGCAAAGTCGCGATCTCGATGTGGCTGCCAGCAATGATAACCGGGCGTCTTCAGCTGCGCATAAACTGCGGGTGGGTTAAGTCATGGCGATGCATTTGAAGGAGGACGTGAGTGATGACGGTGAAATGCATGACATTAACGTCACGCCGTTCATTGACGTCATGCTGGTTCTGCTGATTATCTTCATGGTAGCGGCACCGTTGGCAACGGTGGATATTCGTGTCGATCTGCCCGCGTCATCGGCAGCACCGCAACCGCGCCCGGAGAAACCGCTTTATCTGACGGTAAAAGCGGATAAGCAAATGTTCCTGGGGGAAGAGGTGGTTAGTGAGCAATCTCTGGCTCAGGTTCTGGACGCGAAAACCAGCGCTAACAAAGAAACGACCATCTTCTTTCAGGCAGATAAAAGCGTCGATTATGAAACCATCATGAGCGTGATGGATTCACTGCGTAAAGCGGGCTACCTCAAAGTTGGGCTGGTCGGTGCGGAAACCGCGGCTAAATAGCGGCTGAGGGTGTTTTAAGAAGGAATGCGGCGTGAATGTTCAAACCGCGTTCCTTTTTTTATGCTTGTCTTTTGTGTGTATCGCTCGCTGTGTATCGTCTGACAGGAAACGTTGGTGCAGATCTACGCCCGCGAGTCGGGATGACGCCAGTGAATCCGCGTCGGGATATAGCGCCGATCTTCTTCAAGCGGCTGTTGTGCAATCAGGCTGGTTACCATCTCAAAGCTGCTGCGCGCCAGATTTTCACAATCCTGCGCCACGGTATCGATCTTCAGCGGTAAACAATCAAACAGATAGTGATCGTCAAAGCAGCACAGCCGGATGCCGCTTTCCATCAGGTTATGCTGGTTCATATAACGCAGTACGCCTTCCATCAGGCCACAGGCGGCAACAAACAGCGCTTTTGGCGGACGACCCAGCGTGGCACACAGCTGGGCAAACATTTCATAACCCGCGCTGGGGTGATAGCTGCCGTGAATAATCCACCCCGGCTTGCAGTCGATACCTGCACGCGTTAGTCCAAGTTGAAAGCCTTCCAGACGGTGGCGAGTCGGGGAAATTCGCGGCTGGCCGCCAAGGAAATAGAACTCATCATGATGCTGGCGGGCGATGCGTTCGACCATTTCCGCCGTGGATTCTACCGCTTCGGAGATCACCATCGGCAGCGTGGAATCACCAATCACCCGGTCAAATTGTATAACGGGCAACTGCTGATTAATTTTTTGATACTCGGTATCGCTCAACAGGCTGGAGGCGACAATCAGACCATCGATCTGACGCTGCACCAGACTGTTGACCGCCATCATCTCCTGACTGGCGTTTTCGTCGGTGCAGGCAATCAGCAACTGTAACCCTGCTTCACGGCACAGCATTTCCAGCTCGCGGGAAATGACGGCAAAGCCGTAGTTGGTCATTTCCGGTACCACCAGCCCCAGCGTGTTGCTGCGTGAGGAACGCAGCGAACGGGCGTGAATGCTGGGTTGATAACGCTGCTCATGCGCGACGGCTAAGATACGATCGCGGGTTTCATCAGAAACGCGAAACTCTTTGCTGCGTCCGTTAAGTACCAGACTGGCGGTGGATTTTGATACACCGGCCAGCGCGGCGATGTCACTGATTGTTATGCGTTTAGTCGGTTTCACCGCGAGGTCTGCTATCAGAAAAAAGGAAAGTTATTCTATCACGCATGGCGCTAACAGCCAGTGTTGTAGCGTTAATCGACCAGAGCCGCTGAACGTCATGGTCGCGTCACTTTCCGGGAAATAGCGTGCAGACATCACGGCCTCACCGTCGTTGATGAAAATTTCAACGCTGGAGCGATCGCACAGTATCTGCAATTGGCTCAGCTCACCGCGCCAGTAGCGATGTTCGGGTTCGCCAGTGCGGCGGTTGTGTCGGCTCAGCGTGACGCGTTCTCCATCCCAACAGAGAACCAGTTGTGAGGCGAGGCTGAGCTGGAATTCGCCCTGAACGGTGATGAGAATTTCCGCGCTGCTGACATGCAGCGGAGACGCGTAGTCTGCGGCACCATGCCAGGAGTAATGCTGCCTGCGCAGCTGTTGCAGTTCACGTGCAGGGTGTTGATAAACGCGATCGCCACGCAGTGTGAGTTCGCGCGGGCAGGTCATGGTGTGGATCCAGCCGTACTCGATCGTCGGCTCAAAGAATTCATTATCGTCGGGAATCGACATCCAGCCGAACAGCAGGCGTCGCCCGTCTTCGCTCAGCGTGGTTTGCGGGGCGTAAAACTCGAAGCCAAGATCCAGTTCATGGAAACCCTGATGGGGATAAGCACCGTTGTCGTAGTTAAGCGAGCCGATGAAATAGCCCGCCTGGAAGGTATTCAGGTAGCGCTCTTCTTCGGCGGGAACCCCCTGTGGGCAGCAGATCAGCACGTCCTTTCCATCCAGTGGGAACAGATCCGGGCACTCCCACATGTAGCCAAAATCCCCGACCCCGCCCAAACGAGAACCGGCGATCTCACCGATCTTTTCCCACGCCAGCAGATCGTCAGAACGGTAGAGCAGCACTTTCCCTTGCAGGTCGAGATCTTGTGCGCCGAGCACCATGTACCAGCGGTCATCATGACGCCACACTTTCGGATCGCGAACGTGCCCGGTGTAGCCGTCAGGGAGCGTCAGAACCGCGCCCAGTTTGTCATATTCACCGTTAGGATTTTCGCGGGCAAGGCATTGGAACGCGGTACGTGAGCCATCGTCGTATTTCACGTTACCCGTATACATCAGCATGATCGCGTCCTGATCGACCACGGCAGAGCCAGAATAGCAGCCGTGGCTTTCATAGCTTTCACTGGGCACCAGTGCGACGGGTTCATGCGTCCAGTTCACCAGATCGGCGGAGCTCCAGTGCCCCCAGAATTTTGCTCCGTGGGCACAGGATAAAGGATTCCACTGATAAAACAGATGGTAACGCCCGTTGTGATGAATAAATCCGTTCGGATCGTTGAGCAGACCCACGCACGGGGACAGATGCCATTCCGGGCGATACGGGTCTTCCTGTTTCCGTGAGTGGCCTGACATCAGGGCGTGCGCCATGCGCTTTAGTAAGTGGACTTCCTTCATTATTCGCTATCCGTTTTATATTTCAGCAGTAAGGAAATGACAAAGGCCGCGCCGAACGCAATCAACATCCCAATCAGGTAGTTAAGCATCGACCCGCTTTGCACAATGGCCAGCCCCGGAAAACCGGTCAGCCCGACTGCCGTCATATTGACGTGATTGAAGACAACCCACGCGCCACCAAGGGCACCGCCTGCCAGTGCGGCCAGGAACGGCTTAATAAAGCGCAGGTTGATACCAAATATCGCGGCTTCTGTGATACCCAGCAGACAAGACAGTCCTGCGGGAACGGCAATCGCTCGGGTTTTCGCATCACGCGTTTTGAAGTATACCGCCAGACATGCGCCACCCTGCGCCACGTTCGCCATCGCCCAAATCGGCAGCAGGAAGTTGACGCCGATATTCGGGTTACCAAGCAGTCCGGCTTCAATGGCATGGAAGCTGTGATGAACGCCAGTGATCACGATAACGGAGTAGAGGCCGCCGAACAGTAAACCGGCTAACCAGCCAGCGTGAGCAATCAACGTGCTGAGTAAGAAAGAAATACCGTCGCCCAGCGCACGCCCCGCCGGCCCGATGAGCAGCATAGCAACGAAGCCGGAAATGATGACGGTGAGGAACGGCGTGACGATGATATCCAGCGCGTCAGGTACGATTTTACGCAGGCGCTTTTCTACGATGCTCATGAACCAGACGGCCAGCAGTACCGGAAACACGGTGCCCTGATAGCCAATCATGGCGATGTCCATGCCGAAGAAATGCATGGTCTGGAAGCCCCCCGCGACGCCCCAGGCGTTGGTCAGCGCCGGGTGGGTCAGAATGCCGCCCAGCGTCGCGCCGAGATAGGGGTTTCCACCGAACTCGCGCGCGGCAGTAAAACCGATCAGGATAGGCAGAATAATAAAGGCAGCGGAGCTGAACATATCCAGCATCACGAAGATCGCGCTGCTGGCATCGACCCAGCCATAGGTCTTGATCATACCAAGCAGCCCCATCAACAGACCGGAAGCGATAATTGCCGGCATGATAGGGACGAAGATGTTCGATAGCAGACGTGCCAGACGTTGCAGCGGGTTTAGCTTCTTCGCTGCGATGGAGGCCGCTTCGGATTTGCTCGATTCACTGATGCCAGCTGCTTTGATGAACTCGGCATACACCTTGTTGACCAGACCTGTGCCGAAAATGATCTGCATTTGTCCCGCGTTCTGGAAACAGCCTTTAACGCCGTCAACGTTCTCGATGGCTTTTTTATCAGCCAGATTGTCGTCATTCAGTACCAGACGCAGGCGAGTCGCGCAGTGGGCAGCACTGGCGATATTCTCTTTCCCGCCGAGAAGGGGGATGAGCGCGGCGGCAGTTTTGTTGATATCCATGTTATTCCTCTTTATATGTCGTCACTTTGACGTCGATTAGTGCGTAATCGACGCCAAAGCCGGACAAGGGTTAGAACCAGGTTTCCATCTGGATACCAAAGTTCCATTCGCCGCCTGCTTTAAAGCCGGTGGAGCCAAACGTATCTTCACTGGAGTAGTTATCCAGTCGCTTATCCCAGTCCATGTAGCTGGCAAACACGCGCAGTTCAGGACGGCTAAAGAAGTTGCCGATATCACCGACCTTGAATGTCGGTGCGAATGTCAGCTTGTAGAAACCGCCGCTAACCTGATTCAGGCTGCGATAACCGCGCGGATCGAGGTCCATGTATTGATAGCTGCCTTCATAAGCCAGTGCAAAGTTTTCGGTGATTTCCTGAATCAGGCGCGCATTAAATGTCACCCATTCGTAGCTATCGCCGTTGACGTAACGATCTTTGCTGGTTTGCGCCAGGATGGACGGGGCGAAGCTCCAGGTCTTGTTCAGCGCGGTTGTTCCGTAGGTCGCAAAGCGCCAGGTGTTGGCATCGTTGGTCAGGTTGCCGTCGGCACCGATGTTTTTCACTTCGCCGCCCAGCCCGTGACCGTAGAGGATCGCGGTTTTCGATGTCCCGTCACGCAAGCCGTAGAAGCTGTCGCCGTGGTAAGCCACCATCGCGTGGTAGCCTTTATCGCCTGCATTGGTGTTGGTGACGACGGTGTTATCACGGCTTGTACCGGTGTTTGCTTTTATCGGTCTTGGAACTGGTGGCGGAGTCATTGATCGACAGGCCGGAACGCGCGTAGCCGTGGAATTCAAATCCATCCGCAAAGGATTTTTGCTTAGCCAGCGCCGTCGTGCGCTGTTCCACCTGCTGGGTTTTCTGTTCGGTTTGTGTGGTGCGGGTGGCGAGCTGTTGGGTTTGCTTTTCAGCGGCGTCGGCTCTGGCCTCGGCGGCCTGGGCACGGGCTTCAGCCTGTTGCAAACGCTGCTCCATGGCGTTCAGGCGGGCTTCAATACTATCGGTGTTGGCGGCAGAAACATAAAGCGGGGAGGAGAGTAATAATCCTATCGTCACAGCAAGGTGGCTTGGTTTCATTTTTTCGTTCTCGTCGTGAAGGAGATTTATTGTTTTTGGATTTCTCATGTTTAGCTAAATTGCTAAACCGGTTTTTCATGAGGAAAATAAAAGCCAGCAGAAGGGTTAGCAAGAAATTTCACTCGCCCGATTCTGTAACTGTGATCCTGACTACAAAACCGGACGGTAACCGTATTAAAACGAGGGGATTAGGGCTTAGCTAAGGGAGTGCGTGCAATTGCTGAGCGTAGGGGAGTGCGGTCATTGCACCTTTTGCCGTGGTGGCAAGTGCGCCGCACTGCTGTGCCTGCGCGATAATCGGCTCCCAGCTAAGCGGCTGTGACAGCTCGTTATATTGCGCCAGGCCATGCAGTAAACCAGCGACGAAGGCATCCCCCGCACCTGTCGTATCGACGGGGGTTACCGACGGCGCGGCAAAGTGCTGTAGCTGGTGGCGATCGTGCAGCCAGACGCCTTCGCTGCCCAGTGTCACCAGCAAGAGCCGGGTGGGGTAGCGCTGCATGAACTGCTGAATCCCTGCTTCAACGTCCGGTGTTGAACACAGAAAGGCGAGTTCCTCACGCGACAGTTTCACTACGTCGGCCAGCATCAGTGCCTGTGTCAGGCAGTCGCGCAGTTCCTGCTCGCTTTGCCAGAGATCGTCACGGATATTCGGGTCGAAGCTGACCCAGCCTCGCGCGGCTTTCACCTGCCGCATCGCTTCAAAGGCGGTACTACGCGAAGGTTCCTGTGAGAGTGCGATGGAGCAGAGGTGCAGCCATTCTCTCTGGTTGAATATCGGCAGGTCTTTCGGCTGTAAAAACAGGTCTGCGCTTGGGCGTACCATAAACGTGAAGGCACGTTCCCCTGCTTCATCGAGGCTAACGACCACGGTTGAGGTGCGGTGGAGTGTGTCGTGCGCCATGTGATGCGTATCGACGTTCTCCTGTTCCAGCACTGTTTTTAGAAAATGGCCAAAAACATCGTCACCGACGCGCCCGATAAAGGCGCTGTTTCCCCCCAGTCTGGCAATGCCGACTGCGACATTGGCCGGTGCGCCGCCGGGACATTTCAGATAGCGTTCCGTATCTTCCGGGATGAGATCGACAACCGCGTCGCCCATGACCCAAATTCTGTTTGCCATAATGTTACTCTTATCAACGAGAATCAGACTGTTTGCTAAAATAGAAGAATCGGTTTAGCTAAGCAATACCCTTCATTGCAGAGACGCATCCACATCAATAAAACGCACTTTTCCACATCGCATTGGTGAAAATTTATGCGATAGTCATCACGTTGCTACGGTTATCGGACTAAATAAACGAGCCTGTCATCCGATAGTTATGAGGCGTGGCTCAATGAATCCGGGAATCAAGCCGCAAAAAAGGACGAATGGAGAAGGATATGTATCACCCTACCTCTTTCCGGGGTTACCCCGGTGCGTAATTACAACCTGCTTTGGGGAATATGGGCGCTATGGGCTTTGCTGGTCGTCGCCTGGCTTATTGATATTTATAGCGAATTCCCCCTTCGCTATTACGGTCAGGGAGTGGCTGCTGTGCTCGTCGCGAGTGCCGCGATCGCATTTTTCTATACTGTTAAAAGGAATAACACGATGTTTTCATTTGATAAAAACAAAAAAGATGCAAAAGAACCGCAAGAGCGCAGTGAAATAAACAGCTCTCCCGCTATCAGCCCATCGAACGAGTTGATTAATTCAGTGAACCCTGTGCGCGTGAAAAAAGACACCTTTATTTCTCAGGGCGCACGGATGACGGGCTCTCTGGCTGTGGATGGCAATATCACCGTGGAAGGCCGGGTAGAAGGTGACGTGCAGTGCGATAACACGATTAAAGTAGAACACACCGGTCAGGTAAACGGCGAAATGAAATCGCAGCAGATTGTCATCAACGGTCGTGTTGAAGGACGTATCGTCGCCAGCGTCGTAGCCATTCTGGCGCAGGGGAAAGTATTTGGCGATATTTTCACCGACGAACTCTCCATTGAAAAAGGCGGCATCTTCACCGGCCAGTCCCACCCGCTGACTCCGCCAGCGCAGCATCAGGAAAAACTGAGCTACGTGGAAAAGAAAAAAGAGAAAACCGGTAAAACCCCCACAGAGCAAGAGAATGTCGTCGCGCTAGCGAGCAATGTGCCAACGGCGTGAGGTCGTCGTGAAAGGTTATTCTGACAGATAAAGACTATGGATAAGGAAGACATCATCGACAGGAGCTATTTCCGGTATTGGGGAAAAGCCAAAAGATCGGCGGATGTGCAGGAGGGAGATGATTATCACCTGCTGCCTTATCACGGTTTGGATGTGGCAGCCTGTGGTTATTTCTTGTTAAAGAGAAACTATTTTCAGGCTAACCATGTGCTGCGTGAGTTGGCGTCCGAGGCGGATGTCACCGCATGGTTTGCGTATTTTCTAGCCTGGCACGATATCGGGAAATTTGCCCGTGGTTTTCAGGGGAAATATGTCAACCCTGACTCCCCGTTAGTCCAGCATTCGGGACAATCTGGGGGGGAAAGGCATGACGATCTGGGCTTCTGGCTATGGACAATGCGTGATGATATTACCAGCTTATTTCCTTTAGGGACGAAGAAGCTCACGTCGGTGGTGAAAAGTACGCTGGAGATTTGGCTGAATATCGTCACCGGGCATCACGGTAAACCCGCGGCGGAATGCAAAGGTAGTCTGGCCTTTCATCGTGATGATTATTTGGCGGTAGGACATTACCTGCATGATCTGGAAACGTGTTTTCCCGACGCCTCTACGTTCCCAGTCTGTTTTGCAGATAAAGGCTGGCGAAACCGGCTGAAGCAGCAAAGTTGGGCGCTGGCTGGCTTGACCGTGCTGGCAGATTGGCTGGGCTCGCGCCAGCAGGATTTCCGCTATTGCAGCACGCCGATGCCGCTTGAAACCTACTGGCGTGAACACGCTCTGCCGACGGCAGAAAAGGTCGTCGCGCGTTTGCCACGAACCCCGTCTACTGCCCCTTTCCATTCTATCCAACAGCTCTTTCCGTTTATCCAACGCCCAACGCCGCTGCAACAGCAGGCACAGGAAGCGGATATTTCCGCTGACGGGCCGCAGCTTTTCATTCTGGAAGACGTGACTGGCGCGGGGAAAACAGAAGCCGCGATGATATTGGCACATCGTCTGATGGCGCAGCAGAAAGCGTGCGGTATTTATATCGGCCTGCCGACGATGGCGACGGCGAATGCTATGTACCTGCGGCTTGCCGAAGCCTACCGCGCATTATATTCACCAGAGCATAACCCTTCGCTGATGCTGGCGCATGGGGCGCGGCATATGTCATCAGCCTTTGTGCAATCGCTGTGGGAAGGTGACAGTCAGGGGCAGGCGCAGTACGACAAGAAAGAAAACGCTGCCAGCAAGGACTGTAACATCTGGTTTGCGGACTCGCGTAAGAAAGCGCTGCTGGCGGATATCGGCGTAGGCACGCTCGATCAGGCGCTGATGGCAGTGATGCCATTTCGCCACCAGTCGCTACGGGTGCTGGGGCTACAAAACAAGCTGCTGATTCTGGATGAAGTGCACGCGTATGACGCCTACATGAGCAAGCTGATTGAGCTGTTGATTGGCTTTCATGCGCTGCAGGGCGGCAGCGTGATTATCCTCACCGCGACGTTGCCACTTACCCTGCGGGAAAAACTGACGTGGGCGTTTTCGTTGGGGATAGCCTGTGAGTCTGCCCAGCCTGACCCCAACGCGGCCTATCCGTGGTTGACGCAGTTAACGCGTGAAGGGCTGCGTGAAACGGCGCTGGAAACGCGGTCGGAAGTAAAGCGCGAGGTCAAGATTAGCTGGTTGACTGAACGGTTGGAGGGCATCGAATCCGTGAAGGCTAGCGTAGCGGCAGGGCAATCGATCTGTTGGATCAGGAATACGGTGGATGACGCCATTGCCGTTTATCGTCAGCTCATTGAGGAGGGTATGGCAGAGAAAGATATGCTGCTGTTCCACAGCCGTTTCGCCTTTTGCGATCGTATGGCGATTGAGGAACAGGCGCTGACGTGGTTTGGCAAAGACAGCACGCCGGATAAACGTGCTGGCAAAGTGCTGATTGCCACGCAGGTGGTTGAGCAATCGCTGGATATTGATGTCGATAACATGATTAGCGACCTTGCACCCATCGACTTGCTGATTCAGCGTGCAGGGCGATTACAGCGGCATATCCGGTTTCTCGACGGGCGTCGTAAAACAGAGTTGGATACGGCACCGCTAACGGATGAGCGCCCGGCGGCTGTGCTGCACATCATGGCTCCGGTTTGGCAACCGGAAGCGGAGGCTAACTGGCTGGGTGATGAACTGCGCAACAGCGGCTACGTTTATCCCGATCATGCCGCGCTGTGGCGCACGCAGGCTATCTTGCGTGAATGCGGTGCAATAAAAATGCCGGAAGCGGCGCGGCTGCTGATCAACAGCGTGTATGAAGAACAGATCGCGGTGCCCCTTGAACTGGAGGCTATAGCCAACAAGGTACTGGGTGAACGATACGGCCAGCGCTCCGTTGCCGGTCAGTCATCGCTGGCGTTGGTACACGGTTACTGTGCTCAATCCAGCGAGTCTGGCTGGAGCGATGCGGTGGATATTTCCACCCGTCTGGGAGAGGACACGCTGGATCTGTATTTGGCGTGGAAACCGGAAAATGATGGTGAACTTCCGCAGCCTTACGCCGCATCGGAAACTTTCGCCTGGGAGCAAAGCCGCGTGCAGGTGCGGTTAAGCTGGTGGCAGAAGCGTAAAACCGGATTACCGATATTAGGAGATGACGCGCTGGAGCGGTTTCGACAGCAATTACACCGCCCACAGGCCGAGGTTCTGCTGCTGAATCGGGGTGAAACGCATGCGTTTTATAGCGAGCAGGTGGGGTTGATGTTGTTGGATTCGTAATTGATTCAAATAATTAAGCTATATTGATTGAGGTTCATTGCGGGTCAATAAGGTTGATTAACTTAATAATCACGTCTTGTATGAGCACATCCTCTGCTACCGTTTCAAACGTCGCACCGCGTGCGAGGAGATCCACAGCCTGCGCTTGGTGGCAGAGTACCACACCGCGTAAATCCCCGCGTTCTGTATCTACTGGGGTGACTGCGACAGTGACGCCCGCAGAACGTGCTGTTTCTGCTTTGGTTGAGATAGGACAACAAATGGCGACGCCTAATGCGGCATTCAACGCACCGTCTGTGACTACGATACAATAGTGGTCGCCTTTTAATTCGCGACCAAACACGGGATCAGGATTAAAATGCCAAATATCCCCTTTTTGCGGAATACGTTTTTCTGCCATTACCAGTATTCCTTACCGGTCGGTGTTGTCTCGGTAAAGGTTTTCACATCTTCATTAAGCGCAGCAATCTCTTCGCTATCAATTTGGGCGAGTAGTTCTTCCACGCTGAATTTACCTCGTGGCTTTCTTTTGGTGGGCTGTAAACTTATGCCTTCCCCACTGCGTTCTATGGCGATTTCTGTCCCTATGTCCCACCCCAGTTCCTTGCCGTAATCACGCGGGATGGTGACAATTAATGCCCCACCTTGCTGGCGAATTTTTACTGTTTGCATAACATTCCCCTCTTTTCAGTGCTACTTTATGGAACAGGGTAGCACTTTGTAGTTGACTGTCAATTAAACAGAAGGTGTGTTTGGTAGGGGGATGGTGTGAGTGGGGCTCCGCCACCGCATCCGACCCGTATTGTTCCTACCCTCAGCCACAAACGTGAGCCACCACTCTGGTGTCGCGGGTTGGATGTGCTAAAAAAGAAGCCGTAATACTTAATGCTATTCGCTTAAGGCCGAATGTAGAGGGAAACACGGTGATGAGGTTCCCGCAAGGAGACCTCGCACCGTGGTAGCCCTCGGTATCTCGATCCTTAGACGACCGGCATTAGTTGTAATACTCGCCATAATCTGGCTTGCCGCAGGGATGCGGCGCACACAGGAGGTACGATGTTTTCATTGATTGAAGAACCCTGGTTACCCGCCGTTTTTTCGGATGGTCGGATGGGTAACATTTCCCCGCAGCAACTCCCCGACGACACGATTATCGATCTCGCCTGGCCGCGTGCCGATTTGCAGGGCGCGGGCTATCAGCTCCTTATCGGCCTGCTGCAAACCGCCTATGCGCCCGCTGATGACGATGACTGGAGTGAAATTTGGGAGGAAGGGCTGGGTGACGATTTCCCGCAGGCGTTAGCCACGCTGGCGCCGGCGATGCAGTTTGGCGCACAGAAGCCCGCGTTTATGCAGGATTTTGCCACGCTCGACAGCGACCCGACGCCGATTTCCGGCCTGCTGATCGATGCCCCCGGCGGCAATACGCTCAAGCTGAATAAAGATCACTTTATCAAGCGTGGTACGGTCAACGCGGTATGTCCACACTGTGCGGCAATGGCGTTGTTCACGTTGCAAACCAATGCGCCATCCGGCGGGCAGGGGCACCGCACCGGGATGCGCGGCGGTGGGCCGATCACGACGCTGCTTATGCCGGAAGATACTGGGCTGCCGCTGTGGAAAAAACTCTGGATGAACGTGGTGACACAGGAAGTGATGCTAAAGGGTAAACCTGATGCCACGGTGTTCCCGTGGTTAGCGGCCACACCGACCAGCGAGGGCGCTCACCCACCCGTGACGCCGGAAAATGCGCATCGGCTGCAAGCCTATTGGGGCATGCCGCGCCGCATCGAGCTGGATTTCACCTCGCTAGAGGCGGGGGAATGCGATCTGTGTGGCAGGGAATCGACCACGTTGTTCACGCAGTATCGCACCAAAAACTACGGCATTCAGTACGACAGTTGGCAGCATCCGCTCACCCCTTATCGTCGGGCATTGAAGGGCGATGATGCCCCGCTTCTGTCGGTGAAAGGGCAGCCGGGCGGGCTGGCTTACCGTGACTGGCTGGGGCTGCTGGTTCAGGGGGAAGATAAGCTTAACCACACCTTTCCCGCCACCGTTGTGCAGCACAATGCCCGGCGGGATGAATTGCGCAGGCACTCTGGGCTGTGGTGTTTTGGCTACGATATGGACAACATGAAGGCGCGTTGTTGGTATGAACACCATGTCCCGCTGTTGTTCGCGTCTGCCCGTTTTCGTGATGATCCTCTGACGTTGATTGAATATAAAGACTATTTGCAACTGGCCGTTGAGCTGGCGCGAGATAGCGCTACGCTGCTGCGGCAGATGATTAAAGAAGCCTGGTTCTCACGTCCGAAAGACGCAAAAGGGGATTTCAGCGCTATTGATGTCGCGTTCTGGCAGGAAACACAGCCTGATTTTATACGGCTGTATCAGTCGTTAGCTCAGGATGAAGCCCCCGCTACGGCGCTGAAAACGTGGCAAAAGGCACTCTATCGTTATCTGTTGGGTACCTACGATGCCCGCGTGTTTAGCAACCCCGACGAACATCGCGATCTGGCTAAGGCGGCGGGAACGCGGAAAAAGCTGAGTGCGTTTTTCCATAAGCAGAAAGCGGCAGAATCCATTAAACAAATGCAGGAGGCAGTGGATGGCAAACACGGCTGATTTTAGGGTCATCGACAAGGATGACGCGAAAAAGATTAGTGACTGGTTCGAGGCGCTACAAAATCGCCACAGTGTTGCGGGTAATGGCCGAGCGCGTCGGGCAGAGTTGCGCCGCGCTGCGCCGCCTTTTGGCGTGTTGACTTGTCCGGGGTATCACGATCTGGCGGGGAAGCTGGCAGCGCAGTTGGAAAAAGAAAGCCGCATCATGGCACTGGCGATTTTTGTTTCCGTTGCGGCACATGCAGAGAAAAACATGCTGAAAACCAGCTTTGCAGCGCAGTTAGGTGAAAAGCAGGGCGGCGATCGTCCTTTCCTTTCCCCCCTGCGTTTTGAACGGCTACAACGGGCGCAAACGCCGGAAGAGCTGTATCGCCAGCTTTTTCGTGCAGTACAAATACGCGGAGAGGCCGGTGTAAACCTCCCTTCATTGGCGGACAGCATTTTCCTGTGGGCGGACGAATGGCAGGCGCGGCAGGAAAACCGTGCGCCAACGCTTCACCCTTTGCGACGCAACGCTGTGCGCTGGGCGTGCGAGTATGCGCAGGCGTCACAAAACCTCACCGCCGATGAGCCAGACACGACAGCAACGACAACGACAACGACAACGACAACGACAGCTTCAGACAAGGAATAACTGATGACCACATTTATCCAGCTTCATTTTTTAACCGCTTATCCATCTTCTAACCTGAACCGTGATGACGCGGGGCGTCCGAAAACCGCCATCGTGGGTGGCGTTGAACGTTTGCGCGTGTCCTCACAAAGCCTGAAACGCGCATGGCGCACTTCTGAGGTTTTTAAGTCTGCGATGAGCGGCCATATTGGCACCCGCAGTCGCCGCATTGGGCGTGATATCTACAATGCGCTGATTGCTGGCGGAATGAGTGAAAAGCTGGCCGATGAGGCGGCGAAAAACATGGCTGAGCAGTTCGGTAAACTGAAAAAAGAAGAAAAAGGCAGTAAAGAGCCACTGGAAAAATACGATATCGAACAGCTTGCTCACTTCAGCGTGCAGGAAAGGGCGTTGATCGATCAACTGGTTGCGCGTCTGGTCGCGGAATCCCGTAAGCCGAATAGCGAAGAGCTAAAACTCTTGCGTAAGGATGCCACCAGTGTCGATATCGCGCTATTTGGTCGGATGTTGGCCTCCAGCCCGGAATTCGATATCGAAGCGGCGTGTCAGGTCGCGCACGCGCTGGGTGTGAGTGCTGTTACCATCGAAGATGACTTCTTTACGGCGGTAGATGATCTGAATAAGGCAGCGGATAACGGATCGGCACATATGGGCGAGCAGGGCTTTGCTTCGGCGCTGTTCTACCACTATGTCTGCATTAACCGCGATCTGCTGCTGCAAAACCTGAATAACGATGAAGCGCTGGTGGCGAAAACCCTGCGTGCGCTGACGGAAACGGCGCTGACTGTATCGCCCGGCGGCAAGCAGAACAGCTTTGCCAGTCGGGCGCTGGCAACCTATGCGCTGGCAGAAAAGAGCACCGATCAGCCGCGTACCCTGTCGGTCGCGTTTTTCAAACCCATCCGTAGTGATAATCAGGTCAATGACGCCATCGATCTGTTACGTAAGCAAAAAAACAAATTTGACCGGGTGTACGCCTCTGCGGGCGGCGTTCCTTCCTATGAGCTGAACGTGGAAGCCGACAGCGAGGGCGGTTCGTTGCAAGGGTTACTGGATTTCATCAGCCAGTAGGAGCGCTCTATGGATAACTATCTGGTCTTCCAGATCTATGCCCCGCTGGTGTCGTGGGGGGAAGTGGCGGTCGGTGAGGTGCGCCACACCTCGACGGTACCCAGCCGTTCGGCGCTGCTGGGGCTGCTGGCAGCGGCGCTGGGGATCCGGCGCGACGATCGAGCCGCGCTGACGGTTTTTAATCAGCATTACCATGTGGCGGTACGGCCGCTTTCCGATCGTGAAACCTGGCTGAATGACTACCACACGGTGCAGATGCCAAAAGAAAACCGCAAGGTGCCGCGCTACACAAGGCGTGATGAATTGCGGCCGGAGGCGGGGCAATCGCTCGAAACCATGCTGACCTCACGCGAATACCGCTGTGATGCCTATTACCACATCGCCATTAGCGCCACGCCGGATGCACCTTACTCGTTAAGTGCGCTGCGGGATGCGCTGTTATCACCGGTGTTTACGCTCTATTTCGGACGGAAAAGCTGTCCGCCTGCGCTGCCGTTGGCGCCGCACCTGTTTGCTGGCACGTTGGCCGAGGTGTGGCAGTTAGCCAGGCGGACGCCTGCGCTGAACGATCTCGCGTTAGAGATGATCGCTCGTGCCGAGGGTGTGTGCTACTGGGAACAGGAAGCCGATACGGGGCTAACGGCACAATATCGGGTCTCACGAAACGATCAGCCCGCCGATCGACGGCGCTGGCAGTTCGCCTCTCGTGTGCAATATGTTGGCAGTGATAAGGGAGAGGAATGATGTATTTTTCCAGAATAACACTGCAACTCAATGCGTTGCCGCGTGTGATGGCCGAGAAGCGGCTGCACGCGGGGGGCTATGCCAGCCACCAATGGCTCTGGCAGCTTTTCCCTGGACAGCTTCAGCGTTCGTTCCTGTTCCGCGAAGAGTCGCATGAAACCAAAAGCCTGTTTTACCTGCTTTCTGAACAGGCACCGCAGGCGGATCACAATCTGTTTCAGGTGGAAACCAAACCCTATCAACCACAGTGGCATAACGGCATGGCGTTAGCCTTTTCGCTGCGTGCGAATCCAGTCGTTACGCGGGACGGCAAACGTAGCGATGTGTTGATGGATGCGCGTCATCAGGCGAAAGCGGCGGGGCTATCCGGCGTGGCGTTGTGGCAACACCAGCAACAGCGTGCGCGGGAATGGTTGGTGCGACAGGGGGAAAATGCGGGCTTTGCGGTATCGTCGTGTCGGGTGGATGGCTATCAACGCCATCGCCTGAACAAGCCCGGTCAGTCGGCAGCGATTATGTTCAGCAGCGTGGATTATGACGGGGTGCTTCACATTACGGATGCTGAACGCTTTGCGACGGTTGCCCGACAAGGGTTAGGAAAAAGCAAAGCACTGGGGTGTGGCCTGCTGCTATTGAAACGGGCGTAGCCTGCCCCGTTACAGGGAGAGTCAACGATGTATGTTCCGCTCAACCCGATCCCGCTTAAGGATCGCGTTTCACTCATCTTTCTGCAATACGGGCAGATTGATGTTATTGATGGGGCGTTTGTGCTGGTGGATAAAACCGGCGTCCGTACGCACATTCCCGTCGGCTCGGTTGCTTGCATCATGCTGGAACCGGGCACGCGGGTTTCTCATGCGGCGGTGCGACTGGCGGCAACGGTCGGGACGCTGCTGGTGTGGGTTGGCGAAGCGGGCGTGCGGCTGTATGCGTCTGGCCAGCCCGGCGGCGCGCGGTCGGACAAATTGCTCTATCAGGCTAAGCTGGCGTTAGACGAGGAATTGCGCCTGAAAGTGGTGCGCAAAATGTTCGAGCTGCGCTTTGGTGAACCGGCGCCGAGCCGCCGTTCGGTCGAGCAGCTTAGGGGAATTGAAGGTGCCCGCGTGCGCCAAACGTATACGCTGTTGGCGCAGCAATATGGCGTGAAATGGCATGGCCGACGTTACGATCCGAAAGATTGGGAACGAGGCGACAAGGTCAACCAGTGCATTAGTGCGGCAACGTCCTGCCTGTACGGTATTACGGAAGCGGCCGTGCTGGCGGCGGGCTACGCGCCAGCAATCGGGTTTGTCCACAGCGGCAAACCGCTTTCTTTTGTCTATGACATTGCCGATATCATCAAATTCGAGGGTGTGGTAGCGAAAGCCTTTGAAATTGCAGCTCGCAACCCTGCCGAGCCTGATCGTGAAGTGCGGCTTGCCTGCCGTGATATTTTCCGTAGCCAGAAAACGCTCAGTAAACTGATTCCTCTCATTGAGGACGTCTTATCTGCGGGTGGCATTACGCCGCCGCTTCCGCCGGACGATGCGCAGCCGCCGGCCATCCCAGAGCCGAAGCCGTTTGGTGACAGCGGTCACCGGGGACAAGGTTAAATGAGTATGCTTGTGGTGGTGACGGAAAATGTCCCGCCGCGTTTACGCGGCAGGTTAGCGGTATGGCTACTGGAAGTCCGTGCGGGTGTCTATGTTGGCGATACCTCACAGCGGGTGAGAGAAATGGTCTGGCAACAGATTATCGAACTGGCAGAGCAGGGCAACGTGGTGATGGCATGGTCGACGAATACGGAATCCGGTTTTGAGTTCCAAACCTGGGGAGAAAACCGCCGAATGCCGGTAGATCTGGATGGCCTGCGGTTAGTCTCTTTTTCACCTATTGAAAATCAATAAGTTAGCGATCTTTAACAACATGGAAAAATCGGTAGATTTTTTTATGCCGAAAAAAGTGTTATAAAACAAAGCTATACTTTTAGAGTGTTCCCCGCGCCAGCGGGGATAAACCGAAAATTAATACCTCCGTATGAAATTGATATTGGTGTTCCCCGCGCCAGCGGGGATAAACCGGCATTGCGTAAATCAGGCTTGAATATCCATCCGTGTTCCCCGCGCCAGCGGGGATAAACCGCATGTCCGTTTAAGCAAATTAATACAAAGTTGGTGTTCCCCGCGCCAGCGGGGATAAACCGCCTGCTATCAGCTTCTCAAGCGGGAATCAGGGGTGTTCCCCGCGCCAGCGGGGATAAACCGAACTACAAACATTTTCACTAAATGCCTATACAGTGTTCCCCGCGCCAGCGGGGATAAACCGCTGTTCCTGTTCCCGTACCAGATTGGCAAACTGTGTTCCCCGCGCCAGCGGGGATAAACCGGCTTCATCATGATTATCGGCTTCATTCTTCTCGTGTTCCCCGCGCCAGCGGGGATAAACCGCCCCAACAACACGTCGGGGCTTTCGTTTTTTGGTGTTCCCCGCGCCAGCGGGGATAAACCGGCTAGGAATTAATTTAAACTGAGTTTCCCCATGTGTTCCCCGCGCCAGCGGGGATAAACCGGATCATGACCTTCTCACCTTCCATAATCTGAGGTGTTCCCCGCGCCAGCGGGGATAAACCGAACATCTGGCATTTTGCGATTTCCAGTTTTTAGTGTTCCCCGCGCCAGCGGGGATAAACCGGCCGTGTTCATGTGGTACTGTCAAACAAAGGTGTGTTCCCCGCGCCAGCGGGGATAAACCGTTCCTAGTCCTTTTGATCGTATTAACGTTCGTGTGTTCCCCGCGCCAGCGGGGATAAACCGCACAGGACGTAGCTCACTCGCATATGGCCCACGTGTTCCCCGCGCCAGCGGGGATAAACCGCTATTCGTTTCTATGTTAGCTTTGCATACACGGTGTTCCCCGCGCCAGCGGGGATAAACCGATAGCGTGTCAGTCACCCCACGCGGGATAAACCGAAAGCTCGCCCAGGAACCCGCATTATTTGCGCGTGTTCCCCGCGCCAGCGGGGATAAACCGATTGATGACCTGGTGGCTGGCAGATTGCAGCCGTGTTCCCCGCGCCAGCGGGGATAAACCGCATATTTTCGGAGATAATGTTGTTAGGCATTTGTGTTCCCCGCGCCAGCGGGGATAAACCGGTTGGCGTAGTCGATTGTTCCTTGATGAAGATGTGTTCCCCGCGCCAGCGGGGATAAACCGCATATTCTTTAAATGCCAATTGTTCAGCCGATGTGTTCCCCGCGCCAGCGGGGATAAACCGCGCTCAAACGAAGTCAAGCGCTTTTTGAAATAGTGTTCCCCGCGCCAGCGGGGATAAACCGCGCGGCATGTTTGCGTTTGCTGCACACAAACTGTGTTCCCCGCGCCAGCGGGGATAAACCGTATTTCATAGAAAACAAACTTACTCGTATGTAGTGTTCCCCGCGCCAGCGGGGATAAACCGCTCAAACTCTGAGTATTGACGTCAATTTAGATGTGTTCCCCGCGCCAGCGGGGATAAACCGTCTCTCCATTAACATCAATGATAATGGTCGTAGTGTTCCCCGCGCCAGCGGGGATAAACCGGGTTAAAAATCTGCTCATCTGTTGTAGCGAAAGTGTTCCCCGCGCCAGCGGGGATAAACCGGCATACGCATTCGCCGTAACGCCTGCTTTACCGTGTTCCCCGCGCCAGCGGGGATAAACCGTGTATCATCCCCTTTCCCGGCACCATTGAGTTGTGTTCCCCGCGCCAGCGGGGATAAACCGGTTGTACGGTCAACGAGCAGGGCCAAATGGAAGTGTTCCCCGCGCCAGCGGGGATAAACCGAACTACCGCAAAGGTACGCTGGATATACGCAAGTGTTCCCCGCGCCAGCGGGGATAAACCGAAAATCCGCTTCCAGCAGAAAGATGGCCGCATGTGTTCCCCGCGCGAGCGGGGATAAACCTCGCTTCTGGCTGGCGTGATGGGGGATTGCGTGTCAGTATTAAAACACGCCAGTTTTGCATCTACCGTAACGGTGAGGTGCTATGCCAATGATTTTTGTCTTCCATACGTTACCGTAAGGAGGTGATATGAAAGTTGAAGCCGCAGAGTCGTCCGTTTTTGCCAGCCAGCAGGTGATGGCGAAGCGTTCTACAGAACATGCAGAGAAAGCGGCGTTGTCCGAACAGCTTCAGTCTTATCAGGCGGGAAGCGGTGCCGTTCCTGCCGGTGAGACGACGCGATATGATTTCACCCGCATTAGCCCAGCCGATCTGTATGAAACGGTAGAAGGCCTTGTCAGCAGTGGGCGGTTGGGACGTGAAGAAGGCTCCGCGCTGCTGGGGCTTATTTCGTCGCCACGAGAGAATGTCGGTAGCGTGCCGCCTTCCAATGTGTTCCAGCCGATTAATGTTTTCGATACCATTCAGCAAGGTGTCGCGGGGGCATCATCCCGCAGCGAAGTGCAAAATACCGAAAGCCTGCAACGTGCGGCCGAGGCGTTGAACCGCTTTCAGGGACAGGTTTCCAGCATCAGCGTTTACGTCTAGCGCATGTCGGTGCGCCGCAGTCCGGTGATGTCTCTCTCTCCCCGCATTTGCGGGGAGCGTCGTTTTATCCTTTGCGCCTCGTTCAGCGTGGGGTCTGCGCTTTGATTTCCGTCAGCAGCGCGATGAGCGCCTTTACGTTATCGTCCTGCGTGCGCCAGGATGACACGCTGATGCGCAAGGCCGGACGCCCCTGCCAGACGGTGCCGCCAAACCATGCTTTACCCGAGGCCTGTAACGCTTCCCGTATCGCCGTGGTTTGGCTGTCGGTTTCTCCCCGCAGCAGAACTTGATTAAGCACAACCCGATTTAGTACCTCAAATCCCGCATGGCGCAGGCCGTCGGCGATGAATGTTGCCTGTCGGCAGTGTCGTTCGACCATCTCCGCCACGCCGTCACGCCCTAGCGTACGCAGTGCCGCCCACACGGGAATACCGCGCGGACGACGGGAGAATTCGAGCGTCAGATTCTTCTGTGCATCTCGCGCCGCACTGGAGTAAACCGCATCTGCGTTCATCGCTTCGGCCAGCGCGTCCGCATCGCGGCAAATCGCCATCGCACAGTCGTAGGGGGTGTTCAGCCATTTGTGTGCGTCCGTTGTCCAACTGTCGGCCAGCTCGATGCCCTCAGTGAGCGCCGCGTGGGACGAGGCTCTGGCCCAGAGTCCGAAAGCACCATCAACGTGAACCCAAGCTCCCGCTGCTTTCGCGACGGGAATGATCTGTGCAAAGTCATCAAACTCGCCCGTATTGACCTCACCCGCCTGCAAACAAAGAATCGTGCTATCGTCCAACGGAGGAAGCTGCGCAGCATCAATCTGCCCACACGCATTAACGGGCGCGATGCGTAAATGGCGTAGCCCAAAGCCGAGTACGCGCAGCGCTTTCTTCACGGTGATGTGCGTCAGTTCCGAAATCACGACCTTGATTTCAGGAACGCCGATCAGACCATCGTTGTCAAAATCCCAGCCCTGTTTTGCCAATAAGGCACGACGCGCGGCGGCCAGACAGGAAAGCGTGCAGGCGGTGGCGCTGGTGCCGAAACCGACGGCGCTGTCTTTGGGTAAGCTCAGGGCATCGAGCACCCAGCGGCTGGCGAGGCGTTCCAGCGTGGCGGAGACCGGCGAATTATCAAAGGTGGACGCGCACTGATCCCAGGCAATCATCAATCGTTCGGACGCCGCGGCAACCGGCAATGAGGCACCGATAACAAAGCCGAAATAGTTTGGGCCATTGGACGCGGTGGTCGCCGGGGAGCCGACCTCATCCAACAGCGCCAGCGTGCTTTCGGGTGAGAAACCCTGTTGCGGCAGCGTTTCATCAAAACGTGTCAGTGCCGCGAGGGCGTCTGCATCGGGGAAAACCCGCCGCTGTGCATTCGCAGCCAGATAACGTCGGCCGCGCTCATCGGCATCAGCCAGTAACGTCAGTTCGCTCATACTGTTTCCTTATCAAGAATCGTTGTGCCGTTATCAGGCCGTCAACTGCGGCGTAGTGGTGTAAAGATCGCATTCAGTGACGGATGACGTGGTATGAATAGGGCTTATTTTCATAATATTCGCTTTCATTGCCTATTTTTGGTTTCAAAATAAAACCACTTGAAGCATAAATACCCTGATTTTATTCTGCAACCAAAAAACGTACGGTCATTTTTTTAGTTTGTGGGTAAGGCAGGATGAACAGGAAAAAGGGGAGGAAATCGTCATGGTGAAGCGCAAAAGTCTGAAAGAGGATGCGTGCCCTGTCGCCCGTGCGCTGGGTGTGATTGGCGATCGCTGGGCGCTGCTGGTTATCCGCGATGCTTTCGATAATCGCCGCCGTTTCAGCGATTTTCAGCGCAGTTTGGGCGTCGCGAAAAATATTCTTACCGACCGTCTGCGCACGTTGGTTGACGAAGGTATTTTGTCCGTTCAGCCCGTTTCCGACAGTTCGGCCTATCAGGAATATGTTCTGACGCCAAAAGGCGAACAGCTATTTCCGCTCGTTGTGGCGTTACGCCAGTGGGGAAAGCAGCAACTGTTTGCTGAGGGGGAATCTCACTCCCTGCTATTGGATAAACACACCGGCCAGCCTCTGCAAGCCATGCTGCCGCATTCTGCGGAAGGCCAGCGAATGGTTGGGCAGGATACATTCGTTCAGAAAGTGGGGTGAGGTGTCGTAATGCAGACAGCATCGAGAGGAACGGGCGGCGATCTTGACGCTATCTCCCGCTACCTGAAAAAGCTGCACGTACTGACGTTATGCGTGGGTGAAAATTCGGAATTATGGTGTGCGAGTTGCTTCTATACTTATGACGATCAACAGATAGCCTTCTATCTGATGACGGAGTTGCAGACGCGCCACGGTGAAATAATGGCGAGGCTACCGCAGGTGGCGGGTACGGTTAGCGGCCAGCCGAAGAGTGTGATGCTGATTAAGGGTGTGCAGTTTCGCGGATTGGCGGTGCAGTTGGAGGGCGATGAGGCGCAGCATGCCAGAGCGCGCTATAACACGCGTTTCCCTATTGCCCGGGCATCGCAAGCGCCGATCTGGCGACTCGATCTGACAGAAATCAAGATGACGGACAATACGTTGGGCTTTGGTAAGAAACGCCACTGGCAGCGGAATGAACACAAATAACAACAGCAACGTCAAAAGATGGGAACGTGAAAGACGCAGAGTAAGGGGGAAAACCGATGAGCCGGGTATTGTTATTAGGTGCAACGGGGTTAGTAGGTCACGAGTTGTTACAGCTGTTGAAAGCCAATAATCGGGTCGAGACGATCTATGCGCCGACCCGTAAGCCGCTGGCGCCTTCGGAGAAAGTGGTTAATCCGCACGATTCCGATCTGTCTACCGCGCTAGGGCAATTGACTGACCCTGTCGACATCGCATTTTGCTGCCTGGGATCGACGCTCAAGACGGCAGGCAGTAAACAGGCATTCCGCTATGTGGATTACACGCTGGTGGTGGAAGGATCAAAAGTGGCGCTGGCGCTGGGCGCGACGCACCTGTTGGTGGTTAGTGCGTTGAGCGCCAATGCGACATCGCCTTTCTTCTACTCGCGGGTGAAGGGAGAAGCGGAAAGATCGCTGCGGCAGCAAGGCTGGCAACATCTGACCCTGGCACAGCCGTCGATGCTGCTAGGGGAAAGGGAAGACAGCCGCCCGTTAGAAAGCCTGGCCGCTCCGCTGTTCCGCCTGTTCCCGGCAAAGTGGCGAGCCATTGAAGGAAAAACGGTCGCGCAGGCATTGCTGAATCAGGCGTTCTCGCCGGAACCCAAAGCGCGGGTTACCGTGCTGGAATCCGATCAATTACGGTCATTGGGCAAGCAGCCACCGCTTCAGTAGCCGCCTATCGATCACCGCAGGCGGTGGACAACCTGATTGCTGCTGCCGCGCCAAATCAGTGCGGGATCTTTCAGATCTTGCACAAATTTTCCATCGACTAAGACATTGATGAGATCGACCACCTGCTGTTGATCCGGTGTCAATTCGGCCAGCACATAGCCTGTCCAGACCCAGATATCTTTGCCTGGGCATTCTGCGCGTATGCGCTCCACCAGCCGCAGGATGTCAGGCACATTCTGTGGGTGCAGCGGATCGCCGCCAGACAGCGAAATACCCTGCCGTGGAATCACCGTATCCCGAAGGTCGGCGATGATCCTATCTTCCTGTTCCTGCGTAAACGGCTGGCCGGAGTTCAGTCGCCATGTGCTTTTGTTGTAGCACCCCGCACACTCATGTACGCAGCCAGCGACAAACAGCGTGCAGCGGGTGCCGGGGCCGTTGACAACATCAACGGGATAATACTGGTGGTAATTCATACGGTAGAGCCCATGTTATGACGCGGGCGTGTGTTGACGGTGCCGCGAAAGACGGGCCGCATTGCTGCGGCTCGGAAGGGGTTACCCCAGTTGACCGTTGCCCAGGTGTTTAATCCGGCGCTTAACTTCTTCCTGTTTACCCGCGTTGAATGGACGTGCATCCGGGCTGCCGAGGTAGCCGCACACACGGCGCGTGACGGAAACGCGTGCCGAATCGTGGTTGCCGCATTTCGGGCAGGTGAAGCCTTTGCTGGTGCACTCGAATTCACCGGTGAAGCCACACTCGTAGCATTCGTCGATCGGCGTGTTGGTGCCGTAGTAAGGCACGCGGCTGTAGCTGTAATCCCACACGTCTTCCAGTGCCTTGAGGTTGTGTTGCAGGTTCGGATATTCGCCGTAGCAAATGAACCCCCCGTTAGCCAGCGGCGGATAGGGCAACTCGAAGTCGATTTTCTGGTAAGGGTTCACCTTCTTCTCCACATCAAGATGGAAGCTGTTGGTGTAATACCCTTTGTCCGTCACGCCCTGCACGACGCCAAACTCGGCGGTATCCAGACGGCAGAAGCGGTCACACAGGTTTTCACTCGGCGTGCTGTACAGACTGAAGCCATAACCCGTTTCCTCTTTCCACTGCTCGGTCGCCTCTTTCAGACGAGCGATGATGGCTACGGCTTTGGCACGCAGCGCCTCGTCATCAAACACGTGAGTTTGGCTACCGAAGAGAGCATTAATCGTTTCATACACGCCGATATAGCCCAGCGAAATGGAGGCGCGTCCGTTCTTGAAGATATCCGCAATGCTGTCGTCCGCTTTTAAACGTACGCCACAGGCACCTTCCATATACAGGATGGGCGCAACGCGGGCTTTCACGTTTTCCAGCCGCGCAATGCGCGTCATCAGCGCTTTCTTCGCCAGTGCCAGACGCTGGTCGAGCAGCGTCCAGAAACGGCTTTCATTGCCTTCGGCCTCTAGCGCGATACGCGGCAGGTTAAGGCTAATCACGCCCAGATTATTACGACCATCGTGAATCTGCTGGCCGTCTTCTTCATAAACGCCGAGGAAGCTGCGGCAGCCCATTGGCGTTTTGAACGACCCGGTGACGCTCACGACCTGATCGTAGTTCAGGATATCTGGGTACATGCGCTTGCTGGCGCACTCCAGCGCGAGCTGTTTGATGTCGTAATTCGGATCGCCAGCCTTGTGATTCAGGCCATCGCGAATCGCGAAGACCAGTTTCGGGAACACCGCCGTTTTGTGATTTTTACCCAGTCCGGCAATGCGGTTGCGCAGGATCGATTCCTGAATCAGACGTGACTCCCAACTGACGCCGAGCCCAAAGCCAAAGGTCACGAACGGCGTCTGGCCATTAGCGGTGTGGAGCGTGTTGACTTCATATTCCAGTGACTGGAAGGCGTCGTAGCACTCTTTTTCCGTGCGGGTTAAGGCATAATTTTCCGCATCAGGAATCTGCCACTCTTCTGCCACCGCTTTATGTTTCGCATGGCTGGCAGTGACGAACGGCGCCAGAATTTCATCAATACGGTTAATCGTGGTGCCGCCATAAATGTGGCTGGCGACCTGCGCGATAATCTGCGCGGTGACGGCGGTAGCGGTTGAGATCGACTTCGGCGGCTCAATCTCCGCATTACCCATTTTGAAGCCATTGGTCAGCATGCCGTTCAGGTCGATCAGCATGCAGTTAAACATCGGGAAAAAGGGCGAATAGTCGAGGTCGTGATAGTGAATCTCGCCACGTTCGTGCGCCAATACCACATCACGCGGCAGGATGTACTGTTTGGCGTAGTGCTTGGCGACAATACCGGCCAGCAGGTCGCGCTGAGTGGGAATGACTTTACTGTCTTTGTTGGCGTTCTCGTTCAGCAGCGCCATGTTGCTCTGCTCGACCAGACCGCGAATTTCCTGATTCAGCCGGCCGTGGCGTTCACGCGCGATGTCTCTATCGTGGCGGTATTCGATGTAGGTACGCGCCAGTTGCTTGTAATTGCCGGACATCAGCAGGTTTTCGACTGCGTTCTGAATATCGCGGATATCTACGCGCGTTTTATCCTGCATTTGTTGAGCGACCGCACAGGCCACAGTTGCGCAGTAGTCTGCATCATTGACACCGGCTGCATGCGCCGCGCGTTCGACCGCCTCTTTGATACGCACTTCATCAAAAGGCACCTGGCAACCGTCCCGTTTAATCACTACTGGTTTCACGTTTTCTTCCTCTCGAAAGGTTATCCACAGGCGAAAGCCCTAGCCGACAGGGGTTACAGGGGGCTGTGGATGACACTGTGGATAAACACTATATGTAGGTCATGTTTACAGGATAGGCACTATATATTGAAATTGCGTAGGAGTGTTTGCGCTTTTATCGCTGCAAAATTGACGCAGAGCAAAGAAATTCCCAGCTAGTAGATAAATCGAGCTTGATCGAAATTTAATCAGATCGGATGTGGCATCCATGAAGGCTTGTGGGACGCGGTCTGGTGGCGTGGTTGGGGCGTTTTTATCGTCAGCGAGCGGGAAAAGACAGAAATATCTGAAATACTCATGCTGTCTTTCGGCATCGGGAGTCAATCATGATACTGACTCCCGAATGCCAATTGGGGGACGGATTACGGTTTGCTGTCAGGGAAAGGGGGAAGCTGGCGGAACGTGTTTAGCAACCCTTCAGACCAGGCTTTACGGATAGTGGAAAAATACGCGTTGTTTTCAGTGATGCGTTGTTGTTCGCTGCTGTCAAAGCTATCGGTGCGGTACATCATGACGTCCAACGGCAAGCCGACCGACAAGTTGCTGCGCAGCGTAGAATCGATGGAAATCAGCGCACAGCACATGGCCTGTTCCAGCGGTGTATCCATGGTTAATACACGATCGATAATCGGTTTACCGTATTTGCTTTCGCCGATTTGGAAGTAGGGGGTATCCGGCGTCGCCTCAATGAAGTTACCTTCGGGATAAATATGAAATAGCCGATGTGTGTCACCACCGATTTGCCCGCCCAGCAGCAGGTTACAGCCGAAGTTGGTGTTGCTGCCATTTTGCTGTGCGCTGCTATCACGGTGGATGACTTCCCGCACGGTTTCCCCAAGCAGCATGGCGGCATCATACATCGACCCCATCTGCATCAGGTTCGGCGTGTGTTGCGCATTGATTCGGGCACTGAGCAGGCTGATGATACTTTGCGTCGTTGCCAAGTTCCCCGCGCATTGGATCACGAAAACCCGTTCTGCGTCGTGTTGAAAAACATGCAGCTTTTTGAAAGTTGCAATGTGATCAACGCCGGCATTGGTGCGGGAGTCGGAAGCAAAAACCAGACCGTCAGACAGACACATGGCGACGCAGTACGTCATAAAGTACCTTTTCGTTAAAAATTTTACTGTTGCTGCTGTACCTGCTGTTGCCGCGCAAACAAACGTACTTCAGCTTCTGAAAACATCTCTTCGCATCCGCCTCCCAGCCGCGTTCCCCGTACCGGGCAAGCATCCAGATAATCCATCCCCACGGCTAGCCACAGATGCTGGTGGAGTTTACGGGTGCTGTTAGTAATGTCGAACCCCTGCCACGTCCCGTTCAGCCAGACTTCTGCCCAGGCATGCATGGCAACATGCTGGGTGTCCTGACTATATACGTAGCCGCTGACATAGCGCGCAGGGATAGCCAGGCTGCGGCAGCAGGCCAGAAAAACATGCGTATGATCCTGACAAACGCCTTTTTGCAGGGCAAATGCGGCGGCTGCGGTATCCTGAACCTGCGTTGCGCCGGGAGTATACGGCATTTTCAACTGTAATTCCGCCATCAGCGTATTCAGGCTTTCTTCCGGCGCATCCTGACGATAATAACGCTGTGCAAACGCCCGAATAGCGTCGTCAGCTTCGGTGAGCGGCGTCATGCGTAAAAAAACCAGCGGTGACAGCGTGTCCTGTTCGTTTGGATTTACGCTTTCGCCGCTGTCGATGATATCAACGATGCCTTCTGCATGAATCGTAATGTCATGGTGTGGATGGTCGAGCGTCAGTACATGCAACACATTGCCATACGCATCGGTGGTTTGAACGGCGGGAACTGGTAATGTCAGTTTCCATTCCCGTATTCTCTGGTGCGCTGAATCTTGCGGTGTCAGGCGTAGATACTGGGTGCTGAATTTCACTTCTTCATCGTAGCGGTAGTGCGTAAGGTGATTGATGGTTAGTTTCATAACGCCTCCAGATAGGTGTGGCGGATACTGTCAGCCAACTCGTTAATTTTGCCGATAAAGTGGCTGAGATAGGTGGGGAGATCCTGCGCCAGAATGTCGTCCAATGTGCTGAAGCGCAGCTCAACGTGCAGCAGATGGGCAAGCCGCTGCGGTACTCTGGCGCGCTGGCTGCCGATGGCTTCGAGTTGCAGAACCAGATCGCTGATGCAGGCGTGCAGAGAGCGTGGTATGTCCTCACGCAAGACGAGCAGTTCGGTCACGGTTTCCGGGTTGATCGGCTGGCGATAGAGGCTGTGATAGGCTTCGCGTGCGCTCACCGCTCGCAGCAGGGTATCCAGACGGTAATACTCGCGTACCGGGTCGGGGTCGTTATGAAGCTGCTGCTGTTTGACATTCAGCAGTTGTGCGGTTGCATAGGCGCGTTCAATCAGCGTACCAATCCGAATAAAGCACTGCGCATCGTTACGTAACAAGGTGCCGAACATCGCGCCACGAAACAGATGGGAGCGCTCTTTTACCCAGTCAAAAAACGCATCAATCCCGATGGTATCCACGCCCTGATGGCGCAGATTGCGAATGTCGATGCGGGTGGTGTTGATGCACTCCCACACCTCGGAAGAGAGGCTGCCACGCACCGCGTGTGCGTTGTTCCACGCCATCTCGATACAGTTGTAGATACTGCTCGGGTTCTGGTTGTCCAGCGCGAAGAAATTCAGCAGGTTATTCATCGAAAAATGGGCGTAACGCTGCTGGAATAAGTCATGCGTCATCGTCAGATTCAGCGGCAACGCCAGATCGTGTTGCTGTTGACTGTGGCTCGGCATCATCGAGAGTTTGTAGGTTACATCCAGCACGCGGGCGAGGCTTTCCGCTCGTTCCAGATAGCGAGCCATCCAATACAGTTCACTTGCGGTGCGGCTTAGCATGATTCGTCTCCTTCCATGACCCAGGTGTCCTTGGTGCCACCGCCTTGTGAGGAGTTGACGACCAGAGAGCCTTCGGTAAGGGCAACGCGTGTCAGGCCGCCGGGGATCAGACGGATTTCCTCGCCGGAGAGGGCAAAAGGGCGAAGATCGATATGACGAGGTGCTAAGCCATCATCGATAAACGTCGGACACGTAGAGAGCGCCAGTGTTTCCTGACCGATATAGTTGTGCGGGTGCGCCAGTAAACGCTGACGGAACGTCTCGATTTCCTGACGTGTCGCGCGTGGGCCGACCAACATGCCGTAGCCGCCTGCACCGTGGACTTCCTTCACTACCATGCTGTCCAGATGATCGAGCACATAGCGGAGATCTTTCGGATCGCGGCACTGCCAGGTAGGAATGTTGCTGAGGATTGGTTCTTCAGAAAGATAGAAGCGGATCATCTCCGGCACATAGGGATAAATGGATTTATCGTCGGCAACGCCAGTACCGACGGCGTTCGCTAACACGACGCCCCCCGCACGATAAACGGATAAGAGACCGGGTACACCGAGCATCGAATCAGCGCGAAAGGCTAACGGGTCAAGGAAGGCATCATCGACACGGCGATAAATCACATCCACCTGACAAGGCCCTTCTGTGGTGCGCATATAGACGGCACCCGCTTTGACGAACAAATCCGCACTTTCTACCAGTTCGACGCCCATTTGCTGTGCCAGAAAGCTGTGTTCAAAGTAGGCGCTGTTGAAACGGCCCGGCGTCAGCACGACCACGGTGGGATCGTCGACCTGCGTACTTTCACGCAGCGTTTGCAGCAGGTAGCTAGGGTAGCGTTCGACGGGGGCGATGTGCTGGCTGGCAAACAAATCCGGGTAGAGGCGCATCATCATTTTGCGATTTTCCAGCATATAAGAGACGCCGGATGGGGTACGCAAATTGTCTTCCAGCACGTAATAATTCCCGTCGCTGTTGCGCACCATATCAATCCCGGTGATATGGGCATAAATGTTGTTGTGCAGGTTTACTCCCTGCATACAGGGCTGATATTGCTCGTTGGCCAGCACCTGTTCACGGGGAATAATGCCCGCGTTGAGAATGTGCTGTTGATGATAAATGTCGTAGAGAAACGCGTTAAGCGCCTGTACTCGTTGACGAATACCGCGATCGAGTAACTGCCATTCATGAGCGGGAATAATGCGTGGTACGCTATCGAACGGAATGAGGCGCTCGGTGCCGCCTTCTTCGCCATAAACGTTAAAGGTAATACCGACGCGGTGAAACAGCAGTTCCGCCTGCTCTTTCTTCTGTTTAATGGCCTGTTGGTCAGTTTGCTGAAGCCATTGCCAATAGGAATTGTAATGTTGACGTTGTTGGCCTTGCGACGAAAGCATCTCGTCATAATAAGGCGCAGATGGAAGTTGCATTTTTATCATTGTCATCCCCAGGCAGCACGCTTAATAGCGATAATAGGACAATGCATAAAATGCGCCATTTTGAGAAAAGCGTGATGTAGTCAGAGGGGAAGACGATTTTTTCCTCTAATTGGTGCGTAGCAAGGAAAGTCTGCACTGAGGAGGGAGAATAAAGACGCTAAAAATCAGCAAGACGCAGCCATAATGGTGCGTCTTGAGAAGAGAACGATCAATGATGGTGCTTAGCGACGAACGGCGATCGCTTCGATTTCGATCTTCACGTCTTTTGGCAGGCGTGCAACTTCAACGCAAGAGCGAGCTGGGAACGGGGCATCGTGCTCGTTGAAGAAGGCTTCATAGGCGGTATTCACCAGAGTGAAGTCGTGCAGGTCTTTCACGAATACCGTGGTTTTCACGATATCGGAAACTTTCAGGCCAGCGGCTTCCACAATCGCCTGTACGTTTTCCAGTGACTGGCGCGTCTGAGCGGTGATGTTATCTGCTACCAGACCGCTTTTCGGGTTCACCGGAATCTGGCCGGACGTGATGATCATGCTGCCGAGGTCAACGCCCTGAACATAGGGGCCGATGGCGGCAGGGGCGTGCTCAGTGCTGATAATGCGTGACATGGTATCTCCTTGATGGGGGCGTAAAAGGAACGCGGACGTAGAATGCCAGCCACTCAAGCATGGATTTAGGGGAAACACGGTGATGAGGTTCCCGTAGGGATGCCTCACGCCGTGGTCGCCCCAGTATCTCGATCCTTAAATGATCGGCATTACGCGGACGCAGCCATTATTCAAAAAAGCCCCGCCGCAGGCAATGTTCATCGCGGGGCAAAGCAGAAAACTAACGATCTTGCAGCACGGCCTGACGCTCAAACTCTTTTTCGCAGTACTTACACTTCAGATGAACGTCGCCGTCGCGCTGTTTAACGCTGAACGACGAGGAGACCGGTTCGCTGCGGCTGATGCAGTTGCTGTTCGGGCAGGTGAGCACGCCAGTAATATGCTCTGGCAGCGTCGGCACCAGCTTGCGCACGACGTCATAGTCATCAATCTGATTGACGGTCGCCTGTGGTGCGTAGATCGCCAGCTGATTCGCCTGTTGTTCGGTCAGGAAGACGTTTTCGATCTTGATCAAATCTTTGCGCCCAAGGTGGTTGGACGGCAAGTTCAGGCCGATGGTGATGCGCTGGTCTGTCGCGGTGAGTTTAAACAGCGTTAGCAGTTTAAAACCCACCTGCGCGGGAATGTGGTCGATCACCGTGCCACGTTTGATCGCTTCAACCTGTAATTTATTATCGTGTGTCATGATGGTTTCTTCCTCTTACAGAACCAGTTCGCGATTCAGGACCAGCGCCAGCAGCGCCTGACGGGCGTAAATACCGTTGCCTGCCTGCTGGAAATAATAGGCGTAGGGCGTGGCATCTACATCAATGGTGATCTCATCGACGCGCGGCAGCGGGTGCAGCACTTTCAAATTCGAGCGAGCGCTGTGCAGGTCGGCTGCGCGCAGGACAAACTGGGATTTGATGTTGATGTACTCGGACGGATCCAGACGCTCTTTCTGCACGCGTGTCATGTACAGGATATCCAGCTCGCCGACGACTTCGTCGATGCTGTTGTGCAGGCTGTAAGCAATATTTTTCTCTTTCAGCATACTCAGAATGTAGTCTGGCATCGCCAGTGCGTCCGGGGCGATGAAGTAGAAGCGGTTGCCTTCAAACTTCGCCAGCGCCTGCGTGAGTGAATGCACGGTGCGGCCGTATTTCAAATCACCGACCATCGCGATATTGATGTTGTTCAGCCGCCCCTGCGTTTCCTGAATGGTGAACAAATCGAGCAGCGTCTGCGTGGGGTGCTGGTTCGCGCCGTCGCCAGCGTTCAGTACCGGAATACCGTTGGAGAACTCGGTCGCAAGGCGGGAAGCGCCTTCCTGCGGGTGACGCATCACGATGGCATCCACATATTGGCCGATCACGGAAATAGTATCGGCCAGCGTTTCGCCCTTTTTCCCCAGCGACGTGTTGTTGCTGTCGGCGAAGCCGACGACGGAGGCGCCGAGGCGATGCATCGCGGTTTCAAAAGACAAACGCGTCCGGGTGGAGGCCTCGAAGAAACAGCTGGCAATCACTTTATGCTTTAACAGCTCAGGCTGAGGCTTGGCTTTCAGGCTGGCGGCGACACGCAGCGTCAGTTCCAAATCTTCCCGACTGAGGTCGTTAATCGAAATAATATGTTTTTGATAGAGCGGATTGACCATGGTGTCTTTCTCCTCACGAGTAAACAGGAAATATCGTATCTGGCTGCCCGAGCTGTCGGCAAAAAAATGCCTGAACGCGTTTTGATGCCACAAAACGATGCCCTGAAAGGGCGCCGTCGTGGACGATAGGGCACAAAAAAAAGCCCCTCATTGAGGGGCTTTCTTAATGGAATGATTGAGCAACGGAAAGGAAAACGCTGGCTGGCTGCCGGATGGCAGTTGTGGTTGAGAACCAACATAAGCAGCGGATTTTTTGGTGTAACAGTACATGACCCCTCCCGGCAAACTGTCGGGAATTATACGCGCCGACTAGGCTATTTCAAGCAGAAAACGTGGTTTTTTACGCATCGCAATCGGTTGCGGATAGGGTGTGGTATGCATAACGCTTGCAGGTGGAAGACGGTCGATGGGGAAGAGTGATGGGCAGTTCACTTTTTCGTATTAACGCGCTGGCGGGCGTCACATTTGGAGAGTATAAGGATTATAAAACAGAGTTTCATTTTTTCTATTAACGAGGTTTTTATGATTACTGGCAATGTCCACCACCTTGAACTGGTTCCTTATCTGCCTGCCAAACTGCGTGAAGCGATTGAATACGTGAAGCAAAATATTACGGCAGATACGCCGCTGGGCAAGCATGATATTGAGGGCAACAGCGTGTTTGTGCTGATCTCCAACGACAGCACCGATCTGCTGGAAAAACGCCGCGCTGAGTATCATGCCAAATATCTGGACATTCAGATTGTGCTGTCCGGTGTGGAAGGAATGACGTTCAGTAATCTGCCTGCGGGCAAGCCGGATACCGATTGGCTGGCGGATAAAGACATTGCCTTCCTGCCAGCGGGCGAGCAGGAAAAACAGTTTGTGATGCAGGAAGGGGATTTTGTCGTCTTCTTCCCAGGGGAAGTGCACAAACCGCTGTGTGCCGTTGGTGAACCCGCGCACGTGCGCAAAGCCGTGGTGAAAATCGACGCATCGCTGGTGAGGTAAAAGCGCCGGGAAGACGATTGGGTCTGCAAGGCTGAACCGATCTGAATGCATGGCAACGAAGGGTTTATCGTTGTGGCATGTCCCTCTAAAAACTGCGCCTTTTGAGTCATCAGGGCGCAGTTTTTATTGTTTATTTACAATTCGTTATTGTGCAAGGCGGGATGTAGCGGTGGCTAACGTTGCCACATTATTCTTCGCGCTTAACCCTGACGGCGAATTTGAAATTGAACAATAAGTGGCTCAGGAGCGCCAGCACCCAAACGCCTCCCGCACCGTATAACAGAATACAGCCGAATCCTTCTGCCAACGCTCTCGATGCCACCTCTGTGGTGAGCGTCATGACTTCCCCACCTCCGGCAATGCGTTCTGCGAGTGCATCAATATCCTCTGACACGACCCCCTTCAAGCCCTCGGCTACTCCCGCAACCAGTAAATTTCCCATCAATGCGATGTTTATCGAAAGCGTAATCAACCGTGCGCTGATATCAATGCCAGAAGCCATTCCTGCCCGATCGCCCGAGACGGAACCCGTCGTCGTGTTGGTCACCGGCGTATTGATTAGACCGAGGGCTGCTCCCGCCAGCAGCGCGCCCGGAAGTAGGCTCAGATGATGTGCGGCGGCGAATGTCATCAGCATAAAACCGGTACCAATGGTGAATAGCCCTATCGGAATGACGCGCGCAGCACCAAAGCGCACCACCAGTTTTTCGCCGAGAGGCGGCATTATCAGGGTCGGTAAGGTATAAGCCAGCAACGCGAGCCCGGTCGCGAGGCTGCTGTATCCCAGCCCGCTCTGATAATAGACGGGGAGGTAAATCATCAGCGGCCAGAAGCTGAAATTCATCCCCATCGAGCCCATGAGCGCACCGGAAAAGGGGCGAATGCGGAATACAGAAAAATCAAACATGGGATACGGATGGCGTTTCTCCACCCAGATAAATAGCCCCGCGCTCAGTACCGTAAACCGCAGGATAATACGTGCGGCAAGGCTGTCCCACCCCAAACTGCTACCCTGTGTAATGAGGTAGGTTGCGCCCATGACCATGCTCGACAGCGTAACAATGCCACTGAGGTCGAGTTTTTTAACCGCGTTGTCACGAGATTCCACCACATTTTTCAACGTCAGAATCAGCGTCAGTAAGGCGATAAAACCGTGAACCAGAAACACCCACTGCCAGCTTAGCCAGGCAACCAATACACCGCCGATCATCGGCCCGAACCCCAGCCCAAATCCAAACGTAATCCCCCAGGCCGCAAAAGCACGACTGCGTGGTGCCCCTTGTGGAAACTGGAACGAGAGAATGGCAATCAGGCAGGTCAGCATTGCCCCACCGCTCAATCCCTGAAGAGAGCGCCCGACGATCAGCCACTGCGGGCTTTCCGCTAGCCCACACATGACCGAGGTTAGCCCGAACGCGATGATGCTGATGATAAAGACACGTTTACGACCGTAGCGATCCGCCAGCGTGCCGGTCGCCATCAGTACCGTCGTGCAGGCCAACGTATAGGCATTCATAATCCACTGCAATTCCCTGAAACTGGCCTGCATCTCTTTTTCCAGCACGGGTAAAATGACCGGCACGCTGGAAATCTCCAGCCCTGACATGAGTGCAGCCAGACAGACCGCCATCAGTGCCAACATATTCTTCATACTCAATTCCTGCAAAACGTTAAGAGGTAGCTAGCATGGAAGATTGAGGTCGTGGTGGAAATCCACGCTGATGCCATGTATCGTCAAGATCGTGCCAAAATCAGCGGTAATTCTGTTATGAACATAACCCCCCAATGTTTGCCTCCTGACCGTCCTCCTGCTCCGATAAACCGGCGACTGGTGCTGTTGGCGTATGAATGTCTGTGTACATTTGAATTTGGAATTGCGGTCGAAGCATTCGGACGCACCGATGAGGTATTGGGTGAACCGCTGTATGACCTGTCTGTTGCTTCAGTGGAAGACGGCCCTTTTGGTGCGCAAGGCGGTGTGCGGATCGTGGTTGATGGCGGGCTGGAATTGCTCGAAGGCGCGGGGACTATCGTCATTCCTGGCTGGCGTAGCGTTCACGATACGGCATCAGAACGGCTCATTGCGGCGCTGCAAAAGGCGCATCGCAACGGTTCGCGTATTGTGTCAATTTGCGCAGGGAGCTTTGTGCTCGGTGCTGCGGGTTTATTGGATGGTAAACGTGCTACCGCGCATTGGAACAGCACGGATATTCTGGCGCAAAGGTTTCCTAACGTGCAGGTCGAGCACTGCATGATTTACGTCGATGAAGGTAGCGTGATTACCTCTGCGGGGGGCGCTGCGGGTGTTGATTTGTGTCTGCATCTGATCCGACGTGATTACGGAATCGATGTCGCCAATCGTACTGCACGCCGTATGGTCACACCGCCACTGCGTGAAGGCAATCAGGCGCAGCTTCTCCAACAGCCTGTCCCGTTACGTCGGGCGAAAACGCTCGCGCCGCTGCTCGACGATTTGCGCAGTCATCTGAAAATGCCATTGGTGATTGAGAAACTCGCTGCGCAGGTCGGTATGAGTCGCCGCACGTTCTTGCGCCGTTTCCACGATGCTACGGGCACAACGCCGGGCGAATGGATGCTGAGTGTGCGATTGGAGAAGGCCTGTGCGCTGTTGGAAAACGACAGGCTGAGCATCGATCGTGTGGCAGAACAAGCGGGTTTCGGCTCGCCCGAAACGCTGCGACATCATTTTCGACAACGGCTTAACACGACGCCGACGCGCTGGCGAAAAGCGTTTAGAGACCGAATGAACAGCACGCTACCCACCGGGGATGAGCATACTAAGAGCGATTAACGTCAGGGAAAGGAAAAGCACTCCCCGGACAGGCTCCGAGGAGTGGAGTAAAGGCACGAAGGATTGGCCGTGTGCGTTAATCCTGCACCAGCGTGGCGACCATCACCGCTTTGATGGTGTGCATGCGGTTTTCCGCCTGATCGAACACGATGCTGTGCGCGGATTCAAAGACCTCATCCGTGACTTCCATTCCACCGTGCAGACCATACTGTTCCGCCATTTGTTGGCCCATCGTCGTCTGATCGTCGTGGAAAGCGGGCAGGCAGTGCAGGAACTTCACCTGCGGATTACCCGTCGCGGCGATCATCGCCATGTTTACCTGATAGGGTTTCAGCAGTGCGATACGCTCCTGCCAGGTTTCTTTCGGTTCCCCCATGGACACCCAGACATCGGTATAAATGAAATCTGCGCCCGCGACGCCAGCGGCGATATCTTCCGTCAGCGTGATGCTGCCGCCGGTTTGTTCTGCCGCAGCCTGACACTCCGCTACCAGGCCGGCATCCGGCCAGCAGGCTTTTGGCGCGACAAGGCGTAAATCCAGCCCCGTCAGTGCCGCCGCTTCCAGCATGGTGTTGCCCATATTGTTGCGCGCATCGCCCACGTAAACGAGCGTCATCTCCGACAGCGGTTTACCCGGCAAATGCTCCTGCATCGTCAGCAGATCCGCCAGTAGCTGCGTAGGGTGGAATTCGTTCGTCAGCCCGTTCCAGACTGGCACGCCAGCGTATTGCGCCAGCGTTTCGACAATCTGTTGACCGTAGCCGCGATATTGAATGCCGTCGTACATTCTTCCCAGTACGCGAGCCGTATCCTTGATGGATTCTTTATGGCCGATTTGGCTGCCGCTTGGGCCGAGATAGGTCACTTGCGCGCCCTGATCGTATGCAGCAACTTCGAAAGAGCAGCGAGTACGAGTCGAATCTTTTTCGAAGATGAGTGCGATGTTTTTACCTTGCAGGCGGCGGACTTCTGTCCCGTTTTTTTTATCGGCTTTCAGTTTCGTTGACAGGGCTAAAAGATTGGCAATCTCTGCGGGTGTAAAATCCATTAACCTTAAAAAATGACGCTTATAGAACGGTTGCATGATGTACATCTCCATGTGGCTCAACACCATTGGTTGAATTAAAATTCACTTTATATGTGTAATTATTCAAATTCAAGTGGTGATATCAAACTTTGTGGTGGAGCAAGCCGCAGGGCTGTGGGACAATAAGCACTATTACGTCGATTAATGAGGACTGAGGCATGGCAAACCGCGAATTACTGGAAGAGCAACGGGAAGAGACACGCCTGATCATCGAAGAACTGCTGGATGACGGCAGCGATCCTGACGCGCTCTATACCATTGAACACCATTTCTCTGCTGAGAAGTTTGAAGTGTTGGAAAAAGTCGCTGTAGAAGCCTTCAAACTGGGCTACGAAGTGACGGATGCGGAAGAGTTGGAAGTTGAAGATGGTGTGTTGCTGATGTGCTGTGATGCCATCAGCGAAGTTGCGCTAAATGCGGAACTGATCGACGCACAGGTAGAACAACTGCTGGCACTGGCGGAACGCCACGGCGTAAATTACGACGGTTGGGGCACCTACTTCGAAGATCCCGATGGTGAAGGCGAAGAAGACGGGGATGATGAAGATTTTTATGACGAAGACGATGACGGCAAACGTCATTAATTATTAAGTCATTAATCTCGAAGAACAGGCCTCACTGAATGCCGCAGGAACACCCTGCGGCGTTTTTTATTCGGCATCACAGCGCCGTATTACCGTACTTTCAGCTTTTTACAGCACCTTCAGCATCGTCACTTCACAATCGGTGTGGCCCGTGTTGCCCATTGCATGTGGAATCGACTCGAAACCCAGCGATTCATACAGCCGGATCGCGCTGGTTAGGTGGCCGGTTGTTTCCAGATAGCAGCGGCGAAAGCCGTGCTGACGTGCAAAATCAAGCGCCTGTATCGCTAACTGACGCGCCAATCCTTTGCCGCGCGCGACGGGCAGGAAATACATTTTCTGCAATTCACACACATCGTCTTCACCCGCGACCAATGGCGCAATGCCGCCGCCGCCAACCACGCTGCCTTCGTATTCAATCACCCAGTAGGCACTTTGCGGCTGACTATATAAGGCAAACAACGCGTCCAGATTAGGATCGGAAACGGTGTAGCCTTTATCGGCCGTCAAACCAAATTCGGCGGAAACCTGACGAATGACCTGAGCGATAGCGGCATCGTCTCGCGCGGTGATGGGGCGTACCTGAAGATTGGCGGAGGTCGCGGTTGTCATAATACGTACTCTTGCTCTTACGGTTTACGAGGGGAATGTTCCTGATCGATTGTAATACCATTTCAGGCCACATTGATGCAACGTCTATACCCGTTCTTCCTGCTGTTCTTCGAGTGGTATCTATGGCGATGTTGATACCCTATCCATACTAACATACCAGTATTTTCTACTGTTAAAGCCATACCATGACATCCGAGAACTCGAATTATCTAAGATATAAGTAAAATTTCCTGCAATATCTCAGGATATAAATATTTAGCCGCACTATTTCCTTAGGTTTTATAAGACTATTCGGTTGTTTAATTACTGTTAACTTTTATTGTTGTCGTTAACAAGACGTGCTTAAATAAGCCGCTTTTTTGTATGCCAGTAACGCTTTTAAGCGCTTTATTAGGCTTATTTCTTTTAGGATGAAAGGTCTATGACTATCAATACTTCAGAAAATAACACGCAGCATCGCGTGAAATTTCATGGTAAGGCTGGGGAATATTTTGCAATTTGGTTGGTGAATGCGTTATTAACGGCCATCACTCTGGGTATTTATTCTGCCTGGGCTACCGTACGCCGCCGTCGTTATTTTTACGGTAACACGGAAATTAACGGTGACCGTTTTGATTACCACGCGCAACCCATTCAGATTCTCAAAGGACGTTTGCTGGTTATCGCCGGTATTATTCTGTTTTATATTGTGATGATGATGTCACCCGCGCTGGGTACTATTATCGCGCTGGCATTTGCGGCACTGATTCCAGTTATTGTGATTCGCAATTGGCGTTATGACGCCATTATGTCCAGCTACCGCGGTATCCGTTTTAACTATCACTGCCAGACTGGCCGCGCGTATTGGGTGTTGCTGCTTTGTCCGATTCTGCTGCTGCTGGCTTTTTATGCCGTGTTGGCTGTAGCACTGCTGATTGGCTCGCAGAGCGATAGCCCGATTCTGATTGGATTCATTGTGCTGGCAGTGGCTATTCCGGGGTTTGCTGCGGTGAATGGCATCATGAAAATGATGCAGCTTGATTTCTATGTTAATAACCTGTTCTTCGGCAAAACCGCGTTTAAAGCGGAGTTGACGAAAGCGGCGTTTATTAAATTCGCCCTGATTAGCCTGCTGATTTTTGTTCCTTTCCTGATCGCATCGCTGTCATTCATGAGCTCCTTCTTTTTCACGCTGTTCCAAACGATTATGATGGGCGGCGGAAATGAAGATCTCGTATTGATGATGCTGCTGAGCAACGTCTTCAATATGGTCATGATGTTCGTCGTGGCGCTGCTGGGCGTGCTGGTTTCTAGCAGCTATCTGGTGGTCGCACAGCGTAATTATCTGTTTAGCCAGACGTCGCTGAATGGCGGTGTGAAACTGCACTCTTCCATGCAAACGCTGTCTTACATGGGTCTGCTGATAACAAATAGCCTGATCACTATTTTCTCTTTGGGCTGGGCAGCACCGGTGGCAGAGATTCGTCATGCACGCTATATCGCCAATGCGACGGCGGTGGAAGGCGATCTCGAATTGCTGCACGTTCAGGCACATCAGGACACAGCAAACAGCGCACTGGCTGAAGAAGCCGTGCAAGCGCTTGATTTGGGTGTTGGCCTGTAAGTTATAAGGCAGGAATATGAATATTGAGGGGCATTATCAATACCCCGGATTGGCGGCCCGCGTGGCCGCTTCTCTTCATTTAATGGACAACGGTTCGATGATGGTGTTGAACACCGGATCATCGAGCACGACATTTGCGCTGGAACAGGTCACGGTTTCCGATGCGCTGGGCTCCATCCCTCTGACACTCACGTTTCCTGACGGCGGCCGCTTTGTGCCTGCCGACGATCCTGCATTTCGCGCATGGTATTCCGCGCGCCGTCGCCCAGGGTTGGTTCACCGACTGGAACGCCATAAACGTGGCGTCATTCTCACGTTATTCGCCTCGATATTGATGGTGATAAACTATGTTTACGTGGTGTTGCCGTGGGCGAGCGCCGCGCTGGCGCTACGCATTCCAACTGCTATCGAACAGCAGTTGGGACAAAACACGCTGAAACTGTTACGGCACAGTGATTTTGCGCCTTCCAAGCTGCCTATTGAGTGCCAGCAAGCTATGCAAATGCTGTTTCAGCAGGTTATGCCGCCTGATATGCGGGAAGATAAAACGCCGCTGCATCTGGAGATCATGTCTGCGCCGATCGGGCCGAATGCCTTTATGCTGGCGGATGGCACACTGATTCTCAGTGACGATCTGGTGAGGCTGGCAAAAAATGACAACGAGCTGGCCGCGGTGATGTTGCATGAGATGGGGCATCACGCCTACCGCCACCCAATGCGTATGGTCGTGCGGTCATCGTTGGTATCGCTGACGTTCATGTGGATGACGGGAGATGTCAGTGGTGTGGGGGATACCTTGTTGCAGTCGGCCGCTTTCATCAACGAGATGCAATTCTCCCGTGATATGGAACGGGAAGCCGATGCGTGGGCAATCGCAGAAATGCAGCAGCAAGGGCGTTCGCTACAGTCGATGCAGGCGATGTATCAGGCTCTGGTCGCTAACGATCGCAGTCATGATGAAGTGGAATCGCTGGATTTGCCTGACTGGTTAAGCACGCATCCTGATATGGATGAGCGGCTGAAAACGATTGAAAGAGAGATGAATAAGCACTAAGTCGCCGTTTTCGACTCTCAACCCTGAACGGACTCCAGCCTTATGTCAATCGTGTGCGGTGCCACCGTGCACGATCCTTTCCTTGTGATCAATCCGAGCAAGCAATACGCGATGCCCTGTTTTTATGCGCATCTGTTTCAGTCTGAAAGCATGGTAAAACGCTTAGGCAGGAATGCGTTAAATATCATCCTATTAAAAACTTCATGTAGAATCTTTCGTAATAAATAAAAAATTCAGAGAATAATCTCTTTTTATTATTAGTCCGCTTATGTTTATTGGGATTTTTCCTAATAGACATTAGAATCGCTGCTTCGCGACTTCATGATTACCGAAGAGTTATTTATGATTAATCGAATACTATCAGGGGTGGTGGGCGCATTTCTGTTAATGCTGTCACCATTAACGCATGCACAGGCCAATTTCCCAGAGCCCAAAGAAGGCGACTGGATTGCGCCGGAATTTACCTTCAACAGTGGCGAAAAATTAAAAGATCTGCGTATTCACTATTACACGATCGGTGATAAAACCAAGCCCGCTGTCTTATTGCTACATGGAACGAACCAACCGATTAAAGCGCTGCTCGCCAATGGCTTTGGCGGAGAGCTGTTCGGGCCGGGTCAGGCGCTGGATAGCAGCAAATATTTTATTATCATGCCGGAGAGCATTGGTTCTGGAAAGTCGTCCAAACCGTCAGATGGTCTGCGGATGAAATTCCCGCAGTACGACTATAACGACATGGTGCAGGCACAGTATCGCTTGGTCAAAGAAGGCTTAGGTATTAACCACCTACGGCTGGTGATGGGATATTCCATGGGGGGCATGCAAACCTGGCTCTGGGGTGAAAAATACCCGGACATGATGGATGCGCTGGTGCCAATGGCGTCGCTGCCAAATGAACTGTCTGGTCGTAACTGGATGATGCGTCGCATTCTGATTGAATCCATCAAGAACGATCCGACCTGGAATAATGGTGATTACACACAACAGCCGCCAACGCTGAAAACGGCCAGCATTATGTTTAGTATCGCCACCACCGGCGGCACGCTGGCATACCAGAGCAAGGCACCAACGCGTGCACAGGCGGATAAACTGGTTGAAGATCGCCTTGCTGCCCCTTCGAATAGCGATGCGAATGACTTTATTTATATCTGGGGTTCGTCTGCAAATTATAATGCGGCACCGGAACTAAATAAAATTAAGGCGCCTGTTTTGGTGATTAACTCTGCGGATGACGAGCGTAATCCTGTTGAAACAGGCATCCTGGATAATGAGCTGAAGAAAATTAAGCAGGCGACATTGTTCCTTATTCCCGCCAGTAAAGATACCAGTGGGCATGGCACAATGATGTCAGCGAAGTTTTATAAAGATGAATTGCAACGTTTCTTAGAAAAGAATCCGTCTCAAAAAAATAATAAAAAATAAATCTTAATGACCGACAGAAAATTTACTTCTGTCGGTCATCGTCTTCTTTATACGTTTCTTTATTACGGTTTTATAACGTATTTATTTCAGCTCGTGGATTTAACACGTCTGGAAATATAACGACCATTACGTAAATAACTGAACGGCTCCGCTGTAGAGCTGGCGCTCACCCTCTCTTATTTCAGACCACAGGGACAATTTATGTTTCGTAAGATAAAGATCCGTACTGCACTCAGCATGATGGTGTTTTCGTTAGCGGCGTTACTGCTTTTTGTCGGCGTTCTGGGGCTGGTTGCCGTTCAGTCAGGAAACAAATCATTTGCTCGTGTCGATATGGAAGTGCTACCAGGGCTGGTCGCGCTGAATGACAGCTCTGAACTGCTGTTGCGTGGCCGATTGGATTTGCGTCTGTACGAATCATTAATGGGGAAAGGGGATGTTGAGGCGGCTAAAGTAGCGCTGGGACGTGCCAGAACCAAAGTCGATGGCGCTAGCGAAAAATGGCAGGAATACCTGAAATATCCGCAGTCCGAAGAAGAGAAAGTGATTTCTGCGGATATGGCTGAGAAACGCAATACGCTGATGCAGGACTTTATCGATCCGGCATTTGCGGCGCTTAACGCGGGAAATCTGGATGAATATCGCCAGCGTGCCGGGAAATCAACGGTGCTGTATGCCGCGTTTGATAAATCTTCTAAAGCGCTGGTGGCCTTTAAGCTAAAGAGTATTGATGAAGCCTATGCGGATTCAAATGGGCGTGTGAATCTGATGGAAGGCATCCTGTATGCGGCGATCGCGTGTGCATTGCTGCTGGCGGTACTGGCCTGGTCTGTCATGACCAATATGATCGTGAAACCGCTGAATCAGGCTATTTCCGTCTTTGATCGCATTGCTGAAGGCGACCTGCGTGCGCAGATTGATAGCAGCGGAAAAAATGAGATCGCACATCTGTTTGCCGCGGTTCAACGTATGCGTGATGGGCTGGAAAACATGGTACGTGTGGTGCGTAACGGTACCGATGCGATCAGTGTCGGGGTTGAGGAAATCGCCTCCGGCAACATCGATCTCTCCAGCCGTACCGAGCAACAGGCGGCCTCACTGGATGAAACGGCTTCAAGTATGGAGCAGATCATGTCAACGGTGAAAAACAATGAAGACAACACGCGTAAAGCCAACGATCTGGCGCTGAAAGCCTCTAATTCTGCGTCTCGCGGCGGGAATGTCGTCTCTGAAGTGGTGGATACCATGCGTTCCATCAAGCAGAGCTCTGCCAAGATCTCCGATATTGTTGGCGTGATTGATGGTATCGCCTTCCAGACTAACCTGCTGGCGCTGAATGCCGCGGTGGAATCGGCGCGTGCGGGTCAATACGGTAAAGGCTTTGCGGTGGTAGCATCTGAGGTACGGATGCTGGCGGCACGCAGCGCGACGGCAGCGAAAGAGATCGGCACCATGATTGATGATTCTCTCAGCCGTATTGAAAAGGGGGCGGGTCTGGTTGAAGTGGCCGGCAACACCATGGACGAAGTGCTGATGGATGTGAAAAAAGTGGTCGATATTATGGATGAGATCACGTTGGCCTCCAGCGAGCAGAGCCGCGGCATTTCGCAGATCAATATCGCCATCAATCAGATGGATGGGGTGACGCAGCAGAACGCATCATTGGTATCAGAAGTGGCAACCTCGGCGAATGCGCTTCAGGAACAAGTGGTTAATCTGCAACAGTCCGTTTCCCGTTTCCAGATCGCAAGAGAAAACATGGAGATGGATAACGTTCTGCCCGCCTTGCGTCAGAACATTGCATTGGCAGATGCCCGCTAATCGCTAACTGATATAAGAGTCTGTTTTCACTACCCTATTTCGGGAGTGAAAACAGACGGTAAATCCATAAAAACCGCACACCAACACGATTTACAGCCTGCTGCTGAAGCCCATTCGCACGCTTCACTCATCCGTTAATTTTCATGCTTCTCTGCGAATTTGCGCTAAGGTCGAATAAGACTGTTCCCATTCCTAATCTTTTTATCTGATATGAAAATGTAACTAATTATTTGCATATTCAGGTTTGTCCATCATGACAAGGAATGTTTGTTCTGTTTTTTTATCATTTAAAATCAATGAAATAAAAAAACACTCATTAAAAGATACGGCATTATTTCGTGCTCTACTCTTCACGTTGCCTTTACCTTTCTTTGCAGTCATGGCGAATGCCGCGACGCCAGCCGAGCTTCAACAACTGGAACAGCGGCAAATCAATCAGCAACAAATTAACCAGCAGGAACGGCAGCGGGCGCAAGAACGACAGTTAGCGCCTCAGGTGCCAGATGTGCGTCTGCAAGAACCTGGCGCGTTCCTGACAAAGTTACATTTTCCCGTGGAAATGACGCCCTGTTTCCCTATTAAAAAGGTTGAGTTACAGGGGACAGAAGATTTCCCCAGTTGGCTACCGTTGCAGCGTCTGGCCGATCAGGCGGTAAACCAGTGTGTGGGTGGGAAAGGCATTAATCTGTTGATGAGTGCGTTGCAAAATCGTCTGGTTAACCACGGTTATGTGACTGCCCGTGTATTAGCACCCTCACAAGATCTGAAAAGCGGTACGCTGAAGCTGGTGGTGATGGCGGGCAAAGTCGGCAACATTACGCTGTCGCCAGACAGCGATCGCTATATTCAACTTTATAGCGCATTACCTGTACGTGAGGGCAAACTGCTCGATTTACGTGATATTGAGCAGGGGCTGGAGAATTTGCAGCGCGTGCCGACAGCACAGGCTGATATGCAACTGGTACCGGGAGAGAAGCCAGGAGAAAGCGACATCGTCGTGAGTTATAAACAAGCGAAGCACTGGCGTCTCGGAGCATCAGTGGATGATTCCGGCACCAAAAGCACAGGGCGCTATCAAGGGGGCCTGACGCTTTTCCTCGATAACCCATTCTCACTGAGTGACACACTTTATCTCTACGGCGGACACGATCTACAAGGGCTTGGTAGCAAAGGCAGCAAGAGCTACGTCGCACATTATTCTGTGCCATTTGGTTACTGGCAGGCTGGCATGACCGCCAGCGGTTACGACTATCACCAGACGATTGCGGGATTAAACGAAAACTATACCTACAGTGGTGAAAGCGAGAGCCTCAACTTTCAGCTTAGCCGGGTATTGCACCGCAGCGGCAGTCAGAAAACGTCGGTCAGCTATGAAGTCATGACGCGCGAATCACGTAACTTCATTAATGATACTGAAATTGAGGTGCAACGTCGGCAAACGGCGGGATGGCGTCTGGGCTTACAGCACCGTCACTATATTTCTCAGGCCACGTTGGATGCCGCCGTCAGCTATCAGCGTGGCACCCGCTGGTTCGGTGCGCAGCCCATTCCTGAAGAAGCTAATGATGAAGGAACCGGGCTGTCAAAAATCATTCAGTTTTCCTCCGAGCTGGATGTGCCATTTGCGGTGTTTGATGAAGCGTTCCGCTACAACGTGCAATACCGCCGCCAGCTCGCTAACACTCGTCTGACAGCACAGGATCAGTTCTCCATCGGTAACCGCTGGACGGTACGCGGCTTTGACGGTGAGCTCACGCTCAGCGCCGATGATGGCTGGCTGGTGCGCAATGAGCTGGCCTGGCGCACGCCGCTCCAGAATCAGGAACTGTATCTGGGCGTAGATTACGGTGAGATCAGTAACAACAGTAAAGACACGCTAATTGGTAACCATCTGGCAGGTGGCGTAATTGGAGTACGTGGCAACGTACTGAATACGGGCTATGACTTGTTTGCTGGCATTCCGCTTTCCAAGCCTGATGGCTTTGAAACCAGCCCGGCAGTATTCGGCTTTAGCCTGAATTGGCAGTACTGACGTGTCCGTTGGATGCCCTGATCGTCACCCCTGTTTGTTGAAAAACTTCTTTCTTTGAATGGATAACGAGAATGAATAAGCACCTGTATCGCATCGTTTTTAACCGCGCTCGCGGCGTTTTGATGGTGGTTTCTGAATTGTGCCGCGGCTGCGTCAAAGATTCCGCCTCGTCTGGCCTTGGGCCAACGTTGAGCCAGATAACAGGGCGACTTTCCCCACTGACATTCCTATTGCTGGGTGTGATGGGGTTTGTCACGCTTGTGCCTGCGGTACAGGCGAACATTGTGGCGGATGGCAACGCACCTGGTAACCAGAAGCCCACGATATTACAAACGGCAAACGGGACACCGCAGGTTAATATTCAAACGCCAAGTGCAGGTGGTGTATCCCGTAATGTTTACAGCCAATTCGATGTGAATCAGAAGGGGGCCATTCTCAATAATTCGCGTAATCAGGTGCAGACACAGCAAGGAGGCTGGGTGGCTGGCAACCCGTGGCTGGCTAAAGGTGAAGCGAAGGTCATTCTGAACGAAGTTAATTCGCGCGATCCCAGTAAATTGAACGGTTATATCGAAGTTGCCGGGAAGAAAGCACAGGTGGTGATTGCGAACCCGTCGGGCATCACTTGTGATGGCTGTGGCTTTATCAATGCTAATCGCGCGACGCTGACGACCGGTCAGGCGATGATGGAAAATGGCCAACTGAAAGGCTATCAGGTTGAAAAAGGCCACATTCGTGTACAAGGCTCGGGGATGGATTCAAGCCGTCAGGACTACACCGACCTGATCGCGCAGAGTGTGGAAATCAACGCCGGACTATGGGCGAACGATTTGAAAGTGACGGCAGGACGAAACACGGTCGACGCTGAACAGCAGAAAATCGAAAAAGCATCGACGAGCTCCGGGTCAACGGAACGAACCCAGCCGACGCTGGCGGTCGATGTGGCACAGCTTGGCGGCATGTACGCGGGCAAAATTCAGCTTATTGGTACCGAGCAGGGCGTTGGGGTGCGCAACGCCGGTACGATTGGCGCACAGGCGGGCAGTGTGACGCTCTCTGCTGACGGCCGTATTGAGAACAGCGGTAGCATTAATGCCACACAGGATGTACGACTGGCGGGACGCGAACTGGAGAATAGCGGCAAAGTTTATGCCCAGCGGGATGTTGCGGTCAGCACACAACAGCAAACGGCTAACCGTGGCGTGCTGGCTGCGCAACGCAATGCGACCGTGCAAGCGGCAAACATTAGCAACCAGAAAGGCGCAGTGCTAGGGGCGGGAATCAACAGCGATGGCTCGGTGGCACAAAACGGCAATCTGTCGTTAAACGCGAGCCAGCGGACGGATGCCAATGGTCAGCAACTGGCAGGCGGCTCATTGACGATTGCAGCAACCGAGGTGAACACAGACGGCAGCCAGACGCAGGCAACGGATGTTACGCTCAACGCCACCAACGGTTCGGTTTCCAGCCGTAAGGCGAAAATCAGTGCGGATAACACTCTCAAGGTGACGGCGACGAAAGCCGTCAACAATACCGACGGCACGCTGATTGCAGGGAAAAAGCTGGATGTGCAGGCTGAGAGCCTGAGCGGTGATGGACAATTGTTGTCGCTGGGCGATATGTCATTGACTGCCACGCAGCCATTCGACAACCAGAGTGATGTGATCGCGAACGGCAAACTCGACCTTACGGTCGTGGGCGACGTTATCAATCGCCAAAAAATCCAATCTGGCAGCGAGCTGACGCTGACGGCGGCGCGCCTCGATAATCAGGCCAGCGGTGAAATTAGCAGTCAGAAGACCCTGTTGGCGCTCTCGGATTCAGTGACCAACCGTGGCCTGATCGATGCGAGTCGAACCCGTATTGATGCGGGCACGTTGAACAATATTGGCAGTGGTCGCGTCTATGGCGACTGGATTAGCCTGCAAGCACAGACGCTGAACAACCTCAATGAAGCGGGCTCTGGGGCAACGATCGCCGCCCGCCAACGTTTGGATCTGGGTGTCGGTACGCTCAATAATCGCCAGCACGGCCTGATTTACAGTGACGGTGTTATGGCATTGGGGCGTAATCTTGATGCAGAAGGCATGGCAATAGGTCAGGCTGAGGCGATCAATAACCACAGCGCTACCATTGAGTCCATCGGTGATATGGCGTTATCCGCCAGCCAGATTAATAACATTAACGATAATCTGGTGACGGAAATCGTTACCAGCGCGACCCAAATCGATGAAGCCGTGCTGCGTGGACATACCACGCGCTACAACTGGAATGACATCCGCCGGACACGTAATAAGTACGGCGTGAACACCGCGCATATGCCGGATGGATACGCTGACGATAATTTCTATCGCTACACCTACACCCGTACTGTCAATGAAACACGAGTGAAAGAGAGCGATCCGGGGCAGATTCTATCCGGTAGCAATTTGTATATTACTGCGGCGCGGATGACCAACAGCGATAGCCGGGTGATTGCGGCAGGCCTGTTGATTGACGGTGTGAAAGAACTGAGCAATCTGGCGACACCGGGCGAACGTACGACAACTGACCTTGGGCGTCAGGAACGTTGGTATGCCAAGAAGAAAAAGAACTGGCGCGGCGTTACGCGAACGTCTCAGGGCATTGACGGTAATAGCTATGCACCCGCTGCTAACGTCGAAAAAATCGACTTGAACGTGCATGCCTGGCGTGAGCAGGCTTCGTTCAACGGGGCGGGCTATGCGGTGACGGCGCTGCGTGCAGGTGACATCGGCCGGCATGTCGGTACGCCGACGGCAACGCTTCCGTCCAGTAGCTTGTTTACCCTACAACCTGCCGCAGAGAGCCGTTATCTGGTGGAAACGGATGCGCGTTTTACTAATCAGAAACAGTGGCTTAGCTCTGATTACATGCTGCAAGCCTTCAGTGCCGAAGGCCAGAATAAACGGCTGGGCGATGGCTTTTATGAACAGCGGGAAGTCAGTGAGCAAATTGCGCAATTAACCGGACAACGCTATCTGGCGGGTTATAACAGTGATGAGGTGCAGTACAAGGCCTTGATGGATGCAGGTATCGCATTCGGACAGCAATTCTCACTGACGCCAGGTATCGCTCTGACGCAGGAACAGATGGCGCTACTCACCACCGACATGGTCTGGATGGTGAACAAATCGGTGACCCTACCAGACGGCTCTTCACAAACAGTGTTCGTCCCACAGGTTTACACCAAAGTTCGTTCAAACGAGCAAATCGGCGCGGGTAGCCTTCTGGCGGGGAATACGATCTCTGTTGGGTTGGCGGGTGGCATGCTGAACAGCGGGAGGATTGCCGCGCGGGATACCCTGTTTATCTCTTCGGATGCGTTGGACAATCAGGGTGGTTCGCTACTGGGTAAACAGGTACAGCTACAGGTTCGCAACGATCTGAATAACGTCGGTGGTGTCATTCAGGCCGAAGACAAACTGACCGCACTGGCGGGCGGTAATATCAACAGCACCAGCACGTTGAGCGGCGGGGAAGATAACCGCATTCTGGATCGCGTCGCGGGCATGTACGTCCAGAATGATAAGGGCAAACTGACGCTGGCGGCGGGTAAAGACATCAACCTGACCGGCAGTCAGGTGATTAACTCGGGAGCGGACAGCGCCACGCTGATCAGCGCGGGTAACAATCTGAATCTGGCGACGCTGACGACCACAGAAACGTTGAACAGCGACTGGGATAGCAATAATTATCGCCATTATCAGGCGCGTGAAGACATCGGTAGCGAGATTGCCGCCAATGGCCAAATAGCATTACGTGCGGGGCAAAACCTGAATGCGACGGCGGCATCCGTCACCGCGCAACAGGGGCTACAGGTTCAGGCGGGGAACGACATTAACCTGACCAGTGGCGAGTCATCTTATACGTTGACGGAGCACAGTAAGCAAAGCAGCCGTGGATTGCTCTCCGCCCAGTCCAGCGAGCGTCATGACAGCATTCAGCATCAATCGGCGGTAGGGAGTTCGTTCAGCGGCGAGACGGTGGCGATCGCAGCAGGTCACAACGTGCAGATCGCAGGCAGCTCAGTGGCGGGGACGCAGGATGTCAGTATTACCGCCGGACGTGATATTACCGTGACCACGGCGCAAGAGAATCATCAGGAAACGCATCTAAAGGAAGAGAAGAAATCCGGTCTGATGGGCAGCGGTGGCATTGGATTTACCATTGGTCAGGCTAGTCAGAAAAGCACGACTGACACCGATGGTATGAGTGAAAAATCCAGCATTATTGGCAGTGAAAAGGGCAACACGACGCTACTGGCAGGTAATGGGCTGACCGTGAAAGGTAGTGACGTTGTCGCCGGACAGGATTTAACGCTGCAAGGTAAAACGGTAGACGTGCTGGCGGCGGAGAACAGCCAGACTCAGCGCCAGACCTATGAGCAGAAACAGAGTGGGCTGACGCTGGCGCTCAGCGGCACGGTAGGCGGTATGGTGAATTCGGCCGTACAAACGGCGCAGACGGCCAAAGCGACGGAAGACGAGCGTCTTCAGGCTTTACAGGGTGTGAAAGCGACGCTGAGCGGTGTACAGGCAGGGCAGGCAGCCTATCTGGCGGCGTTGCAGGGTAAAGACGACCCCAATAATAATAATGTGGTGGGCGTCAGTGTCTCGCTGGGAAGCCAGTCCTCGAAATCTGAACAGACGGTCGAACAACGTACCGCACAAGGTAGCAGCCTGAATGCCGGAAGGAATTTGTCTTTGAGAGCAACCGGTGACGATATTCGGGTTCAGGGAGGTGAGTTGCGCGCGGGCCAAGACGTGACGCTGGATGCCGCACGCGATATTCACCTGCTGTCCGCCCAGAACAGCCAGCACACGGAAGGGAGCAACAAGAGCAAAGGGGGCAGCATTGGCCTGAGTCTTGGCGCGGGCAGCGGCGGTTTTAGCCTGAGCGTGAATGCCAGTATGAATAAAGCGAAAGGGAGTGAGCTGGGCGAAGGACTGAGCCACACTGAAACACTGCTGGATGCCGGGCGTCAGGTACGTACAAACAGCGGCCGGGATACCACGTTGCAGGGTGCACAGGTCAGCGGGCAGCAGATTACGGCACGAGTGGGACGCGACTTGCTGTTACGCAGCGAGCAGGACAGCGATGTTTACGACAGCAAACAGCAGAGCATGAGTGCGGGCGTCAGCATCCCGATTTATGGGGCGGGAACCGCTTCAGCCAGCTTCAGTATGAGCAAGGACAAAATGCACAGCGACTACCGCAGTGTGCAGGAGCAGACGGGACTGTTTGCCGGACAGGGGGGCTACGATGTGCAGGTGGGCAACCATACACAGCTTGACGGCGCAGTGATAGGTTCTACGGCAGAGGCAGCGAAAAACCGACTGGAAACCGGGACGCTGGGCTTTAGCGATATTGAGAATAAAGCCGAATTTGATGTCTCGCACAGCGGCGTCGGTATCAGTACTGGCGGGCCGGTGGGTATGCAGATGCTCAGCAATCTGGCATCCAACTCCCTGATCAGCGGCAATAATGATGGCAATGCCGCGAGCACAACGCGCGCGGCGATCAGCGAGGGGCAGTTGGTCATCCGCGATGAGGCCAACCAGCGTCAGGATGTCGCACAGTTGAGCCGTGATGTTGAACACGCGAACCAGACGCTGAGTCCGATCTTTGACAAAGAGAAAGAACAGAAGCGTTTGCAACAGATGCAGGTGGTTGCAGAAATCAGCAATCAGGTCATCGACATTGCCGGTATGCACGGGGCAATCATTGCCACGAAAGCGGCGAAGGCAGAAGCGGAAGCGAAGGTGGCAGGTCTTTCTGCTGCTGATAGGCTGGCGGCTAGAGACGCCCTTGCGACAGGCGACAACTCGAATCTGACGCCGACAGAGGCAGATATTCAGAAATATGTTTATCAGACGTCGTATGACAACGCCTATACTCAGGCGTTGAACCGTTCCGGATTTGGCACCGGTGGCGCGATTCGTCAGGGCATCATGGCGGTTTCGGCGGCAGTACAGGGGCTGGCCGGTGGTAACGTTGCGCAGGCGATAGCGGGAGCGGCGGCACCGTATCTGGCGACAGAAATCAAGAAAGCCACGACGGACGCAAAAGGTAACGTAAATATCGCTGCCAATGCGGTAGCGCACGCGGTGCTGGGTGGTATTGTGGCAGAAGCCAGCGGCAACAGTGTGCTAGCAGGTGCGGCAGGTGCCGCGACAGGTGAGTTGGCGGCGCGAGTGATTGCTGACAGGCTGTATCCGGGTAAAGCCATCTCGGAAATGACGGAAAGTGAAAAGCAGACGGTCACCACGCTCTCGCTTCTGGCGGGCGGTCTGGCGGCCGGCACAGCGGGCGACTCGACGAGCAACGCGGTAGCGGGTGCGCAGGCAGGCCGAAATGCGGTGGAGAATAATCTTTTTGGTTTTGACTCAAAGAGCACGCCACAGGGGCTAAGAGATTTTGGGCAGTCGGCAACGTCGTTGTACACCAATACCAACCTGACGGATGAAAACGGTAATGTTCTTAATCCGATAACAGAAGAAGAACGGCAGTATGCGATGCACAGGTTAGTGACGGGTGTCATGCCGGAAGGGCAGGATATCTCGAAAGCCATCGTGAATGGATATACGAATGGTGTGTTGATTGCAGGTGCGTGGTATCTGGGGCCAGCGGCTGCGTTAGGAAAAGTGGTGGTCGGTTCTGCTCTGAGCGGCGGTGCGAATGCTGCCTATCAATGGTATGACCTGAGCCAGCCGAAAAATATAAATAAGACTTATGATTATTGGAGTACCACTGCTGCGTTAGTTACTGGTGGACTGGCTCCGGGGCGTGATATTTTACCGAACGTCGGTATAGCAATGGGAAGCGCGGTATTTACGGATGGACCGGATAAAGGTGCAGTTATTGGCGCAGGCGTAGGAGCATGGGGTGGGGGCTTAGTGGGTAAATATGCGCCTGGTTTACTTAGACCTGTCCTTGGTCCTTCTGCGGGTTTCATTGGGGATACTACTGGTTCAGTTAGTGGAGAAATTATCGGTAACAAACTCAAAGATAAAGTGAATGAAAGGAAATAAAATAATGGCGAAAATTGAAAAACAGCCAAAAATAACCTTAGCTAAATTATTTCTAGGAGTTATTTATTTAACAGTCTGTACTTTCGTTTTTTTGTTAGCTGTTGGTGCTTTTATTGACATTATTTTTGATGGGAGCTTTAGTTTTACTTCTAAATGGATAATTGATGTTGGTGTAGGAAGCATTATCGCTGGTGTGGCATCGGGGCTGGGTTCATGGATCTTTGCAAAAATAGATGAACATAAAGTTCGTAAATCAAAGCATTTTGAACCATAAGCTCAAATTAATAAAACAAAAATCCCGGCTCCTAAAAAGGCCGGGATTTTTGTTATCTGTCATTCAGCCACAATACGCATCAACAGTTGACCGTGCTCAACGGTAACTGTCACCGCCGTATCCGTCTCAAATCCTGCGGCTTCGAGCCAGTTGCCGGTAAGGTGCAGGCTGGGGCTGCGGCTGTAATAGCGCGTCATATCGTTGCGGTCGGCGTGACGACGGCTGACATAGCCGACCTTCAGGTGTCGCCTGAAACAGATGCAGGTGGTTGCAGAAATCAGCAATCAGGTCATCGACATTGCCGGTATGCACGGGGCAATCATTGCCACGAAAGCGGCGAAGGCAGAAGCGGAAGCGAAGGTGGCAGGTCTTTCTGCTGCTGATAGGCTGGCGGCTAGAGACGCCCTTGCGACAGGCGACAACTCGAATCTGACGCCGACAGAGGCAGATATTCAGAAATATGTTTATCAGACGTCGTATGACAACGCCTATACTCAGGCGTTGAACCGTTCCGGATTTGGCACCGGTGGCGCGATTCGTCAGGGCATCATGGCGGTTTCGGCGGCAGTACAGGGGCTGGCTGGTGGTAACGTTGCGCAGGCGATAGCGGGAGCGGCGGCACCGTATCTGGCGACAGAAATCAAGAAAGCCACGACGGACGCAAAAGGTAACGTAAATATCGCTGCCAATGCGGTAGCGCACGCGGTGCTGGGTGGCATTGTGGCAGAAGCCAGCGGCAACAGTGCGCTAGCGGGTGCAGCGGGTGCCGCGACGGGTGAGTTGGCGGCGCGAGTGATTGCTGACAGGCTGTATCCGGGTAAAGCCATCTCGGAAATGACGGAAAGTGAAAAGCAGACGGTCACCACGCTCTCGCTGCTGGCGGGCGGTCTGGCAGCGGGCACGGCAGGCGACTCGACGAGCAACGCGGTAGCGGGTGCGCAGGCAGGCCGAAATGCGGTTGAGAATAACTTCCTGAGTGTGTCGGAGAAATCAGAACTTGAGATAGCGAAGCAAAAACTCCGCAACAGCAAAGACCCGGCAGAGCGTGAGCAGGCCCAGCAGAAGTACGACGCACTGATGGAAAAAGATATCTCCAGCGACAAGGAAGTGATTGATGCGTGTGGCAATGGCAATGCTGGGAGCGGGGCCTGTGCGAGTGCAAGACTGAACGTTATTGCGACCAAGGGGGAATACGAAACTGGCCAGTACAATAATAAAGTCAGTGACATGTATCCTGATGCTTACGGTCAGATAATAAACCTGCTGAATATCACCAGCGTTGATGCACAGAGCCAGCAGCAGGTGAAGGATGCGATGGTGAACTATGCCATGGTCCAACTTGGTATAAAAGATAAGGCAGCGGCTGAAGCATACATTGAGACCTATGATGGGATGAAGATCGTTGCTGCTTCTGTTGCGCCAGTACTGGGGAAAGCGGCTGCAAAACAATGGAGTAAAATTGTTGACGCAAACTTGAAAGTTGTCGCAAAAGGTAATGTTGATGGTGTGAAATTCTCCGATACCAATCAAGGGGTAAGGCCTTCACAATTAGCAGATTTTAATAAACCAACGCTTATCAACGATGTCGTTCAGGCCAAGATAGACAAGCGCCCTGATAAAAATTACCCAAATGGAAATATGGGAACAGCCCATGCAGAAGTGGGAGTGATCCAACAGGCATATGAGAAAGGGATGACCAAAGGCAAAGACATGCTTATGTCCGTGAGCGGACAAGATGTTTGTTCTTTCTGTCTTACTGATGTAAAACTCATGGCTGAAAAGTCTGGGCTTAAGTCTTTAACGTTGTTTGAAGAAAGTACAGGCAGAACTTTATATTGGGAGTCTGGTACAAAAGGTTTCCGTATTAAGGGGGCTAATGATGAGTAAGTTGCATCTTTCATGGTCTTGCTTGCCAAAGGGTGGTAATAAGAAATCTGATTGTTGGGATGACATCAGTGATTTACTAAATAATCTTCAAGTATCTAGTGGTTGCGTTACAGTGGATAAATTAGATAACGAAGGCTATATAATCTCAGAAATTCAAGTAAGAATGGAAAGAGGTCTTTATTTGGTTACCTTTTTGAATGAAGACAATGAGGTTATGACACTTTCTGATCTAAATAAACCTGATGAAAAAATACTAATTTTGGGAGATTATTGGTCCGCAAAGCAGATCACAAAAGATTTTGATCTTGTCGTCAGGATCTTTAAAGAGTTCTTTGATACTGGAAATGTCTCAACGGATCTTCTGAATTAACAAAAAATCCCGGACCCTAAACAGGCCGGGATTTTTTGTTGCCTGTCATTCAGCCACAATACGTATCAGCAACTGACCCTGCTCAACACTCACTGTTACCGCCGTATCTGTCCCAAATCCTGCGGCTTCGAGCCAGTTGCCCTGAAGGTGCAGGCTGGGGCTTCGGCTGTAATCGCGGGTCATATCGTTGCGGCCGGCGTGGCGACGGCTGACATAGCCGACCTTCAGGTGTCGCCTGCAACAGATGCGGGGGGTTGCAGAAATCAGCAATCAGGTCATCGATATTGCCGGTATGCACGGGGCAATTATTGCCACGAAAGCGGCGAAGGCAGAAGCGGAAGCGAAGGTGGCAGGTCTTTCTGCTGCTGATAGGCTGGCGGCTAGAGACGCCCTTGCGACAGGCGACAACTCGAATCGGACGCCGACAGAGGCAGATATTCAGAAATATGTTTATCAGACGTCGTATGACAACGCCTATACTCAGGCGTTGAACAGTTCCGGATTTGGCACCGGTGGCGCGATTCGTCAGGGCATCATGGCGGTCTCGGCGGCAGTACAGGGGCTGGCTGGTGGGAATGTTGCACAGGCGATAGCGGGAGCGGCGGCACCGTATCTGGCGACAGAAATCAAGAAAGCTACGACGGACGCAAAAGGTAACGTAAATATCGCTGCCAATGCGGTAGCGCACGCGGTGCTGGGTGGCATTGTGGCAGAAGCCAGCGGCAACAGTGTGCTAGCAGGTGCGGCAGGTGCCGCGACAGGTGAGTTGGCGGCGCGCGTGATTGCTGACAGGCTGTATCCGGGTAAAGCCATCTCGGAAATGACGGAAAGTGAAAAGCAGACGGTCACCACGCTCTCGCTGCTGGCGGGCGGTCTGGCAGCGGGCACGGCAGGCGACTCGACGAGCAACGCGGTAGCGGGTGCGCAGGCAGGCCGAAATGCGGTTGAGAATAACTTCCTGAGTGTGTCGGAGAAATCAGAACTTGAGATAGCGAAGCAAAAACTCCGAAACAGCAAAGACCCGGCAGAGCGGGAGCAGGCTGAGAAGGATGTTGTCCGGTTGATAGAACTGGATATCTCAAGGGACAGTGCCGTGGTTGCGGCCTGTGGTAATGGTGCTGCCGGAAGCGCGGCCTGTGCAGCGGCCAGAGTGAATGCATATCAGACCAAAACCGAGTACGAAAACACCGGTAACTATAACTCCAGAGCCAGTCAGCAGTACGCTGATGCCTACGGCCAGATAGTGAACCTCCTGAATATCACCAGCGTTGATGCTCAGAATCAGCAGCAGGTGACAGATGCGATGATCAACTATTTTATGGTGAATAAAGGGGTTGATTATGAGACAGCAAAAGATTACGTCGAACTGAAAAAAGGCGCAGAAATCGTACTGGCATCTGTAACACCGATATTAGGAGAAGTAGCAGCAAAACAATTAAGCAAGATTGTTGACGCAAACTTGAAAGTTGTCGCAAAAGGTAATGTGGATGGAGCTAAATTCTCCGATACCAATCAAGGGGTAAGGCCTTCACAATTAGCAGATTTTAATAAACCAACGCTTATCAACGATGTCGTTCAGGCCAAGATAGACAAGCGCTCTGATAAAAATTACCCAAATGGAAATATGGGAACAGCCCATGCAGAAGTGGGAGTGATCCAACAGGCATATGAGAAAGGGATGACCAAAGGACGTGAAATGGCAATGAGTGTTGCAGGGAAAGAGGTCTGCAATTATTGCTTGACCGACGTAAGAGTTATGGCGGAAAAAGCAGGACTGAAATCACTGACAATTTATGAAGAATCAACACATAATGTTTTATTCTGGCAGCAGGGTATGAAAAAAATAGAAAATAAGGGACCTGCAAAATGATAATAAAATATGAACTTTCTCGTTTATGTTCTGGTGAAGAATATGTCAGAAATGAATCCCCTTTGTGGTCTGACGTACTTGATTTTTTAAATGTATTGAAGGATAGCCGTGGTAGCGTAAATATCAGTATCATTAATGCTCCAGATGTCGGACCAGAAAGACTCAGTGCTGAGGCAGAAAATGGCTTTTATCTGGTTACTTTACTGGAATATGATGAGTCTGGAGGTGATGTAAGATCCATATGGGATAATACATCTTCATCAGAAGATAGCATCATCATCCTCGGTAATTACTGGCCTAAACGCCAGCTTACAAAGGATTTTGATCTTGTCGTCAGGATCTTTAAAGAGTTCTTTGATACTGGAAATGTCTCAACGGATCTTCTGAATTAACAAAAAATCCCGGACCCTAAACAGGCCGGGATTTTTTGTTGCCTGTCATTCAGCCACAATACGTATCAGCAACTGACCCTGCTCAACACTCACTGTTACCGCCGTATCTGTCCCAAATCCTGCGGCTTCGAGCCAGTTGCCCTGAAGGTGCAGGCTGGGGCTTCGGCTGTAATCGCGCGTCATATCATTGCGGCCGGCGTGGCGACGGCTGACATAGCCGACCTTCAGGTGTCGCCTGCAACAGATGCAGGTGGTTGCAGAAATCAGCAATCAGGTCATCGACATTGCCGGTATGCACGGGGCAATCATTGCCACGAAAGCGGCGAAGGCAGAAGCGGAAGCGAAGGTGGCAGGTCTTTCTGCTGCTGATAGGCTGGCGGCTAGAGACGCCCTTGCGACAGGCGACAACTCGAATCTGACGCCGACAGAGGCAGATATTCAGAAATATGTTTATCAGACGTCGTATGACAACGCCTATACTCAGGCGTTGAACCGTTCCGGATTTGGCACCGGTGGCGCGATTCGTCAGGGCATCATGGCGGTCTCGGCGGCAGTACAGGGGCTGGCCGGTGGTAACGTTGCGCAGGCGATAGCGGGAGCGGCGGCACCGTATCTGGCGACAGAAATCAAGAAAGCCACGACGGACGCAAAAGGTAACGTAAATATCGCTGCCAATGCGGTAGCGCACGCGGTGCTGGGTGGTATTGTGGCAGAAGCCAGCGGCAACAGTGTGCTAGCAGGTGCGGCAGGTGCCGCGACAGGTGAGTTGGCGGCGCGCGTGATTGCTGACAGGCTGTATCCGGGTAAAGCCATCTCGGAAATGACGGAAAGTGAAAAGCAGACGGTCACCACGCTCTCGCTTCTGGCGGGCGGTCTGGCAGCGGGCACGGCAGGCGACTCGACGAGCAACGCGGTAGCGGGTGCGCAGGCAGGCCGAAATGCGGTGGAGAATAATCTCTTCTACCCCGGTTCTGTGCCTAAAGGCGTGAGCGATTATGGTCAGTCTGCGACATCATTGTATACCAACACCAATCTGACGGATGAGAAAGGCAATGTGCTTAATCCGACAACAGACGAGCAACGGCAATACGCGATGCATAAGCTAGTCACGGGGACGATGCCGGAAGGACAGGATCCTGTACGTGGCTTGTTAACAGCGTGGGGAGCGGGAGCTTCAGTGGTTGGTGGAACAATCGTTGCACCAGCGGCTGGTGTTTATGCTGTGTTTGGCGGCGGTTTACTCGGCGGTATTACAGATGCAACCAAACAGTTTTTAACTATGTCTCCGAATGACACATACAGCTATACCGATACATTGATTGCTGTAGGAACAGGAGCGCTGACTCAAGGTAAGGGAACGACTTTTAGCCTCTTTGTGAATACAGGGGGAGCATATTTAGGAAGTAAGGCGAAAGGTGAAGATCCGAGTGCATCTATGGCAGGTAATGTGATTGGTACTGTTATTGGTAATAAAGTTGGGGGCAAGTTTACCCAGCAGATGCTCTCAAAGGGTTACTCTCCTGTGAGTTCAGAAGTTATCGGTTCAGTAGCAAGTGGAGTGACTAGCACAGGCTCTGGATATATGACTGAAAAAGTAATTAAGAATACGGGAGCTGAGAATGCAGAAGAATGAATCAAAATATTTTAGCCTGAAGAGATTCATCTTCTTCGTTCTTGGAACGATGGGAGTGATCATTTTCTGCTGTATGCTCAGTATACCTGTTGGATATATAGCTGCATTCATAAAAATAGGAAGTTTTAATTTTAATATAGAACCAGCCATTGATGGTATCAGGTTTAGTATAAAAGTTGGTGGGGGAGTTGGGGCTGTCTTAGGGATTGGACTTTACTTTTTTGAGTACTTCGGCGCACTAAAGAAGGGGGGAGAATAACAACTTCAATCTGAGCGCGATTGCACCGAAGGGATTGCAGGGTGTAGGGGGATTGATGACATCATTTTACAGCAATACCAACGTGGTGGATGAAAATGGCAATGTGCTGAACCCAATAACGGAAGAAGAACGGCAATACGCGATGCATAAGCTAGTCACGTGGACGATGCCGGAAGGACGGGATCCTGTACGCGTTTGTTAACAGCGTGGAGTGGCACGGCTAACATTAGTAACCAGTTAGTGGGGAACGATCTCTCAGTATACGTATGCTTCTATCGCTGCTGGAGTCGGTACGGCGGTTGGTGCTGGAGGTGGTAAGGCAATTGAAGTCGGGAATAAATATTTCTCTGTCGTTTCAGATAAAACAGCCAGTATGACAGGTGCTATTGGCGGTGCCGTAGCGAGTGAAGTGACAGGGAGTAAAGTTCAAGATAAGGTTGATAATGCGGGAGAATCTAAATGAGCCCCCTAAAATCACTATTAATTCTGCTTATAGGTTGTTCCATTACTATGATTATGGTCGTTTTTGCAGCGTGCTTGTGCGCTGCATTTTTAACCTATTTAAAAAATGGAGTATTAATTATTAGTTGGCAGGATGATGTAATTTTTTCGCTAAAAAGAGGAACTGTTGTTGGCGTAACAACAGGAATAGGAATCTGGATCATGTCGATGCTAAAGGCCAATAAAGAGAAATAAATACAGTCTACGTTCCCGGTATAACGCCGGGAGTTTTAGAGCGACAACATGCCTTCAATCACTTATGACGGTACGATGACAGTTTAATACTGGAGTTGAACTGCTACTGAGCTCTAGGCTTTAGTTGCGATATGAAGGGTAATGATGACCGCGTGTTATGCATAGCATGTCGGTTAATAATGAAAACGCTCTTAGGGATAAAAGAAATAATCATTTTCAATAACTGATCTCCACCGCAGTCTATGGCGGCGGTAGAGATCGTCTCATTGATTCTCACTAAGTGCCGCTATTTGACGATGGTACCGTCATTTAATATGAACATGAGATTGCCTTTCCAGAATTCAGCCAAATAGATGTTATCTAACTCGATGCCATGTCGAGTAATTTCGGCAAGGAGCCACTCTTCATCTTTCTCTATTTCACACAAATCGTTTTTCCTCGGCTTACCATCTTTAATCACGATCACAGATGGCATCTCCATGCCTTCACAAATCACACTTAGCTGTCCGTTGGGTTCGATTTGAGCATAGTTTATCTTTTGGAAAGAGTTGATCCCTTGAGCATGCAGCTGTGAAGCTACGTTGATAATATCTATTTTATTCTTCTTTTGTAGAATGTTTTCCATCAGGAATTTCCCTTTCTTGATAATAGGGATTGGGTCACCAATACTGACGGAGCGAAAAAAATAAATATTCTTACTGATAGCGTTAAGAAGAGAAATCAGACTGACACCAATGAGTAATACAATAACATATTGGTAGAGTGGAATACTGTCACTATAAATTACGCCGCCAATAATACCACCTAATATAAAGTTACCAATAAAATCCACAGGAGTCATTTGCGATAGCTGTGTTTTACCAGAGAAATTTAAATGGGTAATAACAATAGTAAAGCCGATAATAAATTTTAATAACACGTATCCGTAATATTCCATTTTCTTCTCCGTTACTGTCCTGACGGTGTTTTCATCTTATTAGGGTATGACGCAGGTAGTGTGATAGATATCAATCTATTGACTATAGCAAGACTGCGCGTAATGGGGAGTGTTGATTTTTCGCCGGATTTTGCAGAAAGAAGAAGGCCCTGACATGGTCGTCAGGGCCAGAAGGGAAGGATTACAGCGCAGCGATGACTGCGTGCTGTTCCAGCAGCTTGGCTTTCGCTACGGCGTAGCCGTCCAGTTTTTCACGTTCTTTGGCAACGACCGCTTCCGGTGCTCGCGCCACAAAGCCTTCGTTGGACAGCTTGCTTTCGATGCGGCCAATCTCGGCTTCGATTTTCGCCACTTCTTTCGCCAGACGATCCAACTCTGCCGCTTTGTCGATCAGACCCGCCATCGGGATTAACAGCTCAGCGCCATCAATGAGTTTGGTGACGGAAACCGGACCTTTATCGCCCGCAGGCAGCAGCGTAATGTTTTCCAGACGCGCCAGCGTTTGGATGAAGCTGCGGTTCTCTTCCACGCGACGCTGTGCTTCTGCCGTCGCGTCACGCAGTAATACTTCCAGCGGTTTACCCGGCGCGATGTTCATTTCCGCACGGATGTTACGCACGGCGATAATCGCCTGCTTAATCCACTCCAGATCGTTCAGCGCCAGCGTATCTTCCTGTGCGGCATCAAACTCAGGGAACGGTTGCAGCATGATCGTGTTGGCGCTAATGCCTTTCAGTGCTTTAACGCGTAGCCAGATGGTTTCGGTAATGAATGGAATAATCGGGTGTGCCAGACGCAGCAACGCTTCCAGTACGGTAACCAGCGTGTGGCGCGTACCGCGCAGTTCCGCTTCCGAGCCGCCATTCATCACTGGCTTCGTCAGTTCCAGATACCAGTCGCAGAACTGATTCCAGGTGAATTCGTACAGAATACCGGCCGCAATATCAAAGCGATAGCCGTCCAGCGCTTCGCGATAGGCTTTCACCGTACGGTTGAATTCTGCCAGAATCCAGCGATCAGCCAGCGACAGCACTTTCTCGCCTGCGCCAAAACCACAATCCTGATCTTCTGTGTTCATCAGCACAAAACGGCTGGCGTTCCACAGCTTGTTACAGAAGTTGCGGTAACCTTCCAGACGCTTCATATCCCAGTTGATGTCGCGGCCAGTAGAAGCCAGCGCCGCCAGCGTAAAGCGCAGGGCGTCTGTACCGTGAGGCTCGATGCCGTTCGGGAACTGCTTCTCGGTACGCTTGCGGATTTTTTCCGCCAACTGAGGCTGCATCATGTTGCCGGTACGTTTTTCCAGCAGCGCTTCCAGTGAAATTCCGTCCACCATATCCAGCGGGTCGATAACGTTCCCTTTGGATTTGGACATCTTCTGGCCTTCCTCATCACGGATCAGGCCGGTCATGTAGACGGTGTGGAATGGCACCTGCGGTTTGCCGTCTTCATCTTTGATGAAATGCATGGTCAGCATGATCATGCGGGCAATCCAGAAGAAGATGATGTCGAAGCCGCTCACCATCACGCTGCTTGGGTGGAATGCTTTCAGATCCGGCGTTTGCTCCGGCCAGCCCAGCGTAGAGAACGTCCACAGGCCAGATGAGAACCAGGTGTCCAGTACGTCTTCGTCCTGATTCAGAACGACATCATCGGCGAGGTTGTTTTCACTGCGAACTTCCGCTTCGGTACGGCCCACATAAACATTGCCGTTAGCGTCGTACCAGGCCGGGATACGGTGACCCCACCACAGCTGACGGGAGATACACCAGTCCTGAATGTCGCGCATCCAGCTGAAGTACATGTTTTCGTACTGTTTTGGCACGAACTGAATGCGACCGTCTTCCACCGCTTCTACCGCTGGTTTAGCCAGCACGGCAGCGCGCACGTACCATTGGTCGGTCAACATCGGTTCAATCACCACGCCGCCACGGTCGCCGTAAGGCACGGTCAGATCGTGCGCTTTAATTTCTTCCAGCAGGCCGAGTTCATCGAATGCGGCGACGAGTGCTTTACGTGCGGCAAAACGTTCCAGACCCTGGAAGGCTTCTGGAATGTCGCTGCTGTAAACCGTGCTGGCTTCGCCATTGGTATCAAACACTTCGGCGCTCTGACGGATATCGCCGTCGAACGTCAGAATATTGACCATCGGCAACTGATGACGTTTACCGACTTCGTAGTCGTTGAAGTCGTGTGCTGGTGTGATCTTCACGCAACCCGTGCCTTTTTCCATGTCGGCATGTTCGTCGCCAACGATCGGAATGCGACGGCCAATCAGCGGCAGGATCACCTCTTTGCCGATCAGATCTTTATAGCGTGGATCTTCCGGGTTAACGGCGATACCGGTATCACCCAGCATGGTTTCCGGACGGGTGGTAGCGACGACCAGATAGTCTTTCCCTTCGGCCGTTTTGACGCCATCGGCCAGCGGATAGCGCAGGTGCCACATCGACCCTTTCACTTCGCGGTTTTCTACTTCCAGATCGGAAATCGCAGTGCGTAGTTTTGGATCCCAGTTCACCAGACGCTTACCGCGGTAAATCAGGTCTTCTTTATACAGGCGGACGAACACTTCTTTCACCGCGTTGGACAGGCCTTCATCCATAGTGAAGCGTTCGCGCTCCCAGTCAACGGAGTTGCCCAGACGGCGCATTTGACGGGTAATGTTGCCGCCGGATTCGCCTTTCCACTGCCAGATTTTGTCGATGAATGCTTCGCGGCCGTAATCGTGGCGGGTTTTGCCTTCTTCTGCGGCGATCTTGCGCTCAACGACCATCTGCGTGGCAATACCGGCGTGGTCAGTACCCGCCTGCCACAAAGTGTTTTTGCCCTGCATACGCTGATAGCGAATCAGCGTATCCATAATGGTTTGCTGGAAAGCATGACCCATATGCAAGCTGCCGGTGACGTTGGGCGGCGGGATCATGATGCTGAAGCTTTCTTTACTCGTGTCGCCGTGCGGCTTGAAGTAGCCTTGTTTTTCCCAGTGTTCGTAGAGCGGCTGCTCGATATCTTGCGGGTTATATTTCGTTTCCATTATGCTCAAAATTCAGTGAGTTGGCGGCGTAGCCGTGGTCAATTGGAAGCCGACGCTGCGATAGGTTTTATAGCGGTCGCGCGCCAACTGTTTCAAGGATTCTTCGTAAGGGACAAAGTCTATCACTTCATGGAAAGCGGTGGCAAAATCTGCGAACTGCGGCAATAGGCTAATCAGCAAATCCCGTGGCGCGTTGCCACGCCGCTGCGGCCAGGCCAGTTCGACGGGTGCCCCGTGACGCGGACCTTCGCCTGCCAGATTATGCGGCACGAACGCATGAGGGTCGCGTTGCCATAGTGCCTCATCCAGTCTGATGGCCTGCTGCTCGTCTTCACAGGCAATCAGCACGCGCTTTCCTGCTCGCCAACGTTCTGCCGCCAGATCGCAGGCCAGCGCCTCATGGGCGCTGAGCTCACCGCTTTTGCTGTCGTGTTCGAGAAGATAGAACGTTGCGTTTTTCATTATTTACACGAATTTTTAGTGTTCACAGTATTGATAAGGGCCGGAATATCCGGCCCGATTATACTCGTCATACTTCACGTTGCATGTGCGTTAGCTACGCTATTCTACGTCGTTCTGCCCAGCACGGTTAAGCAGGAACTGTGATAACAGCGCGACCGGGCGACCTGTAGCCCCTTTGGCTTTGCCGGAACGCCAGGCGGTGCCCGCGATATCCAGATGCGCCCAACTGTACTTACGCGTAAAGCGCGACAGGAAGCAGCCTGCGGTAATTGCTCCGCCCGGACGACCGCCAATGTTCGCCATATCGGCAAAATTGGACTCCAGTTGTTCCTGGAATTCGTCGGTCAGTGGCAGACGCCATGCGCGGTCGCCAGACTGCTCGGACGCGCTCAACAGCTCGTGCGCCAGCGGATTGTGGTTCGCCATCAAGCCGGTGATGTGGTGCCCCAGCGCAATCACGCACGCGCCAGTCAGCGTCGCGACGTCAATGACGACATCCGGCTCATAGCGCTCAACGTAGGTCAGCGTATCACACAGAACCAGACGACCCTCTGCATCGGTGTTCAGCACTTCTACCGTTTGGCCGGACATCGTGGTCAGCACATCGCCCGGACGGTATGCACGGCCATCGACCATGTTTTCACAACCTGCCAGCACGCCGATGATGTTCAACGGCAACGCCAGTTCGGCCGCCATACGCATCACGCCGTAGACCGTGGCCGCGCCGCACATGTCGTACTTCATTTCGTCCATGCTGTCGGCAGGCTTGATGGATATGCCGCCGGAATCGAACGTCAGCCCTTTACCTACCAGCACAATCGGGCGGGTTTCCGGGTTCGGATCGCCTTTATATTCGATCACGGACATCAGCGATTCATTCTGCGAGCCCTGACCCACGGCCAGATAGGCATTCATGCCCAGCTCTTTCATCTGCTGTTCGCCAATCACGCGCGTGATGATGTTCTGGCTGTAGGTATCAGCCAGTTGGCGCGCCTGCGAAGCCAGATAGGCGGCATTACAGATATTTGGCGGCATGTTGCCGAGATCTTTCGCGGCTTTGATGCCCGCAGCAATCGCCAGACCGTGCTGAATCGCACATTCACCGCTGGTCAGTTCACGGCGTGTTGGCACGTTGAACACCATTTTGCGCAGCGGACGGCGCAGCTCGACCTTATTGCTCTTAAGCTGATCGAAGGTATACAGCGTCTCTTTGGCAGTTTCGACCGCCTGACGCACTTTCCAGTACGTGTTACGGCCTTTCACGTGCAGTTCGGTCAGGAAGCAGACTGCTTCCATCGAGCCGGTTTCGTTCAGGGCGTTAATCGTTTTCTGAATCACCTGCTTGTACTGGCGTTCATCAAGCTCACGCTCTTTACCACAGCCAATCAGCAGGATGCGCTCGGAAAGAATGTTAGGTACATGGTGCAAGAGCAGTGATTGCCCCACTTTGCCTTCTAATTCACCACGGCGAAGCAACGCGCTGATATAGCCGTCGCTGATTTTATCGAGTTGTTCGGCAATAGGGGACAGACGACGCGGTTCAAACACGCCGACGACAATGCAGGCACTGCGTTGTTTTTCCGGGCTACCGCTTTTTACGCTGAACTCCATGTACTCTCCTGAATCTTAAAGACAAAGGCGGGGGCAACGGCTAGAATGTGACACTCCGTAATACTTTCCCGCCGTTGCGTTAACATAACCTGTGTTAATCTTAACGACGTAACGAACCTGTTTTAGTGACTAATAAGCAGGTTCTGATACAACAGCTCAAACGCAGTGTGTTGTAATACCGTTTTAGCTAAGAGGGCTGCCAAAAATGAGTATAAATGGCGCGTTAGCGAAGAAACTATCGATTTTCCTGCAAAAAGACAAGTTTTCACAGGCGTAATTAAGCGTGATCATCATTCGATATCTGGTACGGGAAACCTTTAAGAGCCAACTGGCCATCCTTTTCATTCTGTTACTGATTTTCTTTTGTCAGAAATTAGTGCGGATATTAGGTGCCGCTGTTGATGGTGAAATCCCGACAAATTTGGTTATCTCCCTGTTGGGATTGGGTGTGCCAGAAATGGTGCAGCTCATCCTGCCATTAAGCCTGTTTCTTGGTGTATTGATGACGTTTGGCCGCCTCTATGCGGAAAGCGAGATCACCGTTATGCACGCCTGCGGGCTGGGTAAACGTGTCTTGCTGAAAGCCGCATTGGCTCTGGCGGTGTTCACCGCCATCATCGCCACCATTAACGTCATGTGGCTTAGCCCGTGGTCGTCCCGGCATCAGGAAGAAGTGCTGGCGGAAGCGAAGGCGAACCCCGGCATGGCAGCGCTGGTCGAAGGGCAGTTCCAGTCTGCGCAGGGCGGCAACGCGGTGCTGTTTGTCGGTAATGTCAAAGGTTCGGAGTTTCAGCACGTCTTTCTGGCACAACTGCGCCCCAGCGGTAACGCGCGGCCTTCTGTTGTGGTTGCCGATCGCGGTCATATCAAACAAAACGAAGATGGTGCGCAGGTCGTGACGCTGGATAACGGTTCGCGTTACGAAGGCACGGCGCTTTTGCGTGATTTTCGTATCACCGATTTCACCAACTATCAGGCTGTGATCGGTCACCAGACCGTGACGCTGAATAATAGCGACGTGCAGCAAATGGATATGCAAGCGCTCTGGCATTCGGATGCGCACGATGCACGTGCAGAGTTCCATTGGCGGCTGACGTTGATTCTTTCGGTGCTAATCATGGCACTCATGGTGGTGCCGTTAAGCGTGGTGAACCCACGCCAGGGCCGTGTGCTGAGCATGCTGCCCGCGATGCTGCTGTACCTGATCTTCTTCCTGCTGCAAAGCTCGCTGCGTTCTAACGCCAGTAAAGGAAAAATCGATCCGATGATATGGGTCTGGCTGACCAACCTGATGTACTTCGGCATCGCGCTGATGCTTAACCTGTGGGATACCGTGCCGATGCGCAAAGTGCGCGCCCGCTTTAAGCCTCGTACTCTTAGAACACAAGGAGCGGCCTGATGTTTGGTGTATTAGACCGCTATATCGGCAAAACGATTTTCACCACCATCATGACGACGCTGTTCATGCTGGTGTCGCTCTCCGGCATCATCAAGTTTGTCGACCAACTGCGTAAAGTTGGGCAGGGCGAGTATTCGGCGCTGGGCGCTGGGTTGTACACGTTGCTTAGCGTACCCAAAGATATTGAGATCTTCTTCCCGATGGCGGCGCTGCTCGGCGCATTGCTCGGGTTAGGCCAACTCGCGACCCGCAGTGAACTGGTGGTGATGCAGGCTTCCGGCTTTACCCGCTTGCAAATTGCGACTGCCGTGATGAAAACCGCGATCCCGCTGGTGCTGTTGACGATGGCGATTGGCGAGTGGGTTTCCCCGCAGGGGGAACAAATGGCGCGTAACTACCGTTCTCAGATGATCTCTGGTGGGTCGATGATCTCTACGCAGGGCGGGCTGTGGGCAAAAGACGGCAATGACTTTATCTATATCGAACGAGTGACGGGCGATAAAGAGCTGTCTGGCGTCAACATCTACCACTTCGACGATAAGAACAAACTGCTATCTGTGCGCTATGCGGCCTCCGCCGAGTTTGAAGATGACAGGAATGCCTGGAAGCTCTCGCAGGTTGATGAATCTGATTTGAGCGACGGCAAACAGATTGGTGGGAGCCAGACGCTTAGCGGTGAATGGAAAACCAATCTGACGCCCGATAAACTGGGTGTGGTGGCGCTGGAGCCTGATGCGCTGTCGATCCGCGGGCTGCATGATTACGCCAAGTACCTGAAGCAAAGTGGACAAGAGTCTAACCGCTACCAACTCAACATGTGGAGCAAAATCTTTGCACCGGTTTCCGTCGCGGTGATGATGCTCATGGCGGTCTCTTTCATTTTCGGCCCGCTGCGCAGCGTGTCGGCGGGGTCACGTATCGTGATTGGTATCAGTTTTGGCTTCCTCTTCTACCTGTTGAATGAGATTTTCCGCCCGCTCAGCCTGGTCTACGGCATTCCGCCGATTTTAGGCGCTATCTTGCCGAGCTCGGTGTTTCTGTTCATCAGCGTGGCGTTGCTGCTGAAACGCCGATAGCACCAACTAAACCAGAAAAAGCGCCGAGCGGATTGCCCTTGGCGCTTTTTTATTGTCAGAATGAAACCAACGCCCTATGGATGTGGATATTCATTGTTCACAGTAACCTTGATCACCATGCTCTAGCGAGGCGCAAGGGTCATAACACGTTGCTAAAGATGATTTTTTCAGCACTTAACCGAACGCGGAGTGGATTAACGTTGCGCATGGGCCGCCAAACGGTATAATGCACCCGTTTTCCGCATACTACTTCTGTGCCGAAGTGGCGAAATCGGTAGACGCAGTTGATTCAAAATCAACCGCCGCAAGGTGTGCCGGTTCGAGTCCGGCCTTCGGCACCATTTAATAGTTCGAGAACGTCCGTAACAGTCCGTAAGTTACTAAAAAGAAAGCCGAAAGGCTTTTTTTTTGTCCTCAAGAGTCCGAGCACATCCGTTGCAATCCAGACCCCACAGGGGGCATAATTGGGGGCATCCCCACTTCGATTAGAAATGTGCCCCCAAAATGAAGCTCAACGCCCGCCAAGTCGAGACTGCCAAGCCAAAAGACAAAACCTATAAGATGGCGGACGGTGGCGGCCTGTATCTTGAGATCACCGCACGGGGATCTAAATACTGGCGAATGAAGTACCGCCGCCCAATCGATAAGAAAGAGGATAGGTTAGCTTTTGGCGTCTGGCCTACCGTTACCCTTGCTGATGCTCGCGCTAAACGTGATGAAGCCAAAAAGTTGCTGGTTCAGGGCATTGATCCTAAAGCCGAGCAAAAAGAAGTACAGGCAGAATCAGCGGGGGCATATACCTTTGAAACGGTCGCCCGTCAGTGGCACGCCAGTAACAAACGCTGGGGGGATTATCATCGATCGCGGGTTATCCGGTATTTGGAAATGTACATTTTCCCCGAAATCGGCGCATCGGATATCCGTAAGCTGAAAACCAGCCACCTTCTGACACCTATCAAAGCCGTGGATGCATCGGGCAAGCATGACGTCGCTCAACGGCTGCAACAGCGCATTACGGCGATTATGCGCTATGCCGTCCAGAATGATTATATAGAGTCTAACCCGGCTGGTGATATGGCTGGAGCGCTGACCACGACTAAAGCTCGTCACTATCCCGCTTTACCTTCTGTCCGGTTCCCTGAATTTCTTTCGCGTCTGGCGTCCTACCGTGGCCGATTACTTACCCGCTGTGCGGTGGAGTTAATGCTGTTGACGTTCGTCCGTTCTAGTGAACTGCGTTTCGCTCGGTGGCGCGAGTTTGATTTTGATAGCGCTGAATGGCGTATTCCCGCACAACGAGAAGAAATTGAAGGTGTGAGGTATTCCTATCGGGGCATGAAAATGAAAGAAGAGCATGTTGTGCCGCTGAGCAATCAGGCGCTTGCGGTACTGGAAAAACTGCATGCTTTGAGCGGTGACAATCCCCGGCTTTTTCCCAGCGATCACAATCCTGAAAAGGTGATGAGCGAAAATACGGTCAATAGCGCGTTGCGTACTATGGGTTATGACACCAAAACAGAAGTGTGCGGCCACGGTTTCAGAACGATGGCACGTGGTGCGCTGGGTGAGTCTGGCTTGTGGAGTGATGACGCGATAGAACGCCAGCTAAGCCACTCAGAGCGCAATAATGTGCGGGCGGCATACATTCACACCTCTGAGTATTTGGACGAACGCCGGTTGATGGTGCAATGGTGGGCGGATTATCTTGATGCGAACCGTGAGAGGTATGTTAAACCGTATGATTTTGCTAAGAACGTGTGCTAATTTTAAATATTATTCGCATGCATCCAATTGTATATTAATAAACATATTTGGTGGTTAACTAAGTTAAATGATTGGGAGGCATCCCTCCCGTTATCACATTTAACTGACTCTTGATTTTTTATATGGGCCACAACTCCAACTGAAGAAGTCTTTCCCTAATTTATACCACTTTTGATGAAGCTTTGGTGGTAAATCAGGGACGTACTTCCTCAGGCTTCCTTTATTGATATATTGTAAGGTGTTATTTAATAAGTTATCACCAAAACCTTCATAATTAAGACATGAAGGTTCGCATTCGCATTTTTTTAACTCAATACATTCGCAATTATATTTATAGTTGATTTTTTTTAGAATTGAATGCCAAAAATCCCCATGAATATTATCAAGTTCTAATGCGGTTTTAAGACTGAATCCTTTTTTATGATCAAAGTAAAATTTAACTGATTCATCTATAGAACAAATTTCTTTTAAAAAGGCTAAGGATTTCTCTTTTTTTTCCATTAAATTTAAATTGTTCAATACTTCTTCAATAGTTTCTAACGGCAATAGTGATTCAATTTCATGTACATCTAAAATCTCTACAAGCCCTGACCGATTAGTCCTTGAACCAAGAAAGTGTGCGCTTGTACCTCCATAAGGGGCCCGAGGATGATTTTTATCATTATCTACAATGCAAAAAGCGATTTCGTCATTTTTAATTGTGCGTTCAAAAATATCTTTAGTACTGCCTCCACCGCCATTAAGAGCATTAAAATTAATTGAGCAACGTGATAAATTTTCATTTCTGGCATAAAACGCCGCGATGATTTTGAAAAAATCAGAATCTAATGGGTTTTCACAAACTATTTTTGTTCTCTGTAGTTGTGATGAATCATTAAAATATAAAGGGCCACATACAAACTTGTATTTTTCCCCATGTTCTACCCATCTGAAAGATGTATCAGGAATTGTAAAGTCGACTGAAATGTAAAATGAAACTTGATTTAATATTGCATGATATTCTCTTAACCCTGATAATGCCTCAGATGCAAAATTTTTTGATGAGATACTGTAAATTCCGTTTTGCTCTTTAATAATGAAATTAAAAAAATCTCTAGATGCGATTAATAAATGTTTTCTTTCTGAAAATGAACGTAAAATATTCTCAATGGCTATTGTGAATTTGTTGTCTAATACATTCTCTTGAGTGATGTTTTCAATGTTTATAAGCATAGTTATCTACCCGAAAAAAAACCAACAGGCCAGTTTTGGAGAAAGCCATCTTCGTTAAAATACGATTTTTTAACTATCGTTTGCTGTTTTTCATTTTTCTCAAAAACTAATATTGAAACATCACTTTCTAAAAGCCCTTCATTATCCTCAATGCATTCACCAAGAGCTTCTATCATTGTTTGACTATGTGTTTCAAAAATAATTTTCAAATCTATTTTTTTATCTTTAGCTTTAGTTACTACCTTCGCGAAAATCCTTGCCAAGTTGTGTTGATATGATGGGTGAAGGTGTAATTCAGGTTGTTCGATAATAAATGTAATTGGTTTCTTCGGAGTGCTTACTCTGCGTTCAGTTTCAAGCCAAATAGCTGCAACTATAGGTAATACCTGTGAATAACCAAATCCCATATCACTTATATTATAATTTTCACTATTTTCGCCAGTGTTTATCAAAATCGCGAAGTGAGCTCCAGTTTGCTCGACCTTTATAATAAAGTCGAAATTGGACTTAGTCCATTCTTCAAATCTTGCCTTATCAGTTGGTCTTAATGAATTTAACAGCATTGCCAAATTAGAGCCAGTGTGATCTATTTCATTTACTTGTAAATCTTGAAATCGGTAAAATCGTTCTGATGTGGCTCGAAGTGGTGCGATATATTTGACATTTCTAAATGAGTCGGATAAAGAAATGTTTATTATGTCTATAAGGTTATTAATGTTCCAGCCAATTACAAATTGGTATAAGCCATTCATTACTTCATCTTGGTGAGATTCAAAATTTTTAATAAATGTTTTTTGTTCTCTAAAGATAAAACTGACTAATGTACTGGCATATTTTTTAGGAATGAAACTGATTCTTTTAAAAGCATCAGTAACTTGATTAATGTCAGATTTTATATGAAAATATGGTTTAATGAATTTAGATGCTAAGTCAATGAAAGATGATTCTAAAGCTCGATCATTCCTAAATGACTTCGCCTAATACCGCTCCACTTTAGCCAGACCATGCTGATTGCCGGGGAACGGTGAAGCGGCATTCATAAATAATTTTACCTGTTCCAGTAACTGCCACATATACCGGCACTGATGGTTACGCGTTATCGTTTCGTGTAACGACAACCACAGCAACTCGATTGGATTTAGCCACGGCGAATACGTGGGCAGGAACAACAACCGGAACTTCGTATTTTTTTCCAGCCACTTTTTCACCTTGTGGCTTTTATGAATGATGTAATTATCAACGACCAGCGTAATGGTTTTCGCTCGCCGATATGTCCGCCGTAATGTCTCTAACAGCTTGATAAATAAATCAGAACACTTTTTACTGCCGCCAACGTAATGGACTCGTCCCGTATCCGAATGCAGTGCCCCTGCCAGATAATACTTTTGGTTCTGTCCCGGCGTAGTAATACGTTTCTGTTGCCCTTTGAGCATCCAGTCCGCGCCGATTTTCGGGTTCAGGTCGATATCTACTTCATCCTGATAAAACACGGGATGCTCCGTTTGTTTCCGAGAGACCGCCTGTTCGATGACGAATCGTTTTTCCTCATAATCTGGATCTTTGATTTTCAGTGTTGGCGCGGCTCTGCGCCAGACAATACCCGCTCGTCTCAGATAGCGATGTAACGTGGAAGGATGAAGCGTCACGTTAAAAAGCCGGTTAATGATAAGTGCCAACAACTCGGTACTCCAGCGGGAGCGCAGCCAGCCAAAATCCTGAGGAGAGCGTTTAATAAGAAGCGGTAGCATATGCAGGATATCAGCGACTGGCCAGCGCGGTGCTCGTCCGGCTTTGAGGCTCTTTAGACCTTCAACACCATGTAAAGTAAACCAATTTATCCATCTTCCAACCGATGAGCGGGCCGCACAAAGCAGTCTGGCAACGTCGGTGACAGTCATTCCCCGATGCAGCATCAGTATGGCGATGAGTCGTCTGGAGTAATTTTTATCATGTGTCTGTTGGGCTTCTTTACGCATTAGTCGTCGTTCTTCATCAGGGATTGCTGCTATGATCGGCATCGCTCAGTCCGGTTGGTGATTTGTTTTGATTTGGCGATTGATCAGATCGCATAACTCGGACTGAGTTCCCTTCAAGTGATCTACTATTTGGCAAAGTTATTTAGAGTTACGTAAATAAAAAGGACTGGTAGTAATAGGTGTTTCTTCCTTTCCCTTTAAATATATGTTTGGTATAAATTGACCAAGATTTTTAGCAATAATCCCATCTTTCTCTAATACCCTTCCCTCAGAATCTATCTGTAACTTAACGTTATTATTCTCATCAAGAAAAAGTGTGATGGTTGCATCACTAAGAGTTATTTTGATTTTTTTAGTTTTTGTTTTTTTATCCTTGGAGTAAACTGTTAACTCCGTATTGATATTAGTATACTCTTTAGCCAAATCATTAAATCTATAGTAAGAGTATTTTTGTGCTACTTCTGGTGGTACTGAAAGTGAAAAGCTAAAAGTAATTTCTTTATTCTCTGAGTTTTTAGAAAGGACATCAGTAAAATCTCCATAGTCTACATATCTACCGTACCATAATATAGGGCCAGTGGTATTTTCTTCAACTGATTGACGAAATAAGGGAAATGTACGAAGTAGTGAGCTCTTTCCATTACTGTTTTTACCAACTAAAACTGTTATTGGTTTTAGATCAATAAAAGTCTTACTGACAAAACTTCTGAAATTTTCAAGGCCGATACCTCTAATCATTTTTATTCACCTAAGCTAAATTATATACCGTAAATAATTTGAATCGCAGAAAGGTTGCAAGTGAAGGAACCCCTGATGAAATTACACAAGTAAGTCATTCGGGTGAGCCAACGCACATGCATCTTGAAGTATGAATGGAATAACATCAACAATAAAGTAAACATCATTACATTTGGCGTCCGCGCGCAATGCTATCCCCGCCACGCCTGCCCGCTTTATGTAGCGCTTTTCATGCAGTTGTATGGAAGCGCTCAGGCCGCGCCAGTACTGGCGCTGTAGGGTAGATTCGGGGGTAAGTATTGCATGCAATTCCATGCACCGTATGCATGCACGGTCAAAAAATCGCTAGCCAGAGAAAAAAGCTCGCAAAAAAGCCCGCGCAATGGCGGGCGACTTCCTGATGCTCACGGTAATGAAATTATAATCTGGCTAATTAATTCCGCAGGGCTGAGGCCGAGTAATGCTTATATTTTTTCTGCATGACCGGTGATAACGGAATATCCGGCACCGGTAAATCTTTTCGGTTCGATGGCTGAATAATTTCCTCTATCGATTCCAGTGTGCGGAAAGTTGCTGAGCATTCAATATTTCGGCACTGGTGATAACGCTGCTTGACGTTCTCCGATAATGATCGGCTCGTGCGTGCATGGGCAGCGTGGCCGCAGAACGGGCAGTGCATCATGCTTTTTGGCTCCGTGTTTTTAATGCTTCCTCTTTTTCTTTTAATTCACGGAAAAATATCATTCTTTTTGCCGGGCTGGATACCGGCGCAAAATCGGCATGCGGCAACGCGGGGCGATACAATCTCAGAGATGACAATTCCGGCTCATTGTCCATATCAAATTGATACTTATTCGATTTCACCATCAGATAGTCAATCACCTGATTCATTACTCTCTTGTCAGGATCTTGATAGGCAAGCCCCTCAGTAAATTCAGATGTAGTAACATCATACATATGACGATATAGCTTGATAGCTCTGATTAGCTCCTCGCTAATGTTATTCATCGCCTGCTTAAATTCCCGGTCTGCGTATTGGAATAATGCCGAGTTATAATCATGCCAACATTCTTTTGCTGAATGGTGACATTTTGCTTTCTGTTTGAGCTGGTCGATTTCTAACTGCGCCAGTAAGCCATCATACTCCTGAGCCAGTTCGCGTTGTGCCAGACGCTGTAATTGCTGATTTTTTAGCTCTTCTGTCATTTCACCACGCGCCGCAAGAAAACGCGCCCGCCAGTCGCTATCGGAAAGTTGATTTTCCGCTTCTGCATTGGCTTTCTGCTCTTTGGCACGCTCAATCGCGGTGTTGATGTTATCCAGACCGTTAACATTGGCAAAGTGCTCTGCTCGGCTCTTCTGGTATTCATCCGCCGTTTTTTTCACATAATCCACTACTGCTGGCTTATCAGTTTGTTCTATTTTCTGGCTCATGGTCATTTCTCTGTATGGGGTGAGTGTCTGGTGGCTATTGTGCAATTCACCACACAACTCCCGCTATCTGAGCCTGTTCTGCCATCGGCCACACAAAACAATCTCTATCGCAGGCCGTTTCCCCAATTGAAAGCTAACTCTTTTATAAAACTATTCACCACTCTTCACCTGAGAAAAAAGAATAGATAAATCAATAAATAAAGGGGTTAAGAGTTGATAAAAAACTCTTCACCGAGTGTTCACACTGTTCACCCGGTTTTTTGAGCCTTTTTTCTGGCGAGCATGTTTTTTGAGTGTTTTTTTAGGTTTCAATATTAATAATTAACCACTTTAACGGGTTGATTCATGTGCAGGTTGCAAAGCATTACTAAACATTACAATAAAACGAGGAAATAGATGAATTTTTAACCAGTTTGTATCACCGACGGCACAACAGCCCCTTGTTGCGGCCTCCAAAAATATTCACATAATAGCGAGCTACCAGAGAAATCCAGCGCCATCCGGCCAGAGCCGGGCGGACATGAACGAGGTAGCGTCACATGTTGTCAGCCACACCCCCAACACCCATTCCTGCTATGCCCCCGATGTCACCGCATCCGGTCAGAGAGCGCTTAATGCGCCTGCCGGAAGTGTTGCACGTCACCGGCATTTCCCGCTCGACGCTGTACGAACTGAGCAGCCGCAAAGCCTTTCCTGCCAACGTTTCGCTGGGTGGGAAAAGTGTCGCGTGGGTTGAGTCCGAAATTCATCACTGGGTGGCCGAGCGTATCGCCGCCCGTCAACAGGAGAACTACGCATGATCACCTTAACTATCGCCGGACAGTCAGTCACACTCGATGAACGGGAAGCCCTCAGCCTGTGCGATCAACTGCTGCCCGCCATTCGTAATCCGGCCACCATTGCCGCCCGTGAACAGCGTTTCGGCGCATTGCTGCTGAGCATTGCACCAACGCCCGCCGCCTCTGACTCCCCCCGGCGTTACTGCGCATCCCGTGCCGGTGATGCGCTGACCAACTGCTGAGGCTGTTCATGACTGCGCAATTTATCCCTTTCCCCGGCTTGCCTGCCGGGGCTTTTTGGCGTTATAGTTTAGTCGCTGCCGCAAAATCGGTAGCCGGGATTTGCAGCCCGAGCAACTCAATGGCGACACCAGACGCGCCATGCGTCTTTTTTTATGTCGTAGCCTTAGTACATCAGTACGTTGTACAGCGGTTAGCTATTGCCCGCTGTAGCATTCGAACAATGGTGGCTCAGGCGGGGCAGCCTTCGGGCTGGCCGGTATCCATTGAGGCCGGTACTGCAAACCCTGTCTGGGCTACCACCAATGAGGTTTGCAGCTCCGGTGGTAGCGATAACCGTTACTCAATGGAGAATGCCTTATGGCTACGACCCTCACCCCGTCACACCCGCAATTTACCTTTCTGTTTCTGGCCGTGCGCCGCGCCGAATTACGCGCTTTACCGCACCGTGAAGCCGTTATCGCCCCGGATGAAATCAGCGCCCGCCGTTTACTGGCACGTGACTATGTGCTGTCTTTTGCTGGCCGTCTGCCTGTTCAGGGGGTTAGCCATGTTTGATTCTACCCCGCTGACCCTTGATGAAATCGCCGACCAGTGCCGCGCCTTAACCCATGCCGTGATTGAGCTGGATAACCCGATGGCAAAAGAGGTGCTGACGTTTGTACTGGCTGAACGGCTGGAGCTGCTGGCCATGACGCTGCAAAGCCCGGAAGCGCCGGAAACCGATAGCGGGGTGAGTGCATGAATAGCTTAGCTGCCCGTCTCAATAATCAGGATACCTATCCCATTCCCCACGCTGACTACCTGCGCCTGTCTCATGCGCACCGCGTCGGTGTGATGTTTCTCGATATGCTGGACGCTCAGCAATGCGGCATGACTGCCGCCAAACCTAATACCTTACCGGCCGATGATATGGCCGCACTGGTGGCGCTGCTGACCGACCAGATAGGCCACGTCATGACCCACTGTGAAGCCCACCTTTTCACCGCACGGGAGACAGTACAATGAACATCAATAATCAGTCCTGCATTCCGCTGGAAGTGCGTACTGCCGTGTATCGCCGCGCTGTGGCACAGGCCTATCTGGATAACTGCCGGGAAACCGGCATTGCCCTGAACTGCAACTTAAGCGAACTGGAAATCGCCATTGCGCTGGAGCTGGAGGGCGCACACGTGCGTGAGCACGGCACCGCCACTGGGATGGAAATCGCCTGTGCCATGCTGGGTGATATGGTGCAGCCGACGTTACTGACCGATAAACCCCGGCTAACCGTGCTGGGACACATCATCATGGGGGAGCTGTGCCAGTGCGCGACAGCGGCGACCCCGACCACCACACTGCATTAAGGGGCGACTACATGGCACACCTTATCGTGACACAGGCTGTGAAACACGCCAGCGGTCACTGGCCGCAACTGCTCCCGGCTGTGGGTATTCGTATTGGTGCTATCGGGCAACATACCGCCTGCCCGATGTGCGAGGGCAAAGACCGTTTTCGCTTCGATAACAAAGAAGGGCGTGGCACATGGATTTGTAACCAGTGCGGCGCGGGTGACGGCCTCAATCTGGTGGAGAAAGCCCTGAACCTGACACCAACAGAAGCCGCTGTGAAAGTGAGCGCGTGGCTGGGCGACCTGCCAGACAGTCCGGCAGCGTCAATGCCTGAAGACGACAGCGAGGCCGCCCGGCAACGGGCGGCGGTTCAGGCACAGGCCAAACTGAAAGAGGCGGTGACACAACCCGGCAACGCATATCTCAGCGCCAAAGGTTGGCCAGACGTGACCGTGCCCACCCTACAGGGTAAGCCGCTGCGCGTGGGCGGTATCACCTATCAGCCCGGTGACGTACTGGTGCCGCTGACCACACCGGACGGTGAAGTGGTGAATCTCCAGCTTATCAACGCACAGGGCGACAAACGCACGTTAAAAGGCGGACAGGTGAAAGGTGCCTTTCACTGTTTCAGCGGCAAACAGGCCAGCGTTATCTGGCTGGCCGAGGGCTACGCTACCGGCTTAACACTGCATCAGTTAACTGGCGATGCGGTGTATGTCGCGCTCAGCGCTAACAACCTGCCGTCCCTTGCCCGTGAGCTGAAAACCCGTTACCCAGCGGTCACACTACTGATAGCCGCTGACCGGGACGAGAACGGCACCGGCCAGACCAAAGCCGAACAGGCCGCCGTTGCCGTCAATGGCCGTGTCGCGTTGCCGCCGGTGTTTGGTGACTGGAATGATGTGTATCGTGCTGAGGGTGCCGACGCCACCCGGCAGCACCTGAATGCCTTTACTCAGCCGGAAAAGGTCAGCCCGTTTGCGTCGCTGGGCGAAGCCGAATTCAAGGCCATGAGCGCCAGTGAGAAAGCGGAGAAGATACGTGAGCACTACCGCGACACACTGGCGATTGACGCGTTCGGGGAAACGTTCTTTCAGTATCAGAACGGCGCGTGGAAAGTTCTTCCTCACCGTCTGTTAAGCCGGGATATCGCCGCACTGTTTCAGAAGATACAGGCACCCTTTACCGCGTCCGGTATAGACAGTGTGATTAATACGCTGAAACTGATTGTTCCTATGCAGGCTGAACCCCAGCGCCGGTTAATCGGCTTTCGTAACGGCGTGTTTGATACCGCCAGCGGTGAATTTAAACCGCATCGCCGGGAGCACTGGTTACATACCGTGAATGACGTGGATTACACCCCGTTTAAGGCCGGGGAAAACCTTGCCGACAACGCCCCGCACTTTTGGCGCTGGCTGACCCGTGCCGCCGGGAACCACGCGGATAAACAAGAGCGCATTCTGGCCGCGCTGTTTATGGTGCTGGCAAACTGCTACGACTGGCAACTGTTCCTTGAAGTCACCGGCCCCGGTGGCAGCGGGAAAAGTATTCTGGCGGAAATTGCCATCATGCTGGCCGGGGACGATAACGCCACGGCGGCCACCATCAACACCATTGAATCGTCCCGTGAACGCTCGTCGATTATCGGCTTCTCGTTAATCGTACTGCCTGACCAAGAGAAATGGAGCGGTGACGGTGCCGGTATCAAGGCGATTACCGGCGGCGATGCGGTGATGGTTGACCCGAAATACCGTGACGCCTATTCCACCCGAATTCCGGCGGTGATTCTGGCCGTCAATAACTCGCCGATGCGTTTTAGCGACCGCAGCGGCGGCGTATCCCGTCGCCGGGTGATTATCCACTTCGGTGAAACCATCCCGGCCAGCGAACGCGACCCCAAGCTGAAAGAGAAAATCCGCGCTGAACTGGCGGTGATAGTGCGTCACCTGATGAAACGCTTTGAAGAGCCAAACGACGCCCGGACGCTGTTACAGGCGCAGCAACACTCCGCTGAGGCGCTGGAAATCAAGCGGCAGGCTGACCCGCTGGTTGATTTTTGCGGCTACCTGCTGGCGCACAGCGACACCACCGGGCTGTATATGGGCAACGCCAACATCACACCGCGTAATCCGCGTAAATACCTGTACCACGCCTACCTGTCCTTTATGGAGTCGCACGGCCACCAGAAGCCGATCAGCCTGACGGCCTTTGGTAAGGTGCTGCCGAATATGATGTCGGAATACGGGCAAAGTTACCTCAAGGGCAGAACCAAGCAGGGCATACAGACTAACCTTGAGCTGAAAGATGAATCAGACGCTGACTGGCTGCCCAAATGTGAATCGGCAAGGTAGACGCCAACAACGACGCAACCGGCTCCGGCCGGTTTTTTTACGTCCAGATACTTCAAAGGTGACGAGTGACTCGTCACCTATTCACCGACTCATCACCCATTAATTTATTGATTAATAAAAATAAAAAGCTGTGGTGAAGAGGGTGAACAGTTTTGTACAAAATCTTTTTATTTGGCGTCGCGTTTATGCTGTGATGTTGCTGCTTTTTTGATTAAGTGCTAAATTCAGTATCAAATTTCATACTAAAAAAGAGGCTGATTATGTCTGTACAACCTATCCTTGCGAATGCTGCCGTAAGTATCAGCGACTTTAAAAAGTCCCCCAATGCCGCGCTTAAAGAAGCTAACGGCGAGCCTGTAGCGGTGCTCACCAATGGCCGTATCTCTGGTTACTATGTCTCCCCGGAAACATGGGAAGCGCTGGCCGATTATCAGGAAGATATCGAACTTGCCAAAATCGCCCGTTCCCGGATGAAGGGGAAGCGTGTGAAGGTCGATCTGGATGAGTTATAAGCTGGAGTTTGAAGAGCACGCGCTGAAAGAATTTAAGAAGCTGGGTGCGCCCGTGCGGGAGCAGTTCACCAAAAAACTGAAAGAGGTTTTACAAAATCCCCACGTTCCCGCCAACCGACTTCATGGAATGGCCGACTGCTACAAAATCAAACTTCGTTCCGCTGGCTATCGGCTAGTGTACCAAGTGCTCGAGCATGAGATCGTGGTACTGGTTTTAGCTGTGGGTAAACGGGAACGCTCAGAAGTTTATAAAACAGCGAAAGACCGACTATAAACGCGGATGTCTTAAACTCGCGGCTTCCTTGCTATGCAGTATAACTACCATCAAGGTGATGAGTAACTCGTCACCTGTTCACCAACTCATCACCCATTAATCTATTGATTATTAAAAATAAAAACCTCTGGTGAAGAGGGTGAACAGTTTTGTGCAAAATCTTTTTATTTTGGCTGAGTCGTTATCATTAAGTGTGTTCGGTTAGGATCCGTTGCACGGAATCGAATCCGAGCGGATGATAATAGATCTCATTTATAGAGTTTTATCTGTATCTCTCTGATATATAGCTAAAAACCACATGGGGGCACAAAAGGGGGCATAAATTATTTATATAGTAATTTTATTCTTTATATTCAATATCTTATTTTCATGCATGAGTCCGGCCTTCGCACCAACGTATGAAAATCAAGTCACCTTAGGGTGGCTTTTTTTATGTCCAAAATCGTCCAGTAATGTCCATATCCACCTGTAAAATAACGATTTTAATTTAATTTCCCTCTCTGCGATTTTGTCTGTTTTATCCACAGTGGTCTTTCTTCGTCCATTGACATCCAGATGATTTGGGGGTCAAGGTGAGGGTAAATTCACTTCGATTATGAGTTGACCCCCAAATTATGGCGCTGACCGACGTTGTTGCCCGTACTGCTAAGCCTCGCGAGAAAGCCTATAAGCTCGCTGACGCGCACGGCCTGTATCTTTTGGTGAGTCCTAACGGCTCTACGCGCTGGTATCTCAAATACCGCTTTGAAGGTAAGGAAAGCCGGATTGCGTTCGGTGCCTATCCGCTGATCTCGCTGGCGAAGGCCAGAGAGAAGCGTGATGAGATACGATTGCTGCTGTTGGAGGGTATCCACCCAACGGAAAAGCGTGAAGAAGAAAAAGAGCAGACGCAAGACCTCTCCGGGGCGATAGCCGCACCAAAAGCTACCCATCGGCCAGCCCTGAAACTGAATAAACTGCCGGATTTTCTGACAAGGATAGAACGCCACAAAGGGCGGGCGTTAACCAGACTGGCGTTAAAACTCACGCTGTGCGTTTTTATCCGCTCCAGCGAGCTACGGCCCGCTGGCCGGAAATCGACTTTAAACGCGCTATGTGGACGATACCGGCCGAACGAGAAGCAATCCCCGGCGTGAAACATTCGCAGCGCGGCGCAAAGATGCGCTCTGAACATCTGGTGCCGTTATCCCGACAGGCTTTAGCGCCGCTGGAACAGATTAAGGCCATCAGCGGTGCTCATGAACTGATTTTCCCCGGCGATCATCGACCAACCAAACCGATGAGTGAAAACACCGTCAACAATGCATTACGAACCATGGGCTATGACACCACTACAGAGATTTGCGGACACGGCTTTCGCACCATGGCCTGTAGCGCGGCCAGTGGTCGCGGGATGCGGTGGAACGGCAAATGAGTCATCAGGAACGCAACGGCGTTCGTGCTGCCTACATCCACAAAGCGGAACATCTGGATGAGCGCACGCTAATGCTGCAATGGTGGGCGGATTATCTGGATGCCAATCGGGATGAGTATGTGGTGCCGTATGAGTTTAAAAATGTTTGATTCATTAGGGTCTTAGCGATGAAAAAAACGAAAAAACTAGCGGGAGCGCTCACTTCTCTGATTGAGAAGGCAGAACAGCGTCATCAGAGGGTCTTACAGGGGCTTGCTGATGTTGATGCTGGGCGTGTTGTAAATTGCTCTGATATGCAGGTGTTTATCGCCAGACTGAAGCAAGCATAATCGATAGAAATACGGGGCGTATCCTGTATCTAAAGCCTATGCATTAAGCTCCGCACCAGCCCCTTTTTTGGGAGGGGCTAGCGCTCATTTTTCTTATGTGGATGATTTTTTCTGCTGCTCGTAGTTCCCAAGTATCATTTCCGCCAGATCGTCTTCCATCATTAGAATATTATCTTTATTACAATCTATAAGCTGTTTTATCACTTTACAGCTTATATGCTGTATTTTATTCTTACAGCTTATAGGGTGTATCATGCAAAAACAGCCTATAGTATGTATAAGTATCTAAAGTAAGGGTAAGTGCCTTATGAATACAGTCTATCCGTTGAAAACCTTGAATCAGTTGCGCCCATTGCTGGTTGGCTTTCGCAAAGCTAAGGGGCTGACGCAAAAAGACGTGTCTGAAAGGTTAGGTGTAACACAACAAACCTATGCCCGTTTGGAAGCAAACCCCGGAAGTGCCAGTATTGAGCGCTTGTTTAAAGTGCTCACCGTTCTGGGGGTTGAGGTGGTGCTGTCTTCTGGACCAAGAGTACATTTCTCTATGTCATCCTCAACAATGGAAGAGCCAGAAAAGTCAATAGGCTCACCCGCCAGACGGGAAAAATGGTGACACTATGCCTCGAACACAACAGCGTTTAGCAATATGGATGAATGGAATTCAAGTGGGATTCTGGGAAAAGACCCGAGGCGAAGATAAGTTGCAATATCTTCCCGAATGGATCGCTGATGAACAGGGAAGACCTTTATCACTTTCTTTGCTTTTCACCCCCGGTAATCAGCTTTGGCGTGGCAATGTGGTACGCGACTATTTTGATAATTTATTGCCTGACAGCGAAGGTATACGCAGGCGTTTAGCAACGCGTTACCACGCTGATAGCCTTGAGCCTTTTGATCTGTTGGCTGAGCTGGGGAGAGACTGTGTTGGTGCGATACAGTTGCTGAATGGTAATGAAGAGCCTACAGATCTCTTTTCCGTAAAGTATCGCCCACTTTGTGAAGCTGAGATCGCCACTATATTGCGTAATACAACAGCGGCATTGCTGCCAGGTCGGCAGGATGATACTGACGATTTACGTTTATCGATTGCCGGTGCGCAGGAAAAAACGGCTTTACTCTGGCATGAAAGGCAATGGTGTTTGCCAGAAGGGAGTACCCCTACGACGCATATTTTCAAGTTACCACTCGGGCTAGTGGGTAATATGCAAGCGGATATGAGTACGTCGGTTGAAAATGAATGGCTGTGTTCTTTGATCCTTAAGGAATATGGAATTCCTGTTGCAAAAACACAGATTGCGCAGTTTGAAGATCAGAAAGTATTGGTTGTTGAGCGTTTTGACAGAAGATGGTCAAGCGATCAGCAATGGATCATTCGCTTGCCACAAGAGGATATGTGTCAGGCTCTGGGTGTTTCCCCGCTACGAAAATACCAGTCTGATGGTGGGCCGGGGATTTCCGATATTATGACCATACTGAGTCATTCGGAACAGGCTGAGCAGGACAAAGCGCAGTTTTTCAGGGCGCAAATTATTTTCTGGCTGATAGCGGCTACTGATGGGCACGCCAAAAATTTCAGTATCGCTATTGAGCCACAAGGTCGCTATCACCTTACGCCGCTTTATGATGTTTTATCGGCATGGCCGGTCATTGGTCCGCGTAATAACCAGATTTCCTGGCAGAAGTGCAAGCTGGCAATGGCTGTTCGGGGTAGTAGTAATTATTACCATCTGTACAGAATTCAACGGCGGCATTGGGTCAATCATGGTGAATTAACTGGTCTGGGTAGACGACAGGTTGAAGCCATGATGGATGATATTATATCTAGGACACCTGAGGTTATTGAACGTGTATCTTCGTTGCTGCCTGAGTCATTCCCACCAGAGCTTGCGGAATGTGTTTTTGACGGTATGCGACAACAGTGTGGTCGGTTACAAGAATTGCACCGTAAATAGGATATTGAAGAACGTCTTGAAGCAATTCACCTTTCAGGCAGGGGTAGCCACAGAACGGTGAGTGACTAGGGAAAGCGATCATAAACATCCCCCACCTTTCCCCCACTTACTCAGGGATCACGGCTTCCCCCACCTAATTTTTATGGCTCTGTTAAAAATGATTATTTATTAGTAAGTTAAGTTATTCCCCCACTTCGCGCCTATATATGCGTGGGAAGTGGGGGAAAATGCCGGATAGAGGGACTCATTATCCGTTCGCCCCCACTTTCCCCCGTTTAATCCCCCACCTTATTTCGTTGCGATAGTGGCGTAATTCGCTCACCCTCAAAGGCGATCAGGCCATCCTTTTCCAGCTTGTCCAGCCAGCGGGTAAACTTCTTGTTTACATCAAAGCCCATTGCCCGCATATCATCCCGTACTAATGAGCGGGTGCAGCCTTCACCGTTGGCTGTGCGTGAGCGAATAGCCTGCCACAGCGCAAAATGATTTTCCGTCAGCCGTGGGATACCGGCTAAATCGGGATCGCTGGCAGCCTCATCCTCTCTGACTTCACGGCCTTCATCGTTCAGCACCAGCGAGGTGATCTGGTCGCCATCATCATCCACGTACAGATCGACGGCATTCAGGTCATAGGCACGACGCGGTGGTTCTTCCGCATCCTTCATCTTGGTGCAACTGAGGATCAACGCGCCGCCGTCACCTTCACGCCTGACGTTAAATTCCACGTCCAGCGCAGCACGGAAGGCGCTGGATCCACGCGCCCCTTTGTCCTGATCTTTACCGGAATGATGGATAATCAGCACCGTAGCCTGTGTTGCTGCTTTAATCGCGTCACATCCCTGAATGAATGCGCCCATGTCTTTAGCCGCGTTCTCATCTGAGCCGCCAAAACAGCGGGCGAGCGTATCCAGAATGATCAGACGAACCGGCATACCGGAGGCGACTTTCACATCGCGGGCGGCGCGTATCACCTGCTGTACGCTCTCCGGACTGGCTGGAAAAATCGGGCAATCAACACGATACAGTGCATCAATCGGGCTACCGCCGTTAAGCGTCTGCTCCCATGCCCGGATACGGCGGGGAACGCCAATCCCACCTTCACCAACAACATAAATCACCGCACCCTGTGTCACCGGCTTGCCTGCCCACGGTTTTCCGGTGGCGATATGGCATCCCCACGATACCGCCAGAAAAGACTTATACGAGCCGCTGGCACCGTAAGCGCTGGCCACGGAGGAACTCGGCAGATAGCCTTTAATCAGGTAGTCCTGCCGCGTATCAAAACCGTCAGAGCCTTTGCGCAGGGGTAAGGCGGTGTTGAAGGCCGGTGTAGCGGAATCGGTGCGGACTAAAGGCGTATACATCGTGTCGGGCTGATAGCGTTGTTTGTTGAACGCGGATTTGGTGGACTCAAGCCCATATTGCTGACGGTAATCATCCCAGTCACAGAGCGTTGTGGTGGGCGGTAACGACACCCAGCCGTCCACCGCGAGCGCGGCTTTTTCAGCCTGTTCCTTACCGATATTGGTTGAACCGTCGGCATGCAGGTCATGATCGCCCGCCAGAATAATAGTGGCATCGGGATACCAGCCACGCAGCGCGTGGGCGACGTTCATCAGGTTATTGGCCGATACCGCCGCAACCACCGCCGCTGTAGTGATCTGGCTGATGGTCAGGCCGGTGGCGTACCCTTCAGTGATCACGATGGTGTCCGGCTCTTTCGGGTAATGCACGGCGATGAAAGCGCCTTTCAATTGTGAACCGGGCAGAAGGCGTTTTTCTCCGTTGTCGTTGATCAACTGTGCGCCGATCAGTTCACCGGAAACGCGATGCAATTTCAGCAGCAGGCTTCCCTCATCAAACAGCACGCCGCCGATACGCATTTTTTGCTGTGCGGTCAGGCGGGCATGGACGATAGAGAATCCTTTGGCTTTCAGGTAGGCGCTTTCGCCGTTCCTTGAATGGGTCAGCATCTGCTTGATTTTATCGGCCAGCGGTGGGCGCTCAGTGGCTTTTTCCCTGGCTGGCGCAGTTGAGGCAGGGAGTGTCAGCGCGGCCACCTGTTTTGCGGCATCTGACAGGTCACAGTTTTTCACCCGTGCGACCAGATCAAGGCCATCACCATGACCGCATTGATTGCAAAACCACGTTCCCCGTCCTTCCTTGTCGTCAAAGCGGAAGCGATCTTTGCCGCCGCAGGCAGGACAAGCGCCATGTTTACCGCCGGAAGGCATCGGAATCGCCAGCGCGGACAGAATGGTACGCCAGCGGTGGCGCGACTGTGCGGTAATGTCTGAAACGAATTTACTCATCGTCAGCCACCTCCGCTTGCAGCGTGTCATTCAACTGGTTCAGACGTTCCCACAGGATAAAGATCAGCAGCTCTTTCGCGAGCGCGTTGTCCAGTTCAATGATGGCATAGGCTAGCGCCCGACAGTGATCGACGAGTTCTTCTAACGTCAGGGGAGTGGGGTCATACATGATGTACCCCCGCAGAAAAAAAGAAAGATTGCGGGTAGAGAAAGGGAAGGATCGTAGCCATAAGGCAGCCTCCAGACTGTAGCTTCTTAGACAGCTACCACCAGAGACGCCAACCTCAAGGGTGGTAGCCCGTACGGGGTTGGCGTTACCGGACAGTCTGGCTACCGGCGCTCCTTGCGGAGCCCCCGCACGAGCCACCATTGCAGGTACGGCTCGATGCGTGCCTGAACAGCAATGCGCATAACACGCATATTCAGGCACCAGACATTTGTTCGGAACGCCAATTCCGGCTGCGGATTTTGCCGCAGCATCAGCAGTATATCGTAAATCGCCCGCCAGAAAAAAATAACAATGCATCATGGTTTAGCCTCCCCGCGCTGGCTGATACGTGCCGCGATCCAGTCATTCACCTCACTTTCCACCCACGCTACTGAGCGGGCACCGATTTTGACCGTCTGAGGGAAGTCCCCCTGCTTCATCAGCAGGTAAATCCATGATTTCTTGAGACCGGTTTTTTTCATCACACCCGATAAGCGAATCAACGTGTTATCCGTCATGTTCAATCCTCCTTCCGGGTGTAAACCCGCTCGACATAGCGCCCCCGACCATCACCGTGGCCGAGATCCATAGAGGTTAATGCTCTGGCTTCACTGCGGGAAAAGCCCTGTGACAGGTAATAACGCATGGCATCCTGCGCCCATGCGTAGCGCAGGCTGTGTGGGGAATAGTGGCCGGTCAGCCCTAAGCGGGTGGTCTGCGTGCGCCAGAAGTTCATGGCGGTTTTCAGGTCGGGTTTATCGATCAGCCTGCCGTTACGCGCCTCGGCCACCTTTAGCGCCTCGTTTACAGCCCGTTGAATCGCTTCGCGATCGATAATCCGGGTTTCGCGCGGCCTGCCGCCTTTGGTGCCAAATACCACGGTCAGCGTCTGTTGACGGCGCTCAAGTTGCTTTTCCCATGTCGTCAGCGAACTGGCGCACTGCACCGCTTCTTGGGAGCGCAGCCCCAGCAATCGGGCAAGCTGAAGTGCGCAGGCCAGCCCTTTATCACGCTGTTGCGCTGCAAGCAGAACGGCCTGATAGCGCTCATCCGGGATAGCGAATTTTGTCCCGGCACGGCTTGCGCCACTCAGCCCTAATGCGTTGTTGGTCAGGCGATCAGAAACGGCGAGCTTTTCCCGTCCTCCCTGCTTAAACACCGTGCGCAACGCTGCCATTTCGTTGTGCAGGGTACGAAGGGCAATCCGCTGTGACAGCCGTTCGGCGACATAGCTTTCGATATGTCTGGCTTTGAGATACTTAACGTCACGCACCTGAATATTCAGCGCCAGAAGGTGACGGCACAGCCTGTCCATGATGCGGATACGATCATGAACCGTCTTGTAGCTCCCGCCAGCCTGTTTCGCCAGCGTGGTCATTTCACGACTTAATTTACTCATGCAACTTACCTCTCATAATTCAACTGGATGCTTTTCTCTGGCGCATGGGAAAGGGCAGAAACAATCGCAATTGACCTGCCTTGAACGATACCTGTGCGCCAGAGCGAACAGCAGTTGAGGTTTTGGGAGGTGTCGGCTAGGCACTCGGTGCGGCCGCCTGCGGTTGCAGGATTTCCTCTCAGGCGGTTAGGCCTGCCTCGGTATCGGTTCAATCTCCTGTAAAAAAAGCGATCAGTCCGGCACAAACGGGTGTGTCAGATTCATGACGCGGCGGTTGAGGTGCATGTCTCAGGGGCTGATGGGGTCTTCGGCTGCGGCGTCACTTTCATCCGTTGACACGGAAAAAGTGACGCCGGTGCAGACGTTGCCGGCAGACGCTTAGCAGATGCCTGACGGCATAGCAACGCGCAGCCAGCACGTTCACACGCGCAGACGCAAATCATTGAGACGAGTAAAATCGAAGTTACGCGATAACGCGAACTTACGAAGGTAAGCGCTGTTTAAGCCGCCTATGAAGTGAAATCACCACAACGATAAACGTTGCAGCTACGGCCAGTCTCCTACGGTATGTAAACCGCTCTCTGGCTGGGTATAGTGAAGCCCACAGCAATGTTGGGCTTGAAGTAAAAGTGAGCTTCATCGTCATGCTCATAGCGGCTCTGACGACATCTGCTTTCAGAAGTTAAGCAGATTTACCACGCTTTTAATCGCGCTCCCTTCCTTTCAGGTTACAGAAGGATATCGTGTGGTCGCCCGAAGGCGTCAGTCTCAGACCACGCTCCATTCCTATGACTTTGGCAGTGTGACCACCCGAAGGCGTTTCTCACAGGTCACTCGTATCATCCCGATACTGGAAACATTGGTGGCTGTCATCGACAGCAGTTTTTCATGGTCAAAAATACGACAGAACGTTGCAGGCTTCAAGCGATTTTACTCTGCCAGAAGAGCGAATAATCTAGCACTAAGTGCTATAGTTAAGGTTGCAGGATGTCAGCCTGATGCGTGTATTCAAAACCAAATGGTTCACTAAAGCGGCTAAATCCCACGCCATCAAGGATAGCGAGTTATATGAAGCTATTGAGGCGGTGATCAAGAGTGAAGAACGGGTGGAGATTTGCCATGACCGCAAAAAATAAATCCAAAAGCCCTGCATTTGAGGCTATCCACAGCGCGGCTTCTGGATTATTCAGCGTCGATGCTATCCCACAGGAAACGATGCGCAACTTTGACAAAGCGTGTCTCAATAGCGTGGACGATCTTCAGCCCATTGAGATTAAGGCACTGCGTGAAAAGCTGAATGTCAGCCAGCCCGTTTTCGCCAGATACCTGAATACCAGTGTTTCGACGGTACAGAAATGGGAAAGCGGCGTAAAACGTCCTAGTGGGTTGTCGCTGAAACTGCTTACCGTGGTGCGGAAACATGGGTTGAAGGTGTTGGTTTGATTGAGTTGTGCGGTTTTCTTGAGATGATAATTTGGGTGTGGGGCATTAATTGGACAGAGCACTTAGTGCAAATCACTCCATCTGTGATAGATTTACTATCTGCCGAGAATTGATGACCAGTTTAAAAGTTGCTGAATGGTATCCATCAGATCTCCAACTTGTCGATCAATACATTCGATTATTAATAATAAAAATCTATTATTTAATTTTTTTTTTTTTTTTTTTTTTTTTTGCTATTAAATTTATGTGTCGAGTGATTAGTGTTTTTTATGTAAAATGAATGGCTATTTTTTGTCTTTAAATTAAAAAATTAATATGTTAAGTGGTTTTATTTGGATTTTTAACAGTGCTTTTACGTTATTTTTTTAAGAGTAGATAAGCTTAATTTGTTAATTTTAAATAAAATATTTATTATGGTGCTTGATAGCAATATATTATAAGGTATTTATTATAATATGGTTAATGGTTTTTATATTTATGAAATAATTCGTATGATTTCATAAATAGTCCTGAAAGGAAAAAGTAGTATATATTAGAAACTGGTTAGAATTGAAGAATAACTTACACATTTTTTCTAACGCAGGAAATTCAGAAAAAATTCTTTATATCAGAATATACGTCGATAGCAGATACTACGGATTTTATTTATTATCATGCTTATAATTAGGAATTGAGCTTTATAGTGATTATCATTTTCCTTTTTGCTCGATGGAGGGGGGGCTCATTGTAATTTATAAAATTTAGAAGTAATATCGTATACATGAAATTTTTGAATTTTCTGTGTTTAAATACGGATTTCCACTGTATGAACATTAGCAATGTCAGGAATTCAGTATGAATAATAACCCTTTTGTCACTCATACTTATGATACATGGAAGCAATTTCTTACTGACAACCAGTACTTCGCTGATGATATGGGATTTGTGTTTCGTGGGCACGCAAGCCCAAATTGGGAGCTTGAAACAACTTTAGATAGATTGCTAACAAGGTTAAACCCGAAAGGTATTGATCTCGACTCAACATATGATTTTCTTTTAAAAGAATTTGTACACTCCATTCGAGCTCGATCGGGAGTTAAAAAAGACTTAAACCTTAATGATGAGGAATTATGGTCTATTGGGCAGCATTATGGTTTAGCTACACCTTTACTTGATTGGTCTAGGTCATTATATGTTGCAGTATTTTTTGCTTTTGAAAATTCAGCAGTATCTGATAGTGGTTTTCGTTCTATTTGGGCACTGAATCTTTGCCCTTTTGTTCTTGATAAAATAAAAGAATTTAACGATGGAAAAGATAAAAAGTATCATTTTAAGGTAATAGATCCTATTTCCGACGAAAACCCAAGACTCATAGCTCAAACAGGGTTATTTACTCGGCAACCGTTAAAATATAGTTTGGTCAATTGGGTTAGGGAAACTTTACCTAATGATGCTCCATATTTGATAAAAATAAATATCCCTGAATCAGAAAGGATGTCAATACTGAAGCATCTTCGCATAATGAATATTCATCATGGAACGCTTTTCCCTGATATTGAAGGTGCCGCAAAATATTGTAATCACACACTTGAAATTCTTAGTAACAAGAGAGTGAATGGTAATTAATGCTATTGCTGGAAATATATTTATTTTTATCTCTGGGACGTTAACACCGCTGGTGTAACGTTAAATTTTATCAATTATCAATAAGAGTGTTATTATGAAACTATCTGCATTACTGATCTCTAACTTTAAAGGAATCAAGGGTGAAGTAAAAATACTCATCGACAACATCGTTGTATTAGTTGGGCCAAATAACAGTTGTAAGTCTACGATTCTGGATGCATATGAAGCCTATGTTTCGATGGGAAGCGCATTAAGCTTAGATCATTTTCATGGTCGGAATGCAAATACACCAGTGATAATTACAGGCGTTTTCAATGATGTCACTCAGACAGATATTGATACTTTAGGGCAAGAATGGCATTTACAAAAAGATCCGGAATTTGGTAATTGTGCAAAGTTTCAAATCCGTTGGGAAACTCCAGAAGAAAATGGAGTCAAATATAGTTTTAGCAACAAAACAAATGATTGGAAGAAAGGAGGGGCTGGTGGATGGAACACATTACTGCAAAGCAGATTGCCAATTCCAGTACGATTAAATCCAAATGATGGCTATGATGCTCTAGAAAAGGTGGTAAAAGATTTAGCATCAAAAAATGCTGCTCAAAAATTAAAAGATGATAAAAGTAAGGTTGCCGGAATTGTTGCAGAAATAGAAAAACTTGCTAAGGAAGTAGATAAAGAACTATCTGGAAGTATTGGGCAATTAAGCAGTAAAATAGAGTTGGAGTTAAATAAATTATTTCTAGGTGCTACTGTTAGCTTTGAAACCGGCGTAGGCAAGTTCAAAGCAGAAGATGCGATTAAGGATGGTAGTAAGTTCTTTGTGAAAACAAATAATCATCCATCATCATTGGAGCATCAAGGAACAGGCTTAAAAAGAGCTTTCTTATGGTCTGCGGTAAATGCTCTATGTAGCGAGGGAATGTATAAAAAGGGGACAAAACTAATTCAAAACGAAACACCAAAAGTATTACTGATTGATGAACCAGAAATAAACTTGCATCCATCTATAATTAGAGCTGCCCGAAAAGCTATTTATGCGTTAGCAGATCTAGAAGGATGGCAAGTTATATGCACTACACATTCTCCAGTATTTATTGACCTCACACAAGACCAAACTACACTAATCAAAGTATCAAATAATCAACAGGGTACTTTCTACTTTCAGACTGATAAAGCACATTTTAGCCCTGATGAAAGAGACAATCTAAAGATGCTAAATCGTTGTTGCCCTACAGTTAATGAATTTTTCTTTTATCCTAATGCGATATTAGTCGAGGGTGATACTGAATATTTGGCTTATCAGTACATCATTGAAAAAAGTGGCCTTGAAGGAAACTATTGCGTTATTAATTGTAGAGGAAAAGCAAACATCCCTACATTTATAAAAATATTTGACCAGTTCAATGCAAATGCTATAGCAATTCATGATCTAGATACAAAGCTTAGAAAAGATGGAGCATCCAATGGTATGTGGACAATTAACTTGAACATAAGATCACTAGCGGATGCAACAAACGGTCGAGTTAAAACGGTTGTTCACAATCCTGATTTTGAAGGTTTTTATCTCAATGAGTCACCCTCAAAAGATAAACCATATAACTTATTTACTCACCTAACATCAGCTGACTTTGAAACAAATGACAAATATAAGATGTTAAGGGAATCCCTAAATTCGATTATTAGCGGAACCCATAAGGGTTTGTACACCACGCAGGCAGAACTTGATGCTATGGCTTAATAAAACTCTGAACACGGATAACTTACTCGCTGCACACCTAATTTATCGGTTAGCGTAGCATTCATATCAGTTTCTCGTTGTTAAGCATCAGTTATATATTGGTCTCTTTTGTAAGATGGGGGCTTATCCCCCATCTTATCTGGGCGATAACCTCCCTCATATCTGCTATAAAAATTGACCAAGTTAGCTTTTCATAAGACCTGACGGGGTCAATTTGGTGGTCGGTTACATGGGTTTAAATTTTAAAATCAATCAAAATCATATAAATATAATAATTTTCGAGTCCGGCCTTCGCACCAACGTATGAAAATCAAGTCACCTCAGGGTGGCTTTTTTTATGTCCAAAATCGTCCATATCTACCTGTAAAATAATAATTTTACCCTTCCTCCCACATTGAATGCTCTCGTGAACGTCGTGCAAATAGATGCCGACATATCAGCCAAAACCATTGATCGGGAACGCATGCCTGACTGGCACCCTAAGCATCCTGTTGAAACCTCGCCAAGCCATTATTGTGATGATTCAGAGATGTTGCGTGGCAGCAAAGCAGTAAGGGAAAAGAGATAAGGTGGGGTAAGCAATGATATCCAATATCATTGAAACAGCTTGATTTTGTAGAGCCTGACGATCATTCTCAATGAATAGTCATTGAAATCACGCCTGAACAGGCAATTTTCAGGTACTGAGGTCAGTCGCTTAGAATTAATCGGGTATGGGTTTGTCGTTAACCGGAGGGAATATGCCAGAAATAAATAGCCTTTTTGCATTCTCGCTAATCGCGCTTGGGATGGTGCTTACGCCAGGACCCAATATGATATACCTTATTTCACGTTCTATTTGTCAGGGACGTGCTGCTGGACTGATTTCGCTCGGCGGTGTCGCTCTGGGTTTTGTTTTTTACATGATCTGTGCAGCGTTTGGTATAACAGCATTAGTGATGGCTGTTCCTTATGCTTACGATGCGATCCGAATCGCTGGTGCTATTTATCTACTATGGCTGGCATGGCAGGCAATACGTCCGAACGGAAGATCACCCTTTCAGGTTAACGATTTGCCCAAGGATAGCGCGCGTAAACTGTTCATGATGGGGTTCCTAACCAATTTATTAAATCCAAAGATTGCTGTGATGTATTTATCGTTATTGCCACAGTTTATCAATCCCGCTCATGGTAGCGTTTTAACACAGTCGTTAGCCCTCGGTATGACACAAATCATCATTAGCGTCTCAGTTAACGCCGTAATCGCGATCTCTGCCGGAACCATCGCGCATTTTCTCACGAAACGGCCATCCTTTGCGCTAATCCAACGCTGGATTATGGGCGGCGTTCTGACAACCCTCGCCGTCAAAATATTAAGTGAGTCTCGCCGTTGAGGGTAACTCCCCACTTTTCTTTCATTTCACGCCTATATCTGTGTGATATGGGGATAACGGATAGGGTGACGTACTATCCGTTATCCCCTGCTTAATTCCCCCATTTCGTTGTGATAGCCTCTCTGCCTCAAAGGCGATCGGTTCATCCTTCACTGATAAGAACAGCGCTGAAACGGTATGTTTGCTGGACGTTATTTGTATCACTATGCCTTTTTAATAAACGTGAGCTGGGAGGACGAGTGGAATTAATCGTGACGCACGATATTACCGAGAGCGATCGGGAGGAACTTTTTGCAGGCCTGAGAAGCTACAACCATCGGTTTATTAATCCTGCCTCCTTTGGGCAAATCGGGATTTTTCACCGAAATAGTGCCGGGACTCTGCTTGGTGGGTTGATCGCAATGCGTAAAGGGTTATGGCTGTGTATTGATTATTTGTGGGTGAGCGAAGAATCCAGAGGCCTGAAGCTCGGTAGCGCGTTGGTGAAAGCTGCGGAACAGGAGGCGATACGTCTTGGGTGCCGCCATGCGCTTGTGGATACCTTTAGCTTTCAGGCGCTTCCTTTCTATGAAAAGCAAGGCTATCAACGGCAAATGTCGTTACCCGATTTTCCTGAAGAAGGCATGTTAAGGCACTATCTAATAAAGAAGAATATGCAGGCCGTATGATAGTTATCCGCCCATTGACCCATGACAAAGTAGATAAGGCGTGGCCTTCTTTATAATCAGGCCCGTTTCTCTTCTCACTGGTGTGGACGCATGGCTTACCAACTTAATCTTAACTGGCCAGAATTCTTAGAAAAATACTGGCAAAAACAGCCTGTTGTATTAAAGAACGCTTTCCCGAATTTTATTGACCCGATTACGCCGGATGAACTGGCGGGGTTGGCGATGGAGGCGGAGGTCGATAGCCGTCTGGTCAGTCATAAAAATGGTCAGTGGCAGGCCAGCAACGGGCCGTTTGAGCATTTTGATAATCTGGGGGAAACCGGCTGGTCGCTGTTGGCTCAGGCGGTGAATCACTGGCATGCGCCGTCGGCTGAACTCGTGCGTCCGTTCCGCGTGTTGCCGGATTGGCGTTTGGACGATCTGATGATCTCCTTTTCTGTGCCGGGGGGCGGTGTTGGCCCGCATATCGATCAGTATGATGTTTTTATCATTCAGGGGATGGGTAGTCGCCGCTGGCGCGTAGGGGATAAGCTGCCGATGCGCCAGTTCTGCCCGCACCCTGCGCTGCTGCATGTTGATCCTTTCCCGCCGATCATTGATGAAGATCTTGAGCCGGGCGACATTCTCTATATTCCACCGGGTTTCCCGCACGATGGCTTTACGCACGAAACCGCGCTCAACTACTCCGTGGGGTTCCGTGGGCCGAACGGCAGAGATTTAATCAGCAGCTTTGCTGACTACGTGTTGGAGAACGATCTCGGCGGTGAACACTATAGCGACCCGGATTTGACCTGTCGGGAGCATCCAGGCCGGGTTGAAGACTATGAGTTTGATCGTCTGCGCGAGATGATGATCGATGTAATTAATCAGCCGGAAGCACTTAAAGAGTGGTTTGGCCGCTTTGTGACGACGCCACGCCATGAGCTGGATATCGCGCCGGCAGAACCGCCGTATGAGCAGGACGAGATTGTGGGGGCGCTGATGGATGGCGATGTGCTGACGCGTCTGAGCGGTTTACGAGTGCTGGAAGTCGGCGATAGCTACTTCATCAACAGCGAACGGCTGGATACGGTCGATCCGAAAGCGGCCGATGCGTTATGTCGTTACACCGTTCTTGGTAAAAAAGAGCTGGGCGAGGCGCTGGAGAATCCGGCATTCGTGGCTGAGCTAACCGGTCTGGTTAATCAAGGCTACTGGTTCTTCGACGAGTAATATGCTTCTCTTTAGCGGCTTCCGAACACGTATTATATGGCGGGCTTCGGGAGCCACTGTTGTTATTTGGTGGATTCTTCCTGTTAATAGCTGACTATCAACCTGACCTCGTTAATATCCATATCGCCACAAGATTAATCTTCTTTGGCTAAGAGTTAGTTATCTATTGAATTTATTAATAAAAAATAACTTTATCCCGTCAAGGAATGCAGAGTTGGACTATCTTTTAGAGCGATGCGTAATTAAATAACTCTGGAGAGATGTCATGTTTCCTTTGCCTAAAATAAAACAATACCCCTTAGCGTTATGCCTCATTATATCAGCCAGTGTGGTGGCACCGTTTTCTTTCGCAGACACGAAGGCGCCTGGCACACTATTAAAAAAAGTGCCGTTGGGTGAGGAGTATGGCCTCATGGAGGCCGCTGAGCAGTATCGGATCCAGTATCATTCTCGAAGTGGTGTGGATGGCAAAAGTCCACGTGACGATACCGGTGCTGTTTTTATCCCCAAAGGTGAGGCGCCAGAAGGCGGTTGGCCTGTCGTCGTGTGGACGCATGGAACGATAGGTGTGGCGAGCTCTTGCGCGCCGTCTCTCAATCCACGTTCAGCACGGGATGCGCAGTATTTAAATACCTGGTTATCGTTGGGGTTTGCCATTGTGGCACCAGATTATGCGGGGCTGGGATCGGATGGGCTGCATCACTATCTCAATTCACGCGGTGAGGCATGGAGCGTGTTGGATAGCGTAAAAGCGTCTCTGAGTACATTCCCGCTACGTAATCAGTTAACGCTTGTCGGCCAGTCACAGGGGGCGCATGCGGCCTTTGCGACAGCAGGCTACCAACCGGATTATGCGCCGAGTTTGCATATCGCCTCGACCGTATTGACTGGTACACCCTATTTTGACGACAAAACCTCTGCGGCAGAGCTTTTTGCTGGGGAAAGCGGAGAGGGCGGCGATCCGAAAATCCCTTATGTGATGTATATCTATCTCTCGGCGGCCGATATCAATAAAGAGCTTAAGGTTGATGATTATTTCACACCGAAAGCTGCGGCCGTTGTCGCTGACGCACGTAAGATGTGTATCGGTGAACTGACGCAGAAGGTAATGGCCGAGGGGCTGAATGCGAAGAATAGCCTGAAGCCTGCGATACAAGGATTACTGGACAGCCAAACCGCGAATTTGCGCTACAACACACTCAAGGTTAACCAACCGGTCTTCATTGGGATTGGGACTAGCGACATTAACGTACCGACGAAGATGCAGCGTCACTTTGCGGAAGATGTCATTAGTGCAGGGACGTCAGCAGAAGTGCATGAATATAAGGGCATGAACCACAGCGAAACGGTTAATGTTTCGCTGCGTAATTCGGTTCCTTTTGTGTGGTCAGCAAAACAGTAAGCCTCTGGTCCCGGCGAATCTGTCGGGGCATTTGTTTTTAATGTTCAATTATGTGCCAGCCAGCGACGCGCGGCCTGATGTTCTCTGCGATATTGCCGTTGTCGATACCCTAACATCCCCCAGGCCAGCAGGCCGTATAGGGCAGCCAACAGCCATAAATGCCACCAGAATGCGCCGATCTGGGCAAAGTCGGCACCCATCTGATTAAGACGCAATATTCCCTGAATCGTGAAGACGGCAGGTACCCACTGTGCCAGCAAGTTCAGAGGCGCGGGGATCATTTCCACGGGCCAGATGAAGCCAGAAAGAAAGACAATCGGAATGGAAGAGAGCAGCACCGCCTGACTGGGGAGATCTTTGCGCGTAAAGGCCGCCCCCAGCACCACACCGAGCCATAGCGTTGAGAGCAAAAAGGGCAGCGCAAACAACAGCAGTTGGCTCATGCTGGCTTCACGCGCGATGCCATAGGCGTCAAGACAAAAGCCGAGCATGTAGAGCAGCGAGAGCAAATAGGCACTGCCCACAACCAGTGTACGTGCCAGCAGCAAACGCCACGGTGTGGCATATTGCCAGTAGCGCACCTCGCCAGATCGTGTGCGCTGATTTTGTCCAGCACCGAGCAGGCCGCATCCCATCAGCAAAATTTGGTGCAGTATCAACATGAAAACGCCGGGAACCACGTAATCGACATAGCCCATGGTGGGGTTAAATACCGGCACGGCATTCAGCGAGGTTGCCTGCCACTGTGAGCTTGCTGCGGGTATGCCTTCCCCCTGAGCCAACAGCCGTGCGACTTTAACCTGCGCGCCTACGGTACCACCGACCGTCGCCAGAGACTGTGCGATCGCGCCGTAGATCAGGAAGTAGCTGGCATCGGCTGAATAGCTTACCGTGACGCTTTTTCCCTGCATGATATCGCGGTAGAAATGGCGCGGAATATAGAGAATCCCTTTTGCTTCGCCGTGCAGCAGCAGCGCTTTGGCTTCATCCAGCGTGTTGCGCTGCGCCACCAGCCGTACCTCCGGCGTGGCGTTAGCCATAAACGCCAGACGGCGTGAGAGCTGAGTGCCATCTTCATCAACCAGCACTACCGGCAGTTCGCGTGGCGTCTGGGCGAGGTAAGGTCGCGGATAGAGAAAGGAATAGAGCAGAATCCCGCCGAACAGCGTGAGCAAGATGGTTGGATCGCGCAGTAAGCTGCGCAGCTCAAACCAGATGAGGGTGGCGAAGGTCAGCATGCTACCTCCTTGTCACGGGGTCGGTAGCGCCAGAGAGTCAGCGGTAGTAGCAGCCAGAATAGGGCGAGCGCTACCAATGCATGCGCGATCTGAATGACCCCTGCGCCGTAGCTGGTGATGGCAATCGCGATATCGCCATAGTGAGCGACGGGCAGCAACTGTCGCCAGAATGTGGCGAATGTCTCCATTGCTGCCGCCGGAAAGGTGATACCCATAAATGCCAGTCCGGGAGCCATTAACGCGCCGACAATGGAAACGGCACGTGCCGGATCGCGAATCAGCGCATAGAAGGCCATGCCCAGTGCCACGCAGGCACCAGCCGTCACACCGATCGCGACGAAGAGCAGCAGCGCTGAGCCGCTGAGTGGGTAATCAAGCAGGCTATACAGCCCGTAGCTCCATAAGCCGCCCCACGTCCAGCCTATCAGCCAGTGCGTCAGGAATTTAGCACCGATGGCCGCAGTGTGGTTCTCCGGCACCCAGAGTGCTCCGTGCCGATCTTCCCGAGCCAGCGTATTCAGGCCGTAGAGCGCGAGTAGAATCGACCAGATCGAGGGAATAATCGCGTTCAGCAAAAACTGGGCGTAGTTGGCGTTTTGGTTAAACAGCGCGGTAATCTGTCCGCCGATCGGCACCGCCAGTCCTTTGGCTTCAGGAACGGCTGCCCCCTGAGCCAGTGCCTGCATCACGGCGATCTGTCCGTTGAATGTTCCCGCCACCAGCGCCAGCGAGCTGTTGATAACTTTCGCAACCAAAACGAATTGCCCGTTATTCCAGGCGGTGATGGTCGGTGATGTTCCCTGCCGGATATCACGCTCAAAGTGGCGTGGGATGGCCACCAGCGCATAGATCTCGCCGCCACGCAATGAGGCTGAGCCTTCTGCCACTGACGGGAACTGATGGTTCAGGTTGAAAGAGGGGGAAGCATGCAGTTCTCTGGCAAACTGGCGCGACATCGTGCTGTTGTCCAGATCAACCAAGCCGATGGGGAGTTCGCGGACAATCGCCCCGGATAGTGTCCACCAGGTCATCAGCATGGTGATAAGCGGCAGCCAGAGCGCTAGCGCCATCCCCCAGCGATCGCGCCACAGCGCCCTCCATTCGCGCATCATCACATTTCTACCAGTGCGCTCATGCCGACGCGTAGCCCGTTAATCGGTTGAATCGGACGCGCTTCTACTTCGAATGTTCGCATATCAAACCCTTGTCGGGTATCCGTTGCACGCCACGTGGCGAAATCCCCCATGACGGAGATGTAGGACACCTTGAACCGGAATGTCTGGTTGTTCAGCGCCGGAATACGTGCCTCAAACTCGGTGCCCATCGCAAAGCGCTCAAGGAGATCCTCGCGTACCGCCAGTTGGATCCAGATGTCGCTCATGTCCAGTAGCGTAACCACAGGAAAGCCCTGTGGCGCAATTTCGCCGCTGCGCAGCAACACATTGCTGACCTCTCCCGTGTGCGGGCTAACAACGCGCGCCTCTGCCAGATAGGCTTCCACCTCGGCCACGGAACCGGCGGCCATACGGGCTTTTTCCTCTGCGGCTACCTGGGTTTCTTTCCGTGTGCCTTCCTGCGCCATTTGATATTCCTGCCACGCCATCCCTTCGGTATAGCGTGCGGCATCCCAGGAGGCTTTGGCTTCATCCCGCTTTTGCAGCGGCAGTACTCCTTCCTGATAGAGATTCTGCACGCGCAGGTAGGTCTTATGGCTTAGCTCGGAACCGGCTTTGGCTTTTTGCCACTGATCTTTGGCAGCGGCGATCTGCTGCTCACGTGCGCCTTTCTTGGCCTCTAGCGCCACCGCGCCCGCCGCGGCTTCGCCAGCTTTTGCCTGCTCCAGCTTTGCGTCCAGTTCCGGTGTCAGGAGCGTGAAGACGAGATCGCCCACGTCAAGCTGCTGGCCTTTTTGTACCGGCACGTCTGCGATACGGCCAGCCACTTTTGACGACACGGAATACTGCTGTGCTTCGATTTGCCCCTGTAAGCGTATCGGTTCGGGCTGGTAGGCGAGCCAGAAGCGATACGCTATCCAGACAACCACAATCAGCAGGATGGCCTGAAGAAGCCATTTGCGTGTTGAACGTGAAGCGGGCTGGTGGGGTTGGGTCATGGCGTCACCTGTATGGCGTAGTGGGTCTGGTAGTCAGCAAAGCGGTTTATCTGGCCGGAAATGGCCATTAATCTGGCGATGGAAACCACGTAACGATAAGCTGCGGAGGCGCGTTGTGTTTTGGCACCGGCCAGTTGGTTTAGCGCATCCACCACGTCTAGCGAGGTAGACATCCCTTGCGTAAATGCCTTGTTGCGCAACCGGACGTTCTCTTCGGCCAGTTTTTCTGTCGAAGACAGGGAGTTGAATTCTTCCAGCGCCAGTCGGGCTTCTCGCCATGTACTCTCGACCATGATTTCAAGATTTTGCCGCATATCGGCTTCCAGATAGTTAACCTGCATTTCTGCGCTTTTCGCAGCGGCAATATTGTCGGAACGGCCTTCACGGCTGATGAGCGGGACGGAAACGCCGACGCCCACCATCCAGTCCGGTGTGGTTCTGGCGGCCAGCGTGTCCTGTTCATAGAGCTGATAATTGCCGAATAAGAACACGTCAGGTGCGTATTTGGCACGCTCAATACGGATAAGATCTTTGGCCTGATCGCGCTTGGCAGAAAGCACCTTGAGACCGGGGTGGGTGTTGAGCGTTTGTTTCACCAACGCAGGCAGTTCGGGCAGCGTTTTATTGATGAACAGCGAAGAAGAGGGGGTGGCACCTTCTGTCTTGATCAACTTCGCGAAGACCATTTCGGTGGTCTCCATATTTCGCCGCGCTTTTTGTGTTTCTATGCGCGCCATGTCATAAGCGGATTGGGCGGACAGCACCTCGACCCGGGCGATCTGCCCCTGCGCTTCCAGCTTACGGGCGTGATCATAGTGTTGCGCCATACCTTTCTCGATATCCTGACGCGTCTTCATCACCTGATGTGCCATCACCACGCCGTAGTAAGTCTGTGCCAGCGCCTCAAACTGCGCCAGCGTGCGGACAATCAGCATCTGCTCTGCCTCATTCACCTGCGCGGCCCGAATTGACTGCGCGGCATCAATTCGGCCTCCGGTGAATAACGGCCAGACGACCTGAACGGAGCTGGTGACCACATTTTGTTCTGTGAAGCGGGTGACGAAGGGATTGCCGCTGATATTAATCAACTGATTGAGTGCGGCAAAGATGTCCCGGTGATTCGACAGCGGGTTTAAGTCGCGCGCATCCAGCTCAACAGGTTTATCGAGGCGCGTATAGCTTGCGCCCACGTTGACCTGCGGCCAATAGAGACCTTTGGCAGACTCTTTCAGGGACTGAGCGCGATCGACTCCGGCGTGCTCAGCGGCAATGCCATCATCGCTTTGCAGCAGGCGTACCCAGGCCTGATTAAATGAGAGGGGCTGCCCAAATGCCGTGGGCGACCAGCACTGCAATAGCAATAGCAATAGCGCAGCGGGGAAATAAGCCAGAAATCGTTTTTTGCTGTGTGTTACTCGTGGCATGCCTGATGAAATCATCCTTTTACCCAAATGCCGCCAAAGTGGTAGGAGTAAGCCTGCTAAAAAGCGAAGCCTGTGTAGGATAAAGAAATAGATCTCGCGCTGAAGTAAACAAGCCGCGTGATTTCTATTATTTCCGGAGATGATTTAGTTTTGGTCTAAATTCTCAATTATTCAAATAATATAAGAGGTTAAATTGGAAAAAAGCGTGAAAGGGAAATAATGCCAGTGGAATAGGGGCGTTATGAGAATAACGATGATTATTTTTCAATGAATAATTAGCAGGAAAAGGCCCGGATATCCTCCGGGCCAGCGTGACGCAAAACAAAAATTACACGGCTTCGTTTTCGTCGGTGTAGCGTTTGGCTTTATAGGCTGGGTGCATCAGGTTCTGGATGGAGAAAATATCATCCAGCTGTTCTTCGGTCAGCAGACCACGCTCCAGCACCACTTCGCGTACGCTCTTACCGGTTTCGGCACAGATTTTCCCGACGATATCGCCGTTGTGGTGACCAATGAACGGGTTCAGGTAAGTCACGATACCGATAGAGTTGAAGACGTAAGCTTCACACACATCTTTGTTCGCGGTGATGCCGTCGACGCATTTTTCCAGCAGGTTGTAGCAGGCGCTGGACAGAATCTGGATGGATTCGAACATGGCTTGTCCGATAACGGGTTCCATCACGTTCAGCTGTAGCTGACCGGCTTCTGCCGCCATGGTGACGCAGGTATCGTTGCCGATGACTTTGAAGCACACCTGATTCACGACTTCCGGTACCACAGGGTTAACTTTGGCTGGCATGATGGACGAGCCCGCCTGCAATTCCGGCAGGTTGATTTCGTTCAGGCCAGTGCGCGGGCCGGAAGACAGCAGGCGCAGGTCGTTACAGATCTTCGACAGTTTTACCGCCACACGTTTCAGGGCGCTGTGCATCATTACGTACGCACCACAGTCGGAAGTGGCTTCGATCAGGTCTTCCGCTGGTACGCAAGGCAGGCCGCTGACTTTTGCCAGATGTTGAACGGCCAGTTTCTGGTATTCATCCGGGGTGTTCAGACGTGTACCGATGGCGGTCGCGCCCAGGTTCACTTCCAGCAGCAGTTCGGCCGTGCGCAGCAGGTTGCGGTTTTCTTCTTTCAGCAGCACGTTGAACGCGTGAAATTCTTGGCCGAGAGTCATCGGTACGGCATCTTGCAACTGGGTACGACCCATTTTCAGGATGTTTTCAAACTCTTTTGCTTTGCGCTCAAAGCCATCGCTCAGTTGAGTAATTGCTTCGACCAGTTTCAGGATGGAGGTGTACACTGCGATGCGAAAGCCGGTCGGGTAGGCATCGTTGGTAGACTGGCATTTGTTCAGGTGGTCGTTCGGGTTCAGGTATTGGTATTCACCTTTCTGGTGACCCATCAGTTCCAGACCGATATTCGCCAGCACTTCGTTGGTGTTCATGTTGACTGATGTGCCTGCGCCGCCCTGATAGACATCGACAGGGAACTGATCCAGACATTTACCGTTATTCAGCACTTCATCACAGGCTTGCAGAATCGTGTTGGCAATGTTGCGCGGGATGGTTTGCAGTTCTTTATTCGCCAGCGCGGCGGCTTTTTTTACCATCACCATGGCGCGGACGAATTCTGGAATATCGCTGATGGTGCTATTGCTAATATAAAAGTTCTCAATCGCGCGCAGCGTATGGATACCATAATAGGCATCGGCAGGGACTTCGCGGGTACCTAACAGGTCTTCTTCAATACGGATATTCGTTGACATGGATCTTCTTCCTTTTTTCTTGTTCGATGTACATAGCATCGTTTTCAATATTAAGACTATGATTTTTTAGGGTTTGTCTTTCCTGCTTTTTGGTTTTCAGGTAACACGAACCCCGCACGATTTGTATAAAATCATGACTAAAAAGCGTTCTCAGGGAGACGAACATGGAATTAGCATCGTTAAATAGCTAGTGGTGGATATATTCCTCCATTTATGTTTTGTCTCCCAATCGTGAATAGTTATACCTAACTGTTATTCCATATTATCCGGGTTGATCTCAACCAGCTTTTCTATTCCACGGTTCAGCGTTTTCAATTTCGGAATAAATACGGTTTTGATAATGTCATGTGTGACATCACACGCTTCTTCAAAGAACGCGCTGTATTCATCACGGTGCCCGACAATATACAGCGAGCGCTTGATATTCAGTTGTTCCGGCATATGCGTTAGCACTTCGCGGGAGTGCGCAACGGATTGCAGGAAACTCAGCGGGGTCGTTACCGCCCACCCGATGCCTGCCGCTACCATCGACGTTAAGGTATCCGCGTTATCAAATTCGAGCATGTTCGGTACGCGGACATCGATGCGGCGCAGGTAGCGCTCAATCTGCATCCCAATCTGCGAGTTCCGGTTAAAACGCACCAGCGGCAGTGCGGCGGAAAGCTCGCGGATGTCCTCGACGGTTTTGATGCGTTTGCGGTAATCCGGCGGCGTGATAATGAAATAGCCTTCGGAAAACAGCTGGTGACGCACCACGCTATCGCTGTCGATCAATGGGTCGCTGGTGACGATCATATCCAGCTCGCGGCGCATTAGCGCTTCACCCTGCTGCGGACTGAGTCCGGTACGAATCAACAACTGCGACGAACTCTTCATCAAACTCTTGGTAAACACTGAACCGCAAGTGATCGCGAATGAATCCACTAGGCCGATACGCAAGTCGGGTTTAATCCCTTTTCCTGCTTCCAGCACCTGTGCCTTCAGGTTTGCGATCTCCTCCGTCAGGATTTCTCCTCGGTTTTTCAACGCAATGCCGTAGGGCGTCAGGACAAAGGGGCGACGAGCCCGGTTAACCAATTTGACGCCGAAATCTTCTTCCAATAACCGAATCGTCTGCGAAATGGCAGAGGGTGTCAGGCCTAGCCGCGCGGCGGCTGCCGTCATGCTTCCTGCTTCCGCCATTGTTACAAAGACATAGACGGCGTACATATCGATCGATTTATTGGCGGACACTGTGCGTTTAACCATGTGAGTTTGCCTACGCTGCAAGGTGAATGTCGTCGAAATATGAAGCGTTAGTCTATCTCATCTCGCTGACTACGACCTCGCTAACTGATGTCAGAATAGTCGGCTAACTTCAGAAAAAATACAGGTTGTATCACTGATTAATTTTTTCTTATTTCTAGCTTTAGCGGATCTGAAGGTGAAATGAATGACATGATGTGATGGCTAGTGCGTCGGTTGTATTCCTCCCTCTTGTTCGTGATGTTTTTATACATAAATACAGGATGATTGCAGGTTTTGCTGTTATCCGGCGTAAAAAATTATGCTGAGGAGATAGCTGGCTTCGGATGAGCCGCAGGACGCGGCGAAAGCTTGCGCCACGTAGGGAACGTGTCGCAAGCGGTCCGCTAAGTCAGATACCGACGAAGGTACCGCGTCAGCGGCATAATTTCCGCCGAAAGCCTGGGGTCACGGGGCGAGCGGCGTGTGAGCCGTCCCGTGTCGGGCGCGTGCTACGAAGTCGCATGAAAATGACGACATTATCGCGCACGAAACTGTCTCAGTAGCAGCATAAAAGTTTGGCTAAGGCCAATCTTTCCAGTTATAACGTATTGTTTTTACTGTGTGGTAAGAGGTGCGTCGCTCACTGTCGTGACGGTTCGTACGTGACGTTCAGCCTGTTCACACATTTCCAGCAGCGCCGGAATCAGGTGTGCGGTGGCGTTGAGGCAAGCGCCGAGCTGGCTGAGGCTTTCCTGTGGCAGTTCAACGTCATTTTGCAGTGTGTCGCCGAGGTAATGCAGGCCGAGGCACAGGCCTTCGACCGATTCGGCGGCAATTGCGCCGAGGTCGCAGAGCTGAACGTCATCTAACTGCGCGAAAGGCAGGCTGGCGATCAGATCGCGGAAAATGGTAATGGTGCTGTCAGCGGGTGTGGCGTGAGTGTCCGTCATGGTCATTTTTTCCTTGAGATATGTAAGTCCGCCACCACACAAGGTTCCAAATTCGGGTGGTGACACAGACAGGATTGGAACCCCGGCTCTCAAGAAGACCGGTCAACCTTGCGGTTGCCCTGCCTGCGTCACCGTAAAGAGTGTGCACGCAGCCCCTGAAAAAACAAAGTGTTTTTCAGTCTTGAGAGGTTCGGGGTTCCAAGCCCGGCTGCGGATGTTGCCGCAGCACAGAGACTGTATTCCAACGGCGAAAAACGTGGAATAGGGTGGATGGATTTACAGTGGAATTACAGCAGGTTTTGGAATGAAGCTCGCAGAAATGGGCGGAAAGCCTCGTCGCTGGCAAACCGCGATACACGGGGCGACCACAGGGGTGAGGCCTCCCTGCGGGAACCTCCCCCTGTGTTTCCCCTAAAATGAGGCGACTACGCTGCCTGTGGGCGCTGATAAGATGACTCTTACAAGAATGTGGAAACGCATTGAAGGGAACAATCATGCAAAAAACGTTAGCCTGCTGATTCGATTTCAGTTATCGCGATTGATGCCTGATGTAGGCTTGGCATCGACATCTTCGCGCGGAAACCGAGTGCATCCAGCATGTCGAACATGGCGTCAATAGTGAAAAGCTCAATCTTGGCATTTTTCAGTTCTGATACGCGCGACTGGCTGATACCCAGTTTTTCCGCTGCTTCTTTTTGTGTCCAGCCTTTCTCTTTGATTAAATTGGTGATCATGATCGATAAATCCATTTTCATTGCCATCTTGCTGGCAATCTCAGCGTCATGCGTTACATGAAACGGACTTTCGTAGAATTTTAACGCCATAATACTTATCTCTCCTTATCTCAGTAAATAAAATATCTAATATTTTAGATATTTCGTCAAGTTTACTGGATAGAAAGTGTTCTGTTTACTGATTCGGAATTAGTCAGCTCAACACATGATAGCGATAAAGCATTTTCTCAAGGTCCTGTTTCATGCTGACAAAAAGCAGGATCTCTATGACGCGATGCTCTTCATCAACATCATATAAACAGCGAAAATCATCTTCTATCGAGAGGCGTTCACGGAGTGCGATTCCCTTATCGGATAATATTGCGTTATGTCTGTAGCGGGTAGGATCTTGAGAAATAGCCTGTATGGATGTTAAGAACAGGGATTCAGACCACGTAGCGGCTTGTTCAATGCCAATATAGTGAGATTTATAAGACTCAGCATCCTGCAAAGACCAGACAGCCGCAGGCGCGACTTTAATGGTGTACGAACTGGCCAAGTTGACTCCTTGTTTTACGTTCGCGCTTCACGTAATTTTTGTAGGGCTTCCTCTGCGGACATTCCCTGACCGTTTTTAATTTCTTTCTTGGCCGTCATCACCAGCTTCAAGAGTGCGTTAGATTGTCTTTCTCTTTCTCTCTCCAGCAGTTCTGCTTCCCGTTCCGCCGCTGTTTGCACGAAGAGTGCTGCGGAGCCGTTTTTCGTTACATAAACGCCCCCCTGGAACAGTTCAGGGTTGCCAAGGCCTTCACGGGCCGACTTCTGAGACATTGTGGTTTTCATATCACATACCTTAATTAAAACAATTAGTTATAGTAAAAATGGCTATAAGCGATAGACTCCTGCTATTGGGTGATAGCGAATACTTTCGTCTTGCAGTTATCTGAGGGTAACAGAGTAATTATATCGTAGCCTGCACGTTAAGGTATAAATTTATGATGAATTTATACCCGCTTCAACTCCTCCCAGCTCAGCCCAAAACGTGCCAGATATTTACGCAGCCGATCGGCGTCGTTGGGCTTTTGTTTTTGCTGGCGTGAGACGGCGAACAGGCGGCGGCCAGCTTCGGAGAGCGAATTGGCGGTACGGCAGACGTCGAGTACGGTTTCAAGCTGGCGCTGTTCGAAGAGGTCGATGTTGGCGAGTTCGGGCGGTAGTGCTGGGGAATCGCTCTGCCAGTTGGATCGCAGGCGAGTGATTTCCTCTTCTACCAGTTCGGTTGTGATACGTCCTTGTTCTGCCAGCGTCGCCATACGGGCGATGGACGAACCAAGTTCGCGGAAGTTGCCGCGCCACGCGGCCTGTGGTGAGCAGGCGAAGGCGAGGTAGCGCTGTCGCGCGTCTTTATCGAAGCGGATCTGCGTTTGGTTATCTCGTGTGAAGCGGTGGAGTTCGTAGTCAATGTTCGGTTCGATATCTTCCCGACGCTCCGCCAGCCCCGGCAGAGGAAACGTCCACATGTTGATACGGGCGTAGAGATCTTCACGGAATTTGCCCTGAGCGATCCACTCGCGCAGGTTGCGGTGCGTGCCAGCAATCAGTTGGAAATCGCTGCTGACTTCTTTATCCGAACCAAACGGTAAAAAGCGTTTTTCTTCAATAGCTTTAAGCAGCATGGCCTGTTCATCCAGCCCCAGTTCGGCGATTTCATCCAAAAACAGCATCCCGCCGTCCGCTTCACGTAAGAGCCCCGTTCTTGCTTGTAATGCGCCGGTAAATGCGCCTTTCACATGACCGAATAATGTCGACATCGCATTGTCGCCGCGCAGCGTGGCACAGTTAACCGCAACAAACTGACCGCTGACCAGATGGCGAGATTGACGTAACTGATAGATGCGTTGGGCCAGAAAGGATTTTCCCGCACCGGTCGGGCCGGTCAGGAGCATCGGCGCGGTAGAGCGCAACGCGACGCGTTCAATCTGGTCGATCAGCGCGTTGAACGTGCTGTTGCGCGTTTCTATACCCGATTTCAGGAACGAGACAGAGCGCTGTTGCTCATGCTGAAAACGGCTGGTGAGTGTCGCGTAGCGGCTAAGATCCAGATCGATAACGGCATAGATGCCCTGCGGTGCGGGGCGATCCGCCTTCTCCCCTGGAGCGGTTTGCAGCAGCTTGGCGGGCAGATAGCGGGCTTCGGTCAGCAGGAACCAGCAAATCTGCACGACGTGGGTGCCGGTGGTGATGTGAACGAAATACTCTTCGTTCTCAGTATCGAATGGGTAGCGGCTCGCAAAGTCCAGAAAGGCGCTGTAGACCTCTTCCAAATTCCACGGATCGCGTAACTCAACGGTCTGAAGCGTGACCTGCGTAGCGGGTGACACCACGGCGATATCCTCTGCCACCTGCTGTGCCATCCCCTCGTTGCGTGACTGATGCAGCAGCTCCAGTCGATCGACCGGAAAATCCGGCTGCTGGCATAGGCCGACGGTAGGCCGCCATTTTGTCCAGCGATTCTCCCGTTTACCTCGTTTGTCCAACGTGGTGCCCAGCACACCAATGACGACGCAACGCTTCATGCTATACCTTGTTATAAATTATTATCCGATAGGATAAATTTACCTGTTCTTTTGTTTCGTTGCCAGTTTGCGTTTTTCGTTTTTTATCTATTAACTATCAATTGGTTATATTTTTATTTTGTCTATTTCAGAAAATTGGCACGCCTTTGGCAATATCTATAGTGAACAACGACAAACAAAGAGAATGAAAATGGAAGAGATGAAAACGCAGGATTACGACATGATGTCGCCCGTGAATAGCGCACCAGTAAAAATGTGGACGCAGGGCGTGCCTGTGGAACCGGAAGCCCGCGACCAACTGCTGAATACGGCCAAAATGCCGTTCATTTTTAAACATCTGGCGGTGATGCCGGATGTGCATCTGGGAAAAGGATCGACGATTGGTAGCGTGATCCCCACGCGTGGCGCGATTATCCCCGCCGCAGTGGGAGTAGATATCGGCTGTGGGATGATTGCGGTGCGTACGTCACTGGTTGCCAGCGACCTGCCGGATAACCTGATGGGGCTACGTAGCGCGATTGAACAGGCGGTGCCGCACGGACGTAGCGTGACGCGTTCCAAACGTGATGTCGGTTCCTGGCAGAACCCGCCGCAGACGGTGGATGCGCACTGGTCGCTGCTGGAACCGCGTTTTAAACGTTTGACGGATAAATATCCGCAGTTGCTGAAAACCAACAACTATCAGCATTTAGGAACGTTAGGAACGGGTAACCACTTTATTGAAATCTGTCTGGATGAAGTGGATCGCGTCTGGGTGATGTTGCACAGCGGGTCGCGTGGCGTAGGGAATGCGATTGGGTCGCTGTTCATCAAGCTGGCACAGGACGATATGCAGCAGCACATTGCGAACCTGCCGGACCGTAATCTGGCGTATTTCGAGGAAGGCAGTCTGCACTTTGACGATTACATCGAAGCGGTGGAATGGGCGCAGGATTTTGCCCGTCATAACCGTGAAGTGATGATGTCGCATACGCTGGCGGCGCTGTCTCGTATTGTGACGAAGCCGTTTACCACGCAGCAGGAAGGCGTGAACTGCCACCATAACTACGTGCAGCGCGAAACACACTTTGGTGAATCGGTGCTGATCACCCGTAAAGGGGCGGTGTCGGCGCAGAAAGGCCAGATGGGGATCATTCCAGGATCGATGGGCGCGAAGAGCTTTATCGTGCGTGGGCTGGGGAACGAAGAGAGCTTCTGTTCCTGTAGCCACGGTGCGGGGAGAACCATGAGCCGTACTGCGGCGAAGAAACGCTTCACCGTGGAAGACCAGATTCGCGCGACGGCACACGTCGAGTGCAGAAAAGACAGCGACGTTATCGATGAAATCCCGATGGCGTACAAAGATATCGATAAGGTGATGGCGGCACAGTCATCGCTGGTGGAAATTGTACATACGCTGCGTCAGGTGGTGTGTGTGAAAGGATAAGAAGAGGGCAGGGAATATGGCATCGTACAATTTACTACTGCAACAGTTGGAAAAACTGGTGGCTTCGCCAGACAATTACTATCGGCCCGCGCAGGCTGATGCTCAGGGTTCTGCATCACGCCTGATAGTGCTCACGCGCCACTATAACGGGCATATTCGGCAGCGTGCGGCGCTGTGTCTGGGGTTTATGGGCGAGGTCTCGGCATTACCCGCGTTGATTGAACGAGTAAACGATTGGGCAGAACCGGTGCGCCGGGCAGCTAAACAGAGCGTGAGGCTGCTGTTAACGCCGAATAACACCGCGTCTTTTGTCGCCAATTTGCCTGCCATTTTCTGGCTGTTGCAGTGCCAGCGAGAAGATCATCAGCCGCTGGTGGGTGAGATCGTGAGCTTTCTGGCTGAGGAGGCGCATGCGTCGTCGCTACTGGCGGGGTTGTCTGCGGAAGACAAAACCGTCGCCAGATTATCACTGGATATTCTGGTTGAACGTAAGTTATTTCCGTTGAAGCAAATCTTTAGCCAGACGATGCGGCATCGCGATCCATTAGTCAGAGCGAACGCGGCGCGGTATTTGCTGAGTGCTGACAAGGATGTCGATCATGACGTGATGACCATTCTGTTGAAGGACACGTTCGCACTCATCAAGCAGGTAGCGTTGCAGTATGTGATAGACACGGGGTTTCCTGTGTCTGCGTCGCTGTTGATTGATCTGTTGTTTGATAAGAACGCATTGGTGCGTCAACGAGCCTCAGCGCTGCTGCGCGAACGAAACGACGATCCGGTTGCGCATTATCTTGTGGCACTGGATCGGGCGAGTACCGTCACAGTGCGAAAAATCACGCTCTGGGGGCTAGATGAGCATCGCTATGAAGGCATTGTGGCGCTGGCGGAGCGCAATCTGGACGAGCGCTATCCCAGCCTTTATTACAGCGCTCTGCGCATTCTTATTCTGCGTACGGGTGACGATGCGCGTGAGCAACTGTTGGCCGCTCTACTGCATCCCTCGCTAGCTATTGTGAAGGTCGCGTGTAAGCTGTTTTACCAGCAGAAAATACCGCTATCGCTGCCGGAACTTCAGCACTGTATGGAAAGTGCATCTTCCAGAGAACACGTTGAGGTGTATTACTTTTTAGCGCACAAGCTCAACAAATGGGATTGGCTCGTGTTCCTGCTGGAAAACGTTAAACCAGATAATGTGGCGCTAACGCAGGCTGGCATTGCGTACTGGATACAGCGGTTTAACCGTTCGGGCATAATGCCGAGTACCCGACAGCAGGCGCGTTTACGGATGTTGTTGGACGAACATCCACACGTCATCTCGCGTGACAGTCCCTATATTGCCTTGTTTTTGTACGGCTGATTTTCGTATGAAAAAAGTACAGGAAAAAGTGGAGAGGATCGCGTAAATTGACAACACAATTGACACCACGGGGGCGGAAATGAGTACCATCCATTTCAGAATCGATGCAGAAACCAAGCAACTCGCGATGCAGGCTGCTGATCGTCATCAAGTGAGCCTGACGGAGTTGATGCGACAGCGTGCAGAGGAATTGGCAGAAGAAGAGCGTCAGTATCAGCGCAACGCAGGTGATGAATGGCTTGAAGCGCAGATTCAGGAGGCGTTTTCGCGGTATGATGCGGGTGAAGGTGAGCTCGTCAGTAATGAGGACGCCAGCCAGAGAATGGAGGCATTGAAAGCGCGAGCGGCGCGGGGTGAGCTGTGATATTTAAGGTCCGGTGGGAGAAGCAGGCACTGGCAGATCGCGAAGGAATATACCGCTATCTGTATAAAGAGGCGGGGTTGGATGTTGCGAATGCGGTGGATGAAAAATTTATCTCATCGGTATCGTTGCTCGAAGCCACGCCAGAAGCCGGTCTTGATATCGGAAAATCGGGGGAACGGCGAAAATTGGTCCTGACGCGATTCCCCTTCATCATTATTTATGCACTCAAGCGAGAGATAAACGAAGTGCATATCCTGCGTATATTACATACCTCCCGCAAGCTATCGGCATCTTACCGATAACCTCTTTACCCCAAAAAATACGCTCGTGACGATACGCCATCTTCGCCAGATCGGGTGGGTAGGCATCTGGCAGATGGATTTGTTTGCCTTCATACTGTGCAACGTCGTTGCTATGACGATGCCCATCTTTTCACTTACAGTAACTGAGTGATAGAGCCGCTATTTTCAGTGAATACTACGTCCGCTTTTGCACCGTTGACGAGTGACATTTGAGGGGGAATATGGCCAATGTCCACATCATACAGCACAGGAATAGTGAGATCCCCGAGAGCAGAACGTAAAGCGTCTAAATAATGTTGTTGTGTGGGGTCACTTACGTCGGGTGCTGCACTTCTGCCTATCAGAACACCTTTCAAGTCATTGAACCAACCCTGTAAGCGTAAACTAAATAATGCTCGCGTTAGCTCACAGGGGTTCATTTCCACGTTTTCAAAATACAGAATGACCCCTTCGTCGTGATGCTGTGCCCTAAACAAAGATAGGTTACCGAATGGGGTACCCGCTAACCTTGATATGATGTCCAGGCATCCACCAATCAGGCGTCCCTGAAAATGGGCAGAAGAAGTGGTGCCATCAAGGTGCTTCCACCTTGTCTTTTGCGTCAGATTAAAACCTGCATCGGCTGTGGTAACCCATTGATTTTCATCAATTTGAAACGCAGTTGATGCGTATTGTTTAACTACTGTTCCCCGGTCGCTCTCCAAAATATCCCATATGGCTTGTGTGGTGAGATCTAACTCTTTGGCACCAAGATCCATGAGATTAGGTCCATGTACCGTTGACCAACTAGAAAGTGTAGTCAATGGGAAATGAAATGTACTGAGATCTGAAAAGCCAACAAACCATTTAGGCTCGGTTTTCGCTAACAGATTGAAATCTAAGAGATCAAGTAATTCGATGGCCAGATCACCTCCCCATGGTGGCATAACAGCCTTGACTTCTGGGTCGGTTAGATAACACATCAGCTCCTTCGCCCGTGATGTTTTACTGGCACTTTTATTTTTATGCTGGGTGCGTAAGCACTCCCCTTCACGGACTCTAAATCCTTTTTCCTTCAGGTTTTTTATGGCAAGTTCCAGTCGAGGATGCAAATGCTGAGGGACCCCAGATGATGGCGCAGTTATAGCAATCAGATCTCCTGGAACCAGTTTGGGTGGGAAGCGGATACGCATGTATTTAAATCCTTATTTTCAAAGCAATTCATAGTCCATAAATTAAACTTAACTACCCGATTTCGTTAGTAATATAGCGTATTGACCCCCTGCCCCAAAAAATATGCTCACGACGATACGTCATCTGTGCCAGATCGGGTGGGTAGGCGTCTGGCAGATGGATTTGTTTGCCTTCATACTGAGCAAAGTTAACATCGCTGGTGGTGCTTTTCAGCTTTTTGATTCGTGGAGAAAGCAGCATTTCCAGCGAATCATTGAAGCTGATGAGTACCCATATCAAAGGCTTTGTCATGCTGGTTGGGCAAGCAAAGGCCGTTGCTGGGATTGAGGAGATGTTCTGCCTCTGTTTTCCACGGGCGATGTGGCTGGCGGCCAGCAGCGCGTTTCACCTGCGCGAGGCATTCACCGCCGTGATAGCCATGAATTTCGCTCTCGTTTCCCTACCTTGATAACCGCGCTTGCGGTAAAGGTTGTTGTAACGTTTGTTGTAACGTCTGCTGTGGTGCGTTGTCGTCAACCTTGAAGCGGCTGACCAGCGATTCCATTTCAATCGCCTGCTCATCCAGCAGTTGGCTGGCAACGGAAGCCTGAGAAACCAGCGTCGCATTCTGCTGCGTGACCATCTCCAGTTGGCTGAGCGCTTCGTTAATTTGTGCGATACCCAGTGACTGTTCATCGGCGGCGACGGCGATTTCATTCACCAGATCGCGCACTTTACGCGTGCCGACGACGATATCGTTAATCCCCCGGTTCGATTGGTTCACCAGTTTTGTTCCTTCGCTGACGCTGGCAATACTGTCGGCGATGAGCGCGCGGATTTTGCCTGCTTCATCTGCACTGCGTTGTGACAGTTGACGAACTTCCGCCGCAACGACGGAGAACCCACGGCCATGTTGGCCTGCTCGCGCGGCCTCGACCGCTGCGTTCAGCGCCAGCAGGTTGGTCTGAAAGGCAATGGCATCAATGGCGGTAACGACGGCGTTCACGCGCTGGCTGGCGTCCTGAATTTTTTCCATCGCGCCGCTGGCAGATTCGGTAATGGTTCCGACGCGGCGAGCCTGATCGTCCACCTCTGTCGTTAACTGACGCGCTTGTCCGGCAAAGTCAGCGGTTTGTTTTACCGTAACGGTAATCTCTTCCATGCTGCTGGCGGTTTGCACCAGCGATGCGGACTGCTCTTCCGTGCGCTGCGCCAGATCCTGATTACCGTTAGCGATCTCGCTACTGGCACGTCCGATGGTCTGCGAGCTGTGCTTAATACTCACCACCATATCGGCGATGTTTTCCAACGAGGCGTTATACGCCTGATTCAGTTGAGAAAGCTCGTCGTTGCCCGGCACGCGTAGACGGCGTGTAAGATCCCCACCCATTTCACGAATGGTGGTCAGCGTTTGCTGAAGTTGTTCGTTGATGCTGCGCATAATCATGGAGGCAAGACCGAGCGCCATGAGCAGAGAAATCAGCGCACCAGCTAGATAACTAATCCAGGAGCGGCGGGCATCGGCGGCTAAGGCATTAACCTGAGTAGTAAGGTCTTGGGTGGCGAGCTGCTCAACTTTTTTCAGTTCATCGATTTTTACCGTTTGCTGATTAAACCACTGGCCGGCATCAATGCCAAAGTTGCCGCCGGGGGAGGCTAACGCCTTGTTGCGCATCTGGAGCGCGTTCTGGGCAGCAGGGTTGTTGAGAGCCTGTTCAAAAGCGCTGCGTAGGTCGGCATTGGCGAACATGTTATAGGCGGTGGTGTAGGCATCTCCCCGGCCGACCATTTGGTTCAGTCGCTCGAACATACCCGCGGCAAAGCTGTTAGCGGAAAAGGTGTTGGAGAGCACGGCGCGTTCGAGCCCTGCCTGCTCTTTCACATTCAGCAGGTTGTAATAGGCCGCCAGGCGCTGTGCAATGCCGCCGTCGCTGACCAGATGTGTCATATCCCCGACAATATTCAGCAGATAGCCGACGGACTCGGAATAGTAGCCGAGCGCCTGAGTGACAGAGATCGACATGCTGTCGATATTGCGACGAAACTCGCCAAGCTGCTGCATTTTCTGCGCAATTTTACCGATCTCTCCACTTACATCATGACCGAGTTCGTTGTCGCTGAGATTCGTGGCCGTTTGTTGAAATTGCTGCTGTGCCCTGTCGGTGTCCTGCCGCTGTGTGGCGAGCTCTGAGCCGAATTTTTTCCCCTGACTACCAAAATAACCTGCGCTCAAGCCGCGTTCACGCTGTAGCTGGTGGGCGAACTCGCCTGCATCGCGTGCCAGCGTAATGAGTTTCCCCATCCGGATCATTTCATTTTCGGTGCTGCGGCGTTCCATCACGCCGGAAAAGCTGAACCACAGCAGGGCAAGGATAGGAGGAAGAAGGGCAAGAATGAACTTACTACGGATCGAGATGTGATGAAGGGATTTCATAGGTGTGCTCCATAACCTGCAAGTCGTCCGTTCCTGACATGTGCAGTGTGCAAAAGTAGACAGGGGTTTATTTTAGTTTCGGCGATATGAAGCAATGATTTAGCATTGATGAGATGTCATCCATAAAAAAAGTGTGTCTACTCTGGTTGGACTTCTTTCACAAGAAGATTTCACTATTAGGCTATGGTACTACCTCGTTATCTAACTCTTTAATAACTCAATATGGGTATTTGCGTGACGAATACAGGATGTGGCGAGCGGTGACTGAGCGATTTTGATTGGATCTGAATGCGAGCGGAGTAACGGATAACCGAAAGGTTAATGCGGCATAGCCCCAAAGAATCAGGGCTACGCGCATGCAGATAGAAAAACTATCAGGGGTGAGCTGACATTGAAGGAGTACTTTCTCCATTGCTGTTGGTGGCCACGATCCGGTAATAGTAACGACCAGACGCGCCGCCAGAGCGATCGCTATAGCTGTTATCCGTGACGGTGGCAATTGCCTTATAAGTCCCGTTCTCGCTGGTGGATCGCATCACTTTATAGTTCTGGCTGCCTGATGATGGTGTCCAGAATAATGCGTTTACACCGTTGGTATTCTGTGACCCCAGATGCAGTGGCGTGCTGGGTACGGCCTTGGCATCACGGGTGTCATTCAGGTAGAGCACAACGGTAGAGCGTGGATCGACGGTCACGTTACCGGACAGCGTTCGCTGTGATACCAGATCTTCCGCGCCCTTAAAGCCGACTGGTGTTTTCAGGGCGTAGCGGTTGTCGGCGCTGGCATTAATACCAATGAGATAGTGGCCGAAACGTGCGGCATAGAAATCGGCCTTGCCTCGGAAAGGTTCATCGTTGGATGCCTCTTCAGGTTTAATGCCGAGCGGCAGGATTTCACCAGCATAGGCGTTAGTCGGCGGATTGGGAGGCGTATAGGGTGTTTTCTCCGGCATGTCGATGCGGTTAGGGCGTGTATAGCTCGCCGTTGAACGAAAGATCGGGGTGGTTTCCAGTACACCATACTGATCATAGCCCGGAGTGCTGAAATGGAAACGCGCCAGCCCGTTGATGCCGGTTCCTGCTTTGGCCTGCCAATATGTCGTCAGCCACAGGCGCTCATTACCTTTTTTGACGGCTACGATGGCGTTCTCTTCGTCCGCCCAGGCAAAATCCGGCTGGCCTTCGCTCATTGGCAGACGCGCACCACTGTTGCTTGCGGCTTTGATCGTCTGATAATCGGCAAAAACATCCAGCGCTTCAAAGGCAGACTCTGCGCCGTCTAGGTTGGCAAAGAACTGATTGTCCTCCAGCATCTGTTTAGCATACCCAATCAGTGTTGCATCTTTGCTGGCAGCAGCAACGCGCAGTCCTTTGGCGCGTTCATTGGTATTGAGGGTATCGACGTAAGCGAGATAGCCCGCGAAATTACCGTCACTCTCGTGTGCGCCGCGCCAGGCTAGCAGGCCGATGGCTTCCACCGAACGGTAATTGGCGCCGTTACTTATTTCAATCGCTGGGCGACGGAAAGGCGCACGCGCATTAGCCATTTTGATCATCTGTTTACGAAAATCTTCATTGCCTGTCACGCGATAATACTCGGCAAGGTACGATTGAACTTCACCATAGCCTGCACCGAGATAGCCCCATTCGCGCGTCTGACCTTTGTTGGTCACCTGATAATAATGGCTTCCGTATGGTTTTTGTCCGCCTTCTTCCGGTCCGTTAAGATCATTCCCTGTCCAGGGCAACATGCCTGCAGCTTCTTTGATATAACGCTGCGCAATGTTCTCTGCAAAGGCGCGTGAATCGCCTAATGTCAGCATCCCTTTATTCGCGAAATAAATATTGGTGCTGGCGATCAGTGATTGGTTCGTCAAGGTTCTGCGATCTTTCTGGCGGCCAAATTCACGGCTGGCGAACAGCATGTCTGCCCAGGCGAGACGGCGCGATTTATTACCCACACTGCCGTAGTTGACGGCAGCATTAAGCTGCGCAGATGTGAAAGCATCGTTAAGGTAGTAGATCGCCTGTCCTAAATCGCCGTAATTACCGCCCCAGTTTTTTGTCGCCAGATTGGGGTCGGCATAATACTGCGTCGCGTAGGCATCAAGTGTTGCGATGACTTTTTCAACGACAGCCGAATTTTTATAACCCGCGAGTTCGGGAACAGACCAGGCGCGCGCCAGATAGCGTAAATCTCCCCCAGATAATGCATCGGTAGTTGCTGATTTATTGAGAAGCGCCTTAATCCGGTTATTCACCGCAGTACGAAACCGACCATTTGTGCCGAGAATGTCATCGCCTGGTGAAGGGCGTGTCGTTACGGCTGGCTCGCTACCCTGTTTTTCTCCCGCGACGTTAAGGAAGGGGTCAACATGCGTGTAGGCGCGATAAATACCTCGGCTTGGCTGGTTCATCGCATACTGATAAGGGCTGGTAGATTCAGGCCCGCCGGAACCGAAGGGATAGAGCCGTCCAGTGGAGACGATTTTCAGCGTGACGGACGTGCTGCCTCTGGTCATAGCATAAGGCAGTAGCGTCGTAGAGTAGAAAAAACGCCCCGGTAGCGGCTTATGCCAGTGAGCGACGCTGAGCGGTGCATAGTCGCCTTCATGACGATAGCCTATTTGATATTCGACACCGTCTTTGATCATATAAAGGTAGAGACGGCCCGTATTAATGTTGCCGTCGTCTTCCCCCCACAGTTTGACAGAAACATAATTGCGACGCAGTGGATCGACCTGCATGGTAAATGTCAGGCTGCCGCCGTAGATACCTGTTTGCTGGAAAGGGAGTAATTTACGGGCTGATTCGCCCAGTGCGCCTGAGAGGATTTGGCTGTTTTCTCCATTGAGGCCGTGACCGCTTTCTGACGCCGTATCACCAAAGGTAATGCTATCAACGAGGCCCGTCGCCTCTACACTCGCTGCTGAAGCTGAGTTTGCTATGGCGCTCACTGCGTTGAAGGTGGCCGCGGAGGCCAAAGCCAGGGTGAGTAATAAGGCTTTCCTTAGTCGTGCGGGTATCATCATTGAACTCCTTTTACCGATTTTCTATTGTCCGTAGTGTGAAATATCAAATGATCGTGACAGATCGAATGCTCCTCTATCATGCCTGATTGTGTACGGCATCAAACGATGGTTTTGGTATGTAATATGCCTTTATCATCAGCCTTTGTTTGAGTACGTACGGCGGGCGACAGCGCACCCGCCGTGAAAACGTCAAGAAGGGATCAGAACCATTGGCCAAAGCGGCGGATGTAGGCGCGTTTGACCAACTGAGCGACGGTGCAGTAGCCAATCAGCGTGGCGACCAGCCAGGGGAAGTATTCCCACGGTAGCGGCTGTAACCCGACCAGCGGCCCTAGTGGTGAGAACGGTAGATAGATGCCCATCGCCATCACCAATCCTGTCATCAACATCACTGGCAGCGCCGCTGTACTCTGAATAAACGGGATCTTCTGGGTACGCAGCATATGCACCACCAGCGTTTGTGACAGTAATCCCTCAACGAACCAGCCTGACTGGAACAGTGCCTGATGTTCTACGCTGTTAGCGGCAAACACGAACCACATCAACGCGTAGGTGGTGATGTCAAAAATCGATGACGTCGGCCCGATACACAGCATGAAGCGACCGATATTTTTAGCATCCCATTTGCGTGGTTTACGCAGGAACTCTTTATCCATTTTGTCCCACGGCAGCGACAGTTGGGAGATGTCATACATCAGGTTTTGAATCAGCAGATGGATCGCCAGCATCGGCAGGAACGGAATAAAGGCACTGGCGACCAGCACCGAAAACACGTTGCCGAAGTTAGAACTGGCGGTCATGTTCAGGTATTTGATGATATTCCCGAACGTCTCACGCCCTTTGATAACGCCTTCCTCCAGCACCATTAGATTCTTTTCCAGCAGAATGATATCAGCCGATTCCTTGGCGATATCCGTGCCGGTATCGACAGAAATCCCGATATCGGCATCGCGCAGGGCGGGCGCATCGTTGATACCGTCACCTAAAAAGCCGACCGTATGATCATTGCCTTGCAGCGCCTTCAGTACGCGAGATTTTTGCAGCGGCGTCAGCCGGGCAAAAATGGTGCGCTGTTCCACCAATACGCCAAGCTGCTCATCGCTGAGCGCATCGATCGCATTCCCCTCCAGTACGTCGCCCGGTTCCAGCCCGACGTCGCGGCAGATCTTGCTGGTAATGATCGCGTTATCGCCCGTCAGGACTTTAACCGTCACACCATTTTCATGCAGGGCACGAAGGGCGGCAGAGGCACTTTCTTTCGGCGGATCGAGGAACGTCAGCAGGCCGCAGAGGGTCAGGCCGCGTTCATCCTCGGCGCTGAGTGGCAGCGTGCTGCCCACCGGACTCAGCTCACGGGTGCCGATCATCAACACGCGAAACCCTTGCTGATTGTAGCTTTCCGCCAGCGTTTTCAGCGTATTACGGCGTTCATCGTCCAGTTCATACCGCTGTCCGTTTTCATTCACGTGTGTGGCGACAGACAGCATTTCTTCTACCGCGCCTTTGCAAATCAGGCGTTGCTGGTTGTGTTCATCCGCAACGATGATGGAGAGGCGGCGGCGAATAAAATCAAACGGCAGCTCATCGATTTTGCGATAGCGGCCCAGCGCGGCGATGGCGGGGTTATGGCGGCCAAACTGCATGATCGCCTGATCCATCAGGTTTTTCATGCCGCTCTGATGCGCGCTGTTGAGCCAGGCGAGTTGCAGCACGCTCTCATCGGCCTGACCCTGCGTATTCAGGTGATGCTCAAGGATGATGCGATCCTGCGTTAACGTACCGGTTTTATCGGTGCACAGTACATCCATCGCGCCAAAATTCTGAATCGCGTTCAGGCGTTTGACCACGACTTTGCGCCGTGCCATGGCAATCGCGCCTTTTGCCAGATTGGACGAGACGATCATCGGCAGCATTTCCGGTGTCAGGCCAACCGCGACCGCCAGCGCAAACAGACTGGCGTCCATCCAGTCGCCTTTGGTGAAGCCGTTGATCAGCAGCACGACGGGCACCATCACGACCATAAAACGGATCAGCAGCCAGCTTACGCTGTTGACGCCGCGATCGAAGGCAGTTTGGGAACGGGTGCCGACGATGGATTTCGCCAGCGAGCCAAAGTAAGTATGGCTACCGGTCGCCACGACGATGGCCGTTGCCGTGCCGCTGGAAATGTTGGTTCCCATCAGGCAGATGTTGGATAACGACAGCAGATCGCTTTCGCCGACGCAGCTTGTGGGCTGGCAGCCTTTGGCACTGATATCGCTGAACACGTCGTATTTTTCGATCGGCAGTGATTCACCGGTTAGTACCGCCTGACTGACGAACAGATCGCGTGATTCCACCAGCCGCACATCCGCAGGCACCATATCGCCAGCGGAAAGCAGCAGAATATCGCCGGGCACCAACTGCTGAAGCGGGATTTCCTGCATGACGGCGTTGGCGCTGGCGTGAGGGCGGCGCAGTACGGTAGCCGTTGTCCGCACCATGGATTTCAGCGCTTCTGCTGCTTTATTGGTGCGAAATTCCTGCCAGAAGCGCAGCAGGCCGCTCAGGCTCACCATCACCAGAATGATGATCACGCCGGTGAGTGATGTCTCTTCGTTATGGCGCAGCGGCAGCCAGTAATCGGTGAAAAAGCTGATAGCGGCCAGCGCGGTCAGCACGTAAATAAACGGGTTATTAAACGCGGCGGCTAACTGTACCAGCGCGTGTGGTGCTTTCTCATGGGCGACGCGGTTTTCGCCATAGGTTTGCTGACGTTCAATGACGTCATCATGGCTTAAGCCGTGCAGATGGGTATTCAGGTTAGCCAGCGTTTGATCGAGGCTGTTTTGCGCCTCACGGGCAATCGCAAAAGTGGCCGTGGGGGTTTTACGGGCGCGGCGATACCCCGTTTGCGTGATCATATCGGTCATGATGCTGCTCTCTTAATGTTGCCTGTCCGCCACGCACGAGCGCGCATCCCGAATAAAGGGACGTAAAGCGGAGAAAAATAAAGGTATTAAGGGAGGTAAACGGCGCAGGCGGAGAGAACAGAGAGGTCGGGGAAGAAGACGATCCTTATTCTAGCGGATGCGGTTTACCGGGCCATCTAGGGTGTTCGTCCATGTTGTCTCCTTATCGCCGTGCGGCGAGATAGCGAAATAGTCGTCAGTTGACGATGCAGGATACGTAGAGTACGTAGAAACCGTGACGTAAAAACAGCATACGTAGTTTAGTGGTGCAACAATAACTCCTTTTGCCTAAACCGAACGTCAACGTTTGTTCATGAGACAAATTGAGTGTGTTTGCCGACGAACAGCGGGTATCGCGCCGTTCGTCGGTGCGAAGTGTGAAAAGGCGGGCGCTGAAAGCATGTGTGCCCCGCCGGGTAGCCAGCGGGGCAGAGGGGAATTAATGAATTCTCAGCATAGCGTCTTGATTCACTTTAAAGAAACGAACCGCATCACGCAGTTGTTCGCCCTGTTCCGTCATGGCGTGCGCCGCCGTGGCGGATTCTTCAACCAGCGCTGCGTTCTGCTGGGTGACGCGGTCCATTTGTTCTACCGCCACGCTAATCTCTTTAATGCCGATATGCTGCTCGTTGGAGGCTTGAGAAATCTCCGCCACGATATCGGTGACCTTTTTCACTGACAGCACAATCTCCGACATCGCCTGGCTGGCTTTGTCTGCTCGCGCAGAGCCATCGGTAATTTTCTCGACGGTGCCTTCGATCAACGTTTTGATCTCTTTGGCGGCGTTGGCGCTCTTCTGTGCCAGTGTCCGAACTTCGCCCGCGACGACGGCAAAACCTTTTCCTTCGCTGCCCGCTCTGGCGGCTTCCACTGCGGCGTTCAGGGCAAGGATATTGGTCTGGAAAGCGATCCCTTCGATCACGGCTATAATATCGACGATCTTCTGTGAACTGTCGGAGATCTCATGCATCCGTTTGAGCATATCGTCCACGATAAGCCCACCCTGAGAAGCGGTTTCCGAGGTTTGCTGTGCCAACTGGCTAGCTTCCTTGGCGTTATCCGCATTCTGGCGCACGGTGTGCGTTAGCTGCTGCATATTCGCCGATGCCTGAATCAGCGAGGCTGCCTGCTCTTCGGTACGCTGCGACAGGTCACTGTTACCCTGAGCAATCTCGCTGGATGCCAGCGAGATGGATTCACTGCCGCTCATGATGGTATGCACGATGCCCATCAACTGTTGGTTCATGTAGTTGATGGAAGCCAGCAGGCTGCTGTTATCCCCTTGGCGCAGTTTGATTTCCGTTGTGAGATTACCGGAGGCAATCTCGGTCATGATTTCTTGTGCGTAATTCGGGTCGCCGCCGAGCTGGCGTGAAATATTGCGTGAGATAATGGTGGCGATAACGGCGGTCGTCAGCAGAGCGAGCAGCAGCAATCCCCAAACATAGTATTGCGACGTCCTATACGTCGAATCGGCGCTGGCGACGATATCTTTTGCCGTCGCCACTTCCATATCCACCAGCTTGGCCAGATCTTTCATTAATTGACTACGATACTTAGAGGAGCTTGCGCCGCTGATTTTACTCGCTTCAGCCAGATCGCCCCGGTTCACGGTATCAATTAGCGTGGCGTTGACCGAGTTAAAACCGGAGAAATTATCGCCAATCACTTTAATCAGCGCTTTTTTATCCTCGCTATTCGCAACGGTTTGGTAGTTCTTCAGTGCAGCCAGGAAGGCATCGGCGTTTTGCAGTAATTCTTTGCGATGGCCTTCGCGCTCTTCAGGGGTTTTGGAGTCGATATACTGTATTTGCTGCAAACGCGTTTCAGACAATGTGCCACGCATTTCCAAACTATATCGCACGCCAGGCAGGCTGTTGCTGCTTAATTCAACAATACGACTGTTATTAACGCTAAGCTGGAGTAGTGAGACCACACCTAATAGCAGCATCATGGCTACCAGGACGGAAAACCCGAGTAATAACTTGGAGAACACTGTGAGTTGAGAGAATTTCATCGCTATTCTTATTGATTATTAGAGAGAAGGTAATAGTGATAACGGCAAATAAAATAAGATCTTTATAATACGTAATTCGATAAAGAGAGTGGAGTGATGAAACGGAATTTAATAATAAAAAACTTCATTTCATCGATAGTAAGTTCTGATTATTTTTTATTTTTAACTATTTTATTTTAAATTGAGCGGGTGGTTGTTAAACATTGTTTTAATAAATGTTCTTATTTTTAATGTGAGAAGTAAAGCATTCACAAATAGGGGAAATAAAATGTGACTGCCATCAATAATCAATAAATATTTATGTGCTTACTAAAGCTAATAACTATATGTAACGAAACCCATTAATTAAATGACAAATTATTTCTTTTTGATCTCTTCTATCATAACGACACAGCGGTAATATCATTACCGCTGCACGATGAGGCTCACAAAGTATGCCTTAGTCCAGATAGAACACCGGTTCCAGCGCATCTCTGACCGGGCTGTTATCGGGATTGGAGGGCATGACGTCGCTCATGTGCTTCCACCAGCGCTGGCAGACTTCCGTTTGTGCAATCGCTTCCCAGCGTGCTTCGGATTCGACTTCCACATAGCCGAACAGCAGATTGCGCTGTTTATCCAGAAAAATACTGTAGTGGTGCGCGCCGTGGTTTTTCAGCACTTCGGCCAGTTCCGGCCAGATAGGGTTGTGGCGATGTTGGTATTCATCGTGGCAGTCAGGAAAAACCGACATCACAAAAGCCTTACGCAACATGGATGAGTCCCCTGTAATCGTTAGCAGAACGCCACGACGTGAGGCCGTGGCGGTTTGAGGTTGAAGGTCATTTTATGCTGAAAATAATTTATGCTTAAAACTCACTACACGCGCAGCGCGGCTTCCATGGGGGTGACGCCAAAACGTTTACCCAGTGCGATCAGCTCTTCGGTCGAGATCGTCTGCTTCTTACCGCCCATCGATCTGACTTTCACCATGACTTCGGCGGATTTTTCTGCGGTATCGATCAGGCCGAAGGCGTCGTCCAGCGTCGGACCTGTGCCGAAAATGCCGTGGAAGGGCCACAGCACCAGCGAATGACGCTTCATTTGCTCAGAGGTAGCATCGCCAATGGCGTCGGTGCCCGGCACCATCCACGGCACAATGCCCACGCCGTCCGGGAAGACGACCAGACACTCCGTGCTGCCCTCCCACAGTTCACGGGTAAACGTCGCGGTATCCAGCTCCAGCACATAGCTCAGGGCGATCAGATTGGTCGCATGGCAGTGCATGATGACGCGGTCGTGCCCGTGGGTCACGCCCATGCGTACAATGTGCGACTGGAAATGCGAGGCCAGTTCAGAGGTCGGCAGGCCACCGTTGGTGAGCCCCCAGAAAATACGGTAGCCTTTGCCGTCGCTATCAACCTGCAATACCACCAGTGAATCCGCCGGGTCGAGTTGAACGTTGCGGAAAAATTTGCCGGAACCCGTGACGATAAACCAGCAATCAGCCAGTTCGGGCATCGGTTGTGATAGCGCCTCATGGCGCGGCTGCGGGTAGAAGTCGCTTTCATAAGGTGTCACATCCTCAGCCGTCAGGCGCAGGCTGACGTTACCGCCGTTACGTTCGTCCCAGCCTTTGAGCCACATGTCGCTGGTGGCTTTAATCATTCCCTGTACAAACCAGGAAGAGAGAATTGCTTGCATAATCTTACCCTTGACGTTGAGTGAGGATGGTTTCTTCATACTGACGCACCTGTTGCAGCCATTCGCTGCCCGGAAGTACGTCATGACGCTGGCAGTAGTGTTCCCACACGGCCTGCCACGGCAGTGATTTCTGCTCTTCCAGCAGCGCCAGACGCGCGGTGTAATCGCCGTTTTGTTCCAGTGTGCGCAGCGTTTCTGTCGGTTCCAGCAGCGCGCGCAGCAGGGCTTTCTTCATATTGCGGGTGCCGATGACCCAGGCGGCGATGCGGTTGATTGAGGCATCAAAGAAATCGAGCCCGATATGCACGCGGTTAAGCAGCTTATGGCGCACGATTTCGTGGGCGATGGCCTGCGTTTCGTCGTCCAGCAGCACCACATGATCGCTGTCCCAGCGTACCGGGCGGCTGACGTGCAGCAGCAGGCGGGGGACGTAGAGAATGGCGCTGGAGATCTTGTCGGAAATCACTTCGGTGGGGTGGAAGTGTCCGGCATCCAGGCAGAGCGCGGTGCCGCGACTGGCCGCGTAGCCGAGGTAGAATTCATTGGAGCCGACGGTAAAGCTTTCTGCGCCGATTCCGAACAGCTTACTTTCCACCGCGTCGATATGGTGTGCCGGATCGAGCGGCTCAGCGATGATCTCATCCAGTGCGCTGAGTAGCCGTTGGCGGAACGCCAGACGATCGATGGTTAAATCTTTCATGCCGTCCGGCACCCAGATGTTCATGACTGACGGCGTACCGAGTTCGCGACCGAAGTAGGCAGAAATCCGGCGGCTGGCCTGACAGTGTTCAATCCAGAAGCGACGTACTTTTTCGTCCGGGTGCGACAGGGTAAAACCGTCTGCGCTCAGCGGATGCGAAAAGCAGGTCGGGTTAAAATCCAGCCCGAGCTGGTGGCGTTTAGCCCACTCAACCCAGGTGCGGAAATGCTCGGGGGCAATCTTGTTACGGGCGACGGGCTGTGCGGATTCCAGATAGATGGCGTGCAGGTTCAGCCGTTTGGGGCCAGGGATCAGCGCAAAGGCCTGTTCCAGATCGGCACGCAGTTCATCTGGCGTGCTCGCTTTGCCGGGGTAGTTGCCGGTGGCCTGAATGCCACCGGTCAGCGGCCCACCGGTGTTTTCGAATCCGGCCACATCGTCACCTTGCCAGCAGTGCATTGATACCGGAATCTGATCGAGCTGTTCCAGCGCGGCCTCTACGTCAATATTCAGGCTGGCATAACGCGCTTTTGCCAACTGCCAGGCGGTTTCAATCGGTGTGCTCATTGCGTGGTCTCCTTTTTGCCCTTTGGGGCGGTTTCTGGCTGGCTGAGCGCCTGAAAACGACGCCAGTGCCCGGCAAAATCACTCTCCGCACGCGGGTTATAGCGATGCAGAGGGAAGTTATGAGTCAGCATGTGCCGGAAAGCGGCAAGGTCAGCGACGGCGCCCAGCGCCATCAGTTGGCAGCCGATATTGCCAAGCGTCGAGGCTTCGACCGGCCCGGCCAGAACCGGAATCTGGCACACATCGGCGCACAGTTGGTTCAGGAAAGCGTTCTGGCTGCCGCCGCCGACAATGTGCAATTGGCGGATTGGTGCGTGCCGCAGTTCGCCCAGTTCCAGCACCACCTGGCGGTAGAGCAGCGCGAGGCTGTCGAAGATACAGCGTGCCAGCTCGGCATCGCTTTGGGGGACGGGCTGGCCGTGCTCACGGCAATAGTCGCGGATTGCCTGATGCATAGACGGCGGATTGATAAAGCACTCGTCATTCGGGTTAATCAGGCTGTCGAAGGCAGGCAGAGCGGCGGCGGACTGAATCAGCGCGCCTAAATCCTTGATGTCACATTCCTGGCAGACCCGCTGTAACAGCCACAGGCCCATGATGTTTTTCAGCACCCGATAGGTGCCATTCACGCCGCCTTCGTTGGTGATATTGGCGGCCAGCGCCTGTGGACTGTTAAACGGTGTGTCGCTCTCAATGCCCATCAGCGACCAGGTGCCGGAGCTGAGATAAGCGCTGTCGCGGCTTTGCAACGGCGCGCCGACCACCGCGCTGGCGGTATCATGCGTGGCGACGGCGGTGACGGGAATCTGTCGTCCGCTCGGTGCTACCCAATTTCCTACGACGTGTCCCGGCTGCACGGGGTCGCTCAACCAGCGGCGTGGTACGCCCAGATAATCCAGCAGCGTGCCGTCCCAGGTTTTCCTTTCCAGATTAAGCAGTTGGGTTGTACTGGCGTTGGTGTATTCGCAGACCAGATTCCCCGTGAGGCGATAATGAAAATAGTCGGGGATCATCAACAGGTGTGCCACCTGATTCAGATTCTCAGACGGCGCATTGCACAGGGTTTTAAGCTGGTACAGCGTATTAAACGGCAGGAATTGAATGCCGGTACGCTGATAGATCGCCTCACGCCCCAGCTCGGCAGTGACGGTAGCCATCACGCCGTCGGTGCGGTGGTCGCGATAGGAATAGGGGAGGTCAACACGTTGCCCGTCCTTATCGAGTAGCACATAGTCCACGCCCCAACTGTCGATTCCAATGCTATCAGGCGCGATACCCATAGCATCGATTTGGTGTAATCCCATGAGGATATCGCGTTCCAGTGCGGCGAGATCCCACTGGTGGTGGTTGTCCTGAAACACCAGCGTATTGCTGAAACGGTGAATTTCTTTCAGCGTCAGATGCTGCGTTGCGGTATGCAAGGTTGCCAGCATGACCCGACCACTGGATGCCCCTAAATCCACCGCCACGATATTCTTCACCGCCATAGCCGCACTCCTTATTGTTGGATGTGTTGCAGTGTAAAGAGCGGTCACCGCAGCCACCTTCCGATGAGTGCCATCAACAACAGGCGGCTGGCAAAATGACAAAGCTGACCGTGAAAGGGCTCACAATCTGGGAAATTATTCAGGGAATAACCACGGAAAAATCAGGGGGAAAGCGGTGTGATCCTTACCACACTTCAATCAATTGGGCGGTGAGATCTTAAAAAAAGAGCAGTCAGATGGCGCGTGGGTGACGGTATTTGAAGGCTGGTTTTGTGGCTTATGACTACTCTTTTTCAAAGGCCGCATTTTTGCCAGAGGCCGAATGGAGAACTGAAATGACGTTACTTCGTGGTGATGATTTTTTTACTTCGCGTGCCGTAACGGTTGCGGTAGAACCACGCACCCCGCAAACGGCGTTTCCTGAGCACTACCATGATTTCTGGGAAATTGTGCTGGTGGAACAGGGCGCTGGCGTCCATGTGTTTAACGATCAGCCTTATGCGCTGTGCAGCGGTTCGGTGTTCTTTGTTCGCGATAACGACAGGCATCTGTTTGAAGATGTGGAAGGGTTGTGCCTGACTAATATGCTGTACCGTTCGCCGCGCGGGTTTCGTTTCCTTTCCGACATCGCCGCCTTCTTGCCGTATGGCCCGAACGGCGAGTGGCAGGGGCAGTGGCAAGTGAATGCGGCGGGGATGCAGCAGTTGAAGCAGTCGTTGAACAGCCTGGCTGAATTAGCGCAGAGCGATGCGCCGGAGGCGATTGCCGCCAGCGAGAGCCTGTTTCTGCATATTCTGGTGCAGTTGCGTCAGCAGTGTTTCCAGACCCAGAGCAATGGATCTGAACGTCAGGGAGTACAGGCGCTGCTGGGTTGGTTGCAAAACAACTACAGTGAAGAGGTGAACTGGGGCAGCCTGGCCGATCAGTTCTCACTGCCGCTGCGCACGCTGCATCGCCAGCTCAAACAACACACAGGTATGACGCCACAACGCTATCTGAATCGGTTAAGATTACTGGAGGCGCGTCGGCGGTTGCAGCAGAGTGATGACTCGATCACTACCATTGCGCACGCCTGTGGATTTAGCGACAGCAATCACTTCTCGACGCAATTCCGCAAGGCATTCTCGCAGGCGCCTAAGTCACTACGCCATCAGGCGTTTTCTCGTGAAGAGTAGGTAACGGCAACGGCGGGTGAGGGAATGGCGACAGCAGTACGGGGTTTGAAATTACAGACTGAAGACTATTTCCTCACCGACAAGAATGCCGTGATGGTGGCCGAGCGGCATCCGCAGCCGGTGTTTCCGCTGCATCATCATGATTTTGACGAACTGGTGATTGTCTGGCGTGGCAATGGCCTGCACCTCTGGAACGATGTGCCTTACCGCATTACCCGTGGCGATATGTTCTATGTTTCCGCACACGATCGTCACAGCTATGAATCCGTCCACGAGCTTGAGCTGGACAACATCCTCTATATCCGCAATCGCCTGACGCTATCTGCTGATTGGCAGATGCTGCTGCCGAGTGGGGAACGCCCACAAAGCCAGCGTCACTGGTGCTTAGGCTCGGAAGGCATGGATACCCTTCGTGAGAAGGTGGATGCGCTGAGGCAGGAGTGTATGAAGTCTGATGCGCTGTCGCTGCAACTGAGTGAAGCGCTGCTGTTGCAGATTGCGCTGCTGGCGGCGCGCTATCGCCACACGCCGGATAATCCACAACTGGCTGATGCGCACCAGTTGGATATGTTGATGAATGCGTTGCGTGCCAGCATTGCGACGCCGTTTCGCTTTGAAGCCTTCTGCGAACAGCACCACTTCAGCGCTCGCAGTTTACGTTCACGCTTTAAAGAACAAACCGGCATGAGCGTGCCACACTACCTGCGCCAGTTACGGCTCTGTAAGGCGATGGAGTTGCTGCGTTATGACCTGCAAACCATTGGCGACGTTGCCGCGCTGTGCGGCTTTGAAGACAGCAACTACTTCTCTGTGGTGTTCCATCAGGCGTTTGGCGTTTCTCCCAGTGCCTATCGTCAGCGCTTCCTGAATGTGGAGTGACGGCGCTTTTTAGCTATTGGGTGCGATGAATTAATGGCGGGTTAATAGTGGTAGCGGCAGGCAGCGATCATCATGGCGTCATCGGTGATGGCATAAACCAAACGATGTTCTTCGGTGATACGGCGCGACCAGAAACCAGCAAGGTTATGTTTAAGTGGCTCTGGTTTTCCTTTTCCCTCAAAAGGTGTTCTGCGCGTTTCTTTTATTAATTCATTGATCTTTTTGACCATCCGCTTATCGATGTCCTGCCAGTACAGGTAGTCTTCCCATGCTTCTTCTGACCAGATTAGTTTCACTCAATGATATCTCTTTCTTCGCCATGGCCAGCCTTAAGGCTCTCGATTGAGTTCATCAGTCTTTTGGCATTGGCTGGTGAACGCAGTAAATACGCGGTTTCTTCTAGAGAGTTATACTCTTCCAAAGACATCAGCACGCAGGCTTCACCATTCTGTCGAGTGATAAGAATAGGAGCACGGTCTTCGACCGTTTTCATCATGGTCGCCGATAGATTTTGTCGGGCTTCACTGTAGCTAATTGTACGCATTTGTACCTCCTGATATGTACTTATCATTGTACAATGTCGCCGCGTTTTTAACCACCCAATCTTTCTTCAACAGCGCTACTCCGCCACCGTTGAAAGCAACAGGCGCGTGTAAGGGTGCAGCGGTTGATTGAAGATCTGCTCGACCGGCCCCGTTTCTACGATATCCCCGTCTTTCATCACCGCGATGCGGTGGCTCATGTGCTGTACCACGCCCAGATCGTGAGAAATAAACAACATTGTCAGCCCCAGTTGGCGTTGCAACGCGACGAGTAAGTCCAGTACCTGTGCTTGTGTTGTGACGTCCAGCGCTGATACCGGTTCGTCGCAGATCAGTATCTCAGGTTCTGAAGCCAGCGCCTGTGCGATGGAAACGCGCTGGCGTTGCCCGCCGGACAGCGCTCTTGGGCGGCGGCTCAGCAGGTCGGGCGTCAGGCCAACGTATTCCAGTAGCGTCAGAATGCGGCGCTGTTTCTCGTCGTCGCTCAGATCGCGGCGCAGGCGCAGCGGCTGGTTCAAAATCTGGGCGACGGTAAATTGCGGATCGAACGAGCTAAGCGGATCCTGTGTGATCGTCTGAATGCGTGCGCGTAGCGGTCGGCGCTCGCGCTCTGTTAAAGCGCTCCAGGCATGGTCCGCCAGTCGGACTTCGCCGCTGTCTGGTTTTTGCAGCGCCAGAATGACTTTGCCCAGCGTGGTTTTACCCGAGCCGGATTCCCCGACGATACCCAGCGTTTCACCGCGTTTGATCTGGAGAGACACCTGATTGACGGCCTGCATCCTGCTGCCGTCCGGCCGTTTGAACGACACTGCAATGCGATCCGCCGTCAGGGCGATGGTATCGTCAGTGTGCGTTGTCGCCAGAGACGCGGCTGAGGGAGCAATGCCATTCTGTAAGGGATCGACGCCAGCCAGCCACTTTCCACGCGTAGAAGCCGTTGGGATCGCTGCCAGCAATTTGCGGGTGTAGGGATGCGTCGGTGCTGACAGGATTTGTCGTGCCTCACCGCCTTCAACCAACGATCCGTTCTGCATCACGATGACGCGATCCGCAACATCTGCGACGACAGCAAGATCGTGGGTGATCAGTAACACGCCGTGTCCTGCCTGCGCCAAGGCGGTGAAGACTTTCAGCACCTGCTTTTGCACTGTGGCATCCAGCGCGGTAGTGGGTTCATCGGCAATCAGCAACTGTGGGCCGGCTGCCAACGCGGAAGCAATAAGCGCTCGCTGGCGCAGGCCGCCGGATAGCTCATGCGGATACTGGGCGGCGCGGTTCTCTGGGTCGGGAATACCTGCTTTTGTCAGGAGTTCGGCGACGCGCGCGGGAACCTGCTGGCGGGGCAGCAGGCGGTGGGTCAGAATCGGTTCGGCGACTTCCTGCCCTATCTTGCGCAGCGGGTCGAGAGACACCAGCGCATCCTGTAAAACAAAGCCGATTTCACGGCCACGAATCGCCCGCCAGTCGCGGTCGGTCAGATAGCGTAAATCACACAGACTGCCGTCATGGCGCGTGAGTTCAATCGCGTTTGCCTGTATGTCAACGACTTCACCGGCCAGACCCACGAGCGTGCGAGCGGTGACGGATTTCCCTGAACCCGATTCGCCGACCAGCGCCAGAATTTCTCCGGCATTGACCTGAAAAGAGAGGTTTTTAACCGAACGAATGGGGCCGAAAGGGCTGGGAAAGGTGACGCTCAGGCCGTCTACACGCAGCAGCGGCGTCTTTGCGGGGGCTTCTGAAGCGGCATGAGCGGGGTGAGGAAGTGTATTCAGGCTCATCGTGCCTCTCCTTTTGCCAAAATGGTCTGTAAACGACGCCCGAGCAGCGTGATAGAAATCACCGATAGCGCAACGACGCTGGCGGGCAGCAGGCTGACCCAGGGCGCGATATCAAGGAAGTTACGTCCGTCAGCCAGTAGCGCGCCCCATTCGGCAGTCGGTGGCACAACGCCCAAGCCCAGAAAACTCAGCGCCGAGGCGGACAGCACCGCGTGGCCAACGCCGATGGTAGCGACAATCAACAACGGGCGCAGCGTATTGGGAATGATATGGCGGAAAACGATATACAGCGGGTGCTCGCCCAGCGCAATCGCGTGCTCGACATAGCCGGATAGCCTGACTTGTAGCACCTGAGAACGAATTAAACGCGCATAGCCTGCAATCCCCGCCAGCCCAACGGCTAGCATGGTGTTTTCCGGGCCGCGTCCCAGTACGGCGATCACCAGTAACGCCAGCAGCAGATCGGGAAACGCCAGCATGATGTCCAACAGGCGCACCAGAACCTGACGGATACGCAGCGGCGCGAGCACCGATAGGGTGCCAAATAGCACGCCGCCGAAGCAGGCGATCAGCATTGCGCCGACGCCGATGCCCAGCGACAAGGAAGTGCCGTGAACGATGCGGGAAAAAATATCGCGTCCCAGCTGATCGGTGCCGAACCAATAGGTGGCGTTCGGTGGCTGAAATACCGCTCCCATATCCATTTCATCGGCGGTACGGCTGGTAAACAGCGAAGGAAAAAAGACCGCCAGCGCCAGCAGGAAAACGATAGCGGCAGGCAATAGCGTTGCGGTGCTCAGCCACGGGCTGCGATAGGTTTTTCTTGAGGGCGTCTGCGTAAAGGGCATCGGTTCACTACTCATGGGCGCTCGCCTTCTTGCGTAAGCGGGGATCGATGATGAGATACAGCGCATCCACCAGCAGGTTGATGACGACGAACAGGAACGCGGACAGCATCACGACGCCCAGCACCAGCGGCATGTCGCGGTTTTCAATCGCGCTCAACGTGACCTGCCCGATACCCGCGCGGCCAAAGACGGTTTCAGTCAACACGGAGCCGCCAAGTACGCTTGCCAGCAGCGTGCCAGTCAGCGTTGAGGCTGCCAGCGCCGCATGGCGTAGACCGTGGCGGAAACGCAGTCGGATTTCACTGACGCCGCGTGTGCGTACGGTTAACGAAAACGGTTGGGAGAGCGCCTCTTCCAGACCGTCACGCAGCACCTGACTCAGAATGGCGGCAATCGGCAGACTCAGCGTGATAACCGGCAACACCAGCGACATCACGCCGTCGTTGCCCGTGACCGGAAACCATTGCAGACGAAAGCTGAACAGGCTCAGCAGTACGATCCCAATCCAGTAGACCGGTGTGCTAAGCAGCGTCAGTTCCAGCCAGGAAACGGTGGTACGCAGCGCACCATAACGCCCTGCGGTCAGCAGTGCGCTGGTAATCGCAAGGAACAACGCCAGAATCAAGCCGCCGAGCGCCAGCGGCAGGGTTTCATGCATCGCATCGCTAATTACGCTGCCGACTGGCAGACGATAGAGATAGCTGACGCCAAAATCACCCTGTAGCGCCTGTCCGCAGTAGCGCAGATATTGTACCCACAGCGGTTGGTCGAGCCCGAATTGTTTGATGAGTACGGCGCGATAGGCTTCATCCACCACGTTATCGCCGCCGCTAAGAATGGCAACGGGATCGCCGGGGATCAGTTTGACGGCAATAAACGTCAATGTGGCTGCGCCCCAGAGCACAGCCAAAATGGTGAAGAGACGTTTACCTAACGCGTACAGATTAACGTTTAATCCAGACATCATAGAAGTTCGGTTTTGCGTTGGTAGCCCAGCTTATGCCCTGTACCTGTTTGGACAGGGCGAGTTGGTAGGCGGGAATGTACAATGGAACCACATACGCCTGATCGATGACCTCACGCTGTATTTCGCTATAGAGCTGTTTGCGTTCCGCTTCGCCTGCACCGATGGCTTTTCTCAGCTTGTCATCCAGCACGCTAATGCGCGTAAAGTTGTTGCCATTCGGTGGCGCATAGGCCGAATCGAAGACGGTACGCAGAATATCCGGCTCCGCACGCACGAAGAAGTTGGAGGCGATATCGTACTCATTGGCATTGGTGCGCGTAGTAAATTCACCCGCATCAACCGGTGTCAGTTTGACTTCAAAGCCCGCCTGCTTCACCTGATATTGCACCGCCTGGAACAGTGCGACATCCGCAGCTTCAACGTTGGTTGAAGCGTACACGAAGCTGACGCTCAGGCGCTTGCCATCTTTGGTTCGGAAGCCTTCGCCGTCTTTCTGTTTCCAGCCTGCGTTATCCAGCAGTTCATTGGCTTTTTTCACATCGAAGCCCCAGCGGGATGCGACGCTCGGATCGTAGTACAACGTGGCTGGGCCGAGAACGTTATCGGCGGCTTTCAGCGTACCAAAGAACGCAACTTTCACCGCTGCGTTGGTATCTACGGCGCTCTGGAATGCCTTACGCACCGCGACATCCTGGAAGGGGCCTTTGGTGGTATTGAGGTAGAGCACGCGGTTAACGCCCGGGTTCTCATAGGTGATCACTTCCAGCTTCGGATTGCGCTTCACCGTCGGAAAATTGGCTGGCGGCACGGCGTCAATAGCCTGAATCTGGCCGCTGCTCAGTGCGCCAAGGCGAACCGACGATTCCGGCAGATACTTGAACACCAGACCATCCAGATAAGCTGGGCCTGTGTGTTTGGCATAACCCGGTCCCCAGTTGTAATCAGGGCGTTTCGTCAGCTTGCTGCCGCTGCCTTTTACAAAGGAGTCGAGAATAAACGGCCCGGAGCCGACCACGGTATTACTGGTATTTGGTGTGTTCTTCAGGTAAGTCGGTGATTGAATGCCCAGATACGGCAGGCTCAGCCCCTGCAACAGTGCCGCAAACGGAGAGCTATAGTGGAGCACAATCGTGTAGTCATCCGGCGTAGAAATCTTGTCGATAGGGCCTAACAGCGATTTCGCGTAGCTGGAGGTGGTTTTCGGATCGAGAATACGCTCGATGTTGTATTTCACCGCTGCGGCATCCAGCTTGGTGCCATCGCTGAACGTCACATCCTTACGCAGATGGAAAGTGTATTCGGTGTTGTTGTCGTTAATTTTCCAGCTTTCCGCCAACCAGGGCGTAAAGCGGTTATCTTCCGCCTGTCCAACCAGTGAATCCACCACGTTACGCGCAATCAGCGCCGTTACGCCGTAGGCCGTAATGTGCGGGTCGATAATCGGCGTATCGCTGCCCAGCCCGACATTCAGGATACCGCCAGACACCGGTTTTTCACCGCTTTGTGCAGCATAAGCGCCAGGATTGAGTGCAAAAAGTAACGAGAGTAACCCTGCAGCGAGAGTCGTAACTTGCGGATGATTTTTTTCCATTCCTTGTGTCCTTTACCAATGACATGAAGCCATACTCGGCGGTCTTTTCGCTACTCTAGAGGGCGGCCTTATGCATGTAAAAGAATAAAAGTAGATTTTCAATTCCATAAAAATATATATGTGAAAGGCTTTTAGCTGCGCTGATGATGACGGGTTTTCTTTGGAATCTTGGTGGTGGTATCGGTTTTTATTACTACCCTTGATCGATGTGCTGGTTGATGCGCATCAACGGCTGGGCGCCATTCATGACGAAGAAACCGTTAAGGAGAAGCGATGTTGCTTACATTACTTGAGAAGATTGATTCATGTTATCTGGCATTGAACGGTACTTCACTGCCTTCCCCTACTGGTTTGGCCGACCGTTATCGATGGCTGCATGAACAAGCTCCTTATAGTCTGCTAGCACAAGGAACAGGGGATGAACCTCGCTTTATCTATGCCAATCACTTTGCGCTCGATTGTTTTGGCTACACAGAAACGGAAATGCTGGCGTTGCCTTCCCGACTGAGTGCTGAGGCCGATTTGCAGCCAGCCCGACAGCAGTTTCTTGAAAATGTGTCTCAGCAGGGGATTGCCCATCATTATACTGGAATCCGCATCAAGAAAAATGGCCAGACATTTCCGATTTACGGTGGCGTGGTCTGCAATTACGCCATCAGGATGGAACGCCCTGGGGAATAGCCGCACTATTCTGGCGTGAGGCGCATCAGCGCCCAGATTGGCTCAGACCAGAATAAGGAATCAGCCTGGATGAGGTTTTTGGCGTGCCTCATTTCGTCGCACTATAGCAATGGAATATCTGTTTTCGCGGATATGAGTGAAAAATCCGGATAGAGCTTTTGTGTGATGCTGTGTGAAAGAATACGTTATTAAACTGTTATGCTTTCACAAAAAAATAACCAGTCTATTTCTTATTGGTAATATTATCGGTGAGTTATTATTCATTTTTCTATTTTGGCTGGGTATTTTTGATGCGTTAAAGAATCTGGTTTTTAAATTATTGAGTAAAAATTTCACAAAAAACCAACGCATGGTGTCTTCTTTTTATTTTTATAAAATTTAAAACCGCGTTCCTAATAACAAAATATACTAGAGAGATTACCCGATAGACCAATTAACCTCTTTATCAGTCCATAATACCTATGTAAGAATATAACCTTTAATGGTTAGATTGGTAAAAAAATGAACTTTTTTGAACAAACATCTCCATCCCGGAGACGCTATGGATTAGCCGCTTTTATTGGTTTGATTGCTGGTATTGTTTCATCTTTTGTTAAGTGGGGCGCTGAAAATCCGCTTCCTCCACGTAGCCCTACGGATATGTTTAGTAGTGCTTGCGTACCTGAATCACTGATTAGAGCTGCCGATCACATTGACTGCTCTCGTAATTTTCTTAACCCACCCTACATTTTTTTACGCGATTGGCTTGGCGTCGTTGACCCTAATGCAGCGGTTTATACCTTTGCTGGCCACGTATTCAATTGGGTTGGTGTGACGCATATTATTTTCTCTATTGTTTTTGCTGTAGGTTACTGCGTTGTTGCAGAAGTATTTCCTAAAATAAAATTATGGCAAGGCTTGCTGGCGGGCGCGCTGGCTCAATTATTTGTCCACATGATCTCATTCCCATTGATGGGGCTTACGCCATCTCTGTTTGTTCTCCCTTGGTATGAACATGTGTCTGAGATTGTAGGTCACCTCATTTGGTTCTGGTCCATTGAAATTATTCGTCGTGATTTACGTAATCGTATGACTCACGAACCGGATCCTGAAATTCCGTTGAATGCTGCACGATAGGCTGTGATTTTATTTTAGATAATGTGAAATATTGCGATGCTTATTATTTTAGTGTCGCACTATAACTTAACAGTAAATATCTCCGTCTATGCTAAAACGCCTTGAGAGGCTTTCAGGGCGTTTTTCTATTCTGCCTCGTTCGTCCAAACGTCCTCATACCCGTCCCGGTCGATAATGAATTTCGTCCCTTCGGATAAAAATAGATAAGGCACAACTTCAGGCAACATTTCCTCTAAGTGACTGGTGTGAAGGGGCTGGTAAAAACCACTCTTGGCTGAATGTTCGCCGCAGTGGATAAACCAGCTTATTGTGCCGTTTTCTGGCAAGGGAATTCGGGTTCCGTAAATGGGGGAGTTTTGTAAGGTGTTTAAGGCAATAGCGACCATTTCCTCTGGGGAATGCGGTGGCAATTGGTACTTATCGCAGATCTGCTGCTGTCGTGTGCCGGGTAGGGGGCGAGCCGCTTTTTGCATGGTTCAATCCGCTGTGATGTTCTATGCATTCCGAGATTCCGAAACACGTTATGCCGTCTGAGACGTTGGCTGATGGGCGCTTAGCTATCTAGCCACCAGTTTAAAAGTGTCTCATCTTCGTCGTCGTCAATGTTCTTATAAATATTCGCAAAGTACCACTGCACACCTGTTTTTTCGCGAAAGGCATCGAAAACGTCGGCAATCTTATCCATCCCATTTCTGGCAGGCACTGCCAATGATAAGTTGCCCTGATATACGCCGTCTAATGTTCCATTGAGCTGGCTACCCACCTCCTTTTCTAAACTGGCGATATCTTCAGGGGGAAGATAATCAGCATAGATATGAATGCAAAAATTACCGCCCCTGCGCAGCACTTCTGGATGGGCATGTTTATCGTTAATTCGGAAGATATCCCCGCGTGCTAAATTTAACGCAAGGCCGGGAGAAGACAGCAATTCGTAAGTGTCTTTCTCGATTTCTCTGACGGGTAGCACTTCAAAAGTTGGTCCATCGTTATCTGCTACATAGACACGAATTAACATAGGTGAGTGGTTACCACTATTTGAGTCGGTGAAGTGAAATAATGTCCCGATGTTAGCCCAAAAAGAGGCTCGCATGTCTTTTTTCCGTAAGCACGTTTCACGAGCAGTAGACTTCGGCTATGACCGAGAGACGCGTGTTGATGTATCAATAAATATTTCCCGAAGCGAGGCTTCAATTTCGCCAGGGGTTCCCAATTGTGGCTCGATTCCTATCTCAATGGTTTTTATCTTTTGGCACCAGTTCGTTGTACTTGAGCACGTAAAAATGATGTTGTTTGTCGTAACCAAAACAGCATCAATACCGCCATATCCCGCTACGTTTGGGTTGCCTATCTCAACATAATAGGTGTCTTGACCCAGTTCTTCGTCTTGCTCATCAGGTTCTTCCGCTCGTTGCAAAATGAGAAAATGCTGTGGATCATCTGCACTGTCTGCGAACCCAATCGTCGAAACGCTCTCTTCAGAGGACGAATCATAATAGGTTGCTGGAAATATCACGTTCATGGGTTTCTCCTACCGTCTTCCCTGTGAGGATGAGAAGTTTATCTTTCATCCACATTGCGTTTGGCGAGTCTGGTGACACTTTCATCCGTATTCGACAGCAGTCTTTCCAGAATTTCAACGGGTGTTTCCCTGTTTGTGGTGCTGCGCGCTGACAGTCGCCGAGGTGATGAAAAGGAAATATGCCAATGTGGATGAAGCACGCTGGCTAGGGAAATATTGTTCTGGTTTCTCGGGTGGCCGCCACGTTATTACGATTTCTCCCGTGCAGAAGGGCGTTCAAGCGATTCAGGCCACGCTATATAACCGCACTGGCGATATGTTAGAGATCACGACTCTTGGCTTTAAGGGAATGGATAGCCCAGAAAGCGGAAAATCAAATTTGCTTGGCCTGGGGCGAATGCTACAACTTGATGATAACGCGAGGATTTATATCGGCGTTGGCATGAGAGAGGCTTTTGCCGTATTTCGTTACCAGTATTCCCCTTCTGGCCGCGTGCTGTCCGGCAGAGCCTTCTCCAAAGGGTGGCCTTGCGAAGATGCATGGTTCTGTCACTACGACAATGACGGGCAACTTATTGAAATAACGTCGGATGATGCGCCTGTCTGGCAGAAGAAGTGAGCGATGTAAATAGCCTGCTGCTCTTAATAATGGATACGAGAAATACTGATGTACGATGAACTGATTTTTACCCATGAACCGAATGCGTCGCATGATGCCTATGTCGGCGGAGGTTTTTCATTACCGCAAGCTGCGTGCGATTGGGGGTAATTCTGAGGCGATCGTATTGGGATATATTCGCTCTGAAGTTGAGCGCAACGAAGCCGCTAATCCAATTATCGATCGCGGAAGCATCCATATATCAAGAAGTGCGGATTCAGATGATGAAGAAAATTTAGCCTCTAAGTTAGGTGGCATTGATGCCTGGCTGCAAGGGGTTATCACATCAAATATAGGGCAGAGAAGAGTGTCTATTTATGGGGGCGATCTCGATGCTGCGCTGCCGCGTCATGATCTAGCCCCCTGAAACACCAGACAGTAGCTGTATCTCCAGATAAGAGATAGGCTTGAATATATGTCTAATACTAACGCCAATTTTGAGATGACCGGGATCCTGTTAGGGCAAGAAGTCCGTAAACGTAAAACTCCACAGGAGAAGATCGCCATTATCCAGCAGACGATGCAGCCGGGCATGAATGTCTCCCATGTCGCCCGTCTGCATGGTATCCAGCCCAGCCTGCTGTTTAAGTGGAAGAAGCAATATCAAGAAGGCAGCCTCACCGCCGTTGCGGCCGGAGAGGAAGTCGTTCCTGCTTCCGAGCTTACCGCTGCTCTGAAGCAGGTCCGGGAGCTTCAGCGCCTTCTGGGCAAGAAGACGATGGAAGTTGAGATCCTGAAAGAAGCTGTGGAGTACGGTCAGTCGCGAAAATGGATAGCGCACGCGCCCTTGTTGCCAAAGGACGGAGAATAGCTCAGGTCAGCCGTACCATGGGCGTGTCGCGTGCGCAGTTGTCACTGCGGATTAAGCGTTCTGCCGACTGGCAGGACAGTCGCTGTAACCGGCGTAATGACGAAGCTGACGCTGAAATACTGTCGGCCATCCTCGGTATCATCAGCGATATGCCCAGCTACGGCTATCGACGTGTGTGGGGTATCCTGCGTAAGCAACGTCGTGCAGAGGGGCAGCCGCCGGTAAATGCCAAACGGCTTTACAGGATAATGCGCAAACATAAGCTGTTGTTACTGCATGACAAACCAGAGCGGCCGCAGCGCGAGCATAAGGGTAAAATCGCGGTGGCAGAAAGCGATATGCGCTGGTGCTCAGATGGCTTCGAGTTCGGATGCGACAACGGTGAAAAACTACGGGTTACGTTCGCTCTGGACTGCTGTGACCGGGAGGCCATAGACTGGGCGGCGAGCACGGGAGGCTACGATAGTTCGACCGTGCAGGATGTGATGCTGAGGTCAGTGGAAAAGCGCTTCGGCGACAGGTTGCCGGACATCCCGGTGCAGTGGCTGACGGATAACGGTTCAGCGTATACCGCGCATGAAACGCGCAGGTTCGCGAGAGAACTAAATCTGGAGCCCTGCACAACAGCGGTGAGCAGCCCGCAGAGCAATGGCATGGCCGAGCGGTTCGTGAAAACGATGAAGGAAGATTATATCGCGTTTATGCCAAAACCGGATGTGAGAACAGCACTGAAAAACCTTGCAGCAGCGTTCACGCATTACAATGAGAACCACCCGCACAGTGCGCTGGGATATCACTCTCCGAGGGAATACCGGCGGCAGCGGGCATCGTTAACTTAAGATACAAAAGCTGTCCGGAGATGGCGGGTCAAGATCATGCGCTGCCGCGTCATAAAGGAATACTCTCAGATGGCATGGGCTATCTCTTTTTAGATGAGCGTTTCTGGGATAAAACAGCAAATGCATGTGGCCGATTTTTTCTACAACTTGGCTAACGCCCTGATCTAAATATGAGAAGTTTCAATAAGCGAGGAACGATGGCTAGAATACGTGTCATTGGCACATCGATAGAGTCGATTCAAGCCGCAGAACGTGAGCTAGGCCGTAAGCTACCCCTCTCTTTTTCGGACTGGCTTCTGGTGAATAATGGAAGAGCGCTTGGCGCATTAACGATATTCCCGGTATTTGATTCTCGCGACCCGAGAAAAACATGGGAATCAATCGTTCGTCATTTTCAAGAAGGCTGGCAGGCATGGCTGAACAATTTTTCCGATACGACACAGGATTTCTCGACCCTTTTGCCTTTTGCGGAATGTGGTACGGGAGATTATTACTGTTTTGATTACGCCGTATTAGGGAAAGCAGGGGAGCCGATTATTGTTTTATGGTCACATGAAACGGGAGAATCAACCCAGCAGGCGGATAATTTTGGCGTATTCCTGACGATGTCAGAGCGGATTGAGTAATGTGTTGAGGTGAGCGTTTTATAAGGCTGGTCACAGGTTGGGCTTCAGGCGGAAAGCCTCGTTGAGTTCTACCTCATCCTCCGCATCCCCATCTTCAAAGCATTTGGAAGGTTTCCCGCGTAGTGTTTCCCGCACGAGCGTGTACAGATCGACAGAGTTAACGTTAACCTGAAGCCACAGCGAGCCATCGCCTTCATCGATCAGGCAGACGTCATAATCAGCGTGATTGCTTAGGGATTTGTCTTTCAAATAGATATCACCATTTTCGGCACGAATGCAGGCCTTACTGCGTTTAATCATGCTCATGACATGTTGAGCCGCCGAGGCATCATCAAAGACTAATTTGTACTCATAGCTCATATTTTGAGTATCCGCTGTTAGTTTTCACTATCTTCATCAGAGCCCTGCCTCAATATTCTTCCCATTCTGGATACGACATGTATTTTTACCTAAGAGCCTATCCCAATAGGAATTGTTAGAATATAAGTAACTGAGAATTTTTGAGGACGTAGCATGACTGGCAGCAAGTGGCGGATTAGTGATGAACTCTGGGAAAAAATAGCGCCGCTTATTCCTGAACATAAAACTAACCATCCACTGGGAACGCACCGAAAACGGGTTGATGACCGAGTGGCTATGGACGCCATTTTCTTTGTTCTTCGCACCGGATGCCAATGGAACGCACTAAATGAAACAGGGATATGTTCATCGAGTTCTGCACACCGCCGCTTTCAGGAATGGCGCGCGGCGGGGGTTTTTGAGCGTTTCTGGCAGAACGGATTGATGACCAGCGAGCAACTGAAAGCCATCGACTGGTCATGGTTGTCGATGGACGGCTGTATGACAAAATCCCCGCTAGCAGGCTCAAAAAAACAGGCCGGAACCCCACGGACCGGGGGAAACAGGGGGTAAAGCGTAGCCTGATGACCGATGCGAACGGGCTGCCGCTCTCAGTGGTTGTCGCAGGGGCAAATACCCACGATATCAGGTTAGTCACAGAGACCCTTGATGCGCTTCAGACGGGGAGGCCGGGCAGAAGGCTGAATATCTGTCTGGACAAGGGGTATGACGCGGAATGGCTGGAAAGTGAACTGAAAAATCGGCGTTATGAACCGCATATCCAGTCGCGTAAAGAAGAATCCGATGCCAGCAAAGAGAATATGAATTACAAAGCCCGTCGGTGGGTAGTGGAGAGAACGCACAGCTGGATGAACCGCTTCCGTCGGCTTCTGACTCGTTGGGAGAAAAAAGTCGAAAACTATGAGGCGATGCTGCATTTTTCCTGCGGCATTATTGTCTGGAATAAAATCCTATTGGGATAGGCTCTAAATCTCAGGCAGGTCGATATTATTGTGGGAAAGGATCATGGCTATTTTTCCTACAAACTCAACCGGAAGCGTTGTTGGTGTTCCATATATATCCACAATGCCGACCTCTACCGCGATATCAACAAGATAAGAGAATGCTTCAATATCCTGCGGTGACATCGACAGGGTAAGATCTTGCGGTATATCATCTCCCCGGCCATTTAGCGGCAGTAACGCACCTTTCCTTTCCCATTCAACCAGACTGCCATTTTCAGGGTAACAATTAAGGTGAGTTATCAGCGTGTCGATTGCGGGGTGTTGAATCAATTTTGCGCGGCAATAGGCCTGCAAACAATCGGAGGCATAGTGTTGCAACTCTCTTGGGGAAAATCTGGCTATTTTGTTAAAAACGTCTGACATCGTCATTTCCGATTGGATATTTTCACAACATCCAAAGTAAACGTTTCTGGCGATAAATTGCAAACTGAACGGTGTGAGGTTTATTTCGTGGGGATCCAGGCTATTTCTTCATGAGGGTAGTATGGTTTAAAAGAGTATATTAATTAAAAAGATATGCCTTTATACTCGTCATACTTCAAGTTGCATGTGCGTTGGCTACGTTCACTCACCCGAATCACTTACTTGAGTAAGCTCATCGGGATTCCTTCGCTTGCCGCGTTACAAGGCTTATAAATAAGCCTTGCCCTAGCGGGCCAACGCTTTGCGTTGTTCAAAAACGCCTCGTCGTTTTTGTCCTGAAGCTCGAATTATTTAGCAACTGTCTTGAACAACATTTTTTCATGGGGTAGCTCGATGAAAATCGTTGTCCCAAGCCTGACCCGTTTTGAGCATCGCGTTCAGAATAGTCAGAAGTTTACGCATACACGCGACAAGCGCGACTTTTTTCGGCTTACCCGCGTTCACAAGGCGGGTATAAAAATCTTTAATCACCGGATTAAAACGTGTGGCAACCAGCGCGGCCATATACAACACGCTACGTATGCTGGCTCTTCCGCCAAATATTGTCCGTTTGCCGCGCATTTTCCCAGAGTCCCGGTTTAAAGGGGCAACGCCTACCAGCGCACTTATCTGCCGACGGGAAAGTGTCCCCAGTTCGGGCAACTCAGCCAGAAGGGTAGAGATGGTGGTCGTCCCAACGCCTTTGACGCTGCCAAGTAAATCAGAAAGCGCTTTGAAATGGCTTTGAACATGTTTGTTCATGTCGTGGTCAATTCGAGCGAGTTCGTGTTTCAGGGCATTAATGATCGTCTTTATGCTCTTGCGGGACTGAGGGTGAGCCGAAGCAAGTCGGTTATTCTCTGCCACAAGCATGGTAACGAGTTGACGTCGCCGCGTGACGAGAGCGGCCAGAGCCTGACGTTGAATATCTGGCAGGGGTTGAATGAAACGTTCACGCTCAGGATGTCGGTCAATGACCTCAGCCATTTGCGCTAATACTTTGGCGTCAATGCGGTCGGTTTTAGCCAGATATCCCATGGCGCGAGCGAAGTCTCTTGCCTGGCGGGGATTGATAACGACGACCTCAAAACCAGCAGCTTGTAACGAACAAGCCAGTGGAGCTTCGAGTCCGCCGGTGGCCTCCATGAGGATAAGAGAAACTGAATGTTTTGCCAGTTCAGCCTGAATAGCGTCAAAGCCATCGAGGTCATTACTGGCGGAAAAGGGCGGCAATGCAGAACCCATAGCGATATCGAGGGAGGCTTTGGAAACATCAATACCGATGTGAAGTAAATCTGGCAGACTCATTTTTACCCCTCCTTGCAAATACGAAATGAGGTCAAACAACTGTTCGGGTTTCAGATGAGTGGCGCGGTTCATGCGCAATGAGCTAAATAACGGGCTTAGAAACCCCAGAGTAAAACAGGCTACATGAACCGTGCCAAACTTACATTGTCAATAATATCTAAACTTCAAGATACAAGAGTATATAGCTGATTATCGGATGGCTGGGAAATAGCAACTTTTGATGATTAACCCGTCACTATTTCCCAGTGATTTAATCGCCGTCAATTAGGCAAGTATCAGCGCCTCATTTGCAGCAATGGTTTGTTGTATTTGGGGGGTGTTCAGCAGGCTATCTAATCGTGCCAGTGCGGTCCTTAATGGCACAAGCTCCACTCCGGATGCATCGATATCAACAATTCGGGGTTGGTCATCGTTCAAATCGTCAATAATATCCAGAATCCAGGTTATATTCTCACTGACGTTTTCACAAATAACTTTCAATTTTCCATAGAAGCCAGAAATTTGAGTGATTGAGGCCAGTTTCGTACGCGTGTTCTTTTCCTCCTGGTGCAACTCTTCTACTTGTTTTTCCAGCGCGGTTACACTTCCCTCGTCGTGCTTTTGCTGGTCACGTAGTGTGACTTGCAGATTTCTGGCAACTTTCAGTTTGTTTTCGTCTTCTTTCAACGCATTTTGATAGTTGTTTATTTCATCGCGCAGAATACTGATGCGTGCGGCGTCTTGATCGACCAGCGACTTGATGCCCAGAAAAGCGCGATCGAGGCCAAGACTAAAAATCGATGCGAAGATGCTGCCAACTGAACTATCATTGAGACGATCAAGCTGCCGTTGATGTTCGTTCCGTTCTCGTTCCGAGTTACTTAGGTTATGTGACAGCGCCTCCAAATGCTGTTGGAGTTCTTGCATATTCACATCCCCTTTTTTTATCTCAATCTCCAGATCCGAAATCTGTGTTTGAATTTTCATCATCTCTGCATTTAATTTACCGCTCTGAAGAATGATCGCTGCAACGGCTTCCGTTACCTTTCTTTGCTCTGTTTTGTAAAGCTGTTCCCCTTGTATTGTCTGGGTGTGTAGATACGTCACGTCATCGGTCATTCTGGTGACAACAGCGATAGCCTCCTCCTTGCGCTGATGATCCAGATAAGTAGCAGCTTCAGTTAACCCTGCGACAACCGTTTTGAGTGCTTCTGAAGTTGGTTGCAATTCGTTTTTCGCATAGAACTGTATTTGATTACCCATCTCGATGATTCCTTGTTATTGCGCAATGAGGATGGCACGTTGCTGTTCCAGCTCGATGCTTTGGTTACGGGATGCAAGCAGGTTGTTTTGCACAATGAGGGCAAGATTTTTGGCTAGCTCTGGTGCTTTGCGTATGGCTTCTTGGATTGTCGGAGATTCACTCAAATATTGGACGGCTTTTTTCTGCGCATCGGCGGCGGCCAGAAGGTAATCTCCCGACAAGCCATTTACCGCCACCCATTGGCATAGATAGAGGAAGAACGATCGCATAAAATGCGGATCCTGATATTCTTCCAGACGGGTTTCGAGATCCATTTCCTTGAGATCTTCCAGATCGCGCTGAAATCCGCTGCTGGTCATCCGGTCGCAATATTGTGACATTTGGTCCCAGAACAGGCTGGCGTTGGTCAGCGTGCCGATAACTTTGCCCAAAGCATCTATCGCGCTGTGCAGAGAATTCACTGAGAGTGTGGAATTACCTTGTTCGACTTTGAGGTTCTTCAGGCTTTCTGCATATTCAGCCAGGGCAACCAGTGAGGCTCGTTTTTCTTTCTGTAGTTCAAGCTGTTTGTTGAGTAGATTGATTCTTTCTTCACGGACTGAGTTTTCAGTTGACGCTGCCGTTTCAGCCATCTTGCTGGTTGATGCTGCAAGATTGGTCAGTGCCGTTCCCGCCGCAGCATAGGCTTTACTGCTGTCTTTCGCTTCCTTCTCCAGCGATTTGGCGGTTTTGGTCAACTCAGGCAGTTTTGCTGCTGCAACGCTATGCTCCGTTTCTTTGTCGCTGCGTTTTACCCGCAGCGCAGCAATGTCTTCCGGTTTGGCGGCGCTGTCTTTTTCCTGATTGGTCAGCGCGGTGTTTAGCACATCAAGTTCGTCTTTCAGGCTATTCACAATACTCTGCTGAGCCGACAGTTGATCGGCAGCCTCAGTATATTTTTTCTGAGCCTTATCGAATTCTTGTTTTGCACTGTCCATACTAGACTGTGCGGCTTTGATTTGTGCATTATCGTCAATGGATGAGCCAGCCTTGCTCATTATTGCCGCTACCGGATTTTTGGCGGCAGAATAGGCTCCCAGCCCCGCGCCGATTGCGTTGGTAACAGCGCCGACGATGCCCAACACTAGGGCTTTGGTTGATTCTTCCGCCTCTCGATTTTTGGCGTCTTCATACAACGCCTGAGTGGTGGCAATATCTTCTAATAATGCTTGCTGATTGGCTTCTTGCGCTTTCTGTTTGGCGATTGTTTCTCGTTCGGCTTTCTGTGCGGCGAGCAGTCGATCATTTTCACTGGCTTCTTCCAAAATGGTGTTTGATTTGGCTTTGGTGGAATCAACCTGTAATGCTTTGAACTGTTCGGCCAGCAATATGGCTTTTACTGACATAGCACTTGAAGATTCCTTACAGTGCGCCAGTTTTTTGAACGCCAGCTTTTCCTGTCCTTTCGTCAACCAACGGTAACATTGTTGCAGTAATTCAATAATATTCTGCGTTTCGCTCTGGAACGTTGTCATGGTGGTAATGCATTCATTACATAACATCGCCAGTCGGCTTTGCAGTCTGGCGATTTCTGCTTGCAACGAACCGCCTTTTGCACCTGCAACACCATGATAAGCGACATAAAACAGTTCGACGGAAAGGTCCAGATTCTGGGTAATGTCGTTAAGACTTAATTGCCCGAGTACTGATTTTTTCTCTCGTTGAACAAGGGGGTCATTAAAAGGAGGGACTTTGGCAAGGTCATACTGTTTTTCTTCGATAACAACGATGTATCCGGTGTCGTTTCCTGAGTTACTCATATCTTGTTTCTCCTTGTTATCATGAAGGAAATGAAGTGCTGTGCTGTAGACATAGAGAGAACATGACTATTTCAACCTGTTCCCCAGTGTCTATTTACGATTCGGCGGTAGCTGCTGCTCAGAAAGGGCGGCCAAACGACCGTCGACAGCGATAATAAAAGGGTGTGTCGCTATGCACTATTGCCTCAATGGCATAGGCCATCGCGGTTGTGTCGTCTGGATTTCCCGCAATGCCATTCTTTTACCTGTTACTGGTGCAACATAAATGCGCGTGGATAGACTGCCCCTTTCGTCAATGGGCAATCTGTTCAAGAATTGATTAACACCACCGCAGGACTTTTCGCTATGATTTGCCTCTTTTCCACCTGCATATAGTGAGTTATGGAACGTTTTATTGAGAATCTGATGTACTCATCGCGCTGGCTGCTTGCCCCGGTTTATCTTGGGCTGTCGCTGGGTTTACTGGCGCTGGCGATCAAGTTTTTCCAGGAGGTGTTCCACGTCCTGCCTAATATTCTGGATATCGCTGAAGCGGATTTAGTGCTGGTGCTGCTGTCATTGATCGATATGACACTGGTTGGCGGCTTGCTGGTGATGGTGATGCTGTCCGGTTACGAGAACTTTGTTTCGGCGCTGGATATCTCCCAAGGCAAAGAAAAGCTGAACTGGCTCGGTAAGATGGACTCCGGCTCGCTGAAAAACAAAGTCGCTGCCTCGATTGTCGCTATCTCGTCTATCCATCTGCTGCGTGTGTTTATGGATGCCCGTAACATCCCGGATAATAAACTGATGTGGTACGTGATTATCCATCTGACGTTTGTGCTGTCTGCACTTGTCATGGGGTATCTGGATCGCATGTCGCGTTACGAAAAAAGCAAAACGGCATAATGAACGCCGCACGGTTTGCGTAGCCAGAAGAAAGAAGCGATCCTATTGTTAACGAAGTGATTTTATCAACACGCTTTGTTTAACGGAGGAGACTATGTCGCAAACCCATCAAATTAACCGCCGTGTGGTTCTGGCCCAGCGCCCGCACGGCGCGCCAACACAAGAGACATTCCGTCTGGAACAACAGCCTGTTCCACAGACCGCTGCGGGGCAGATCCTGCTGCGTACGGTCTACCTCTCTCTTGACCCCTATATGCGTGGCCGCATGAGCGACGCCCCCTCTTATGCCAAACCCGTCGAACTGGATGACGTGATGGTGGGCGGAACCATCAGCCGCGTGGTTGAGTCCAAACACCCTGACTATCAGACGGGCGATTGGGTGCTGTCCTTCAGCGGCTGGCAGGACTATGCGCTTTCCGACGGTAAAGGCTTAACGAATTTGGGGCAGTCGCCCACCAATCCTTCCTACGCATTGGGCGTGCTGGGTATGCCAGGCTTCACCGCGTATATGGGGCTGACGGATATCGGCCAGCCTAAAGCGGGGGAAACGCTGGTGGTGGCTGCTGCGACCGGCCCGGTCGGGGCGACGGTCGGTCAGATTGGGAAACTGAAAGGCTGCCGGGTGGTTGGTGTCGCGGGCGGAGCGGAGAAGTGTCGCTACGCGGTTGACGTTCTGGGATTCGATGTTTGCCTCGACCATCGGGCGGATGATTTTGCAGAACAGTTGAAACAAGCCTGCCCGCAGGGCATTGATATCTACTTTGAAAACGTCGGTGGGAAAGTTTTTGATGCCGTGCTGCCGTTGCTGAATACCTCAGCGCGTATTCCTGTGTGTGGGTTAGTCTCCGGCTACAATGCAACAGGGTTGCCTGATGGCCCCGATCGTTTAGCGCTGTTAGCGGGCACGATTCTGAAGAAACGCATTCGGATGCAGGGGTTCATCATCTTTGATGATTACGGGCACCGCTTCGATGAGTTCTGGAAGGATGTGGCGCCGTGGGTGGCCGAAGGTAAGATTAAATACCGGGAAGAGATTGTCGACGGGTTGGAAAACGCCCCCGAAGCCTTTATCGGCCTGCTGCAGGGCCGCAATTTTGGCAAATTAGTGGTTAGGGTCGGGCCGGATGCCTGACAGGCGCTGACGAAAAAAGAGTTGGCGCAAAAATTGCCTGATCTCCCCTGTTATCGTTGCGGGGGGGAAGGTCAATGCATCCTGATTCAGCATCGTTTCGCGTGCGGCCGTTGCAGCCGTGGTTTGTCATTAATGCGGCGGAAGACTACCTGAAGAAAAGCATCAGCCAGTCTCCCATTGCCCATTTTTACAGCTTCACGGTCGACCGCGCCGAACCGATGACGCTGGCTGTACCGGATGGCAGCGTTGATTTGTTGCTGCACTGCTGTCGTGACGCGCCAGGCGGGCGTGTTTGCGGCAGCACGGCATCGGCGCAGATTACCCGGCTGATGCCCGGCGAGCGCTATTTTGGCGTACGTTTTATGCCGGGGATCATGCCTGCTTTTCTCGATCTTTCTCCGATGGAACTGGCGGGGCAAGAAATCCCTTTCGACGAAGTGGCTCCTGATGTGCCGCGTTTACTGAGGCGGCTGGTAAACAGTCAGGATTTCAACGAACAGGTCGGCATGTTTCTGCACTATTTTTCCTACTGGACTAACCGCTCGGCACCGCCGCTGTTATTGCAGATTATCGACCTGATTATGGCGCATGACGGCAAAATCCGGGTGGATGAGCTGGAGCGGAAAACGCTCTATTCTGCACGCTATATTCACCGCTTGTTTCATGATAACTGCGGCATGTCGCCCAAAACATTCTGCCGCACGATTCGCTTCCAGAGAGCGCTCGCGCTACTCAATCAGGGAAATATCGACAGCCTGACTACGTTGGCGCAGCGTCTTGAATACGCCGACCAGTCGCATTTTTTCCGTGAATTCAAAGCGTTCTCTTCCTGCTCACCACAACACTATCTGGCACGGCTACAGGCTGTGCGCTATCAGAACCGTATTCGCCAGTGCTGAAGTAGCGTCGCCATCTCACCGCGACGCTGGAGGTGATCCTGTGCTGCGTTTTTGGTGCTCTGTTCTATTTTTTGGCGCAGTGTGCACCAAAAAGACGCTATCGCTGCACCGTAGCGTGTGCCGATTTATTCTATTTTCCCCACCCTGGCCATTGCTATAAACGCTCCACACCGTGCGCTATTGCACATTTCTCTTGTGAAGCTGCCCCTTGTGAATATTGTGAGGTTGTTTATGGCACAGGCAAAAGACGTTGTACCGGGTTTTTACACCATTGATGACGCGATCGCACTGGATGGTGACACCACGCGCGCGTTGCAACTGACCCACCTGAACCGCATGCGTTCTCTGGACGGCCATGCCAAATATTTTGTTCGGGCTGAGGGCTGCACCTTCATCGACGATAAAGGCGAAAAGCATCTGGATATGATTGGTGCCGTCGGGGTGGTGACTGTCGGCAATAACAATGAATTCGTGTGGTCCTGCTTGCAGAAGTGTTTCGACAACCGCTTGTTCATGATGGGCGCGATTTCCTATCACAACGTGACGGCGGCGCTGGCGCATAACATGGCGCTGCTCTCGCCGCAGGGCAAATTGACCAAAATGGGCACCGCGACCGGGGGCGCGGAGGCGATTGAAGGGATGATCAAGCTGGTTAAGCTCGGCACTCGCCATAAAGCGCATAAAACTCATCTGCTGGCGACGCTGGGTGCGTTTCACGGCAAGACATCCGGCGCGGTCTCACTCGGCGGTAAGGATAAATGGCGTGCGGGGCAGCAGCCCACACTGGGCAATATCGATCATGTGGCCTACGGTTCTGTCTCGGAGCTGGAAAGTGCGCTGGCGACCGGAAAATACAAAGCGTTTGTCGTGGAGCCGATTCAGGGGGAAGGCGGCATTATTGTGCCACCAGTTGGCTATCTGAAGGCCGCGCGTGAACTGTGTGACCGCTATGACACGCTGCTGGTGCTGGATGAAATTCAGTGTGGTGCGGCGCGTACCGGTAAGTTCTGGTGCTGCGAACACGACGACGTTGTGCCGGATTGTATTGTCTTTGCCAAAGGGCTGTCAGGCGGGCTGGTGCCGTTTGGTGGCTATCTCTGTACGGAAGCCTTATATGAAGCCGCATATGGCACTATCGAAACCTGCTATCACCATACCGCCACCTATCAGGAAAACACGCTGAGCGCCGCGGCGGCACTGGGCGCATTACAGTTCATCATCGAACACGATCTCTGCGGCATGGCGGAGCGCAAAGGCATGCTGATGATGCAGCGGTTGCGTGATATTCAGGCGCGTCATCCACAGGTGATTAAAGACGTTCGCGGTAAAGGCCTGATGATTGGTCTTGAGTTCGGGCGTTTACCGGAGGCACTGCACGCCAGCATGGGGGAATACTACTCGGCGGCGATTGCCGGGCTGCTGGTGGAAAAATGGCGTATCCAGGTGAACTTCACCATCAATAATCTGGCGGTGTTCCGCTTCCTGCCGCCGCTCACGATCAGTGAAGAAGAGTTGGATTATGCGCTGAATGCGTTTGAATCTGCGCTGAACAGTGTCGTCGAGCAGGTCGAGCACGCCAGTGCCTCTGCGGCGACGGTGTGAGGAGAGGATGATGGCATTTACCTATTCACAACCGGTCAGGCTTTGTCTTGGACGGGGAGAGATCGCCCGCGTTGGTGATGAAGTCGCGCAGTGGGGGACATGTGTGCTGCTGGTAACGGGAAAAACCAACTGCCGTCAAACGGGGCTGCTTGCACGACTGACCGATTTGTTAACCCAAAGCGGTGTACGCTGGGTGCTCTTCGACAGCGTTGAGGCAAACCCGCTTACCACCACCGTAGATGATGGTGCCGCGCTGGCGCGTGAGCAACAGTGTGATGTGGTGCTTGGCGTCGGCGGTGGCAGCGTGATGGACGCGGCGAAAGGCATCGCGTTTATGGCATGTCATACGGGCAATCTGGTGGATTATCTGTTTCAGCCGCCAACCAGCAATGAAGCACTGCCTCTGGTGCTGGTGACCACGACAGCGGGAACGGGCAGCGAAGGCAACTGCGTCGCCGTTTTTACGAATCCTGAAACCCATGATAAGCCGGTGTTTTTCTCGCCTGCGCTGTACGCGAAAACCGCCATTATTGACCCGACGCTCATGGTCACGCAGTCATCCCGTATGGTGGCGTCAACGGGCTTTGACGCGCTCAGTCATAACATTGAAGCGCGGGTGGGCAAGTTCTGCAATCCGATGACGGAAATCATGACCGAGCGCGCCATTCGGCTGCTGACCACCTATTTACCGCGTGTCTGCCGGGATGTGACCGATCTGGATGCCTGGGAGCAGGTCTGTTGGGCGAATACATTGGGCGGAATGGCGATCGGGATGTCGGCCTGCGGTCTGCCGCATGCGATGGAACACCCGCTGAGCGGGTTGTACAACATCACCCACGGTGAAGGGCTTGCCGCGTTGTATCCCGAACTGATGCGTTTTTCCTGTGATGACAATATTGCGGGGTTCGCTGCCGTTACCGGTGCGATGAGCGATAGCGTAACGCATCTTGATGATGCCGAACGGGCAAGGCATAGCGTCTATCTGGTACAGCGCTTGCTGGAAAATATCGGACTGACATTTACGCTCCGCGATCTGGGCGTACGCGAACAGGATATTTCCTGGCTGGCGGATAACTGTGTGCAGACGATGGGCGTGAGTTTGGAACAGAATCCGCGTTCAGCGTCGCGTCAGGATATCGAATCGCTGTATCGCGCCTGCCTGTAAGGTGGCATGACGGCAAGGGATTTACCACCGGCCCGATTGCACGGCATGACGCTATCGGGTTCGTTTTGTGTATCCGGGGGGCAAGATGAATACGCATCAATTGAAGAAAAACAGTCTGGGACTGTGGTCGTTGGTCTTTTTTGTGGTCGCTGCTGCTTCACCGTTGACCGGCGTGGTCGGCGGTCTGCCCGTCGCCATCTCCGCAGGCAACGGCGCGGGGATCCCTGCGGTTTATCTGATGGCTGGCGGCATACTACTGATCTTCTCTTTTGGCTATATCGCCATGAGCCGCTATGTAACCAACGCTGGCGCCTTTTACAGCTATATCACGCTGGGCATGGGACGTCGTGCGGGGTTTAGTGCCCTATCCGTCGCGCTGCTGGCTTATTTCGCCATTCAGATCGCAGTCGTCGCGATGTTCGGTTTTTTCAGCAGCATGTATCTACAGGAGCATTTGGGCATCTCACTGCCGTGGTGGATCTACAGCGTCACGATGCTGCTGCTGATGTGTCTGTTAGGGATAGAAAGTGTGGAAGTGGGGGGACGCGTATTGGGCGTGCTGATGCTGATGGAAGTGGGCATCATGCTAGTGGTGGATATCGCGGTTCTGCTATCGCACGATACCGCGCCGATGACGCTGGCGGCATTTTCACCCAGCGTGATTAATCAGGGGAGTATGGGGATTGCGTTAATTTTCAGTATCGCTGCTTTTATCGGCTTTGAATCAACGGCGATCTATGGTGAAGAATGCCGCAACCCTGAAAAAACCATTCCCCGTGCGACGCTGGCCGCCGTGATCTTGATTATGCTGTTCTTTGCCTTCACCAGTTGGATGATGGTGCAGGCCTACGGGGTCGATCAGGTTAGGCAGCAGGCGATTAACGACCCTGGACGTTTTATTCTTAATGTGTCGACTGCGCTGGTTGGCAAATGGTCTGAGCAGATGATATCGCTGTTGTTGATCACCAGCCTGTTCGCGGCAGCACAGGCGTTTCACAACAACATCTCACGCTACCTGTTTAGCATTGGGCGTGATGGTGTGCTGTCTTCCAGGCTGGCGATGGTCAGCAAAAATAAAGGGACGCCTTACGTGGCGAGCATGGTACAGACGGTCTTTGTGCTAGCCGTGCTGTGTGCGATGGTGGTGGCGGGTCTTGATCCGATGATGCAGATCTTTGCGTTAGGATCGGCGATTGCGACGATGGCGATTCTGTTGCTTCAGGTGGGGGTTTCACTGGCGGTTATTTGTTTTTTCCAGCGAGAGACACACCTTCCGGTATCGACCTGGAGCCGCTTATGGGCACCGCTGATCTCCACTGTGGCTATGCTTCTGGCGCTGATTATGGTGGTCAGAAACGTTGATGTGCTGAGTGGTTCATCGTCTCAGATCGTTTCGCTACTGCCTTGGGGCGTGTTCGGTATTGCCATCGTGGGTTACCTGTCCGCCAATCGGGTTCGCATCCCGTCGCCGCAGGAAAATATGCCGTAACTCTCCATCATCAACTGGGCTTATTATGGCGAGATAAGCCTGGTTTATGGGGCAATGCCGATCATTCAGTCACGTAAGCAAGAATCCGATGCCAGCAAAAATAATGGGGATGACAAAGACTGTTGGTGGGTACTGGAAAGAACGCACAGTTGGATAAACCGCAAGCGTCGGCTTTTGACGCTCTGGGAGAAGAAGGCCGAGAACGATGGGGGTATGTGGTATTTTGCCTGCGGTATTATTGTCTGGAATAAAATCCTATTGGTATGAGCGCTAAACCAATGAGCGATTAATACCTCTCGCCGCTGACACGGCGAGAGGTATTGTTTATTTCGGTTTTACTATTTTCCGGCACTAAGCCAGTCTGGCAGATCGTGTAATCCCATTGCCTGACGTACCAGCGTAGGTTTAATGCCGGGCAGTTTATCCGCCAGTACCAGACCGACATCACGCAGCAGTTTTTTTGCTGGATTGTCGCCGTTAAATAGTCCACGGAATCCCTGCATGCTGGCGAGCATCACGGCGGCGCTGTGTTTGCGGCGGCGCTCATAGCGTCGCAGGTAAAGATGTTGCCCGATATCTTTGCCCTGTGTCTGTAAGCGCTTCAGTTCCGCAATCAGTTCGGCGACATCCATGAAGCCCAGATTAACCCCTTGTCCTGCCAGAGGATGAATGGTGTGCGCCGCGTCGCCGACCAGCACCAGTCGATGTGCCGCAAAACTGCGGGCGTAGCGCCCGGTTAGCGGGAAAGTCTGGCGCTCACTTTCCAGTTCACACAGCCCCAGTCGCATATCAAATGCCATCGCGACCTGACGATTGAATGCTTCTACAGGCAGGTTCTGCATCGCCTGAGCCTGTTCCGGTGACAGCGACCAGACAATCGAACAGAGGTGCGGATCGTCCAGTGGCAGAAAGGCCAGAATCCCATCACCGTGAAACGCCTGACGTGCCACAGACTGATGCGGATGTTCGGTACGAATGTTGGCGACCAGCGCATGGTGCCCATAATCCCAAAAGGTCAGCGGAATATCCGCATGCTGGCGCAACCAAGAGTGCGCGCCGTCCGCCCCAACGACCAGTCGGGCGGTCAACATGCTGTCGTCCTGCAAGGTAATAAAGGCTTCATTCTCGCCCCAGGCGACCTGTTTTAGCGACGCGGGGCAAAGCAGGGTGATGTCGCTTAACTGAGCGGCGCGTTGCCACAATACCTGCTGAATCACCGGGTTTTCAATAATGTGCCCAAGATGGGAAAAGCCGAATTCTTCGCCGCTAAAACTGATTTTGCCGAAGCTGTCTTTGTCCCATACCTGCATGTCGTTGTACGGGCTGACGCGTTGTGCCACGAGATTTTCCCAGACGCCGAGATGGCGCAGGAGACATTCACTGGCGGCATTGATGGCGGAGACGCGTAGGGCATGATCTTTCCCGATCGGCTGAGGTTCAGCCGCCTGTTTTTCCAGCACAGCGATACGCAGGCCACTACCTTGTAAGCCGCAGGCTAGCGCCAGGCCGACCATACCGCCACCGGCAATAACCACGTCGAATGATTGCATTTCCGTCTTTTCCTGTTGGCGAGCTTAGTTAACGTTCTACCCAGCCCAGCGTGCGACGGGCAAAGGCGTCGCGCACCAGCGGCAGGTTATTCATGGCGATGAGGCCGAGGTTACGGCCAACGGCCAACGCGGTATAGCGATTGGCAAACAGTCTGACCAGCCCATCGGTGATCGCCACCGTGGTATTTTGATCGGGCGTACGCCGCTGCTGATAGCGGTCAAGCACCGTGTACTGGCCGATATCCTGCTGATTTTTCGCCGCCTCGACGAGCGTTTCTGCCAACGACATCACATCGCGAATGCCCAGATTAAAGCCTTGTCCGGCAATCGGGTGCAGCGTTTGCGCGGCGTTGCCCACCAGCGCTAGCCGGTGGCTGATGTGCTGGCTGGCTGTCAGTAAGCGCAGCGGATAGCTATGGCGTTCGCCGATGTGGGTGAACTGCCCCAGACGCCAGCCGAAAGCCTGCTGTAACTGTTGGCGAAATGCAGCTTCACTCCAGCCATCGACCTCATGTTGATGGTGTTTATCATGACACCAGACGAGCGAAGAACGGCCGTTGCTCATGGGTAGCAGCGCCAGCGGGCCGTGCGGCGTGAACCGCTCGAACGCGCGCCCACGATGGGGTTCGGCCGTCGTCACATTCGCGATCACGGCGATCTGATCATAATCATGCTGTTGCCACTGGATCCCGCAAGCGTGCGAGAGCATAGAGCGAGAACCATCGGCGGCAACCATCAATTGGCCCGTTAGTTCGGTACCGTTGTCCAGCGTTAGCATCGCGTTCTCTTGCGTCCGCGTGACGGCAACCACTTTGGCTGGGCAGTGCAGGCGCACGCCCGGCTCTTGTTGCAACAGGGCAAACAGACGTTGTCCGACGTTGTGCAGCTCAACCACATGGCCCAATGCCTGAACGTGATAGTCTGAGGCTTTCAGGTTCACTACGCTGGCGTGCCCGCGTTCGCTGACGTGAATATCGGTTATCGCGGTCGTATGGCTGGACAGCGACGGCCAGATGCCCAGCGCGGCTAACTGCTGGCGTGTGCCGTCAGACAGGGCGATGGCGCGTGCGTCAAAACCTGGGTGTTCCTTGTCGAGCGGCGAATGTGCCTCGATAAGATCGACCGGGATTGTGCCCTGTGAAAGCCGAGAGATCGCCAGCGCCAGCGTCGCGCCTGCCATTCCGCCACCGACAATCATGACTGCCATGCTGTTGTCCTTTGCAATGATGCCCTTGTTCTTTGAAAGTGCGGCTTAGTGCTGCTTGTCATGCCATTGCGCCATCAGCGCTTCAATGTCATCGGCATTTTTAACTACGCCAGCCGTCAGGTTTTCGTTGCCATTTTCGGTGATCACGATGTTATCTTCGATACGCACGCCGATTCCCCGGTATTGCTGAGGCACTTTGGCATCGGGCGCGATGTAAAGACCGGGCTCAATGGTCAGAACCATACCCGGCTCAAGCGGACGGCCTCGATCGGTCGTGCCGTAATCACCCACGTCATGCACGTCCAGACCCAGCCAATGGCTGAGGCCATGCATGAAGAACTGGCGATGTGCCTGTTCGGCAATTAGCTCTTCCACGTCGCCTTTCATCACGCCGAGTTTGATGAGCCCGCTGACCATAATGCGCACCACTTCTTCGTTTACTTCGCGGATGCTGCGACCTGGGCCAAACAGCTCCAACGCGCGCAGCTGCGAACGCAACACGAGGTCGTAAATGGCGCGCTGCGGCGCGGTAAACTTGCCGTTGACGGGGAAGGTACGGGTAATATCGCCGGCATAGCTTTTGTATTCACAGCCCGCATCAATCAGCACCAGATCGCCGTCGCGCATTTGCGTTTCGTTTTCGGTGTAATGCAGAATGCAGGCGTTTTCACCGCTGCCGACGATCGTGTTGTAAGAAGGGTAGCGTGCGCCGTGGCGGGTAAACTCGTGGTGAATTTCGCCTTCCAACTGATATTCATACATGCCAGGACGGCATTTTTGCATGGCGCGTGTGTGGGCCTGCGCTGTAATTTCACAGGCGCGGCGCATTACGCTGATTTCCGCAGGCGATTTGAACAGGCGCATCTCATGTACCCACGGACGCCAGTCGGTTAGCGTGGCGGGGGCTGCAAATCCCTGACGGGTGCCGTTGCGCAACGTATCCAGCGCGGCGAAGACCAGCTTGTCGGCATAATCGTACTGCCCCTGTGCGTGATACACCACGTCCAGACCATTCAATAGTAGATGCAGCTGTGCGCCAATTTCGCCAAACGGCAGGGCGCGATCAACGCCGAGTTTGGCGGGAGCCGCTTCCTGACCGAGACGGCGACCAAACCAGATTTCGGCCGTCAGATCGCGTACGCGGTTGAAGATCACGCTGTGATGATGCTTGGCATCGCTTTTTACCAGCAGCAGGACAGCTTCTGGTTCATTGAAGCCGGTGAAATACCAGAAATCGCTATTTTGACGATAAGGATAGTCACTGTCGGCGTTGCGCTGCGCTTCCGGCGCAGAAAAAATAATCGCCGCACTGCCTGGTGCCATTTTTTCCAACAGACCCTGACGACGACGAAGAAATTCTTGTGGGTTCATCACCTGCTCCTGAAAGTAGTCCGTGCGGTTATCCGTCCCTTCCGCTCTCACTAAGGCATGTCCTGCATGAGGTTGCCCTGAAGATATTAATGCAGCGTGGGTTTTTGCTGCTCGGGTGCCGTTACCGCGCGTTGGCTGATAAATTCGTTATGGCATAAAATGGCAGAAACGCGAACATACTCAATCACTTCTTCCAGCGATTGCTCCAGCTCTTCCTGATCTTCATCTTCGTCGTAGCCAAGCTGCGCAATGTTACGTAAATCTTCGATAGCTTCTTTTAGCTCGCCTTTAGCCTTGTTCAACTGCGGCTGAACCACGCCCAGCCCAAGCAGGAAGTGGTTGACCCAACCTGCCAGCGCGTCGGCACGATCGAAGACGCTCACGTCATCCTGTGAGTCGTCAGGCATGAAAAGCTGGAACAGAAAACCATCATCTTCCAATGCTTCGCGCGTGGCCTGATACAGGTCCTGAAGCGGTTGCGACAGCGTCTGGGTAAACGCCATACCTTCATTAGTCAGTTCAAAAACCAGCGTTCTCCAACTGTCGTCATGGTTTCCACCACACAGCATCCCACTGATCAAACCGTGCATTTCTGCCGCGGTCAGCGCGACTTGCTGTTGGTGAAGCAGTTGGTCAAGGCCTTCATAGGCGGGAAACGTATTCTCTATAGACATGCGGATTCGTCATCGTTGGCTGGATTGGTTCGTGCTATGCTACCACCAAGCTCCCTTTCGATACCAGAAAGGGCTTGTATCTTAGATCTCGGCTATATATAGTGGCGCCCGCTTTAACGAACCCGATGTAACGGGTAATGCTCATGCTATGCGGCACGCGGGCGCAAGAACGACAAAAGGCAGGAAGGTGGTATGTCTGCACAACCAGTAGATATTCAAATTTTTGGCCGTTCGTTAAGAGTGAATTGTCCGCCAGAACAACAGGATGCGTTGAATCAGGCTGCGGAAGATCTTAACCAGCGGTTGCAAGATCTTAAAGTTCGCACTAGAGTCACAAACACAGAGCAACTGGTGTTTATTGCCGCGCTGAATGTGTGCCATGAACTGGCGCAGGAACGGGGTAAAACCCGTGATTATGCGTCGAATATGGAACAGCGTATTCGTATGTTGCAGCAGACCATTGAACAGGCGTTGCTGGAACAAGGGCGGATCACAGAACGCCAGGGTGCGCAATTTGAATAACGTCGTATTTTGACAAAAGTACGGTGTTTTTACGCGATAAGACGTGCTAAGGTTTATCGCGAGTAACGAATAAAATTTCTCTGAGATGTTTGTCAGCGGGCCAGTCCCCTGAGCCGATATTTCATACCAACAGAATGTAATGCTCTGCGGTTGGTGAGCACGCTCGGTTCGTCCGAGAAGCCTTAAGACTGCGACGTTATGTTCACCTTGAACCAAGGGTTCAAGGGTTACAGCCTGCGGCGGCATCTCGGAGATTCCCTTTCTTTTATCACTCTTGACCCGTGGCGAATGCAGCCCATGTCATCTTCTGATTCATCAATATCCCCTGATTCTTCACTCTCTTCTACGGCATCATCGCGTCAGCAGATACGTCAGGCTGTGCGGCAAAGTCGGCGTTTACTGACGCCAGATCAGCAGGCGTTATTTGCACAACAGGCGTGTGAACGCGTCATCGCGCACCCGAGAATCATCGGGGCAGAGAGCGTGGCGGTATTTTTGTCATTTGATGGCGAGCTGGATACCTCTCCGTTGATTCAACAACTGTGGCAGCAGGGAAAGCGTGTTTATTTGCCGGTTCTGCATCCGTTTCGTGCTGGGCATTTGCTGTTCTTGCGCTATGCGCCGGACACCGAGCTGGTACGCAATCGTCTGAAGATTATGGAACCGCGTCTGGATGTGCGTCAGGTGTTGCCGTTACCGCAACTGGACATCTTGCTGACGCCGCTGGTGGCGTTTGATCGGCATGGGCAGCGGCTTGGCATGGGCGGTGGTTTTTACGACCGGACGTTGCAGTATCGTAATCAGATGTCTCGTGGGCCTTACCCGATTGGCCTGGCCCATGATTGTCAGCAGGTTGACGCACTGCCCGTGGAAAGCTGGGATATCCCGCTGCCGGAAATTATTACCCCCTCCCGCCATTGGCAGTGGAGCACGCGTTAGCTTTTGATCGATTCAGGCGAACGATCGTGGCCCAACATCTGCTGTACCAATTCCACGCAGTGCAGGAAGCGCGAATCGTAGTCCGACTCTTTGATGTAAACGTACGGGATATTATTGTTAGCCAGCATCGTTTTCAGCAGGTTCTGGAACTCCGAACGGGCGGTGGTGCTGCCTAAACTGCGCAGTCCGTCGGCCACCCACGGCGTGTTGTTTTCCAGCAAAATCACCAGATCAAAGCGATATTCGTCGATCAGCGCCTGAACGAACGGGTGTTCACGTCCCTCATATTTCTTGCAGAACGCCTGCGTAGTGACGAAATCGGTGTCGATAAAGGCCACTTTATTGGCGTATTTGACGGCAAAATCAATGTACTGTGCCTGACCCAACGCGATCTTGTCGTAGTCGGAGTATTGCAGCGCCATCTCGTCGCCCCCCAGATGAGAGAACACGTAATCGCGGCCATATTCCCAGGCGCTGGTGGTGTTGAAGATATTGGCGAGTTTATTGACTAGCGTGGATTTGCCGCTGGATTCCCCGCCAAGAATGGCAACCGTACGCACAAAGAACGGTTTCACCTCGGTCGGGATATAGTCCCAATAGCGGAAGGGATCGTGACGAATCTGCGAACCGCTGATGTTCATAAAGGAGCGCTGCGGGTCGATCAGGACGGCCTCTATGCCCAGATGCTCGCGGTATTGCGCGGCATCCTGCTCTTCGCTGGTGTAGACGAAATTGGGCGTGATGCTTTTTTCCTGCATGAACGCCTGAATGCCTTTACTCCAGACATCCCAACCGTGCGGGTACGGTTCCATCCCTTGCTCATTGAAGGCATGAATATGAATGTTTTTCTGATACTTAAAGGTCTGTAAGAGCCAACGCAGTCGGTCGCTGACGGTGGGCTGCTGCGACATCGAGCTGTTCTCAAACAGCAGGCGGTCACGCGGTTCGTCGTAACCTAAAATCACATGCAGTTCATCGACCTGACTGCAGGCGCGCTGAATCAGATAAATATGGCCAGTGTGTAGCGGATAGAACTTGCCGAAGACGACGCCAATACTCTTTTCGTAACGCGGGAATTCCAGTTCAAGAAAGCGATGCAGCGCTTCCAGCTTCTGCGCGCTAGGGCTTTTTATCTTGGCATTAAGTAATTGACTGAGATAGCCTTTGGTCATATCGGTTGCGTCGGCAACCTGCTGTAGGGTGCAACCCTTCTGCCGGATGGCGGATTTCAGGTAATCAAATGATGACATCGTGCGGCACTCTTGTTTAGCTTACTAAACAAAATACCATAAAACACGGTAACCTCCGCTACTCTTTCACACCGCTGTTTAGCTCTGGGTGAACAGGGGAAAGGGTAGCAGAGGGCTGTCTGAGGTTCGTTTAGAGATCGTCGAGGATTGCCAGCGCGTCGGCCAGCTTTTTCACGCCGAACACCTGCATACTGGCAGGGGCTTTCTTCGGCATATTGGCATGAGGAACGATGGCGCGTTTGAAGCCGTGCTTGGCGGCTTCGGTGATCCGCTCTTGTCCGCTGGGAACTGGGCGAATTTCGCCCGCCAGACCGACTTCACCGAAGATGACGAGATCCTGCGGCAGCGGACGGTCGCGGAAACTGGAGACGAGCGATAACAGCAGTGCCAGGTCGGCACTGGTTTCGGTGACTTTGACGCCGCCGACGACATTCACAAACACATCCTGATCCGACATCTGCAAGCCGCCGTGGCGATGCAGCACTGCCAACAGAATGGCTAAGCGGTTTTGCTCCAGCCCGACCGCCACGCGACGCGGGTTGGACATCATCGATTGATCCACCAGCGCCTGAATTTCGACCAGCAGCGGGCGCGTGCCTTCCCACACCACCATCACGGAACTACCGGACGTCACTTCGTCGCCGCGGCTGAGGAAAATCGCCGATGGATTGCTGACCTCGCGTAGTCCTTGTTCCGTCATCGCGAACACGCCCAGCTCGTTAACGGCACCGAAACGGTTTTTATGGCTGCGCAGGGTGCGGAAACGGGAATCGGCATCGCCGTCCAGCAAGACGGAACAGTCGATGCAGTGTTCCAATACTTTCGGCCCGGCGAGCGAGCCATCTTTGGTGACGTGGCCGACCATCACGATAGCGACGCCGCGCGTTTTGGCGAAGCGTGTCAGATAGGCGGCGGTTTCACGCACCTGCGCCACGCTGCCGGGAGACGATTGAATATCGGCGAGATGCATGACCTGAATGGAGTCGATCACCATCAGCTTCGGCTGTTCCTGCTCGGCGATCAGACAAATCTGTTCGATGCTGGTTTCCGACAGCATGTTGAGATTCTGGGTCGGCAGATTAAGGCGGTGTGCCCGCATCGCCACCTGCTGCAAGGATTCTTCCCCAGTAACGTACAGGGTTTTCATGTTCTCTGACAGCTTGCAGAGCGTTTGCAGCAGCAGGGTACTTTTACCCGCGCCGGGGTTGCCGCCGATCAGAATCGCGCTGCCGGGAACGACACCGCCGCCCAGAACACGGTCAAATTCCTGAAAACCGGTAGAAAAACGGGGCAGGGCTTCAAGACTGATTTCCGAAAGTTTTTGTACCCGGCTGACGCCAGCACTCTCGCCCGCATAGCCGGTGAGACGGTCGGAACGTGATACGGATGCCGAGGCCAGGCGAACTTCGGTAATGGTGTTCCAGGCATGACAGGCGCTGCACTGCCCTTGCCAGCGCGGGTAGTCAGCCCCGCACTCATTACATACAAACGCCCGTTTGACGGCTTTTGCCACGTCTCACCTCCCACTGATTAACGCTTTTCGTGTCTCATACTGCCGCTGAGAATGCACAGCACTCCGGTCAGATCGGCATGACGGATGGTCACCGCAGATTGTTCATTGACCTTGGGTTTGGCGTGATAGGCAATGCCTAAGCTGGCTGCCTTGATCATCGGCAGATCGTTCGCGCCGTCACCAATCGCCACGGTCTGATGCATTGGGATTTCCAGCTTTTCCGCCAACTGTTGCAGTGTAGTCGCTTTATGTTTTGCATCGACAATCTGACCTATGACGTCGCCAGTCAGCTTACCGTCTTGCATACCTAATTCGTTGGCAACGGCGGCCACCAGGCCTAGCTCATCACGCAAATAATCGGCAAAGTAGGTAAATCCGCCCGATGCAATGGCAACGTGCCAGCCTGCTTCCTGAAGCTGGCTAACCATATTACGCAGGCCTGGCATCAGTGGCAGCGTCTTAAGTACCGTTTTTAAAATATTGGCGTCGGCACCTTTTAATGTCCCCACGCGCTGACGCAGGCTGGCAGCGAAATCCAACTCGCCGCGCATCGCGCGTTCGGTGACTTCAGCGACCAGTTCGCCTGTGCCTGCCAGCTTGGCGATTTCATCAATACATTCGATCTGAATCGCGGTGGAATCCATGTCCATGACCAGTAAACCCGGCGCACGCAGCGTCGGTGCGTTACGCATGGCCGCGACATCAATACCCAGCTCGTGTGCCAGCTTGGTAGCGCGTGGCGTCAGCGTGCCAGCTAAACGCACAACCTGATAATCGCCCACGTTCCAGGCGCTCACGATAACCATTGCGCTGCCCAGTTTACGCTGGTAGCGGGAAATCAGGTTTTTATCGAGGACGTCGCTATAAATAAGCCAGCCAGTGTCGCCAGCGCGGTAGTCAAGCGGCATCACTTCATCACCGCTCAGTGATAATGGCAGTCCCGGCCAACAGTTGATCTCATCAGGAAGATCACGATAGGTCAGACTATTCGACATGGGGTAAATCCTCTGCTGGCAGTAATGCGATAAAGTCGTGCGATAAAGAGGGATGTGGCGTCGACCAAACATATCCCTCCAAAAACTGGGCAACAAGCTATCCTATCGTCGGCGCTTCTGGCAACATGAAAGTATCCAAAACGTGTAAGGATTATCATGGTTCGCGCCCGGGTGAAATTTCGTCTACACCGCACGGCAATTGTGCTGATTTGTCTCGCCCTGCTGGTGGTATTAATGCAAGGTGCGTCCTATTTCAGTTTGAGCCACCAGATGGCGCGATCTGAACAGGTTGAAGATCTGGCGCGTACGCTCTCCAGACAGGTGGCTTACAGCCTTTCTCCGTTGATGGGGAGCGTGGATGATAATAGCCAAAAGATTAATACCATCCTCAAACAGCTTACCGACCACAGCCGTATTTTGGATGCCGGCGTGTATCAGCAGGACGGCTCGCTGGTGGCGCATGTTGGTGAACAGGTGCAACTGCGAGATCGACTGGCGTTGGACGGCAATCGGGTCGGTAGCTACTTTAACCATCAACTGGTGCAGCCGATTGAGGGGAAAGAAGGGCCTATCGGCTTCCTGCGTATCACCTTAGATACCCATGTGCTGGCGACCGAAGCCAGACAGGTGGATAACACGACCAATATCCTACGTTTGATGATTTTGCTTTCGCTGGCTATCGGCATCATTCTGACCCGCACGCTGTTGCAGAATCGTCGTACCCGCTGGCAACAATCGCCTTACTTTCTTACGGCGAGTACGCCAGTGAAAGAAGAAGGGGACGACGCTGAGAGCGATACGCGGACGAACGATAGCGCGGCTGTGAGAAAGGATGAATAAGAGGAACGCCTCTGATGCGTTGACGACACCCCGTAAAAACGATCTGCTTCTACGGGGTCTACGCGGCTATTTCAGGCCTTCCTGGAAAGTTATCCAGTGTTTATAGAATGCGCTGACAATCGAGTTGTACTCGCTTTTGGTATAGCGATCGAAGTTTGAAGAGGCAATGTAGTCGCGAAAGTTACCGAACCAGGAAGACACATCGGTTGAGGCTGCTAGCGAGAAAATCTGCTGGCGCTGAAGTTGGGTGGCAGAGGTACCTTCTGCATTCTTTTGCAGTTCCAGAAATGTGGTATTCGCCTTATCGGTGTCTCCCGCGTCGACGCTGCGCTGATATTCATCTTGCAGGAGATTTTTTTCCAAATTACTCAGCGCATCAGATTTGAATTGTATAACGCCCTGAATATCCTGATCTGCCTGATACTGATAATCGCTGTCAACATAGCGATTTTTCAATGTCTCTAGTTTACTGGCAGTAATGGCGATCTCCATACTATCTGTGGTGTAGCTCCACAGACTGACATCCGGCGGGGAAGATAAGGCTGTTTTAACGAGGCCGAGAAATTCCTCTTTACTGATACCGCTATCCTCTTTGAGATGGTTTGACCACAATCCGATGGTCATTTCGTGCGTGCCGATATTATCAGCAGAGACATTGATATATCCGGGAGGAAGGCTGGCAGCATTGCTTTGCCGTTCAAGCTCACGAGCTCTCGCCGTTTTCATCGCTTCTAGCGCTTTTTCTTCATCTTCGCGGCCCAAAATCGGTGTATCAGCAAACTCTTCCCTCATACGCGCGAGGGCTTCCTCTGAGATTTCTACGCCTTTAGGTAAGATGAAGGTTTTGCCGGTAATAGGGTCGACGATTTTTGCAGAATCTGTTGTGGTCGTTGTTGAAGGCGCGGCAGCGGACAGGGTGGTCGTTGATGATCGTGCGGTGCTTTGGGCTTGAGAATTGCTATAACCCGTATTATTTACAGACAAGCTCATACTCTCTCCTTAAGTGCGATCAAGTGGTTAAATATTAACCTGAATATTATCGGCAAAGAGGGATGGTAACTTTATAAATAATTTATTCCGGTATTATTGTCTGTGGAAGGCTGAGGTGTGTCGGGTAAAGGCAGCGACTTTGCGGTTTATGCCATCACCGATTGTGTCTGCACGTTAAATCAGGGAAAATGCTTGGCTACCGTTTATTTCTGCTTTGCCTGACGATCTGCCATCGGTGTGTTGTTGACTTGATGCTGACGCCGGGTGGCTAACAAAAGAAACCTGAAAATCATGTCTCCAAGTGAATACGCCCGCGAAGTCTCCAAAAGAAGAACGTTCGCTATTATTTCTCACCCCGATGCCGGTAAAACCACGATTACCGAAAAGGTGCTGCTGTTCGGACAGGCGATCCAGACTGCCGGTACGGTAAAAGGGCGTGGTTCGAACCAGCATGCAAAATCTGACTGGATGGAGATGGAAAAGCAGCGTGGTATCTCCATCACCACGTCCGTGATGCAGTTTCCTTACCGTGATTGTCTGGTTAATCTGCTCGATACCCCAGGGCACGAAGACTTCTCCGAAGATACCTATCGTACGCTGACGGCGGTGGACTGCTGCCTGATGGTGATCGACGCTGCAAAAGGGGTCGAAGATCGTACGCGCAAGCTGATGGAAGTCACGCGTCTGCGCGATACCCCGATTCTGACGTTCATGAACAAACTTGACCGTGACATCCGCGATCCGATGGAAGTGCTGGATGAAGTCGAGAGCGAGCTTAAAATTGCCTGTGCGCCGATTACCTGGCCGATTGGCTGCGGCAAACTGTTCAAAGGCGTGTACCACCTTTATAAAGATGAAACCTATCTGTACCAGACGGGTAAAGGCCATACGATTCAGGAAGTACGCATCGTTAAAGGGCTGGATAACCCAGAGCTGGATACCGCTGTTGGTGAAGAACTGGCTGCACAGCTGCGTGAAGAGCTGGAACTGGTGAAAGGGGCATCGCACGAATTTGAGCTGGACGCGTTTCTGGCCGGTGAACTGACGCCGGTGTTCTTTGGTACGGCGTTGGGTAACTTTGGCGTTGACCACATGCTGGACGGCCTGGTTGCCTGGGCACCTGCGCCGATGCCGCGTAAAACGGATACCCGTGAAGTTACGGCGGCGGAAGAGAAATTCACCGGCTTTGTGTTTAAGATTCAGGCCAATATGGATCCGAAACACCGTGACCGCGTGGCGTTTATGCGCGTGGTGTCCGGGAAATATGAAAAAAGCATGAAGCTGCGTCAGGTTCGTACGGGTAAAGACGTGGTGATTTCAGACGCGTTGACCTTTATGGCGGGTGACCGTTCCCACATTGAAGAAGCCTATCCGGGCGATATCATCGGGTTACACAACCACGGCACTATTCAGATTGGCGATACGTTTACGCAGGGTGAAGACATGAAATTCACCGGCATTCCTAACTTTGCGCCGGAACTGTTCCGTCGTATCCGCCTGCGCGATCCGCTCAAGCAGAAACAGCTGCTGAAAGGGCTGGTACAGCTGTCTGAAGAAGGTGCGGTGCAGGTCTTCCGTCCATTGACCAATAACGACCTTATCGTGGGTGCGGTCGGCGTGCTGCAGTTCGATGTGGTGGTTGCCCGTCTGAAAACGGAATATAACGTTGAGGCGATTTACGAGTCGGTGAACGTTTCTACGGCGCGTTGGGTGGAGTGCAGCGACGTGAAGAAATTCGAAGAGTTTAAGCGTAAGAACGAACTGCATCTGGCACTGGATGGTGGGGATAATCTGGCCTATGTGGCACCGACGATGGTGAACCTGAACCTGACACGGGAACGCTACCCAGAAGTGACGTTCCATCAAACACGCGAGCATTAATTTTTATCGCAACATTAATTTTTATCACGACACGCAGGTTTATAACGGGATCGGTTCACAACAAGATGGATTGATATGCCGCGGTTTCACGGCAATCATCGTGGCTGCGTCGTCTAAATAGTGACCACGTTGTTAACATAATCATTACCCGGCTATGTTTGGTTTTAGACCAAAAACAGCCGGGTTTTTTATTTTTAAATGCATTAAAAAACAATGTATTACATGTCTATTCTGCAAGTTATACCTTTTCATTCTGGTGCCACAGACAAATCTGAATTGCTGTGCATTTTCCCTCGTTCCTCTGTGATTTTTCATTCTGTGGGCTATAGTTAACAGCGTGTTAACTTATTTAGCGTGTTCAACTGTTAACGTAATTTAAGTTGGTTCATTGTTTTGATTTGTTTCGCCTTTGCAATTCAATGCTCTGATTTTTTCATGCAAGAAGAGTGAATCATCGGAGCGTTGGACGCGCCATTATCACCTTGATTTGTTGATGGCTGTGCAGGCGTTAACGTGGCCCAAAATAGCGTATTTCGGGTTTATAGAGAGCATAAGAAGGAAGACATCGATGAAAAAGACCACACTGAAACAATCGCTGATCGTAGTTGCTCTGGGTTCTATTCTGGCTGGTGGTGCGATGGCCGAAGAAACGTTAGGGCAGAAAGTAGAACGTATCGCGGATACAACGGGTGCAAAAATCGATAGTTCCGCTAACAAAGCATCTGACTACATGAGCGACAGCGCGATCACGGCAAAAGTGAAGAGTGCGTTGCTGGAAGACAAATCGATTACCAGCAGCGATATTTCCGTCGAAACGTCCAAAGGTGTCGTTACGTTGAGCGGGTTTGTAAGCAGTCAGGCACTCAGCACTCGCGCGGTGGAAATTGCCACGCAGGTTGAGGGCGTCGAGTCCGTCAGCGACAAATTGCAGGTGAAAGATAACCCATCACAGTCGGTTGGCGCGTATGCCGATGATGCAGTGGTGACCAGCACGATTAAGGCCAAACTGTTGGCGGATGACATTGTCCCATCGCGTAAAGTGAAAGTTGAAACGCAGGAAGGCGTTGTATTACTGAGCGGTGAAGTGGACAACAAAGCACAGTCCGACCGTGCCGAAAGTATTGCGAAGGCCGTTGACGGTGTGAAAAGCGTCAAGAACGACCTGACCGTTAAATAATCCTCGTTATTTCAAACATAGCTATTATTAAAAATAGCGGTTTCACACAAGGTTATCCGTGATAGCGGATAACCTTACCTAATCCGCATAATAAAACACGATCTGTGGATACGCAGTCAGGACGCAGTACCGCGTCAGGATGACCACCATGATTATTTTTCATTTTGTCTGGTAAGGAGAGCGTATGTTTCGTTGGGGCATTATATTTTTAGTTATCGCACTGATCGCGGCAGCACTGGGTTTCGGTGGTCTGGCCGGTACCGCAGCTGGCGCGGCGAAAATTGTCTTTGTGGTCGGTATTATTCTGTTTCTGCTTAGCTTGTTCACGGGTCGAAAACGGCCGTAGCACAAAGTATTCTTCATTCTTTCTATGAAAGAAATGTCATACAGAGCACACAGCCGCGCCATGCGGCTGTCACATTTTACCGGCACACTATTTTCTAGTGACGCACTATCTTCTACTGGCAGACTATCTTTTACTGATACGCCCCGCGTATTTGCTGCATTTCGACAGTTTATCAGGAGGTTTATGATGAATAGCGATATCGTTGTTGGCAAATGGAAACAGTGGAAAGGGAATTTTCTGGCGCTGTGGGCCGATTGGTTTGACAGCGACTGTGCCTGGCTGGAAGGGAGCAACGATTACTTGTCCGGTGTCGTGCAAGAGGGTTACGGAAAAGCGCACGAAGAGGTATGCTCAGAGAAAACCACGTTACACTGAGGCGTTGCCGCGACGACACGTTCTGTTCTGCCATGAGGCTTTGGCAGGGTATGGCTTGCTCGTAGATTAGGTCGCCTCATCTTGACGGGCCTAATCTTGACGGAGAGAAACGACGTGCCTTCTGAACGATACCGTTTTATCGACACCCACTGTCATTTCGATTTCCCCCTTTTTTACGATGCCGCACCGGAAAGTTTACGTCTGGCGCAAGACGCCGGGGTTGAACGCATCATTATTCCTGCTGTGGCTTCTCAGTATTTTGAGCGCGTGTTGACGCTTGCTCGCACTTATTCACCGCTTTACGCTGCACTTGGTCTGCACCCACTTTATATTGCCGAACATCAGGAGAGCGACTTGCTTCGTCTGGAAGACGAACTGCGCCAGTTGTCCTCCAGGCTGGTGGCGGTGGGTGAGATTGGATTGGATCTCTATATGCCGGAACCGCAGTTCGAGCGGCAGCTTACCTTCCTTGAGGCTCAGCTTCGGCTGGCGAAAAAATACGATCTCCCGACCATCCTGCATTCGCGGCGTAGCCACGACAGGTTGGCGCAATTACTCCGCCGAATTGACGTGCCACGTACCGGTGTGGTCCACGGGTTTGCCGGGAGTCTGGCGCAGGCGCAAGCCTTTATCCGGCTGGGTTATTATATCGGCGTCGGAGGAACCATTACCTATGACAGGGCGAATAAAACGCGCCAGGCGATTGCGCAACTGCCGTTAGATCGGCTGCTGCTGGAAACCGATGCACCCGATATGCCGATGAGTGGCTATCAGGGGCAGCCAAACCGACCCGAGCGCATTTCGTGTGCGTTTAACTCGCTGTGTGATCTACGCGCAGAGCCACCTGAAGAGATTGCGGAGGCGCTCTGGCAGAATTCGCATCGGTTGTTTGGACGGCTCATGTTGGCCTAACACGGCTACCGTTACGATACTCGCTATTCCGCAACGATGCTTTCCTTACGCGGAGAGCGGTTTGCTTCCGTTTTTCTCTTATTTCTGTGTAACAACTGGCAAAACAGTCATTCTGATTTCATATACTAACCATAAAATTGTGATTAAGATCACCTTTTGGTGTTTTTGACTGTTCGATGTTGTATGTATTTGTGACATAAGTTAGCGACCTTCACGAGCCTGTCTTTATAATCAGCTCGCCAGAGCGTGCTTACCGTTCTGGCGATATGATTTTTTATGCTCTCACTTTTTTTCACGCGTTATAGGGAACTGCACATGCAACTCGTTATGAGTCTCATCGGCATGATTGTTCTGATACTGTGCGCGGTTATGTTGTCCAATAACCGTAAAGCTATCAGATTGCGCACCGTCGTTGGTGCTTTCATTCTTCAGATCGGTATTGGTGCTTTGGTGCTGTATGTCCCCATCGGGCGCAAGATTCTGGAGGGCATGACGGGCGGTGTAGCAAACGTTATCGCCTACGGAAATCAAGGTGTTTCGTTCATGTTTGGCGGTCTGGTCTCCGACAAAATGTTCGAAGTATTTGGCGGCGGCGGATTCGTTTTCGCACTGCGCGTATTGCCGATTATCGTCTTTTTCTCTTCCCTTATCGCCGTGCTTTACTACATGGGTATCATGCAGTTGGTCATCAAGGTACTGGGTGGCGGATTGCAGAAACTGTTGGGAACCTCCCGGACTGAATCGCTCTCGGCAACGGCTAACATCTTTGTCGGCCAAACGGAAGCGCCGTTGGTGGTTCGCCCGTATATCGCCAACATGACGCAGTCAGAGCTGTTTGCGGTGATGTGTGGCGGGTTGGCCTCTATTGCGGGTGCGGTGATGGCGGGTTATGCCCAGATGGGTGTACCGCTGGAATACCTGATAGCGGCATCCTTCATGGCGGCGCCTGGCGGGTTGCTGTTTGCCAAACTGATGGTGCCGGAAACGGAAAAAACGCACGACCATGACAAGATGGTTGGGTTTGTTGATGAAGACGATCGCCCGGCTAACGTTATTGATGCGGCGGCAAGCGGCGCGGCTTCCGGTATGCAGCTGGCGCTGAATGTAGGTGCGATGCTGTTGGCGTTTATCGCCTTGATCGCCGTGTTGAACGGTATTCTGGGTGGGATCGGCGGCTGGTTTGACTACCCGCAGCTGTCGCTGGAACTGATCCTCGGCTGGTGTTTCGCCCCTGTTGCGTTCCTGATAGGGATTCCGTGGAATGAAGCCACCGTTGCGGGGTCGTTCATTGGGCAAAAACTGATTGTTAATGAATTCGTGGCTTACATGAATTTCAGTCAGTATCTGAAAGCGGATGACGTGGTTGCTGCTGCGGGTTTGCAGGTTCTGTCGGATCATACCAAAGCTGTGATTTCGTTCGCGCTCTGTGGCTTTGCTAACCTTTCGTCTATTGCTATCCTTATTGGAGGTTTGGGCAGTATGGCACCGACTCGGCGTCAGGATATTGCCCGCTTTGGTTTGAAAGCGGTCGCGGCAGGTACGCTTTCTAACCTGATGAGCGCCTGCATCGCAGGGTTCTTTTTGGCTCTGTAGTCCTTGTGACTACGTCGTTTCCGGGCCCTGTCATGTAACCAGACATTATTGCCGTAGCGAGATGATGGGCGGCGAAAGTCGCCCATTGTTCGTTTATATCCCTGCAATAATCAGGGATTAAGCGTGGCCTACGCAGTGTTTACCGAATGCAGGTGCGATATGCTTGCCTGAGTGGAGTGACATGCTTTCTGCTTTTATTGATGATGTTGAATGGATTACTTTTCCACGGGCAACGGACGGTGCCACCTACCCAGGTATTACTGCTCGCTGCCATTTCCATTTGTCTGCCTATGACGACGCGCTGTTTGCTGCGTCGAATATCCCTTTACCTGACGCGCTAGCGCGCGCTGTGCCGAAACGGCGCGCCGAGTTTCTGGCCGGGCGTTATCTTGCCAGACAGGTATTGAATAAACTGGGTCACCCTGAGTTTGTGCTGTGCAGTGGGGAAGATCGTTCACCGCAGTGGCCGGAAAATATTGCTGGGTCGCTGAGCCATAATAAAGACAGTGTACTCTGTGCTGCCCATTTGCGTAGCGATACGCTATCGTGCGTGGGGGTTGATATCGAAGGATTCATGTCCGATGAACGTGCGCAATCGCTGTGGCCCGGCATCATCGGTGATGAGGAATACCAGTGGTTTCAGGAACGTGATGAATCGTTCTGCTGTTTGCTGACGGTAAGCTTCTCGGCTAAAGAAAGCCTGTTCAAGGCGCTTTACCCGCAGGTGCGGCACTACTTTGATTTTCTGGATGCCAGGCTGGTGGCGTTGGATATCACCAAACGCGAGTTCGAGCTGGAACTGCTTACCGATCTGACGCCGACGTTTTATGCCGGACGCCGCTTTAAAGGCGCGTATCTGCTGAGAGAGTACGACGTCACCACGTTTATCTGTTGCTAAAAAAGCCCGCGAATTCGCGGGCTCAGCATTATTGATTAGCACGTATCGGCATCAGAACTTATAGCTCACGCCGCCGTATACCGTACGTCCAGACAGGAAGTAGTCGTTGTTGGTGGCAACGTAGTCCCGTTTTTCGTTGGTCAGGTTAGTGACACCCAGTTTCAGGTCCACGTTTTTAACTGGCGTGTAGGTCGCACCGATATCTACGGTATTAAAGCCTCTGGTTCTAAGTACTTCTTTATCACGCAGATATTGGTTGCCCGCGTACTGATAGGATATGTAGGTCGAGAGATTATCCAGCGCCTGCCAGTTCAACTGCGTGTTAACCGTATTTTTCGGCGTTTGTTTCAGACGCTTTCTGGTGGTGCGGTCTTCGGCATCGACGATGGTCCAGTTGGTGGTCCAGTTCAGATCCTCTGTCAGATCGATCCAGAATGAGGTTTCAATCCCCTGAATTCGTGCTTTATTCACGTTTTCATAGGTTCGTGTTAGCGAATTGGTTTGAATCATATCCTTGATGTCATTATCAAATAATGTGACTCCTGCGCCAAATCGCTCAGCCTCGTAGGCGGTACCTAACTCATAACTTATGGCTGTCTCTGGCTTAAGGTCAGGGTTCCCAAGGATAAAGCATGTTCCCTGACAGGAGGCTAAAGCATAACCTTTGACCGACTGCGAAAGTGTTGGGGCTTTATAGGCTTTGCTGACACCGCCTTTTATCACCCAGTTATCGGTCAAACTATACGTTGCATAGGCACGAGGGCTAAATTCTGTTCCGTAGACCTCATGCTGGTCGACACGACCTCCGAAGGTTAATGCCAGATCGCCAAGTTTAAATTCGTCTTGTAAGAAAAGTGCGCCTTGGCTGACATCGATCCCACCATTTTGTAGGTACATGCTATGTTTTAATGATGTCAGCAGGTATTCACCACCGCCAGTCAGCAGATGATCGCCCAGATAGCCAGAAACCTGGCCGTCTATAGTGTGGTTATCCTGACTGATATCTGCTCTGCCACCTTTCAGCTCAGAGTTATCCATCAGATTGACATTTTCATAGTAGTAACGCAGTCGCGTATCGACATTTTCCCAACTGCCGTTGTGCGTCAAGCCAAGTCCTAAACGATCCAGTTTCTGTATATTACGTCTTGCTACGTTACGCACATTCCAATATACGTCACGATCGTCTTTGACATAGGTAGCATCAAAATCCAGACTCTGCTGTTCATCAATCAGCCAGGTCAAGCTACCTAATAGATTGGTATTTTTACGCTCTTCTCGCGCATCGGTGTTGGGGTTTTTCGAGAGCTCTGTACGCCAGGCATCACGTTTGCCACCATCAATAATCAGACTGCCCAGCAGCGTATTGTCTATCAATGGGCCGCTGACGTAGCCGTTTAGGCGGTTATGGTCGCCGCCGGAACCTTCGGTCGGTGCTTCAAAGTTATAGCCGATCTCACCCGTTGCTTTCTCCCCCGGTTGGCGCAGAATTACGTTTACTACACCGCCCAGCGCGTCGGCTCCGTACAGGGATGACATGGGGCCACGGATCACCTCAATACGATCGATGGCGGATACGGGGAGTGAAGTAAGATCAAAATCGTTGGCGTAGTCGCTGGTTAACGCCTCACGTGAGTTAACTCGACGACCATTCACCAGCAGTAGCGTGTAGTCTGCCCGCATGCCACGGATCTTGATCTCGTTACGGCCATAGGTTGATGACGGATTGATGTTAATGCCCGGCAGCTTTTTCACCGCGTCGGAAACGTTATTCACCGACATCTTTTCCAGCTCGGAACGAGTGATGACAGAAACGCTGGCGGGGGCGCTCAGCGTGGTGTGCTTCGTCTGTGTTGCTGTCACGACGATTTTTTCATCTGCCGCGTTTTCTGCCTGTGTAAGTGCAGGCAGTGCCAGTAACCCGGTCACCAGCAGGGCGCGATACACCTTGCTGTGTGGGAAATGATGATATGAAAAACGACTTTCCGGTTTTAGCTGCATGTCAAAGACCCCATCAAAGAGTGGAAAAAACATCCCCATAAATAAATTGCGTGCTGTGTTGCATGTATTACCGACCACATCGATCGGTTTATTGCCCTATTGTCTGGGCAGGCTGCTGTGAAGCCATCTCCCGGCCGCGTTCAGCCAGCAGTGGAATCAGGCGCATCGTTAGCAGCATGGCGGCCAGCGCAAATACGGCGCTGGCGACGGCGAGCTGTGAGAACCCATCAATTTTTCCTTCAACGGAGGTGCTCAGATAAGCGGCAGAGGCAACGCTGGCAAGCCCTGATGCCACGTTGGCCGCAGTGCCCTGATAGGACATAAACGCGGCGCGCTGATGCGGCAGCGGAATGCCGGCGGTAATTGCCAGCGTGCTGCTGGAGCGGGCTGCGCTGAGCGCCATGAACAGGGTGAACACCAGATACAGGGAAAGCGAAAAAGGCAAAACGAAACCACAGAGGATCACAACGGCCAGCAGTAGCGTCGTCACCACGATCGTCCGGCTGGCATACCCTCGATCCAGCAGGTTGCCGCACAGCTGCATGGTCACCATACTGGCCAGCCCGCCGCAGAGATAAAGCAGGGAAATATCATCCCGCGGGAACGCCAGATTGAACTGAAAGTAGTTGGAAAAATGGGGAATCAGCAGGAAATGGCCGAACATTTGTAGCGAAACCACCGTCAGCCCCAACAGGAAAAGTGGGGAGGCCAGCAGATCGTGCAATACGGAAGTGGGTACTGTGCTGGGAGATGCGCTTGGTTGAGATCGGTGCGTCGGCGGCATGGAAGGAAAGAGCCACAGCACTAACAGCGCCAGCAGCAGGCCGCCGAGGCCGAAAATATAAAACGGCGCTTGCCAGTTAATGCGGTGAGCTAACTCCAGCGACAGCGGCATGATGATAATGGCCGCGAGTGAAAAACTCATACCGACGTAGGCCAACTGCTTTCCGCGCTCGTTGGCCGGCACGATATCGACAACCGCAGCCATCAACACGCCAGAGGCCGGTCCGGCGACGCAACCTGCCAGAATAAACAGCACTAAAAGATGGGTTTGGCTGGTGGCAAACATGCAGGCCGCCGTCAGGCTGAAGCGCAGCGTCAGCAGAACGATCAGAGCATGTTTACGGTTAAATCTGTCCAGATAAGGGGCGGCGAGGAAACCGACAATGGCGGAGGCAAACGTTGCGCCACCGCTAATGTAGCCGATGTTCTTGGCATCCATGGAAAGTGCGCTGATGAAATCGGGACCTAACGGCATCACCATCATCAGGCTGCCGAGGGAAAGCATGTTGATGAGCAGCGCCAGATGCACAACGGGTCGGGTGTGCTGGCGGTACATGCTTTCATCCATGACGGGCTCACATTTAGACACAGTTAGTAAAATATTCGCGCAGTCTAGCGCAGCTTAATTTTCCTGACAATGAATGATAAGTATTTTCATTATCATCTGTGATGTGGGTTTTATAATCAATACATTCCTATTGCTAATCATTAACCGTTATGAAAGATGCCCAAAAAAATTGATTAACATCAATATAACCCCTATTTAGTGGGCGTGAATAAGCATTCTGTGGAAGGATTGACCGAACACGTTACTTCAGTGTAATTTAACTGCGCTTGATATAAATGATAATGATTTTAATAATCATTGGTATTTAATTTGCGAGCGCAGGAGCTGCCTTGTGGATACACTGATTACAGAAGCTGAAACATTTAGCGGGCTAACTTATTCGGAACAGACCGCTTTTTTATATGCATCGGAACACCGTAGCCTTTCGACTTCCGGCTTATTTGAACGTATTTCGTCCCCTGTTTGCGTTCCAGATTCGCACAATGATGGGCTGAGTTCTGCAATCGCGCAGGCGTTCCAGCGGGCGCGTCAGGCAGGGCAGTCGCTGCCTATTGTGGTGGGGGCGATTCCTTTTGATACCACACAACCCTCTAGTCTCTATATCCCTGATAATTATACCGTTACGACGAAATCTGAACTCGTCAGTCGTGCTCGTAAGCAGACGGCGGCAGCACCTGCTGCTCTCACGCTGAACAGCGTTCCAGACAAAGGTCAGTTCAAGTCTATCGTGGCGGAGGCCGTTGAGCGCTTCCGCCGCGGTGAACTGAGCAAAGCGGTACTGTCACGCATTCTGGACATTGAGCTGACGGGTCCGGTTAAGGCGCAAACGATCCTCAACAACCTGATGGTGCAGAACGCGGGTGGCTATCACTTCTCGCTGCCGCTGCCTGATGGTTCCATCTTACTGGGTGCTAGCCCGGAACTGCTGCTGCGTAAGCAGGGCAACGTCATTGTTTCCAACCCGTTGGCGGGATCGGCACGACGGATGAACGATGAACATCTGGATTACCTGAATAGCCAGCGCTTGCTGAATTCCAGCAAAGACAAGCACGAGCACAAGCTGGTGGTGGATGACATTCGTCAACGTCTGATGCCGCTTTGCTCGTCATTAACGGTGCCATCGGCGCCTGCGCTGATGCACACCGCCTCCATGTGGCACTTGTCTACCGCCATTAGCGGTGAACTGGTGAACCCAGAGATGACGGCGCTTCAGGTGGCCTGCCAACTGCATCCTACCCCCGCGCTGTGCGGCTTCCCCACGCAGGACGCGCGCCAGCTGATCGCCGAACTGGAACCGCACGATCGCGGCGTATTCAGCGGCATTGTCGGCTGGTGTGATGCCAACGGCGATGGCGAATGGGCGATAGCGATTCGCTGCGGCACCATCAAAAACAATAACGTCCGCCTGTTTGCCGGTGCGGGCATTGTTGAGGCGTCAGTCCCCGAGGAGGAATGGGCTGAAACTGCCGCCAAATTAAACACGATGCTGAATGCGTTTGGGCTTAACTCTGGTGTGGATGGACTATGAGCATTGAATTTACGCCCTGGCCAGAGGAACTGGCGCAGCGTTACCGCGACAAAGGGTACTGGGTCGGCTTGCCGTTAACGGATGCCTGGGAACGCCATTTGACGACGCAACCTGATGCCGTTGCGGTGGTGTGCGGCGAGCGCCAGTGGAGCTATCGCGAGCTGGATCGGCAATCTTCCGCGCTGGCATCGCGCCTGACGGAAAGCGGCCTGCGCTGTGGTGACACGGCATTGGTGCAGTTGCCGAACGTGGCTGAATTTTACCTGACCTTTTTTGCATTGCTGAAAATGGGCGTCGCGCCAGTTAACGCGCTGTTCAGCCACAACAAGCTGGAATTGCTGTCATACGCCACGCAGATCGAACCGCGCTTACTGATCGCCTCGGCCGAACACCCGCTGTTTGGCAACGGCGAGTTTCTGGATCGGCTACAGACGCAGGTTCCCCGCCTGCAAACGGTGGTGATGCTCGGCGACAGTCCGCTGGGGCACAGTCTGTCAGGCTGGTTGCAACCGTGCACTTCAGCCAGCCAGTATCAGCCTTCCGCGTCAGGGCAGGTTGCCTTCTTCCAGCTTTCTGGCGGCAGTACCGGTACGCCGAAGCTGATTCCCCGCACCCACGATGATTACTACTACAGCGTGCGCCGCAGCGTGGAAATCTGTGAGCTGACGCCACAAACCCGCTACCTGTGCGCCTTGCCCGCACCGCATAACTTCCCGTTAAGTTCACCCGGTTCGCTCGGCGTGTTTTATGCCGGTGGACGCGTCGTGCTGGCGCCCGATCCAGGGGCGATGACCTGTTTCCCGCTGATCGAACGCCACCAGATCGATATTACCTCGCTGGTGCCGCCCGCTGCCGCATTGTGGATCCAGGCGGCCGAACAGTTTGGTGGCGCGCTGCGTAGCCTGAAAATCTTGCAGGTTGGCGGGGCGAAGCTGAGTGAAACCGTCGCACGTCGTATTCCGGCGGTACTGGGCTGCCAGCTACAGCAGGTGCTCGGCATGGCGGAAGGGCTGGTGAACTACACCCGGCTGGACGACAGCGACGAGCATATCTTCACGACACAGGGCTACCCGATGAGCCCGGACGATGAAGTGAAGGTGCTGGATATCGACGGTAATCCGGTGCCGAGAGGCGAGGCGGGGCTGCTGGCGACGCGCGGCCCGTATACCTTCCGTGGCTATTACCGCAGTCCGGAACACAACGCTCGCGCCTTCGACAGTGAAGGGTTTTACCACTCGGGCGATGTGGTGCAGATGACCGAAGACGGCTATTTGCGCGTGGTCGGACGGGAAAAAGATCAGATTAACCGCGGTGGTGAAAAGATTGCCGCTGAAGAGATCGAAAACCTGTTGCTCAAGCATGATGGCATTCTTCATGCCGCGCTGGTGTCCATGCCCGATCCGGTTATGGGCGAGAAGAGCTGCGCTTTTCTGGTGGTCAGCGATCCCTCGCTGAAAGCCATTACGTTGAGAAAATATCTTCGCAATCAGGGTATTGCTGAATTCAAACTGCCGGACCGCTTCGAGATGATCGACACCTTGCCCGTTACGCCGGTCGGCAAGATTGATAAGAAATCACTCCGTCAGCGCATCCAGACCCAACTTAGCACTCAAAACCGAACGTAGTATTCAAAACAAATAAGGATTTTGTGATGGCAATCCCTTCTATTGCTTCTTATCCCCTGCCGTGCGCACAGGATTTCCCGGACAACAAGGTTTCCTGGGCGTTTGAGCCTGAGCGCGCGGTGCTGCTGATTCATGACATGCAGGACTATTTCGTGAATTTCTATGGTGCGGACAGCCCGCTGGCGCAGCAGTTGATTGAGAACATTGTGGCGTTGCGAACCTACTGCAAAGCACAGGGAATTCCGGTGGTGTATACCGCGCAGCCGAATGCACAAAGCGCGGCAGACCGGGCGCTGCTGAACGACATGTGGGGCGCAGGGTTGAATAATCACCCTGACAAGCAACGTGTTGTGAGTGCGCTGGCACCGGATGAGCATGACACCGTGCTGGTGAAGTGGCGCTACAGCGCTTTTCACCGTTCGCCGCTGGAACCGATGATGAAGGAGATGGGTAAAGATCAGCTGATTATCTGCGGCGTTTACGGGCATATCGGCTGCATGATTACCGCGACGGATGCCTTCATGCGCGACATCAAGCCATTCATGGTCGGTGATGCGGTGGCGGATTTCTCACTTCAGGAGCACCAGATGGCGCTGAAATATGTGGCGACGCGCGCCGGACGGGTGGTTAGCACGGCGGAACTTACAGGAGCAAAAATGGCACAGGCACTGACAAAACAAGCACTGAGAGCGCACCTGCTGACCTTGATCGACGAAGATGAAGATCAATTCGATGAAGATGAAAACCTGATCGACTACGGTCTGGATTCGGTGCGCATGATGGCGCTGCTGACCGAATGGCGCAATCAGGGGGTCACGCTGAGCTTTGTCGATTTGGCGCGTAACCCCAGCCTGAATGCCTGGTGGGCGCTGATTGAAAAACAGCAGGGAGCCGCATCATGAAACCGTTGAGCGTTGCGCAGCGCGGGTTGTGGTTAGGTCATGCCCTGAACGATGATAAAGCGACGTTCAACACGGCGGAGTGCATCGCGTTTGATGGCAAAGTCGATATTGAAGCCATGCTAAGCGCGATCCGTCAGGCAGTCATGGAGTGCGAGTGCCTGTACTGCCAGTTTGTTGAGGTTGCGGGTGAACAGGCCGACCAGCCGGAGATCGGCTTTGTGGCTTCACAGTTGCCAGTGCCCATCGGCGTGCTGCCGATTAGTGAACTGTTGCCTGTGCCGATGACGGATGAAGAGCAGACAATACGCCAGTGGGCGCGTGAGGAAATCGCCCAGCCGCTGGATTTACTGAACGAGTTACCTTGCCGTTTTGCACTGCTGTGCGGTGAAAAGCGCGATTTTCTCTACAGTTGTGTTCACCACATTGCGCTGGACGGCTTTGGCACCACCATGTTGTTTCAGCGTATCGCCCAGATCTATACCGCACTGACGGCGGGGCAACCCGCGCCAGTGGCCGAATTCGGCCCGTTCAGCGAGGTGTTGGAAGAGGAACAGCAGCGTGATGCCAGCGGACAGACGGCGCAGGCGCGTGATTTCTGGCTGGAAACGCTGAACGCGATGCCGGAACCGGCCAGCTTCAGCGAAAAGAAAGCACCTATCGCGGCGCGGTTTTTGCGCCAGAGCAGCGTGTTGCCAGCGGATATCTGGCAGCCGCTGACGGCGCTGTGTGAAGGCAACAAAATCAGCTGGCCGGATCTGTTTTTAGCGATGCTGGCGACGCACCTCAAACTGGTGTCTGGCAGCGACCGACTGACGTTCGGCATGATGGTGATGAACCGTATCGGTTCCGCCTCGCTAACAGTGCCGAGCATGCAGATGAATATTGTGCCGCTGTGCATTCAGGTGGATGAGCAGGCGGACTTTGTCACACTGGCGCAGCAGGTGGCTCGCACCAAACGTACGCTGCGTCGGCATCAACATTATCGCTATGAGCACTTACGGCGCGATCTGAACCGCGTCGGCGGCGAGCAGCGGCTTTTCGGCCCACTGATCAATATCATGCCGTTCGATCATCCGCTCAGCTACGGATCGCTGTCGTCCAGCACGCTGAATCTCAGCGCCGGACCGGTAGAAGATCTGACTATCGAGATCCATTTCAAACCGGATGGTACACCGGTGCTGGATTTTGATGCCAACCCGGCCTGTTACAGCGCAGAAGCGTTAGCCACTTTACAAGAAACCTTGTTCACGCTGCTTCAACGCTGGCTGGCGCAGCCGCAGCAAACCAGTGGCGAACTGCTGGGACGCTGGCTACGTGAAGAGCGTGAGCTGGCGTTGATCACCAGCCGCGAGCCTGAGCCGTTCGTTGAACCGGTTCTGACGGCGATTGCCAAGCAGGCGCGTAAAAATCCGAATCATCCGGCGCTGACGCAGCGCGATCGGCAGTACAGCTATCAACAACTGCTGGACCTGAGTGGTCAGGCTGCTGCGGCGCTGCACGAGCGCGGCGTGCAACCCGGTGAGCGCATCGGTGTCATGCTGAACCGCAGCCCTGAAACCATCATTTGCCTGCTGGCCGTGATGCAATGCGGCGCAGTATATGTGCCGCTCGATCCTGAACAGCCGCATGAACGTCAACAACACATTATCCAGATTGCCAGTCTGCGTACGATTGTGACGCAGGCGGACTACCAGCATCGGCTGGCGTCGGTCTTCTCCGGCGAGATCGTTCTGGCAGGGCATCTTCTGTCATCCAACGCACAGGCCGCCGCTCTGTCGCCTGCGGAAGCGAGGGAAGGGCAAATTGCCTATATCATGTTCACCTCAGGATCGACCGGATTGCCGAAAGGGGTAGAGATCGGTGTCAGCGCACTGGATCACTTCATCGCAGCGGCACGCCAGCGCTACGGTCTGCGCGCAGCGGATCGCGTGCTGCAATTTGCCCCGTTTAACTTTGATGCCAGCATCGAAGAGATCTTTGCCACACTGACCAGCGGTGCAACGCTGGTGCTGCGCACCGATGAGATGCTGGAGTCGATTCCGGCCTTTGTTGAACAGGTCGCAGAACAGGCGATTACGCTGCTCGACTTGCCGACGGCATTCTGGAATGAATGGGTCGTGGCGCTGAAAACCGGCACGCTGACCCTGCCTTCCGCACTGCGCGCCATCATCATTGGCGGTGAAGCGGTGTACCCCGAACAGTTGGCGCAGTGGCAACATCATGCGCCGGACACGCTGCGCTTGATCAACACCTATGGCCCGACTGAAACCACGGTAGTCGCGACCAGTTGCGATCTGCAAACACAGTCGGCCGATGTGGCACAGCTTCCTATCGGTCTGCCGCTGGCTGGTGTCAACGCGCTGATTCTCGCGGTGGGCGATCGCCCTGCGGCGGAAGGGGAACTGGTGCTGCTGGGGCCAACGCTGGCGGCGGGTTACATCGGAACAGAACACGCGGCGTTTACGCAGATAGCGGTGGGCGAGCGGGAGCTTCCGGCTTACCGCACTGGCGACAGAGTACGGCTGGAAAAAGGACAGTTGCTCTACCTCGGGCGCATGGATAACGAGTTTAAAATCAGTGGCTACCGGATCCAGCCTGGGGAAGTTGAAGCCCATCTGTTGGCACAGCCGGACGTCGATGAAGCCTGTGTTCAAGGCATTGTTTACCCCAATGGCTTGCGGCGTCTGGTGGCGTTTGTCGCCACGAAAGCCGGTGAGATCAACGCTCGTGCGCTGAAACAGCGTCTGGGCAGCGTGCTGCCGCCAGCGATGATCCCCACCGATTACCGTGCCTTCCGTCAGTTGCCAAAAACCGGCTCCAACAAGGTCGATCGCAAGCGTCTGCTGGCGGAATACCACGACGAGGCTCCAGCGCAGACGTTAGCCAGCGAAACTGAAAATCGGGTCAGCGCAATCTGGCAGCAGATCCTCGGTGTGTCGGGGATCCAGTCGCGGGATAACTTCTTCGAGCTGGGTGGACAGTCATTGCAGACCATCCAGATCGTCAACCGTCTGGCCGCCGAGTTTTCCGTCAGCATCAAGGTGTCTGATGTGTTCGATCATCCTCAGCTCAGCGACTTCTGCCGCTATCTGGACGACAGGCTGTCACAGGATGAAAACAGCGTGGAAATGGTGTGGTAGGGAAAATGATGAACAAGGCACAACCTCTTCAGTTTGATTTCAGCGGCAAGAGCGTCTGGGTAACCGGTGCGGCGAGCGGTATTGGCGAAAGCATTGCCCGCCAGTTCGTTGCGCTGGGCGCGAACGTGGTCGGTTTCGACCGCGCATTCCGACATGACGATCATCCGTTTAGCTGTGTGACGCTGGATATCAGCGAACCGGACAGTGTGGCGGCGGTCTGTCGCCAGCAGTTGGCGGAAACCGGGCTAGACGTTCTGGTCAACGCCGCTGGGATTCTGCGTTTGGGCGATATCGACGCGCTGAGCGTGGACGACTGGCACCAGTGCATCAACGTCAACGCCTCTGGCGCGTTTTACCTGTTAAACGCACTGGTCCCGCATTTCAAGCAGCAGCGCCGCGGTGCGATTGTTTGCGTTGGTTCCAATGCCGCGCATGTTCCCCGCATGCAAATGGCGGCGTACTGCGCCTCGAAAGCGGCGCTCACCAGCCTGTCTCACTGTGCCGGTCTGGAGTTAGCGCCTTACGGCGTGCGCTGCAATCTGGTGTCGCCGGGATCGACGGACACGCCGATGCAGCGCGGCATGTGGCATAGCGCCGATGCCGAGCAGCGCACTATCGCGGGCTTTCCTGACCAGTACAAACTGGGGATTCCGCTGGGCAAGATCGCTCAGCCGGACGAGATCGCCAATACCGTGGTTTTTCTGGCTTCCGATCTCGCCAGCCACATCACCATGCAGGATGTGGTGGTGGACGGCGGGGCAACGCTGACGGCCTGATTTGCTGAGAGAGTGACAAGTTATGAAAGATATCGTAACGCTGTTAAAGCAGCTGGAGCGTCAGGGCGTCCGTCTGGCGTTAAATGCGCAGGGGCAGTTGATTTCGCAGTCCAGCAAAGACGCGATCACGCCAGAGATTGGGCGCACGATTAAGGAAAACAAAGACGCCATTGTGCGTTGCCTGACGGCGCAGCAGGCGTTTGAACGTCCCATCACGCCGCAGAATGCGACGTCCGGCCCGCTGTCGTCATCACAGAGCGGACTGTGGTTTATCGAGCAGTACGAAGAGCAATCACACCTCTACAATATGCCGGTCTATTTTCGTCTGACCGGCACGCTGGATGTGGCGGCGCTGGAGTTTGCCTTTGACGCACTGGCGCAGCGTCATGCCAGCCTGCGTACCCGTTTTGTGGTCAACGAACACGGCAAGGGCGAACAGCGTATCGATGCCTATCAACCGTTTGTGATACAGCATGATGATTTCTCATCACTGCCGGAAGACGAACGGGAAGGACGCTTACAGCAGCAGGTGAAAGCGGAAATCAGCCGCCCGTTCGATCTCACGGCGGGCGATCTCACTCGTGTGCGGCTGGTGAAAATGAGCGAACGGGTGCACGTTCTGATGATCACCCAGCACCATATTATTTCCGATGGTTGGTCGGTGAAGAATATGTTTGCGGATTTCAAACCGGCTTTTCTGGCCTGTCAAAATCGCCAGCCTTACCCCGTCGAGCCGACCCAGCTTAACTATATCGATTACGCACACTGGTTCAATTCCGCCTCGTTTCTGGATTACCACAACGAATTCAAACCGTTCTGGGTTGAGCGACTGACGGGGATCCCCGAAGTTCACAGCCTACCGTTGGATAAACCACGTCCGGCGCACCAGAATAGCGGCGGTGAGGTGATTTTCTCCGCGATCAACAACGATCTGTGGGATAAATTCAAGCGCCTGTGCCAGCGCTACAATACCTCTAACTTTATCGGCCTGCATGCGGTGTTCTCTCTGCTGTTGGCGCGCATCAGCGGTGAAAAAGACATCGTCATTGGTTCGCCGCTGGCCTACCGCGAACGACCGGATATCGAAGATGTCGTCGGCTTCTTCGTCAACACCATCGTGCTGCGTACTCAGTTGCAGGACAGCCAGCGTTTCGTCGATTACCTGCAATATTGCCGCGAGCAGGATCTGTCGGCCTTCGATCATCAGCTTTATCGTTTTGAAGCGCTGAGCGAGGCGATCGGTTCCGATCGCACCACCGCGATCAACCCGATCTTCCAGGTAATGCTGGTGTATCAGGCTAAAGTGGATTTCAACGATCTGATTCCCGGTTGCGATGCGGAGGAAGAGACTTCACCCGTGCTGCCCGCCAAGACGGACATTTCGGTTAAGGTGACGGAGCTGATGGGCGAGGTGCGGCTGGACTGGCTGTTTGCCACTGCGCTGTTTGAGCGCCAGACGATCCAGTATTACGCCGATCGCTTTATCCGGCTGATTGAGGCCGTGGTTGAGGCTCCGGAAACTGACGTCTGGCATCTGCCGCTGATGGAAGCGGATCGCTTTGCCGCCGTGTTGGCGGAAAGTCAGCAGCTGCCGCGTAGCTATCCGCAGCCACAGCTGACGGTAACCGACGTGATTGAAGCCATCGCCCAGCGCGATCCTCAGCAACTGGCGATAGCCTTTGACGGCGAACAGCGCACGGATACGCTGACGTATGCCGAACTGAACAGGCAGTCGAATCAGCTGGCTCACTGGCTGCACCGTCAGGGGCTGGGTGAACAATCGCTGGTTGGCGTGCTGGCGAAACGCGATCGTTATTTTGTCATTGCGCTGCTGGCCGTCTGGAAAGCAGGAGCCGCGTATGTGCCGCTGGATCCCGATTATCCGCCGGAGCGGCTGCGCCACATCATTACCGATGCCAATCTTGCCGTGATTCTCGGCGGCGATGGGCAACAGCTGGCGCAGTGGTCCGCGGAGCAGTGTATCGATCTGACCGATCCGGCCATTGTTGCGCAGTGGCACGATCTATCAGGTGATGAACCACCGGCCATTCCGCGCCACGCGCAGCAACTGGCGCAGGTGATCTACACCTCGGGATCGACTGGCTTGCCGAAGGGCGTCATGATCGAACACGGCTCGCTGATCAATCTGCTGGACGATCATCGCGATCGAATCGCGTTCACGTCGCAAAGCACGATGTTCAACTGCATGTCGCTCTCGTTTGACGCCGGTAACATGACGACGCTGCTGCCGCTGAGCAGCGGCGGCACGCTGGCGTTTGGCGAACCTAACGATCGGGCGATTGTGCATGCCGAACAGGCGGGCGCGACGCACCTGATCCTGCCGACGGCGCTAATGTCGATTCTCGATCCGAAGCAGGTTAACGGTATTCAAGCCATTGGTATGGGCGGTGAAGCCTGTCCGAACGCCGTGGTGGAAAACTGGGCCGACAAGGTCGCGCTGTACAACATGTACGGGCCGACGGAATGTACCGTCACCGCGTTGAGCACCCGCTTGCGTAAAGGTCAGCCCGTCACCATCGGTCAGCCCATCGCTCATATTCAGGCGCTGATTTTGGACGCTGCCGGGCAACTGTGTCCGGCGGGCGTGCCGGGCGAGCTGTGCCTTGCGGGGCTTGGGCTGGCGCGTGGCTACCTCAACCAACCGCAGATGACGGCCAGCCGCTTTGAACACATTACGCTGAACGATGTGAACCATACCGGACAAGGTACAGCGACGCTGCGCATTTATCGCACGGGTGATAAGGCCAGGCTGTTGAACAACGGTGACTATGAATACTGTGGCCGTATTGATGAGCAGATCAAACTACGCGGTTACCGCATTGAGCCGGGTGAGATCGAGGCGCAGCTGGCGGCGGTCTGTCCGTCTTTGAAACAGGTTAAAGTCATCGTGGCACAGGTGGGGAACCGTCCGGCGCTGGTTGCCTATGGCACGGTGAAAGCCGACAGCAGCACGCCGGAACCTGCCGCTGTCCTGATTGATGTCGCGAAGCACCTGCCGGAATACATGGTGCCGTTCCGACTGATTCTGCTGGAAGACATGCCGCTGACGCCGAACGGCAAACTGGATACGAAACAGCTGCCGCCAGTGCTGGAAGCCAGCGAAGGCGACGGCGAAGCCGATAATCCGCTGGAAGCGGATGTACTGGCGATTTGGCGCAGCGTGCTGAATACGCCGCTGGGCGTTGAGGATGATTTCTTTCGCTTAGGCGGCGATTCCATCCTCAGTATCCAACTGACCACCCGCCTGCGCAGCGCGGGCTATGTCTGCACGGTGAAGGACGTTTTCGAAGCGAAGAGCGTGCGGCGTCTGTGCCGCGTGCTGGCGCAGAACAACCGCGACACAGGTATTGTGGCGGAGCAGGGCATGCTGGAAGGTGAGTTCGCGCTGCTGCCGATTCAGCGCTGGTTTATGGAACAACCGCTGGCACGTCCTGAGCACTGGAATCAGGCGGCGATGATTCAACTGCCTGACGTGGATACCGAATGCCTGACCACGATGTTGCAGGCGCTGATGGCACAACACGACGCGTTGCGTCTGGCCTGTGATGCCGATGGGCAGCGCTATCTGACGGAAGTGTCTTGCCCTGCGGTGTCGATGCTGGATTATCGCCAGCTTGGCGACGACGGCCTGCAACAGGCGTTTACCGCGTTGCAGCGTGAATTCGACCCTGCGCAGGGAAGAACGATGGCCTGTGCGCTGGTGCGTCACCATCCGCAGGCGGACACCGCCTTGTTCCTTGCTTTCCACCATCTGGTGATTGATGCCGTGTCCTGGCGCATTCTGGTTGATGACCTGGAACGGCTGTACCTCGGTGAACCGCTGTCGCCGAAAACGTCGAGCTATCGCCAGTGGGGCACGGCGCTGCACCACTACGCTACGCAACATGCAGAACAGTTAGCGTACTGGCAGGCGCAGGAAGACGGGGGTGATCAGACGGCGCTACTGGCGGCGAAAGATCCGCAAGGCCATGCCAGTGCGGCGATGCTGACGCTGGATGCCGAAACCACCGGCCAACTGGTGAGCGAGGCCAACCGCGCCTTTAATACCGACGTCAGCGATCTGCTGCTGGTAGCGCTGACCCGCACACTAAGCGAGCTTGGCTGGGGTGACAACGCACGCATCATGCTGGAAGGGCATGGTCGCGAAGCGATTGATCCGACACTGGATGTCAGTCGTACGGTCGGGTGGTTTACCAGCACCTATCCGGTGTGCCTGCAAGATAAACCTGACTGGGCTTCCCTGATTAAATCCAGCAAGGAACAGCTGCGTCAGGTGCCGGATAAAGGCGTCGGGTTTAATCCGCTGCGCTACCATCACCCGCAGGGCGGTTCGCTGACGCTGTCGCCGATTGTGTTCAACTATCTCGGGCTGTCGGTTCAGGCGGCTGGCGTGTGGCGTCCGGTGGATGTCGCGCCGGGAAGCTGCGTTGCGCCGGAGAATAAACCGGCGGAGATTATCAGTCTTCACGGTGGTATTACGGGCGGACAGCTAACGCTGCGTCAGGTGGGTTGCCTTAACCAGCGTGACAGCGAACGCCTGATGGCGCGGTTCACTGAAAATCTGCGGGAGCTGACAGCAGCCTGTCTGGACCAGCTGAGCCGCGGCACTGTCTTTACTCCCAGCGACTTTCCGGCGGTGACGCTCAGCCAGACGCAGCTCGATAGCCTGTCGCAGCGTTATGACATCGACACGCTGTTGCCGCTGCCATCGCTCCAGCAGTCGATGCTGTATCACCGCCTGCGCTGTCCGCAGGACGATGCCTATCATCTGCAAACGCCGGTTCGCTATGCACAGGCGCTGGACGTGGAAGGCTATCGTCAGGCCTGGCAGCGTCAGATTCAGCGGTTCCCGGCACTGCGTGCCGCGTTGGAAAGCGAATGTACCAGCGTGCAGGTAATTGTGAAGCAGGCAGAATTGCCTTTCTACTATCAGGATGTCGCGCAGGAGGCCGATCCACAGGCGGTCATTGAACGCTATCGCCAGCAGGATTTACGCACCGGATTTGATTTGTCACAGCCGCCGCTGTTGCGCATTGCCTGTTTCCGCGTGGGTGAACAGGATTATCGGGTACTGCTGAGCTGTCACCACAGCATCATTGATGGCTGGAGCGGCCCACAGCTGCTGGGCGCGGTACACCGTGACTATCAACTGCTGATGAACGGGCAAGCATTAATACACGGTGAAGCGCCAGCGATTCAGGTGGATCGCGCCTATGTGGATTATGCACTGCATGCCGTGGCGCAGCAGCCTGCCGTCGAGGCTTTCTGGCAGCAGCGTCAGCCGCTGCTGGCGCAGACGAACGACGTGGCGATGCTGTTTGCGGCGACGGGGAAACGCGCCGATCTCAGCCAGCATCTGACGCAGGTTGAACCGCAGGTCACCGGTGTGAGCCTGAATGAACAGGATCAGGCGACGCTAACCGCCTTTGCCCGTGAAGTGGGCGTTACGCACAGCATTATCGCGCAATATGCCTGGCACCGGCTGCTGGCGCGCTCGACTGGCGATGCAGTCAGCATTGTCGGCAACGTGCTGTCAGGCAGGGAAAGTCCGGTGGAGGGCGTGGCGAGCAGCGTGGGTCTGTATATCAACAGCCTGCCGCTGGCGCTGAGCTGGCAGCAGCCGGTATCGCTACAACAGCATCTGGTGCAGTTGCAGAATGAGCTGATGGCGATGAATCAGCATGCCACGCAGTCGCTGATTGCCCTGACAGCCGGACGTCCGCGTCTGTTTAATAGCCTGTTCGTTTATGAAAACTACCCTGTTAATGAAAATCGGCCCGGAGCAAAGGAGGAGCAAGGTGAACGTGCTGACGACCCGCATCGGCTATCTCCCGAGTTTTCAGCCGCCTATGAAAAAGTCGAGATGCCGCTGAATCTGGTGGTGCGTGAGCAGGCGGGCTGCATGCTGCTGCGCTTCGAGTTTGACGCCGATGTGCTGGACAGTGCGCAGGCACGTCGGGTGCTGATGCGCTGGCATGATGAAGTGGTGGCGCTGGTGAATAGCGCGCCGCCGCAGCCCGCCGAAATTATCGGACATCATAAGGTGCTGGATACGTCGATGAGGCAGGCTGCCATGCTGGATAGCCGCGCTGGCTCGCCTGACACACCGTCAGCCCAGTCGTTGTTACGCGTGTGGGCGCAGACGCTGAAACGCAGTGAATCCGGCCTCTGGTCGCAGACGCTGTGTGAAAGCGGTGTTGATTCGCTCCAGCGTATTGCGCTGGCACAGGCATTGAGCCGCGCATTAGCGCAGCCGGTGAGTGTGGCGCTCTTGCAGCGTTACCCGTCACCGCAGGCACTGAGCGGATATCTGGCACAGTCGAGGGTGACCGCCAATGAGGAAACGCTGTCATGACAGGGAATGATGAAGCAGTGGAGAACCCGATGGCGGATATCCAACAGCCCACGGCCTTCGGGCAGCGGGTAGGTGCCGCGCATGGTGAACAGCGCCACGGCAGTGAGCTGCCCCGACAATATCCTACGTCGCTGGTGAGTGCGGCATGGAGCTGGCTGCTGTACAAATACAGCGGTGAAGAGCAGGTGTGTGCTGCGCTCGTCACGTGCGATCTTCCTGACCACGTAAGACCGCTGATCGCGCATTTTCACCAGCGCGATCGTCTTGTGAGCGAGTGGATCGCAGCAGTGGGATCGTCGTGCGATCCGCAGTCTGCGCCAGAGATTCCGGCAGCCGACACGCAGCATGCGCTGTTTAGCAGCCTGCTGATCGTGGGGGAAATGGCATCGTTACCTGTGGTTGTACAAAAAGCGGCGCAAAGCGTGGCGCTGATCGTACAGGTTCAGAACGATCGATTGATTCTGACGGCACCTGACGGGCAGTTTGATAACCATCAGCTACAGCGCATTGCCCGCCATCTTATTCAGCTACTCGATGGACTGCTGGCACCGCGTTGGGAGCATCTGGCACAGATTCGCCTCAGTCCGCGGGTGGTGCCGCTACCGCACAGGGCGACGACGCCTGCTCTGCACGATGAGCTGTTGGCGCATCTTACTCAGGAAGAACGTCAGGAGCGTGTGGCCATTCGCTTTCAGGAACGTGAAATCAGCTATCGGGAACTGTTGCAACGCGTTGCGCTGATTCAACAGGTGCTGGCTGCGCAGGGTATCACGGCTGGTCAGCGCGTGGGGCTGCATCTGAGCCGTCAGCCTGACACCGTGGCGGCGCTGCTGGCCTGCCTGTTTTCTCAGGTGGCGTTTGTGCCGCTGGAGCCGGATTTTCCGGGGGAACGCCTACAGGCGATTCAGCAGGAAGCGGCACTAGCCGCAGTCTTGCAGGACAGTTACACCGGCGGTTCGCTGGCGTTTGACTGCCCGATCCTGAACCTCGGCGATTTACCGTATGCCGCCAGCGATGCCGCCGCGAGCGTACAGTTGGCACGGACGGAGGGCGCGGAAACGGCGGCCTACATGATGTTTACTTCCGGTTCGACGGGGAAACCAAAAGGCGTCGTGATTGGTCAGCGGGCACTGCAAACCTTTATTCATGCCAGCACCGCGCGGCTGGATTTAACGCATCAAGCCAACTGGCTGCTGATTACTACGCTGGCGTTCGATATCTCCATGTTGGAAGTGTTTGCGCCGCTGTGGGTCGGCGGCGTGTTGCACCTGACCACGCATGAGGAATACAAAGATCCACAGGCGGTCGCGGCGTATTTGCAGGCTCGACCGAACATCAATGTCTTGCAGGCCACGCCCGCGTTTTGGCGCATGATGTTTAAAGCCGGTTGGCAGGGTAAACCCGATCTGGTGGCGCTGTGCGGCGGTGAAGCGCTGGATCTGCGGCTGGCGCAGCGTCTGGTCAGCCGTTGCAGGACGCTATGGAATTGCTATGGGCCAACCGAAGCGACGATCTGGTCGCAGATGGCACAGATCGATAGCACAGCGTTAGAGAATCAGCATACGGTTGCACTGGGTAACACGCTGGCGGGCTATCAGCACCTGGTGATCGATGACGATCGCCATCCACTGGTGGAAGGAATGGTCGGCGAACTGTGCATTCTCGGTGAGGCGCTGAGCGGCGGGTACTGGCAGCGTGACGATCTGACTCAGGATCGTTTTATTCAGCAGGTGGAATCCAGACAGCGCATGTATCGCACAGGGGATAAAGTCCGGCTGCTGGCGGACGATCGTTATCAGTATCTTGGCCGCTTCGACGATCAGGTAAAATTACGGGGATTTCGCATCGAGTTAGGGGAGATCGAGGCGCAGTTGAAACAGATCGAGCAGGTGCAGGATGCGGCCGTCAAACTTCAGGGAGAGGGAGATGAGGCGGTGCTGGTCGGCTACGTGGAATATAAATCCGGTTCGGAGATGACCAAACTGGCGCTGCGCAAACAGCTGCATCAGTTCTTACCGGCGTACATGGTGCCGGGGCGTATTGTTGTGCTCGACAAGCTGCCGAAAACCGGCAGCGGTAAAGTCGATCGTAAACGCCTGACGGACGTCTGAAAAGTGAGAGGGCAGCGCCGCTGCCCTCTCACTATCGTGTAACAATGGCATTCTCAGGTACGGCAATGTTATGTATCAGAAAGATTGCAACTTATTGATTTTTCCCTGTTGCCAGTTGCCTTCAGCTTGGCGTAGAGACTGACTAATATCCGCAAGATTACTGGACGGCAGCGTTTTTGGCAGCAAATCCAGTCCGATCGTCGAGAGGATTTGTCCGTAGGTATTGCGTAGCTCTGCATAGGCCAGGTCCTGACGCAAACTGGCGTTGAGGGCATTGAGTTCACCTTGAATCAACTGCAATTCACCAATGCTGTTGGCCTTGTAGCGGTTTCTCAGTTGTTCGACGATTTGGGTGTCGAGATCGCGCAATTCCGCACTGGTCTTGTACTGCCGCTGCGCCTCATTGAAGTTGGCTCGGGCGATGTACAACTGCGCCATAATCGCCAGTGACATCGCCTGACGCTGTACTTCCGATACGGATTCATTAGCCTGCGCCGTTTTGTATGCTGCCGGCCCCGAGATAAGGTTAAAAAGATTCCAGGTCACCTTCACCCCAACATCTGCCCAACTCTGATTCGTGATGAAGGAGTTGCTGTCGTAGTGGCCTCCTGCGCTAATTTCTAGCCCTGGCAGCATACGCAGTAGTGATTTGCGCGTTTCTGCTGCACGGATGCGTGTTTGGTAATCCTGTTCTCTCAGCTCGGGACGGTTGAGCAGTGCACTCTGTTCTAGCGTTTTGATATCCACATTCAACTGTGGCACCGCCATATCATGACTATCTGGTAATGCCAGCGTATACGATGTGTCTAATGGCAGATTCATCAGGGTCGCCAGTTCAGTTTTCGCTAACGACAAGGCACGTCGTTGCTCTTCTAGCTGACGGGTGGCATCAATAAGTGCGCGACGATAGCTGAGAGCCTCAACAGGATCGCCAATCCGCTGTGTGCTCATGTTCTCGCTAGCCTCACGCGCCTGATTGACGCGAGCAATCAGACCATCAATGCGGCCAAGTAAACGTTCTGCCGTAACTGCACGCCAGTATGCTGAGCGCACATCCTGAAGGATGGTATGAACGACCTTACGTTTACGTTCGTCGGCTATCCAGCGTTGGTCAGCCCTTTGTTTCGCGCCGACGTAGCTGACGCCGAAATCGAGTACGTTCCATACCATCGTCAGGTCGGCTACGTCACGATTACGATCCAGCGATGTCGAAGGGGCTAATGATTGTGCGCCAGTCGCAATATTTGTACTGCTGGAGGCACTGGTATTGCTACGTCCGACGTAGCCTGCTGACATCGCGACTTGAGGCAGCATGTCGTAGCGTGCAAGTTCCAACTGCTGTTGTGATAGCGCTTGTTCCATCACACGGAGACGTGCTTCCAGGTTGTACTTGAGCGCTCTTGCCATCGCATCGTAAAGCGTAATGGACGTCGTAACGGGCTCTTGCTCGCTGAACATGGCGCTTCTATCCTGCTGGATACGCTGTTCACTTTGCTCTTTTGATATAGGTTGGCTGGTAACGGCACAACCGCTCACGGCCATCATGACAAGACTGAGGCTGAAAAACTTCCGACCCTTTGACACTATTCCGCCCTTTATCTTGTCCGTATTTGTTGTTTTCATGGTTGTTATTCTCATGAACGTTCTGCCCCAAAACTGTGTTTATCCATGTCAATCAACGCCTGTTCGATTGCCGCCAGCCGTTGTAATTTTGCATCACCAATGTGCTGTAATTGCCGCTCCAGATCGGGAATGAATTGACCCGCGGTGACTCCCGGCGGTGAGGTTAGCCGTGTACTTTGGGCATCACCAACATTAACCCCCTTCCAACTGCCGCTGGAGAAGACCTCCATGGGGGTGATTGAAGGCAGATTGATCCCCGAGAACAAGCCGGACAAGGCTGATGTCCCGCCTAACGCCCCACCTGAATTAAAGCTGGGGAATGACCCGAGCGAACTGTCAAAATGGTTGGTATCGCCGACGTAATTACCTTGCGCAAAGGTACCGGCTATCTGGCCGACCGGCATGATGCCAGCTTGTGGTTGACGTTGCGAAGCGTGGAAAATAGTCGATGTTATCGTCGCCGTATTGGCGACTTGGCTGCTGCCGACAGTGCCAAGCGAGGAAGAAGAAAATATTGCCCCGAGCGTGACGGACGAATCTTGTGACTCTCCCTGCGTAGAGATGATCAGATTGGTCTGTGGCCTGCTTGTGGATAAGGATGTGCTGTTACCCAGCCTGAATTCAGGATCTCCACCATCTACTTCTGCTGGGACGCTGATAATCGACAATGTGAATGTCGTGTTCACTGACGTGCTGCTGCTGTCGGTGGCGGTAACACGGATCGACAGGTTACCGACATCGGCATTGCCCGGCGTGCCGGAGAAGGTGCCGGTGGCGGGGTTAAAGGTCAGCCAGGCAGGCAGCGCGGAGCCGTCGGCCAGCGTGGCGCTGAGCGTCAGAGTGTCGCCCGCATCTGGATCGGTAAAGAGCCCCGGTGGCAGGGTGAGGTTCAGGCTGCCACCCTGTGCAATCGTCTGTGGTGGAATGGTGCCGGAGACCACGGGTGCGTCGTTGACGTTGGTAACCGTCAGGCCAAAGGTGGTGCTGACGGAGGCGTTGCTGCCGTCGGTGGCAGTCACGCGGATCGACAGGTTACCGACATCGGCATTGCCCGGCGTGCCGGAGAAGGTGCCGGTGGCGGCGTTAAAGGTCAGCCAGGCAGGCAGCGCCGAGCCATCGGCCAGCGTGGCGCTGAGCGTCAGGGTGTCGCCGATATCGGGATCGGTAAAGAGTCCCGGCGGCAGGGTGAGGTTCAGGCCGCCGCCCTGTGCAATCGTCTGTGGCGGAACGGTGCCGGAAACCACGGGCGCGTCGTTGACGTTGGTGACCGTCAGGCCAAAGGTAGTGCTGACGGAGGCGTTGCTGCCATCGGTAGCAGTCACGCGGATCGACAGGTTACCGACATCGGCATTGCCCGGCGTGCCGGAGAAGGTGCCGGTGGCGGCGTTAAAGGTCAGCCAGGCAGGCAGCGACGAGCCATCGGCCAGCGTGGCGCTGAGCGTCAGGGAGTCGCCCGCATCCGGATCGGTAAAGAGTCCCGGTGGCAGGGTGAGGTTCAGGCTGCCGCCCTGTGCAATCGTCTGTGGCGGAACGGTGCCGGAGACCACGGGCGCGTCGTTGACGTTGGTGACCGTCAGGCCAAAGGTAGTGCTGACGGAGGCGTTGCTGCCATCGGTAGCAGTCACGCGGATCGACAGGTTACCGACATCGGCATTGCCCGGCGTGCCGGAGAAGGTGCCGGTGGCGGCGTTAAAGGTCAGCCAGGCAGGCAGCGACGAGCCATCGGCCAGCGTGGCGCTGAGCGTCAGGGAGTCGCCCGCATCCGGATCGGTAAAGAGTCCCGGTGGCAGGGTGAGGTTCAGGCTGCCGCCCTGTGCAATCGTCTGTGACGGAACGGTGCCGGAGACCACGGGCGCGTCGTTGACGTTGGTAACGGTCAAGCCAAAAGTGGTGCTGACGGAGTCGTTGCTGCCGTCGGTGGCAGTCACGCGGATCGACAGGTTACCGACATCGGCATTGCCCGGCGTGCCGGAGAAGGTACCGGTGGCGGCGTTAAAGGTCAGCCAGGCAGGTAGCGCCGAGCCATCGGCCAGCGTGGCGCTGAGCGTCAGGGTGTCGCCGATATCGGGATCGGTAAAGGTGCCGGCCGGTACGATAAAGCTGAAGCTGCCGTCTTGTGCAATCGTCTGTGGTGGAATGGGGGTGGAAACCACAGGCGCGTCGTTGACGTTGGTAACGGTCAGGCCAAAAGTGGTGCTGACCGAGGCATTACTGCCGTCGGTGGCGGTGACGCGGATCGACAGGTTACCGACATCGGCATTGCCCGGCGTGCCAGAGAAGGTGCCGGTGGCGGGGTTAAAGGTCAGCCAGGCAGGCAGCGCCGAGCCGTCGGTCAGTGTGGCGCTGAGCGTCAGGGTGTCGCCCGCATCCGGATCGGTAAAGAGTCCCGGTGGCAGGGTGAGGTTCAGGCTGCCGCCCTGTGCAATCGTCTGTTGCGGAACGGTGCCGGAGACCACTGGCGCGTCGTTGACGTTGGTAACGGTCAGGCCAAAAGTGGTGCTGACCGAGGCATTACTGCCGTCGGTGGCGGTGACGCGGATCGACAGGTTGCCCACATCGGCATTGCCCGGCGTGCCAGAGAAGGTGCTGGTGGCGGCGTTAAAGGTCAGCCATGCAGGCAGCGCGGAGCCGTTGGCCAGCGTGGCGCTGAGCGTCAGGGTGTCGCCGATATCGGGATCGGTAAAGGTGCCGGCCGGTACGATAAAGCTGAAGCTGCCGTCTTGTGCGATGCTCTGGTCGGTCACGGGGGTGGAAACGACCGGGGGAAGATTATTATTATTAATCGTCAGCCCGAATGTGGTACTGACTGATGCATTACCGCTGTCGGTGGCGGTTACCCGGATGGTCAGGTTACCCACATCGTTACTTCCCGGTGTGCCGGAAAAGGTCCTGGTGGCGGGGTTAAAGGTCAGCCAGGCAGGCAGCGCCGAGCCGTTGGCCAACGTGGCACTCAGGATCAGGGTGTCGCCGCTGTCTACGTCAACAAACGTACCGGATGGCACGGTGAAACTGAACACCGCATCTTTTGTCGCACTTTGACCACTGACTGTGTTGCCGACAGTGGGCGCATCATTGACGTCGGTCACGACCAGCGATGCCTGCGCACTATTGGTAGAGAACGCGCTGCCGCCGCCGGAGGTTGAGGTATCCGCCAACCCCTTGCTAGCCCCCGCTGTTGCCGTACCGCTGGTCTGATCCCACGCTTTGAAACCTAACGTTGCGGTTTCACCGTTAGCGCTGTCTGGTACATAGCGAATCTGTGTCGTCGAACTGAGCAGAAGCGCCGATGAACTGGATACTGTGCCGACGCTAAACCAGTTGGCTCCGCTGTTCGTTGAGTATTGCCACGTCCCGTTGCCAGTGAGCGCCGTTAGCGCGATACCGCTGACGGCACCATTATCCACATCCGCGTAACCTGCCGCGCTCAGCAGCGACGATATCGATGTGGACGACGAGGTGACATCCTCCGTCGTGGTGGTCAGCGTCACCGTGGTGCCGCTGGATAAGGTCGGCGCATCGTTGACGTTGCTCACCGCCAGCGACGCCTGCGCACTGTTGATAGAGAACGCGCTGCTGCCGCCAACGGTCGAGGTATCTGCCAGCCCCTTAGTCGCCCCATTGGTTGCTGTGCCGCTGGTTTGATCCCAGGCTCTGAAACTGAAGGTGGCGGTTTCGCCATTGGCGCTGTCCGGCACGTAGCGAATCTGTGCCGTCGAACTGAGCAAAAGTGCAGATGAACCTGATACCGTGCCGACATTAAACCAGTTGGCCCCGCTGTCGGTGGAATATTGCCAGCCACCATTCCCCACTGTCGTGGTAATGGCGATACCGCTGGAAGCGCCGTTGTCTACATCGCCATAGCCGGCATTGCCGAGCAATGAGGATATTGTAGTCGCGGCAGATGTCACATCTTCAGTCGTCGGTGTCAGCGTCACTGTGGTGCCGCTGGATAAGGTCGGCGCATCGTTGACGTTACTCACTGCTAATGTCGCCTGCGCACTGTTGGCGGAGAACGCACTGCTGCCACCAGTCGTCGAGGTATCTGCCAGCCCTCTGGTCGCACCTGACGTTGCGGTGCCACTGGTTTGATCCCACGCTCTGAAACCTAACGTTGCGGTTTCGCCGTTAGCGCCGTCTGGCACATAGCGAATCTGTGTCGTCGAACTGAGCAGAAGCGCCGATGAACTGGATACTGTGCCGACGCTAAACCAGTTGGCTCCGCTGTTCGTTGAGTATTGCCACGTCCCGTTGCCAGTGAGCGCCGTTAGCGCGATACCGCTGACGGCACCATTATCCACATCCGCGTAACCTGCCGCGCTCAGCAGCGACGATATCGATGTGGACGACGAGGTGACATCCTCCGTCGTGGTGGTCAGCGTCACCGTGACGCCGCCGGATAACGTCGGCGCATCGTTGACCGGCGTAATAGTGAGTACCGCCTGATTGCTGCCGGCGCTGTTTAGCGAACCGTCATTGAAGGTCCAGTTCAGGGTGACGCTGGCTGGCGGATTGTCGGAACTGTTCGCATAGGTCAGGGATTGCAGCACCGCGTCAACGATGACCGAGGTCGCGTTGCTGTTGAACGTCAGCGTCAGTATCCCGTTCGAATTGGTGGTGACACTGCCCATCGCCGTGCCGTTGTATGTGAAATTTTGCCCTTGCGTCAGCACTCCCAGCAAACCGCTGTTGCCGAAAATATCATTGCTGTTGGCTCCGCCATTACGGGCGATGGTAATCGAGGAGCCGTTATAGTTGCCCAGTCCGCTGTTCAGTGCATCCAGTTCGGTGTCGGCGACCGTGACGTCGTTGTCTATCACCACGGCACTGCCGTTCTCTGTATAGGTGGCTCCGCCGTTTAGGTTGTTGAATACCGGCGCGGTATTGGAGGTCGAAGTAATCGACGAACTGTTGACCGCCGTCAGGCTGCCCGAGATGGCCCGCAGCGCCAGCGTATTGGTGCTGCCGCTATTGGTGTACTGGATAATAAGACCGGTGTAGGTGGCAATTCCCCCGGAGGGCGTCAGCGTTACCGTCGAGCCGTTGACGTCCTGATCGCCGGAGGTGACCGACAGACTGTTGACGGTGCCATCAACGGTGCCGTCGTTAGGATCGGTCACCGAGAGCGTGATATTGGTGGTGTAATCCTGATCCACCATGCCATTGGCATCGACTGCCCGCACTACCGGTACCGTGCTGAAACTGGTGCTTTGCCCATCCTGAATGGTGACGGGCACCGGTTGGGTGGAAAAAACCAGCCTTGTTGCGACCACGTCCGGATCGATTGATGTCGAGACGGCGTTGACCAGACTGCCAGACGCGGCGGTGAGGACAAAGTTGGCGTCGGCGTCGCTGGCAGAGGTATATTTCACGCCGTTGAAAGTAGCGATACCGTTTGATGCCGTCACTGATGTGGTGCCGGTCAGCGAGCCGCTGCCATTTTCGCTCAGCGTGACGGTGCCGCTGAAATCAGTATCGATATTGCCGCGATCGTCAACAGCGATCACGATGGGCTGGGTGGTAAAATTAATGCCGCTGACCACTGCGGTGGACGGCGACTGGCTGTAAATCAGTTTGGTTGCCGCCACATCAATACTGGCGCCGCTGCCGTTGGTCACATTGACCTGGCTGCCGGCAAAGGTGGAGCTGCCTGACCCGGTAGTAAAGTTATTGGCATTCACCGACAGCACCACCGTGTGGTGGTCCGTAATGTCGTTACTGCTGGTGTTGTCGTTGTAATACGCCTTGATGGTGTAAGTTTCGCTGCTGCTATTGGCAATCGACAGGCTGAGACCGGAAAACGTGATTCTGCCGGTGCTGCTGTCGTACGTACCAACTACGTTGGTGGCATCCGGGCCGCTGAGCAGAAACCGCATTTGGCTCAGTTCCGATGACGTCGCCGTCCCGCTGACATTGGCGTAAAAAGCGCTGACGGTGGTGGCCGAACCATCCGACGTACCGGGGTCGGTAATGGTGAAGTCCAGCAGCGAGGCGGCGCTGGCCGCAGAGGTGGCGGTGGTAGAGAATGTCGTCGCTTCGCTGGACGGCCCGGCAGTGACGGTCGATGTCGCATCCACCGAAGACGCGGCCCGAATATTGTTTAACACCAGGTTATCCAGGTAGTACTCATTGGTACCCGATGTCGTAATGGTGATTGACGAAACGCCGACAAAATTGCTGTTAAAGCCGCTGACCGTGGTATAAGACACCGCCCCGGGAAATGTCAGCACCCCGCTCTTATTGTCCCCACTGGTCGATTTACTGGATGAAACTGTGTAGTTCATGTTCCCGACGCCATCGGCATTCAACATATCCAGTGAAGACAAGTCAAAAATATAGCCGGGAATGCTGATGGTGAAAGTCAGCGAATTTGACGAGCTGGAGCCATCCGTTTGCACGTCGTATATCATGGTATTGCCATCGCTGTTTAACCCAGCCAGCACGTTACCGACAAAATCGAAATGCAGGGTATGCGTCCCTTCCTGCCAGGTCTGATTATTACCGCTACCGCCGCTGGAGCCGGCTTCAAAAGTGAAGGTATCCAGCACGCGGGTATATCCGCTCTGCGTAGCCGCCGTTAACGCGAGGTCGGTGGTTATGTTGCCTACTTGCGCTTCCAACACCCAGTCGCCGTTCAACGCCGCCGACCCAGTCAGATCGGTAGATGCCGCCACATCGGCTCCGGTTAACGCAGCCAGATCGCTGATGAAAGCTTTCCCATTGATTCCTTCCGCTACATTACAGCCATAAAGCAGAATATCGCCGGCATCGCTTAACGCCTGGCCGATGGTCGTCAGGTCGGCGCTTCTGCTGGCAAGCATGCTGTCGGTTAATGTGACGTTCCCCAGCGTCAAACGGCCTTCACCACCATTGCTGATAATATGGATAGCCTCATAACCGGTATGCGTTTGCGCCCACTGCGCTATCTGGCTTAATCCATCCTTGCTGGCATCCAGCAGCACCACCTCAACCCCGTCTTTTACGCCGTGAGCCAGTTGCTGGTAATCTGCCACCGAGGTGTCAATAAACACCACTTCTTTATGCGTGGTGCTGCCCGCCATCGCAACGCTGCTGTCCGCCGAAGTCGTTGAATCCTGAGTATTGGTCTCATGCTGGTCAGACTGACTGCTGACAGTATGCGAGGCCGTATCCGCTGTCGCGGTTTGCGTCGCTGTATCTTGTGTTGTGGCGGTTTGTTCAACGGTGGCAGCTACCGCACCATCAAATAGCATTCGCGCTTCCAGCATGACCCCCAGAGGCGACTCCGCGTTGAACTCAACGCCCTGTGAAACCTGACGACTTTTTTTACCCAGCCAATGACGCCACAACATAAGGATACCTTTCAGGATGTGATTTATTTACAACACAGACCAGCCCGCGTTATGCCGGACTGGTCTGTTTTTTCAGGTAATTGCCCACGAACCATCCTGTTAGTTATCAATCAGGACGCGGTGGATACAGTCCATTAGCCATAATGCAAACGGTCAGCCCTTGCGAAGGCGACTGGGTCGCCACGTTAACCACTGGCTGCGCTACCCCTGTTACGTTTACCGCCACTGTTCCGCCAGTGACTGTCGGTATCGTTATCGGGAACGACGGAATCGTTGGCGTACCCGTTACCGTACCGCCGCTAATAGACGAGGTAATGGTGCCGCTCACCGGGCCGGTAAGCGTCTGGCTAGGCCCTATAGTAGTATCGGCAGTCGCCGTAGGATTATAAATATTAGGCGCCCCCAATGCGGGTTTGGCCAGTATCGCGCCATTGGTGGGCAGCGATGCGTTACCAGCGACAGCAGACCCACCTGCAATTTTCAGCAGGCCGGAAGTCGCTGCCGTCAGGCTGTGCGTATTGGTGATGGTCTGGCCATTTACCGTTAAGCCGGTACCGGGTTTTTCTGGCACTGTAACTGTGGTCGTAGAGGTGGTTGCAGTAAAGGCCGCGATGTGGTTATGCGCGGGTAAAGGCACGGTAACATTCACCGCCGGATTACCGATTTTCTGCCCGAGGGTGACGGTCTGTAACCCGAGCCCGGTACCCGTTCCGACTGCCGAGCGTCCACGCAAATCAGGTATCCCGAAGGTGGTTGAGCCGTTACCGCCGAACTGGAATCCCAACAGGGAGTACAACGCCTGATAGCTATTGATAGGGACAGTCTGACCGTTGGCTGGAAGCCAGCCGCGCGGGCAAAAAGACATAGCAAAAGAACATACGCTGCCAGTATAGGATTCGTCATTACAGGCCATGGCACTTTGAGGAATAAAAGCACCCACGGTGATAGCGGTAGTGATTGCTGATGTAACAAATAAACGCTGAATATGCCTCATACACATCCCTCCTGGAGGAATAGCAGATTTATTAATATTAATAACCAACCGTATAATTTTGATGAAAAATCAAATACTAAGGGAACAGTGGTGCTATAAAATCTGTATGACACATCAGAAATATAGCTCAGTCAGGAAAGAAAATACTACAAAAAACAACATTAATTTACAGTTACCATTCAAATGAAATAAGCAGAGAATCACATAAGTTTATTTTTCATTTATTATCAATAGGGTGGTGTGATTTATCAGTCAGCGAGAGATACCCTAAATAATTCGGGGTTCAGGACAAAAACGGCAAGGCATTTTTGAACACGGCTTGCAGCGGCTCTTTAGGGCGGGGAACTCGATGGGCCGCATATTTAAATGCAGCCAACGCACATGCAACTTGAAGGATGTCGGGTATACCTCGGGGGATCATCATAAACACCTTATGGCTATCGCAAATGTGATAGATACCCCGGCTTATCCTCGTCAAAACCCGCTTTCCCTGATCCCCAACGCGGCAACCCGACGCCATACCGCACCAAGAATGGATTCTTTTTCCCCTTCCAGAATAACGCTGCCCCGCAGAGGCTGTTGCGGCGGCAGGAATTGCTCCTCCTGTACCATAAAACGAACGCGGTACTGCGCTTGTACCGGTTGGGGATTGTGGTCGCGGTCGCGGCGCACGGCGATGGGGCCATGGCGATCGGATGCCAGCATTTCTTGCTGTAACCAGGCGGTGCCGGTTGGCGCAATGTCTTTTAGCTGTACCGTCAGGCGGGGATAAGCCGGGTCGTCTGCGATAAAATCGCCCGTCATGCCTGCTTTTGCGCGTGTCAGGGAGTCTTCTGGTAAATATCCCTGCACTTTGCCTGTCCCTTGCTCAACAACGCGCAATAAGGGCATGTCGGTGGTCAGCCAGCGGCCCTCAGTCATATCCCTTGCCACATCTCTCACTTGCCCCGCCTGCGGTGCTGTGATCGACAACCGCTGACGCTGCGCATCGAGCCCCCGATAGCGGGCCAGCGATTCAGCCAGTTGCTGGTCAAGTACTTGCGTTTCGCTGGCGGTTTCCTGACGACCCGCCCCTCGTTGTCGTTGCTGCTGTAAGACGGCGATCTGCTGACGTTCAATATTGAGTCGATAGTCCAGATCGGGTGACGCCAGCTCCAGCAACAGCTCGCCAGCTTTGACTCGTTGACCGTCGGTGACATAGCGCGTTTTTACCTGAGCGGCAATTGGGGCATACAGCACACTGACGCTTTCTGCCTCCAGTACCGCCGGAATACGAATGCTGCCGCGCCAGGGAAACAGCAGCACTAACAGCACCGCCGCCAAAATCAGGCCTGAACGTCGCAGGTTGACGAGATGAGCAGTTTGACGCATGGACCACCAGATATGTATTTCTTTAACTACCGGGAGCACGATAAACCAGCCAATTTCTACCAGCATCAGAACGATGCCAATTACCTTGATAAAAAAGTGATACACCAGCAGCGCAATGCCAAAAAACAGGAAAAAACGCCACACCCATGAGGCATAGCCCCATATCAGGAGCCTGCGCTGCATTGAGGGTGACCAAGTGTGTGGTGCCGGGCGACCATAGCCAAACAACGCTTCGCGCAGCCGCCAGCGGCACAGAGCATAAGCACGATCCTGCAGGTTTTCCACCCGCCAGAAATCGCTCAGCAAAAAGTAGCCGTCAAAACGCATAAGGGGGTTGAGGTTAACCACCAGCGTGGTGATCCAAGTCGCGCTGGAGAGCATGAAAGAGGCGGTACGCACCGGGCCGTCAGGCAATAGCGCCCAAACCAGCAGCGCAACGCATGCCAGTATCAGCTCAGCCAGAATCCCGCCGGCGCTGATCAATAACCGGGCGCGTTGATCCTTTAGCTTCCAGGCATCGCTGACATCGGTATAAAACAGCGGGAATAGCACAATAAACGCTACGCCCATGGTCTGTACCCGACAACCAGCGCGCTTAGCCATAAAGGCATGCCCCAGCTCGTGGATAAATTTGGCGAAAATCAGCGCGATGCCGAAGGCTACCATCCCTTGGAGGCTGAACAGGTGGGGAAAGGAGTGGGTATAGCGAACCCAGTCCCGGCTGACAAGAAAGCCCCCCAGCAGCAATATTAATGGTAAGACGATCCGTAAAAGCGGCAGACCGTAGCGTTGCAGCCAGGGCCAGCAACGGTTGAGTATCGGGTCTGGTCGCCATAACGGAATGCGAAAAAACAAATACTGATGCAGCAGGGTTTTCCACAGACTGATCCGCGATGCTGCGGCCTTGCGAGCATAGGCCTGTCGTTGTATTGGATCGCTAGCCGCAATGAGATCGTGGTTACGCAGAAACCGCAACAGCTGTTCCAGTTCTTTATCCTGCAAGGGCAAACCGGGTTCACGGTTAGCGGCGTCTAGCACCCATTGAGGACGGCGCAACGACCAGTGCCGCAGTAGGCGTATTGCCGATGGTGTTAGCGTGAAATACCGTCCAGTAACGGAGTCAACCAGCACCCATTGCTGTGCGCCGTCCAGGCCGGTCGCCGATTCTACCAGTTGCAGATCGGTTCTCAGCGCGGGCAAAAAATGCCCCATCCCTCCACCTGTCATAACCCAACCGACTGGCGTAATACGGCAAGCGGTCGCCGGAACAGATATACCGCCAGCGGCACATATTCACCGGATACTTTTGCGGTACCACGTAACCCGATGCGCGGAGGGTTCCCTGTGAAACGAGCATCCAGCCGATATGCTAAATTGCCTGCTGGGGTTTGTTCCGATTCGTAGGCAATACGATCTAGCCGTGCGCCATGCGGTGTTACTGGATCACTATCGAGAAACAGGGTAATCGGCGCATTCGGTTCTAGCCGAATAGCATCACCCACATCGAGTTCGATACGCAGCGATACGGATGCCGGATCGGCCAGATCCATCAGCCGTTCTCCGGTACGGACCGGTTTACCGGTCCAGCGTTCGGCATCGGCAAATACCGCGATGCCGTCCCGCTCAGCACGAATTTCGGTGCGGCTCAGCAAGGCATTAGCGTAATCACGCTCAGCGCGCTTCTGCGCGACCTGTGCCGCAAGAAAATCCAACCTTGCCTTGGAATCGGCATCCTGAAAGGCACGCTGTGAACTGGCGCGGTATTCCGCTTCTGACACATTCAACGCTCGCTCAGCCACATCTGCCTGCGCTTTCAGCGTGGTATCGTCGAAACGCACCAACAGGTCGCCTTTGCGTACACTCTGGTTAGGTTGTACGGCAAATGCCTGAATCACCCCGTCTAGTGGGGCGGCAACAACACGTCCGTTGAGCGGAATTACCTCTGCCGGTGCTAGCACCGACTGACGCACCGGAATAAACAAACACCCGATCACCAGCAGAAGGGGGAGCGCCAGTTTCCAGCGCCAGCGCGTACGTTGCCTCGATTGCTGTGGCTCTAACGCGAGCCAGGCATGGCTGTATGCATGGGCAAGTTGTTCCATCAGTAATTGATCGGCTTGCTGCCAGGGTTGTTCACGGGCATACCAGATGCCGCCAAACGTGTGTCCCTGACGATCTTTCAGCGGTGCCCACAGAACCTCGGGGGCAGATAGCGTTTGCCAGTCGTTGCGGCTTCGCTGATCCAGTGAGGCTGCCGCTACCACTCCACACTGTTCATGCTGTTGTTGACGCTGCAACTGTGCACAGGCTCGTTCAACAAAGGCGACAAAAGGGGCGTGGGGCGCGGGCTGTGTCACCCCTGTGACGGCTCGCACGGTGCCGTTAATGACAAGTGCAGCATGGCGAAACCCGAACAGATCCTGAGCATCGTTGACAATGCAATAGGCGAGCTCTTCAATGCGATGAGCCGATCGTGCCTGGTGCTCAATATCCAGAAAACGGGCAAAGATGCGTTCGGAAGAGGGCTGCGGCTGCGTATTCACAGTTTCTCCGGGAAGTGTGCTGTGCCGCTCATACCGGCCATCAGGCTGCTGTCTTTGTTTTCGATAACACCGGTCAGACTAAGCGTTTGGCTGCTCTCATCAATACGTGCGCCAAGCCGTGTGACCTTGGCCTGTAACGGTTTTCCGGTTTCATCCGGCGTGAAGGTAAAAACTAATCCGGGTTTGAGCACCGACAGAAGTCGTGATGGGACGAGTAAGTTGATCTCTAGATTGCGGTTATTCACCACGTCCAGCAGTGGAGCACCTTGCGCCACACTCTCAAAGGTTTGCGCACGGCGTTTCACCACCTGACCGTCGAAGGGGGCTGTGATGCGACAACGGTTGACCTGAATTTGGTAAACCTGGCTTTCTGCCTGCGCTTGTGCAAAGTGCGCGGCTGATAACGATACCGCGTGTCTCCCCACTGATTTCATCTGTGCCAACTGCTGATTTTGGCTTAGCTCCGCTTCTGCGGCTCGTGTAGCGGCAGAAGCCGCAGCCAATTGAGCCTGGTAAATGGAACAGTCAAACCGCACCAGCAGATCGCCTTTCTTGAAGGATTCCCCTTCTCTAAACGGTATTTCCACAATACGTCCAGCCAGTTCGCTGGACAGCGTGGCTTGCTCCACCGCTATCAGAATGCCGCGAGCCTGATTGTCAGTAGGCGTGAGAGAGGAGGTGTCATGAGAAGAGGGTATTGCCAGGAGTGGATCGCTCGTTTGCGCATGGGCCGCAAACGCGAATAAGGAAAATGCCAGCAATTGAAAAGCGTGGCGAAATATTACGTTACTGAAACCATCCACACTGACCTGCCTTATTTGTTGAGGTGTGTGCCACGTCAGAAAAGATAAAGGGACTTTCTGAATTTTCACTTATTAACGGTGCTTATTTTGGGGAATATAATCGTACAAAATGCGCTGCATTGACAACTGTAATAGAGAGCCATTCTGGTCTTAGTTTGTCGTTTTAACCCTGACTTGTACGGTTTGAGACCCGATGGATATTAACGCCTGAAAATAACAGGGGCAGCGCTGCCGCCCCTATCATACGATGCTGTGATTGCCCACCTCGCGGAGAGAAGGAGATAGGCGTGCGGTTGTGGATTACTGGTGTTCTTGTTCCAGCAGGGGATCAAGTGCATCGAATTGATGCGTTTTGAGCATCTCGCGCAACTGCGCGCGGCGCTGCACCAATGCGGTGAGTGATTCAGAGATTGATGTCATAGAGTGAGTTCTTACGCTGTTGTTGAGTTATAACGCCGACAACATCGTGCTTTATCAGCAGCATGTATTGGCAGGGTTTCGGGTTGTTATCAGCTCAATATTGCAATGGCAGTGTTACACCATTGCACGAGCAAGACGTTCAGATAAACACAGGAAAACCAGAGGACTGCTGCACACAGAGTACGGGTAGGCTATCGCAAGATGTGTCATCCCTGAGTATGTACGCTACGAGTGTACTGATGTGGCTTCCTTGTACTGCGATCGGTGGCATCTAACTGATAATGGTTACCGTTATACCAACAAATTAGTGCGTAGACATCGATATTTACATAAATGTAAACAAGCATTTAAAGGTATGTGAGTGGGGCTTTATGCATGACGTTCCCTTTAGAGGAGGTCTTTCATATGCCCATCTGAGGAGATCTCTAAAAAGAGCATAGCTTGAGGGGACAGGATAATTATAAAAGCCACCTCGTCGAGAAGCAGCTTTTAACTTCTGGATTTCAGACGTCAGATAGCTCGTGGGATATCGGGAGTGACTACTGCTGATGTTATTTTTCGATACAAAAATACCCCTGCCAAAAATGTAATAGTAATGGCTGTCGCCATGAGAAAATAAACTGCACGAACTGAATCACCAGAAATGTACAGCAGCATGCCAACAAGCGGGAGAATAGATTGGTTGAATAGAACTATTAATGATGAGGTGCTGGCAAATATCGTGGGTTCAATTAGCTCAATTCGTATCATTCTGCAAATATTTCCAGTGAAAACCTTCCCCATAATAGATAAGGCATAGCAAAAAATGAATGCAGTAAATGATGATTTAAAGATTATTAGTAATATTGAGTTTATAGTGATGAAGATAACGGATAAAAGTAGCAGGTTTTTTCTGCTGACAACACGCTTAAAATGACTATAGAAATAAGTACCCAAAACCCCACATATTCCTGCTGCGACATCAATCAGGCCGAAGTATTTAACAGGAAGATCCATGCTTCTTTCAATTAATGCTGCGCCACTCGACTCAACAAGGCCATCAAACATGTTGTTACCTATGGCAAGAAAAATGGAAAATAATAATGCCGGGATTGAAAATAGATATATTATACTCTTTTTAAATCCACTTTCCTCGTATGGGGTAACGTTTTCACTTAAAGCGCTAATTTTCGTTTCATTTAACTTTCCCTTCTCAAGGAAAAAGAAAGCGGCATTTGTTATATAAAGGATGCATGGGATAATTAACAGCATTCGAAAGCCATGATCGATCAGGAGTATTCCCATTAATGGCCCAATTATCATGCCCATGAAGTCCATTCTGGAAATTAAATTAGCATGATGCTCTTTTCTCTTGCTTAACAATGACACTAATTTTTCATATGAAATAATTGTCTGAGAGTTACCTATGGAGATCAAACTACCTACGATACCAAAAGCGATGGCAATCGATAAATCAGATGAGAAATCAGTTATCGCTAAAAATAAGCATCCTGTGGATTTTATTAAATCAGAGGAAATGGAAAGCGGACGAACACCCAGTTGATCAATATATTTACCTATTAGCGGTATAATTAAAATTCTGGGTAGCCACCATAGAGCATATGATAGCCCCGAGTATTCAATACTACCGGTAAGCTGATAAACGATTACCGGGGTTAGAAAAACCATTAACCCATCCGCGGTTAGTACTAAAAAAAGCATAAAGAAGAACAGGATGCCCATAATGAGTATTTATACCTTTTCCTTTAAAAGAACTTTGACATGTTTACCCGATTTCTCATCAAAAACTATCACTGATTTTGGCGTGTTATGTGTTGGTGCCTCACGTACTAAATCCTTTTGTTGGGAAACTAAAAACTCATAGTAATCGGTACTTGCTTCTATATTGTTTGCTTTATAACTCATGTAACTTTTATTACTTATCGGCCAATCTATAACATCATGACCAGGGATGTATTCTTTTTCCTGATTTAAGAATATCACAGGCCGATTAACGGTAATTACTCCCGCCATATTTATAAGAGCATGGGCTACACCGCAAGGAATGACCAATTCTACGTTAGGATAAGGCGTGAACGTTATCTCATCCTCCATGAAAAGTGTTTCAGACCCCTCTCTCATATCTACGAGTTTAAGGGTGATTTCATGTTTCATTTTACCTAAAAAGGTGAGGTGATCTTCCTGGCCTAAATGTAACCCATAGGAATCAAAATCATAATGGTCATTCCCATGCTCGACGATATACATCGGTGACTTTCTTGTTAACGGAACGATGCAACTCTCTCTCCCAGTCTTCACTGATGGGATTTCTCTAAATTCAACACCAACGATATTAGAATGGGGTAAATTTACTTTCTCTTCATCTTTGATCTCTTCTCGGATTCTTAGGTTAATTTTACTTCCATCATCCAATATGAACTCTCTGGTTTCAGAATGTTGAAACTTATGCTTTTTAAGATTCTCTTGTTGGAATTCACCAATCCGATGATAAACAATACTGGCGGCCTCTTCAGTCATTGGAACATATCCAGGCACATCTTGAGGCGATATATCTTCTGGGATATTAATAACATCATTACCCGGCGACCAATTTAAATTGGCGCTAGAAAGTTCATCAAAGTCAGGAAGGAAAAGAGTATATGAATTTAAAGTAAAAACGTTTTCAAGATTGTGAAATGTATGAGCCACTCCAGGTGGTATAATGAGCGTTTTTGCCGATGACGGATTTATATCAAATTCAATGGCTTGCTTAAATGTTGGTGAGTTTATACGACAATCAATAAACTTTGCTCTTATCACCTGGTTTTCATTACCTAAAAATGTAAGAGTATCTTGTTGCCCTAGATGAATACCATATTGACCATATTTGAATTCATTCTCTCCATGAAAAACAATATTGACAGGGTAAGTTGTGACAAAAGGAACAACAAAAGAGTCTGATTTCCCATTATTTACTCTCCAGCGGGGAACCCAATGTAATCCATCGATATCTATTTTTCGATTAAGTTCTTCAATGTCATAGCTCATTTGCAGCCTCTTCAATAAAACAGGGCTGTCGTGAAGACAGCCCCTAATTATCAGATGTTAACTACTTCGATATCATAGCCAGCACTTTTGGCGCTTTTAATTAGCTCGCTAAGGTTGCTGGTATTCAACTGTGCATATTTATCGTCTGCGGGAGCATTTTTGATGCCCGCTAAATAAGCGAGTTTATCAAAAGCCGCTGTCGCAGCCGTTTGGGTTTGCAGCAGCATATCAGTGAAACTGTTACCTTCTACATTTTTTTCACTAACTGTTTTTGGCGTTTTGTACAGATTCGCAATTTCATTAGCTTTGCTCATAAGAAAACCTCTTACCAGTTGAAGGCATTTAGACAAATCAGGATTGGTTTGTTATCGAAATGTTTAATTAAAAACACCTCATTAACACTGATACATTAGTAATTTTTTACTGTCAATATAAAAAATGAGCATAAAATTAAGCGTTATAATTACTTTACTAAAAATATAGCAATGTTTAATTTGCTGAATTTATCTGCAACTAAGAGCCTATCCCAATAGGATTTTATTCCAGACAATAATGCCGCAGGAAAAATGCAGCATCGCCTCATAGTTTTCGACTTTTTTCTCCCAACGAGTCAGAAGCCGACGGAAGCGGTTCATCCAGCTGTGCGTTCTCTCCACTACCCACCGACGGGCTTTGTAATTCATATTCTCTTTGCTGGCATCGGATTCTTCTTTACGCGACTGGATATGCGGTTCATAACGCCGATTTTTCAGTTCACTTTCCAGCCATTCCGCGTCATACCCCTTGTCCAGACAGATATTCAGCCTTCTGCCCGGCCTCCCCGTCTGAAGCGCATCAAGGGTCTCTGTGACTAACCTGATATCGTGGGTATTTGCCCCTGCGACAACCACTGAGAGCGGCAGCCCGTTCGCATCGGTCATCAGGCTACGCTTTACCCCCTGTTTCCCCCGGTCCGTGGGGTTCCGGCCTGTTTTTTTGAGCCTGCTAGCGGGGATTTTGTCATACAGCCGTCCATCGACAACCATGACCAGTCGATGGCTTTCAGTTGCTCGCTGGTCATCAATCCGTTCTGCCAGAAACGCTCAAAAACCCCCGCCGCGCGCCATTCCTGAAAGCGGCGGTGTGCAGAACTCGATGAACATATCCCTGTTTCATTTAGTGCGTTCCATTGGCATCCGGTGCGAAGAACAAAGAAAATGGCGTCCATAGCCACTCGGTCATCAACCCGTTTTCGGTGCGTTCCCAGTGGATGGTTAGTTTTATGTTCAGGAATAAGCGGCGCTATTTTTTCCCAGAGTTCATCACTAATCCGCCACTTGCTGCCAGTCATGCTACGTCCTCAAAAATTCTCAGTTACTTATATTCTAACAATTCCTATTGGGATAGGCTCTAAATGATTTTTTTGTTTTTTCAATGCAAGCAATTCGAGGTGCACAACTATCAGAATATACTTTCTTCATAAATTTATGATTTAATTTTATATTAAATTCTTATGGTACTTCAGTGTTTCTTGGATTTTCTTTGTGTGTCCTATATCCTTTTTCATCATAGGATGATGTGGTTACATACGGTGCTGTTGCTATTATCGCTGTAGTTTTAGCTTGTATTCTGCACTTCTCCCCTCATCTTTCCTTGCTAATTATTTTATTAAAAATCATATGATTAACAATGAATATTCATATCAATAAGATTTTCTTCTCTCACCCATTTGTCGAAAATGGTTACTGAATTAAAAAACTAAAAACAGCAACTTTTTTAGCTTTTTAACATGAAAAAAGATGTGAATTGTAATCAATATTCTTTTTTCATTGTTTTCTTATCGTTTAAATCGATGCTATTTCAATAAGGTAGGTGAAATTAAAAAATAAACGAAAATTTTTTCTCTCTATTGAAGAGTTGTTTTCAATGAATAGAATCACCCTGTTGGTATATTTAATTTAAATAAATATAACGTTGCGTGGTCTTGTGATTTTTGCGCTTGGTTTACTAGGGAAAGTATACCCCCCAACTCTATGGTACATAGGAGATAACCATGTCTATCATTTTATCCAATGACACCCCAACAGATTCCTATAAAGGATGCACGCCGGGTTCACGTCGCAGTGCTCTTCGTGAATTATTACAGCAGCAAAAAGGTATTCGGGTGATGGAGGCTCATAGCCCGCTTTCTGCTTTATTAATCGAACAAGCCGCTTATGAAGATGGCGATACTCATTATCAATTTGATGCGTTTTGGTCTAGTTCACTCACCGATTCGACTCTGCGGGGAAAACCCGATACGGAATTGGTGGATATCAGTCATCGTTTTCATGCGATTACGGAAATATTCGATGTTACCACTCGTCCATTAATTTTTGACGGCGATACTGGTGGGCAAACGGAGCATTTAGCTCACCGTATTCGGGCTGCCGAAAATTTGGGTATTTCCGCCATGATTATCGAAGATAAAACCGGCCTGAAGAAGAACTCCTTATTTGGTAATGAGGTAAAGCAAACGCAAGCTTCCGTAGAGGATTTTTGCGAAAAAATTACCACGGCCAAAAAAGCACAGCTGACACCAGAGTTTATGCTGATCGCCCGTATTGAAAGCCTGATTCTGGATGTCGGTATGGACGATGCGATCAACCGCGCCCTGCATTATGCGGACGCCGGTGCCGATGGGATTATGATCCACAGTCGACATAAGAACCCTGCCGAAATTTTAGCTTTTGCCAAACAATTCCGCGATCATTATCCACATCTCCCCCTGGTTTGCGTTCCTACCAGTTTTAACGATATTACTTTCGATCAACTGATTGATGGTGGGTTTAATATCGTGATTTATGCAAACCATATGTTGCGTGCGGCTTATCCGGCAATGAAGTCAATTTTGCCAGAAATCCTCAAGCATGGCCGAACACTGGAAGTTGAGGATAAATGCATGTCGATAAAAGATATCCTCGATCTTATTCCCGGCACGCGATAACGAAATAGATTAGGGTGTCAGTATAATTATTTTATCACGCGATTATTTGGTGCTATGGGTTTGTCGTTTTTTCTATAATAATCACTGTTGGTAAAGTGGGTTATTCTTTGAAGTAAATGGCTGTTTTTAACTAAATAATTATATTGCCCCTGATTACTGTAATCACATAATGAAGAATAAACGCATCATTATCGCTGTTAAATACAGTGTGGTGCTAAGGGAAGGTTTATTATGATTGACCCTAATAAGCTCATCGAGTTTCTTGCTCAACGTGGCGTGCATTTTTTCAGTGGCGTCCCTGATTCATTATTAAAGGCATTTTGTCTGGCGATTGAAAGTAATCATAGCGGGCTTGCACACCGTATCGCGAGTAATGAAGGTTGCGCGGTAGGGATGGCGATAGGCCATTATCTGTCGACGCGAACGTTGCCCGTGGTCTATATGCAAAATTCAGGATTGGGCAATGCGATCAACCCCCTCTGTTCTCTGGCTACGCCAGATGTTTATGGTATTCCGCTGTTACTCATTATTGGCTGGCGTGGTGAAGTCGATGAGAGTGGTAAGCAGCAGCACGATGAACCGCAGCATGTCATGCAGGGGCGAGTCACGTTGGCTCAGCTCAATGTGCTTGATATTCCGCATCTCGTTCTGGATAGCCATAACCCGCCTCGGTGGGATGATATTCAGGCTTTGCTCCAGCGTGCGCATGACGAACATCGTCCAGTGGCGCTGGTGGTGAGAAAAAATACTTTCTCTTCGCTAGCGGCATCCGCCAAGGCCGCTGCTGAACCGACGCTGATGCGGCGGGAAGCTATCGTTGCCGCATGCCTGAACGTGCTGCCCTCTCATCTTCCTATCGTCAGCACGACGGGCATGTTGTCCCGCGAGCTCTATGAATTGCGTGAGCAGCGGGGAGAAGGGCATCAGCAAGATTTTCTGACCGTCGGCGGAATGGGGCTGGCCAGCCAGATCGCTTTGGGTCTGTGTGATGCGCAGCCGCAGCGGAAAGTCGTTTGTCTGGATGGGGATGGGGCGCTGCTGATGCACATGGGGGGGCTGACGAATACTGCTCAGGCCAGCAACCTGATACACATCGTCATCAATAACGGCGCTCATGACTCGGTGGGCGGGCAGCCCACGGCGGCGTCCCGCTTACCGCTGGCACCTATCGCTGCTGCCAGCGGCTATGGGGAAACCTATTACGTTGAGACAGAAGAAGCCCTGCAGGCTGCCTTGCAACAGGCGCTCGTGGCGCAACGTAGCCAATTCATTGAGGTGCGATGCGGTGTTGGCCATCGCAGCGATCTGGGGCGGCCAGCAACATCGCCCGCTCAAAATCGCGATGCATTTATGCAGTTTCTTACTGCACCGCCTCAGGCCTCTTGATGGACGGCAATACCCGGAGTATTGCCCACCCCTTAGCGACAAGGATTGCCGATATGACTCATTCTGTTTCTTTAGTTGGCGTTGGTGTATTAGGAAAAGCTATCTCGCTCAGACTATTACAGCGTCATTTCCCACTCAGCGTGTTTAACCGGACTAACCGGAAAGCGAACGATATCGCCGCCGAAGGCGCTCAAGCCGTCCCTGAACTGCACCAGTTATTCACGCAGGAAAAACAAATTGTGCTCATCTGCCTGAAAGATGCAGAGGCGATACGTGATGTTTTTCAGTCTGAGGCGGTTATACAGAAGCTGACTCGCTATCGTCCTTTGTTACTCAATATCAGCACGATAGGGCCGGAAGAGAGCCGCTGGATGGAAACTTTTTTTCGCCAGCATGGCGCGCATTATGTGGAATGTCCGGTATCGGGCGGACCGGAGGGGGCGCGGCAGGGTAAATTGGCCGCCTGGGTCGGGCCTTGTGTGGATGATTTCGCCAACGCGGTTAACGACGTCATCTCCAGTCTGTCGGATCACTATGTGCTGATGGAGAGCAACCACAGCGCACAGACCATGAAGGTGATTAATAACTATTGCGAGGCGGTGCATCTGCTGGTCGCGGCGGAAGCGTTATTGCTGGCGGAAGCGCACGACATCGCCCCTGATGTGCTGGCAAAGGCACTGACGCTGGGGCGCGGTCGTTCGACCTATATGGAAGTCATGCTGGATCGCTATTTGAACCCGCGTGAAACCGTGTCAGTACCGTTATCTATCCGCCTGAAAGATCTCGATCTGGCACAAATGCTTTTCCGGCGTTCTCCGATCCAAAGCGAATTCTTTGATACGGCGCGCCAGCTCTATCAAAACACGGCGGATCTCTCGGCTGAGCCTCAGGATCAAACCGCCTGTTTTTCTTATCTCTCACGGACTTTGCCAGTGGGGAGGGAGTAGATGTCAGAGCTAACACAGCGACAACGTTGGATGTCCATTCTTGCTCACAGCGATCCGAGCGCTCTGGAAAAACACTGGGGCGCATTGAATTACCCAACGGATTACCAGCTATTACGCCCGACGCAAATTGGTTTGATCCAGCTACAGGGAAGAATGGAGGTCGATGGCCCGCGTTTTATTGTGGGGGATATGACGGTGACTCGCGCGGCGATACAACTGGAGGACGGAACGTGCGGTTACAGCTATATCGCGGGCAGAAACAAACCGCATGCCGAGCTTTGTGCCTGGATCGATGCGCTCCTGCAAACCCGATCCTATTTCCATGAAATATGGGAGCGCATCATCACACCGTTAGCCGATCAGCAGCGTGCGCATCGGGAACAGCAGCAGCATGAAGTGGCTGCCAGCCGGGTAAATTTCTTTACTTTGGTCAGGGGGGAATGATTTGTCATGACAACGATGACGGGCTTCGCCCACCCCGTATTTGGCACACAGCTCTGCTTTCGCAAAATCGTGAAGGCCATGAGCGAGCCGGGTTCTCTGGTCACGGTTCCGAATGTCTCCGGCCTGGAATCGATATCGTCTGCCACGGCAGCCACGCTGCTTACGCTGACCAGCCACACGACGCCACTGTTTATCGATCCCCGGATTGGTAACCCGCTGTTGCTACGCACGCTTTGCCTGCATACGAACGTGCCGATCGCCACGACGTTTGAAGATGCCTACTTTGTGCTGCTGAGCGGAAACGCTTTTTCTTATGACCTGATGGCGCTCTCTTGCGGCAGTGAAGTCGAACCCGAAAAATCCACCACCGTTATTTTAGAAGTGGAAGGCATGCATGACGGGCCTTGTTTAAAACTGACCGGGCCGGGCATCAAGACACATCGCATTATTTCTCCCCGTCTGCCCGCGAGTGTCAGGAATTACCTGTGCAATCGCCCCCATGCCTTCCCTACAGGATTGGATTTTCTTTTTACCTCTGGGAAAAAGCTCTTTGCCATCCCCAGAAGTACCCACGTGGAGGAATGCTAATGTACGTTGCCGTTAAAGGTGGGGAAAAGGCCATTGAGGCCGCTCACCAGCTACAAGCCTGCCGCCGCCGCGGGTGTACGGATATTCCAGAATTAGACTGTTCCCAAATAGAACAGCAGCTTAATTTGGCCGTCGATCGCGTTATGACCGAAGGCAATATTTACGACCGTCAGCTCGCCGCGCTGGCCATCAAACAGGCCAGTGGCGATCTAGTGGAAAGTATCTTTCTCTTACGAGCCTACCGTTCCACGCTGCCACGCTGGGGAATCAGTCAGCCGCTTAATACCGCGGATATGCGTCTTGAACGCCGTGTTTCGGCCATTTTCAAAGATTTGCCGGGTGGGCAGTTACTCGGCCCGACCTACGACTATACCCACCGCTTGCTGGATTTCTCGCTGCTGGCTGACGGTGAGGAACCTGTCGCACCACTGCCTGATGCCGCTGATGAGCATGAAGCGATTCCTGACCACATTGCTCACGCGTTTCAGTTCCTTTCTCAACAACACTTTGTCCCTGAGCGGCATATCGGCGACGACAGCGATCCGCCGGACATTACGATGGAGCCGCCGAGTTACCCCGGCACGCGTGCGGCGCGTCTTCAGCAGCTGTTTCGCGGCGACGAGGGGTTTCTTCTCTCGCTCGGGTATTCCACCCAGCGCGGTTATGGCCGCAACCACCCGTTTGTCGGCGAGATCCGCACGGGATACATCACCGTCAGCATCGTCGCCGAAGAGGTGGGTTTTGCCATCGATATTGGCGAGATCTTGCTGACCGAATGCGAAACCGTGAACGGCTTTGTGAAACCTGCCAACGACGCGCCGCATTTTACCCGTGGCTACGGACTGGCATTCGGCCGTGCGGAACGTAAGGCCATCACCGTGGCATTAGCCGATCGCGCGCTTCAGTCCGACGATTATCAAGAGGAAATTCGCGGTCCGGCTCAGGATGAGGAATTTGTCCTTTCTCATGCCGACAATGTGGAGGCGGCGGGGTTTGTCTCGCATCTGAAGCTGCCGCATTACGTCGATTTTCAGTCAGAGCTGGAGCTATTAAAACGACTACGTGAGGAATACCTCGCTTCTGTGCCAAGGAGTAACGCGTGATGGGTCAGACAACGATCTCCCGCCAGAAAGGCAGCAAGCCGGAAACGGCATACAACGATTCAGACACGGAATACAACGGTTCGGAAACGGAATACAACTATGCCTATCTGGATGAAAGCACGAAGGGAATGATACGACGCGCGATCCTGAAAGCGATCGCCATTCCTGGGCATCAGGTGCCGTTCGGCAGCCGGGAAATGCCCATGCCCTACGGCTGGGGCACTGGCGGTATTCAAATCACCGCCAGTATCATCGGGCCGGACGATACGCTCAAGGTGATCGATCAGGGCTCGGATGACACCACCAATGCGGTGTCGATTCGTCGTTTTTTCCGCAAAGTGGCCAATGTACCAACCACGGAGAAAACCAGCGAAGCGACGCTGATTCAAACACGACACCGCATTCCTGAAACGCCGCTTAAAGAAGATCAGATCCTGGTGTTTCAGGTGCCGATCCCTGAACCGCTACGCTTTATTGAACCGCGCGAAACTGAGACGTGCAAGATGCATGCGTTGGAAGAATACGGCGTGATGCAGGTGAAGCTCTATGAAGACATTGCACGCTTTGGACACATCGCCACGACCTACGCTTATCCGGTGAAGGTCAACCACCGTTATGTCATGGATCCATCGCCCATCCCGAAATTCGACAACCCGAAGATGGATAGGATGCCCGCCCTGCAACTGTTTGGCGCGGGACGCGAGAAGCGGGTCTATGCCGTTCCGCCCTATACCGTGGTGGAAAGCCTCGATTTCGACGATCACCCCTTCACAATACAACAGTGGGACAAGCCGTGTGAACTGTGTGGCGCACGCGACAGCTTCCTTGATGAAGTGGTGATGGATGATGACGGCACCCGCATGTTCGTCTGCTCCGACACCGATTATTGCCAGCAGCGCCAGAACCAAGGAGGAGAAACGTCATGACGATAGAACATCATGCATCCGATACCCCTTTGCTGGATGTGCGGCACCTCACGCACCTGTATGCGCCGGAGAAAGGCTTCCGCGATGTGTCATTTCAGCTGTGGCCGGGAGAAGTTCTCGGGATTGTCGGCGAGTCGGGGTCAGGAAAGACGACGCTGCTAAATGCGATCTCCGCACGGCTGGTCCCGCAGGATGGTGAGGTGATCTACCGTAATGCCGAGCAGCAGTCGCTCTCGATCTATGACATCAGCGAACGGCAGCGGCGCGCGCTGGTTCGCACCGAGTGGGGGATCGTCTGGCAGCATCCGCTGGCGGGATTGCGCCCCACGGTGTCTGCGGGCGGTAACATCGGTGAGCGGCTTATGGCGATTGGTAATCGGCACTACGGCGATATCCGCAATAAAGCGGCACAGTGGATGGAAAACGTTGAGCTACCCGAAAACCGTCTTGACGATCTACCGACCACGTTTTCCGGTGGGATGCAGCAACGCCTTCAGATCGCCCGCAATCTGGTGACGGCACCGAGGCTGATCTTTATGGATGAACCCACCGGCGGATTAGATGTATCGGTACAGGCACGCCTGCTCGATCTGCTCAGGACGCTGGTTGTGGAGATGCAGCTTTCCGTCGTCATCGTGACCCACGATCTCGGGGTTGCCCGTCTGCTGTCACACCGTTTGCTGGTGATGCAGCGTGGGCGAGTCGTCGAGCAGGGACTGACGGACAGGGTGCTTGACGATCCAAGCCATCCCTACACCCAATTGCTTGTTTCTTCCATTCTGTAAATCCAGACAAAAGGACGCTTGATGGATACGCAATTACGCATCGAGAACGTTGATAAAACGTTCGTGTTATATAACCAGCAGGGTACACGGTTGCCGGTTTTCCACGATGTCAGTCTGTCCGTGAAAAGCGGTGAATGCGTGGCGCTGCACGGGCATTCAGGCAGTGGGAAATCCACGCTGCTGCGCTCCCTGTACGGCAATTATCAGCCTGACGGCGGCCATATCTGGGTACGCCATCGTGAGCGCTGGGTCGATATCGTTAACGCCGATGCCCGTCATGTACTGGAGATCCGTCGTGAAACCGTGGGCTGGGTAAGCCAGTTTCTGCGTGTCATCCCGCGTATTAGCACGCTGAACGTGGTCATCCAGCCGTTACTGGAACGCGGGATGTCCCGTCAGGAAAGCGAGATTCGCGCCGGTGAACTGCTGACGCATCTGAACGTCCCCGAGCGGCTCTGGTCGCTTGCGCCCGCTACCTTTTCCGGCGGTGAACAGCAGCGCATCAATATTGCCCGCGGGTTTATTGGCGATTACCCGATTCTATTGTTAGATGAACCGACAGCGTCGCTGGATGCCAAAAACCGACTGGCTGTCACTCAACTCATCCACACTGCGAAAGGAAAGGGATGTGCCATTGTTGGCATCTTTCACGATGATGAAGTGCGTCAGGAGGTCGCCGATCGCTTCTATACCCTGTCAGTGAACGCCATGTCAGTGAATGCAATGTCCGTGAACACGCAGCCGCTGGCTTCCAACACTCAGGAGACCGCAAATGATCATTAATAACGTCAACATGGTGCTCTCACGGGAAATTATTCATGGCTCATTGGAAGTGCGCAACGGCGTGATTCACCACATCAGCGACAGACCCAGCCGTCATCCCGGTGCGTTGGATGGCGAACAGGCCTGGCTCCTGCCGGGGCTTGTCGAGCTACATACGGATAATCTTGATAAGTGTTTCACGCCGCGCCCCGGCGTTAACTGGCCTTCTGAAGCGGCGATGCGCAATCATGACGCGTTGATTATCTCCAGTGGCATCACCACCGTTTTGGATGCCGTTGCGGTAGGAGACGTGCGCGATGGCGGGCATCGGCTTGAGAACCTGCGGCGTATGACGGATGCGGTATTGCACAGCCAGCAGCATGGCACCAACCGGGCGGATCACCATTTGCATCTGCGCTGCGAGCTGCCGCATCAGGATACGTTCCCTCTGTTTGAACAACTGGTGGATATCCCGCTGGTCGCGCTCGCGTCATTAATGGATCACTCGCCGGGGCAGCGGCAATTTTCTTCCCAGCAAAAATACCATCAGTATTACAAAGGAAAATATCACCTGAATGACGAACAGATGGCCGCGTTTGAGGAAGAGCAACTGGCGGGTTCACGCCGCTGGTCGCAGCCTAATCGCGAGGCCATCGTCCGGCTTTGTCACGACAAAGGCATCACGCTGGCCAGCCATGACGATGCGACGCCGGAACATATCAGCGAAGCCCACCAGCACCGGGTCACGATTGCCGAATTCCCTACCACCGAGATTGCGGCACGGCAGGCCGATGGCGCTGGCATGAACGTACTGATGGGCGCGCCGAATGTCATTTGCGGCGGCTCGCACTCCGGCAATGTATCGGCACATCATCTGGCGACGCTTGGCGTGCTTCACATCTTGTCTTCGGACTATTATCCGGCCAGCCTGCTGGAGGCGGCGTTCATGATCGCAGAGGATGAACGCAATGATTATGACCTGCCACGTGCTATCGCGCTGGTGAGCAGCAATCCCGCTCAGGCGCTGAACTTTGACGATCGCGGCTGCATTGAAGAAGGGCGGCGAGCCGACCTGCTGCTCGTCAAACGGCACGCGCCGCAAATGAAGCTGCTGCGCGTGTGGCGTCAGGGCGTCCGGGTATTCTGATCATGACGAAACTCATCTACCTCATTGGCCCTTCAGGATCAGGCAAAGACAGCCTGCTGCGGGCGATTCGTCAGTTGGCGTTGCCACACCTGCTGGTGGCGCACCGGTACATTACTCGCCCCGTTGAAATACAAGGCGAGAACCACATTGCGCTCACCCAGGAGGAGTTTGAGAACCGTCTGAGGCTTGGACTGTTTGCGCTCAATTGGCAGGCGCACCAGTGCCACTATGGCATCGGGATCGAGATTGATGACTGGCTACAGCGAGGGAATGACGTCATCGTGAATGGCTCACGGGCTTACCTGAGTCAGGCGCGTGAGCGCTACGGCAACACGCTGTTTCCGATATGCCTGACTGTTTCTACATCGACATTGCGAGAGCGGTTATGCGCCAGAGGACGGGAAAGCGAACAGCAAATCGCCACGCGATTGCAGCGGGCGGAAGAAGAACAGAGCCGCTTACAAAGCGACTGTGTGTTATTGAATAACGACGGCGATCTGCAACGCACGTTATCTGTCTTTCAGTCGATGCTGTCGTTCGACAGCGGCTGTGCGATGCACAGCGAACAATAGGCCGAGTGGCAAGCGCACTGGAGAGCAGAGGAAAACCGATGGCAGCAAATATGGCAGCAAGTAGTGACGGGATCGTTTTCCACTTTCTGGGAACTGGCGGTGCGCAGCAGGTTCCCGCCTTTGGCTGTACATGTATGGTTTGCCAACAGGCGCTGCACGATGAAAAAAAACGGCGCCGTGCCTGTTGCGCGGCCATCACGACACAAGACCGGATCATCCTGATTGATGCCGGATTGCCCGAGCTGTCGTCGTATCTGCTTCCCTATCCGACTCGGCATATTCTGCTGACCCACTATCACATGGACCACGTTCAGGGATTATTTCCCCTGCGCTGGGGCTACGGCGAGCCCATCCCGGTTTTTGGCCCCCCGGATGAAGCGGGCTGCGACGATCTCTTTAAGCACCCAGGGATTCTGCATTTCCAACCGCCTCTGACACCTTTCCAGCCTTTCGAACTGGATGGCATCAGGATCACGCCAGTTCCCCTAATCCATTCCAAACTCACCTACGGTTACCTCATCCAGACGTCGACGCATACGCTGGCTTACCTGACTGACACCATCGGGCTGCCGTCCGATACCGCCGAATTTCTTGCATCCCACACGCTGGACTATGCGGTTGTCGATTGCAGCCACCCTCCCCAAACGACGCCACCGCGCAACCACAATGACATCACCCGCGCGCTGGAGATTTTTACCCAGATAACCCCCAAACACCTGTACCTGACCCACATCGGCCACGAACTGGATCGCTGGCTCCAAACGCAAACGCGGCTGCCTGAAAACGTTCATGCCGCGTATGACGGGCTGGCGTTGGGGTTGTAGGGATGCGGGATCGTCGGCAAGCGGTTTTAAAGTGAACAGGTAACATAGGTGTGCCATCAATAATGATGGCAGTGTTCTGTGTTATAGCATGACTCAGCTTGATAGCCGGTGAGGAGCGAAAGGCGGACTCGTCAGCCTTAATGTGAGAGAACGAAATGGCGTCTTGAATGACTCAGTGACCGTGAACAGTCAATCCTACCAACCGGGTAACAATAGGGCGGACAATCAGTATGCAAACAAAAGCGGCGGGCATGGCAACCTGATAGGCATTCATCACATTCTCCATGTAATGTGGCCCCATGCCAAATTCGGCCAGAATGATGACCAGACACATCAGAAATGCCATGATGGTCGCCATATAAAGAGCAAATACGTAAGGTAAAGCGCGCTTAGGGAAGCGGAATCGCGGGGTATTTTTAGCAACAGCATTAGTCATCAAGTTATCCTGGTTAACAACGGTGAGTGAAACGGTTGCTAACCTATCAAGCTAACCAAGACGGTAGTAGAGCAGCTATGCTTTAATCATTATTAAATAAAAGTAACGAATCAGGCATTGAGGGTAATATGGATGTGTTAGGGCTGATTAGCAATTTTATCCGCGTGGTGGAGAACGGCAGTATCGCCGCGGCGGCACGTGCTAAAGGTATGAGTCCGGCGGCGGTAAGCCAGAGCCTTTCCCGGCTTGAGACACATTTGGGCGTGCGCCTGATATCGCGCACCACCCGTAGCATGACATTAACCGAAAACGGTAAACGTTATTTCGAGAAAGTCCGTCATATCCCACATGATATCGAACTCGCCTCACAGGCTGCTGCGAGTGAAACCAAACTGCAAGGTCCGCTTTGCATCGCGACGACTGCCGCGTTTGGTCGGTACGTTATCGCTCCACTGATGCCGGCTTTCAAAGCGTCTTTCCCCGATATTGATATCGAACTGATTAGTACCGATCGCAACGTCAATCATCGGTTGGAAGGCGTTGACGTCAGCATCCGCATCGAGGCACAGCTGAACGATCAACTGATTGCCAGAAAAATCGCATCGCTGCCCTTTGTATTCTGCGCAGCCCAGGCTTATCTGGATCGCGCGGGCACCCCTCAGACTCCCGAAGAACTTAGCCAGCACGCCTGTCTGGTTTTCCGCTATCCCACTGATGGGCGTTTTCTTCCCTGGACGTTTATGGTCAACGGGCAACCTGTTAACGTGAAGCTCAACCCTAAATTCATCAGTGATGATATTGATATCATTGCAAAAATAGCCGCAAACGGAGGCGGCGTTACCCGTCTGGCAAGCTTTGTTGCCCAGCCGTTGATAGACAGTGGCAAACTCACGCCTTTGTTCTGCTCAGACCACAGCAATAATAACCGCATAGAGTCTTTACCGATGAATATTTATGCCTGTGTCAACGAACGTTCGGCACTGAATTCAAAGGTAAGAGCATTTATCGCGTTTTTAGAAGCTGAGATTTAAGACGAGGGCGAGGTGATTTTCTGGGTGAATAGAGTTAAAGGTAGGCTCGGTGCCAGGCTGGTTTTTTATTTTTTCACAAGAATACGGTGTTTTAGCGGTCAGTAGTGTCGTTATGTGTGGAGTAGTTCCACACATAACAGGGCTAAAAATCCACATTTTGGAACAGGTGTTTCGAGATGATTCATTGAAGTGATTGTGATAAACACATTGATTTTACTGACATTTTTTATTGTTTTTTGAGATGTCGTCCAGACGTCAGTTGAGATGATTAAACATCACGGCTAAATCCAGTTCCTCTGAGCCCTAACTAAAAGCACTGTTCCAGAACCTTCTCAAGCTTGCCTACCGCTGCGCTAAATTTGGCCGGATTTTTAGCATGTAAGGCTGATAAATTACGCTGTTTCCAGCGAATAGCGGGAAGATGTTGAATATCAGGATAGCGATATAGCGACCAGTCAGGAGTGTTTTGCTTATAGCCCAGTAAAAACTGTTTATCCTGAGCGGTAAAATGAGATTTCAATGCTTGCGGCAGTAAAGTCGTTACCGACAAAAGCGATTCCAGCGACGTTTCATGCTGCGCCATACCCGAAAATTCCTGTTGGTACAGTGTAGCGATCCGTGCAATGTCCCAGTTTGGTGCCAGTAGTTCGGCGATGGGACGGGGATGACCAGCCAGATAACAAAGAAAGCCATCAAAGAGCTCACGTGTGAGGCCCGGTTTCTCCAGCATATTTAGCACATCAAACAGATCGCGTGGATGCTGGCGATCGAGCGCGGCGCAGATTTTACCGCCGTAAAGATCTGCCAGTGAAACGACATTCATGATGGTAAAGCCGAATTCCATTTCCACCTGCTCGCATATCGGCATTTCTGCTGGAGGTAACAGCAATCCACGCCAAACCGGGCTGACTTCAATCTTTATCTGCGCATCAACGGTGTTAACGATGATGCGTTTTTCATCGGCTTTATTCTCCTGCCGGATCGCTGTGATCCCCGGCCTGCCGTTCAGCGATTCCGTAATACGCATCAATGCATCGTCAATAGCGATTAGATCGGTATCACGATCTATGAAGGTTTGATAAACCAGATCGATATCTACCGATAGACGAGGAAAATCCTGCACAAATAAATTAATTGCTGTGCCGCCTTTCAGCGCGAAGCAGGGTTCTTTCGCCACATACGGCAGGGAGGTCATTAACAGCTTGACCTGTCGGGCATAAATATCACGCTGATCTATCTTCGATTCCTTTCGATTTAAATTCCCTGGGAACGGTGATTTGGTAATCCGGTTCCAGCCAGCCGCCGGGGACAATTTGCCGCTTTCCAGCGCCTATTTCTATACCACTTTTATCAAGATACTGAAAATAAGGATGTCCGTTACGCTGGGCAAGGTAGAGCATCACCCGGTTGGTTTTTACTGAATGACTGGCGCAGAGCAGTGCCTGTAATTTTCGCGGGCTGAGAAGGTGTAGACCCTGAAACAATGCATCGGCATGCTCAAATGATATTTGTGTGGGAACGCCGCTGGCGATTTCATACGCGGCAAGTTCTGGAACACTGCCAGTCAGCCGCCGATCGCCGATTTTTAGTTCTGTAGTGAATGGCATCACATCAACCGACAGGCCTGATGTGTAGATAACGACAAAGGTGGCGGATTTTTCAAAGGCGGCGAACCACCCCGGTAGCGTAATGTACGCCGGGAGCGTGAGCCAGATTTGAGGTTTACCCAGTTCGGTATAGTGGGAATAGCCCTGTAGCGCAAGGCTGGTCAGCCCTGCCACCCGTACAGGTTTTTCCCATTGGGTTTGCAGGCAATAAACCGCATCTACCCAATCCGGTTCTCGGCCCGTCCGGCAGTAAACGCCGTGCGCGATCCGCCTGAGCCAACCGTTTTGGACATAGACGTAAGAGAGCTTACGATCTATGCCGTTGCGGGTAAGCCATGATTGGAGCAACACCTGACCGGGCAGCGTGTTTTGCATCATCCAGTTTAGATAATTTGTCAAATGTCGCCTCTGACTAGACAATTTTGAAAATTATTAAACCATCTTAGGTTCATCCGTTCTGCATAACAAGATTGAGTTTAATTATTTTATGATATGTCGATTTTAAATCGACATTTTGTGAAAAATATAAACATCAGGTGGGAACGGGCAAGTAAGGGCAAATGTATTCGATCGGTTTAAACCCCTTGCGACGCATTGCCGATGGCGCTATCGTTTACCCGCACCTGCAAAATCAGGTGCCGGGATTGGTCTCCTGAAATACTTCATCGGCGACATAGGACGCGCCAGCGTCTTTTTTTTATGTCGTACGCACGGCTACATCTCAATGGTGGGCTGGGCGGGGGCACCGAAAGGTGCGCCGGTGTCCGATGAGGCCGGTAAGACCAACTCCGTTCAGTCCACCACCCGCAAGATTGGTCTCTTCGGTGGTGGTGATATCCCTACTCATCGGAGGCTGCCTTATGGCTACGAGAACTACCCACACTCACCCATTACTTACCGTTTCTTTTAGCGCCAAAACGGATTTCATCACGCTGGCCGACCACTGCGAACGCCTCGCCGAAACCTTGACGGAAACCCACGACCCAGCGTTAAAGCTGGCGCTGTGTGACAGGCTGGCGGCTTGTCTTGCACTGCTGAGGCCCACACTGAATGAGCCGATTCCGCTACATCTGACCGAACGCCTCACGGTGAATACGCGGCCTGCGGATTCTCCTTGTGCTGAACACGATTCCGAACTGCTCTGTGACTACAGCTTTGCGCTGGCTCAACTGATGGTGGGTTACGTGCTGCCGCAGGGGATTTCACACCCGTTAACGGTGTTGCTGGGGGAACTGGTGCGCTCTTTTACCGCTGGGCTGAAAGCACCGCGTTGGGTTCGTACCGCAGACGGCGTGACGTTGATTGATGAGGTGGTCGAATGAATGAGCAAGACTGGCATCCCGCCGATATTATTGCGGCACTGAAAAAGCGGGGGACATCACTGTCGGCGGTTTCACGTAACGCCGGGCTGGCTTCTTCCACGTTGTCCAATGCGCTGAAAAGGCACTGGCCTAAAGGTGAACGGCTGATTGCGGAAGCATTAGGCTCATCACCTGAACATGTCTGGCCGTCACGCTATAGCGAATAACCGAACGCAACTCAAAGCCTGCCCAAAAGCAAAAACCCGCCTTTTGGGCGGGTTCTTTAAATTAGTGGTGCCCGGACTCGGGAACATTCAGCTTTCTATTAAGTTGAAATGTAGCATAAATTTTAATCGTGGCTGTTGTCAAGACCCGTATGTTGACCCGTGTTTTCATAGATAGATCAGAATGATGGGTTCCATATATGCGAAAAACGTCCGGTTCGTTCCGTCGGTTCGATTCCCTATATCACCTGTAAATCATAATGAGATAAGCCCAACTTGAGCTGTATAATTACTCTACCGAAGAGAAGGTTGGTGGATGACATTATGCCGGCAGAAAAAGACGTTTCTGATAAACGTGTGGCATTAAATTTACGTACCGAGCCCGATGAAAAAGCCGTTACTGAGGAAGCGTTGATCGATCAGCGCATCATCATGACAGATCCCGATGCTTACCAAGAGTTTCTTACACGATTGGATCAGCCTCCTGCACCAAATGCCTCACTTTGCAACACCATGCAAACACTTGCACCGTGGGAACAGAAAAAATGAGCTCAGCCCCTGAGCCACCCCACGCCGCATTGTAAGGTTCATGCGAGCAGAGACCTAAATGCGCTCTCTAATTTGTTGTATTGTCTTTCCCTTTGACCAATAGGGAAGACAATAGTAGTGAAAAAACGTATAAAAAAGATACTGTTAAGTAAAGCGTTGGATAAGTATTTTTCCACGGTTTCGCGATATAAACGAGGACAATTGCAGGAGTTCTATCGAATCAATGTTATCAAGCGTTCGCGTTTGGCTAATAGAAATATGGATGAAATTTCATCCATAGACATTGCAGAATATAGAGATAATAGATTATCGGAATTTAACGCCAGAACGCAAAAGCCGATAAGTGCGAATACGGTACGACTGGAATTAGCATTGTTATCGGCGCTTTATAATCTGGCAAAAGTTGAGTGGGGCACATGCTCTATAAACCCTGTTGAAAATGTTCGCAAGCCTACCGTATCGTCAGGCCGTACCCGAAGGTTAACCACTCAGGAAGAACGACAGCTAACCAGATACTTCAAAGATAAAAATCCTGAATTATTGGCTATTTTTCAGATCGCATTGGAAACGGGAATGCGGCAAGGTGAAATTTTGTCGTTGAGATGGGAATATACCGATCTTCGCCTCGGCGTTGCCCATTTGCCTTTGACGAAAAATGGGACATCGCGAGACGTTCCATTATCATCAAAAGCACGGCAAATTCTGTGTGGTCTAGGTGAACGGCCACATCATGAGAATGGCTATATCTTTAGCTACACGTCGAGTGGCTTTAAAAGCGCATGGCGTGTGGCTTTGAAGGCTCTGGCTATCGACGATCTACATTTTCACGATCTCAGACATGAGGCAATCAGCCGATTCTTTGAACTGGGAACGTTAAATGTTATGGAAGTGGCGACTATATCAGGTCATAAATCAATGAATATGTTGAAACGCTATACCCACCTTCGTGCAACACACCTCGTGAGCAAACTGGATGCACATAAGAAACAGGCTAAAAAACTAGCATCCATCTTTGTTCCTTACCCAGCGGATATTGATGTCGATGATACAACGGTTACGCTGAAATTCTCCGATCTTGATAACCTGTCAGTGACGGCTTCAACGCATGATGATGCCCTGAAAATTGCCTCTGTGGAATTACTTCGATTTCAGGCTATAGCAGCGAAAAATGGTAAGAGACTTCCGCCACCCGGCGCTATCTCAGTCAATTCAGTTGATAGGGTTCTTATCAGCCCACTGTAGCGATGTAGATAACTTTTAGATGACGATGTTGAGCTAAATATCGTCATTTTTTATGTCGGGAATCTCGACTAACCAGACTGTCTATCCAGACGACGTGTTTTACATATCACACTGATAATCCGGTGCGGCATCAGGCAGAATCAGCAGGCACCTTCTTTCTGAAGTGATAAATTAAGTTTTGCAATCGAATCAATGATCCGTAACATCCATATATAACGTACAACAATCACTAAAACACACCGGATTATCAGTATGGCAAATGAGCGAGTAACTGAAGGATTGGTTCGAGATACGTTAAGGGAGCTTGGTTACTATAAAGCAGACAACGGGATCAGCATTGAAGAGCAAAAATCTGAAATATCCAGAGTTAAAACGTTGTTATCTAAAGCAAGCAAAAATGCAAAAGGAAATACAGGCTACCCTGAATTTATTATTTCTAACCTGCAAGATACGGCGTTTCTTATCGTTTTTGAGTGTAAACACGATGTGAAAAAGCACGAAAGTCAGGGTAGGAATAAGCCTGTTGAATTTGCTGTCGATGGTGTTTTGCACTATGCCAAACATCTGGCAAAGGACTATACCGTTGTTGCTGTTGCAGTCAGTGGTGAAACACGTAGTTCAATGAAAATTTCCAGTTTCTTGGTTCCCGCCGGAACATCAGAAACGAAAATTCTTACCAATGAATCAGGTGCTCCAGTGATGGAGCTGCTTCCGTTTGATGATTATTACCGACTGGCTTCTTTTGACCCCGATGTTGCAAAAAAACGCCATACTGATCTGCTCGCCTTCTCTCGGGAACTTCATGAACTCATCTGGACTAAAGCTAAAGTTTCTGAAGAAGATAAGCCTTTGTTGGTTAGTGGAACGTTAATCGCACTAATGAATGCCACATTCATGAAGACATTTGACAGTCTACCTGCAGGGGAACTGCAAGATGCTTGGCTGGGGGCGATTAAAAAAGAACTGGATAAAGCAGAGATACCCCAGGCGAAAAAAGACACGATGTTGCAGCCGTACACCTCTATAGCAGTGCACCCCAATCTGGGACGCCCTGATAGTAGAACGGTAAAAGAGTATCCAGGTGGAGTATTTAAAGAGATTATTCGGCGGATTTGTGAAAATGTATGGCCGTATATCAACATCTATCATGATTTCGATGTTGTTGGTCAGTTTTATGGCGAGTTCTTAAAGTACACTGCCGGTGATAAAAAAGCGCTGGGTATTGTACTCACACCTGGACACATCGCAGAGTTATTCTCTTTGCTCGCGAATGTCGGGCCCGAGTCACGGGTTCTAGATATATGCGCTGGCACGGGCGGTTTTTTAATTTCTGCCATGCAACACATGCTGAAAAAGGCGGTGACAGAAGCTCAACGCCAGGATATTCGTCGTAATAGGCTGATAGGAATAGAAAATAGCCCAAAAATGTTTGCGCTGGCTGCTTCCAATATGATCCTCCGTGGTGATGGCAAAGCCAACCTGCATCAAGCCAGTTGTTTTGATGATGTCATTATTCGCTCTGTAAAATACATGAAGCCTAATGTCGGAATGCTAAACCCTCCTTATGCACAATCAAAAAGTGATGCGGAACTGCATGAACTGTATTTTGTGAAGCAGATGCTGAATTGCCTTCAACCTGGTTCTATCGGTATTGCTATTGTTCCGATGTCCTGTGCGATTTCTCTTAATCCGGTGAGGGAGGAGTTACTTAAACATCATACACTTGATGCTGTGATGTCGATGCCGCCAGAGTTGTTTAATTCAGTGGGTGTTGTTACTTGTATTATGGTATGGATTGCAGGTCAGCCTCATGAATCTTCAAACCGGAAAACATGGTTTGGCTATTGGCGAGACGATGGTTTTGTCAAAACCAAACATAAAGGGCGCATAGATATTAATCATCGCTGGTCTGAAATTCGTGACCGCTGGGTTGCGATGTATCGTAATCGTGAAATACACCCCGGCGAAAGTGTGATGCAGTCTGTCACTTATTCGGATGAATGGTGCGCTGAAGCATATATTGAGACAGATTACTCGGTGTTAACAAAAGAACTGTTTGAGAAAGAAGTTAAAAAATATGTTTTATATAATCTGATGCTGGAAGCGCATGCGGTGACTCAGGAAGATGGAGTGGATGATGAAGATTGAGGAACTGTTTGAAATTCGCAACGGTATTGTCAGTTCTGGATTG